>CAZNCN010000082.1:0-1000 GCA_964571635.1 uncultured Ruminococcus sp. | reverse complement strand
CGATTAAACAATCATTTAATTGTTCTTTGAAAGGAGAAAACAATGAAAAAGACCTATAAGATCGAAGTCGACTGCGCAAACTGCGCAAATCTCATGGAGGAGGCCGCAAACGGCACCGCGGGCGTCGAGAGCGCTGTCGTGAACTTCATGACGCAGAAGATGACCGTTGAGTTCTGCGACGGCGCGGACGTGGATATGGTCATGAAGGCCGTCGTCAAGGCCTGCAAAAAGGTCGAGGACGACTGCGAGATATACCTGTGATGAACAAAAAGCAGAAGAAGGTCCTTGCGCGGATAATCGTTTCGGCACTGCTGCTGATCGCGCTCAACACGCTCCCGATAACGGGCGCGGCGGCGTATGTCCTGTACGCGGCGGCGTATGTCGTCATCGGCTATGACATACTGCGCAAGGCCGGCAAGGGTATCATAAACGGCCGCGTTTTCGATGAAAACTTCCTCATGGCCACGGCGACGGTCGGCGCGATAGTGCTTGCCGTGATCGACGGCAGCGGCGACTTCAACGAGGCCGTTCTGGTCATGCTGTTTTATCAGATCGGCGAGCTGTTCCAAAGCTACGCCGTCGGCCGCTCGCGCCGTAGCATATCCGAGCTCATGGACATCCGCCCCGACTATGCCAACATCGAGCGCGACGGCGTGCTCGAGCAGGTCGACCCCGACGAGGTCGAGACGGGCAGCATCATCGTTGTCCAGCCGGGCGAAAAGGTGCCCATCGACGGCGTAGTCATCGACGGCACGTCCTCCGTCAACACCAGCGCCCTGACCGGCGAGAGCCTGCCGCGCGACATTGCCGTCGGCGACGAGATAATAAGCGGCTGCATAAACCTCACCGGCGTCCTGCGCATCCGCACGAGCAAGCCGTTCGGCGAGTCGACCGTGTCGAAAATACTGGAGCTTGTCGAAAACTCCAGCTCCCGCAAGTCGCGGCCGGAGCAGTTCATTTCGCGTTTTGCGCGGGTGTACACGCCGATAGTGTGCTATGC
>CAZNCN010000081.1:0-1004 GCA_964571635.1 uncultured Ruminococcus sp. | reverse complement strand
AGCCCGTGCTGATGGAGCCCATCGGCGAGCTGAAGGTCACCATTCCCGACAGCTATCTGGGCGACGTTATGGGCGACCTGAACAAGCGTCGCGGCCGCGTGATGGGCATGAACCCCACCGGCGACGGCGAGCAGGTGCTGGAGGCCGAGGTCCCCATGGCCGAGATGACCAGCTACGCGATCGACCTGCGCTCTATGACCCAGTCCCGCGGCACCTTCACCTTCAACTTCGTCCGCTACGAGGATTGCCCCGGTGCGGCACAGGAGAAGGCGATCGCCGAGGCAAAGGCACTGGCCGAGGCCGAGTAATTTCAGAAAGACTGTATATAATAAAGAGCGGCATGGCTTTCGCCATGCCGCTCTTTTCGCGCCGATCATTGCGCCAAAAAATTTTTTCGATTTTTTCAAAAAAGGTCTTTACAAAGCAGGAAAGATATGGTACTATACTAATGCAAACAATAATCGTTAGCAAAAAGAAAGGAGGGAACACATGGAACAGGCCACACGGCACAGCCCAAAGCGGGAGGCCATCCTGCAATGCCTGCGCTCCACCACCTGCCATCCCTCCGCCGAGTGGGTCTATACCCAGCTCAAGCCCCGCATCCCCGACCTGTCGTTGGCGACGGTGTATCGGAATCTGGCTCGTTTTCGCAGCGAGGGCAGTGTTCAGGTCATCGGCTGCGTGGATGGCGAGGATCGGTACGACGGAAACGTCATGCCACACGGGCACTTTATCTGCCGCGCCTGCGGTGCGGTGATCGACCTGCCGCCCTTGCCGGTGGAAACACCGGATCTGAGCATGGTAGGGCAGGAGGAGAGCTACAGCGTGACCTTCTATGGAAAGTGCAACTGCTGTCTCGGCAAAAATCAGGCTTGTTGACAATGGCCGGTGTCAAGAGGGAAGAAAACCGGCGTCAAATGATAACAAAATAATTATTTAATTAAAAAAGTGGAGGTAAAGAATTATGAAGAAGTGGGTCTGCCCTGTTTGCGGTTATGTTCATG
>CAZNCN010000080.1:0-1027 GCA_964571635.1 uncultured Ruminococcus sp. | reverse complement strand
CATCGCCTCTGTCCCACTCCAATGCGAACAGAAGGGCCCCCAGGCTCAGGACCAGCACCAGACTCCAGACAACGATGCGGATAATGGCGTTAGTTTTCATGTTTTCCACACTCCTTCAGGTCCAGAATGGCTTTGACCAGCCCATTGAGGGCGCAGCCGATGACAAAAATCAGCCAGGTGATATGCCAGGCTCCGGTGAGAAAGCTGACCAGGAAGTAGACAATCAGGGTCAGCACCTCAATGAGAGTGTGGATGCTGTTCCACAGCTCCTGCCGGGGGCCGGACACCTTTGGGGCAGGCGTTTCCTCCGGGGGCACCTTGCTGGGGGAGCCGAGCATCAGAAGCGCCGTGGCAACCGCAACGAAGGTCAGCAATCCGCAAACCCCGTATATCTCCAGCCCAGTCTCCGCCAGAGCCAGCAGGGGCAGGGGACACAGGATGTACAGCGCCACGGCAACGGCCCGCAGGGCTTTCTTCACCGGGGTATCCCGGCGGGAAGTCACCTTCGACGGGGCAGGGGAGGCCGCCCTTTCTGCCGGGGCCGGTTCCTGGCCCAGAATTTCATTGATGTCCCCGATTCCGCCGATGGCCAGGCGGTAGGCGGCCTCCGCAGGTTTCCCGTCGGCGACGAGATCGTCAAAACGATCCAGGGTGTTTTGCAGAATCTCCTGCCGGACCTCGTCGCAGTCTTCATTTCCGGCAAAGAGAAGATTGACATAGGAAATCAGCTTTTCCCGCATGGTTGCTCCTCCTCTTCCAACAATTTGTCCATGATTTCTTTGGTTTCCTGCCATTCCTGCTTCAATCGGTGGCAGCATTCCCGTCCGGCGGGGGTGATGGTGTAGTACCGCCGCCGGGCACCGGCTCCGCTGTCCCCCCAGTAGGAGGCGATGGCCCCGGCCTCCTCCAGCCGCTTGAAGGCGGTGTAGAGGGTGGCCTCCTTCAGTTCAAACCGGCCGGAGGACAGGGTGGAAATCATCTTATTGATTTCATATCCATAGCTGTCCCCCCGCTCCAGCCGGGCCAG
>CAZNCN010000079.1:0-1044 GCA_964571635.1 uncultured Ruminococcus sp. | reverse complement strand
TTATAACGAGCAAAACGGTCTTTGGTATGAGTTGCAGGGCGATTATTATATTCCCTGTTTGGAATTACCCGCCGAAAAAGAAGAAAGACACATCGGCGTATGGGGTCAACGGCATTTGCGGTATATCCGTCAGCATAAAAAGGTGTTCTACATCAATTTGCTGACAAGCGGAAAACTGCAATCCTATCTTTCCGACATTTGCGAGTTAGTGCCAAAGGAGATTAACGCTTAATGGAGGTGGTATATTGAGCCCATCAACGTACATACCAATAATCATTTTGTGGATTATCATATTTTATGTTCTGTTCCGTAATCGACGGGCAGTTGTTGCAAGACAAAGAATTAAAAGAAGAAAAATGGAGGGCAATACCGAAATGAAAGAGCTTGCAAAGAGATTTATTGATAAAGAGTGTTTAATTTCTTCCTTTGACAGCAACCATCAGTTTGAGGGTGTTATCAAGGAGGTTAGTGACAGTGCTATCCTTGTGGAAAAGAACGGAACTGTCGAAGCAATTAACCTCGACTTTGTCATTCGTATCAGAGAGTATCCGAAAAACAAGAAGGGCAAGAAAAAGTCTGTTGTTTTGGATTAAGTAGGAGCTGAAAAGAAATGAAAAAGGTACAAAGTTTTCTAAAGTCGTTTATATTCGTTGAACTCGGTGCGTTTGTAGGAAAGTTTCTTGCAAGTTATATGCATTACAGACGGTATCCGAAATTCTATGAAACAATGTCATCTCCTTGGTACACCGAGATTATCTTCAGCGCAATCATTACAGCGATTATTGTGGTGATTGCATTGATAGTCTATATCATTCTCGGTAAAGTTATCAAGAAAAGAGAAGAACTGAATGTTAATGAGGAAACCAAATGATTACATATTCAGAATTTAGAAAAAAGAATATTGACTTAGCACCGCTTGGCTTTCAACAAAACGGTGACTTTGAGTTGTATTACTGCACACCAAAGAATGCGAACATACTCGCTTCCGCAGGTGTTGACGGTATCCATTATTGCACCATTCCCAACTTCGGTGAGCTAATTTTC
>CAZNCN010000078.1:0-1094 GCA_964571635.1 uncultured Ruminococcus sp. | reverse complement strand
CTGCTGCCATTCCCTCTTTTGTGCAAGGTGCTGGGCTGTATGTACATATACGGTATGCTCCTTTTGTTGCGTTGACTTAATTCGGGAGGTGTTTTCTTTGAAGTTATTCTGGTTTCTCCGGGAATGCTGGATTATTTACGGGCTTCGGGGCGCGCTCGTTGGAATCCGGTATAAATTATTATGCACCCTGAATCGGGTCTTTCATTTTCGTCTGAAAAGTTGGGTTTTCTATGACTTCTGAAAAATACTCTATCCCCTGCCGGATCCTGGTCTGCTTCCTGGCCTGTCTGGTTCTTTTTTGGGCTGTTGCTCCGCCCATGCATGCTTCGGCAACCGAAGTGGCTGCCACTGCTGCCGTTGTTGGCATCAATCCAGCTGCTGCCATTACGGGAATTCTTCTTTGCTTGGGTGTTGCTTATGTGGGCTCCGGTGGCTTTGATGACCTGGTGGCTTCCCTCTCTGCCGCACTCCCAGCCGAATACATGGTCTCCGTCAGCAACAACCTGTATGTGGAGGGTATGCCCAGGCCTGCAGGACGTTCCTGGATACCTGTGACAGCTGTATTCGCCTGATGTCTTCCTCGGAAACCCGGTATTACTGGGTCAACGATTACACCTATCCCATAGCCAGAACCAGCTCACAGAAGCGCCATCTGCTCGGGAATATGGGAAGCGCGGTCTGGGTGGAATCGGAAACAATCAGCAGATTTTCCCCGGATGGGGAAAGCAGCGTCTGGAAGCTTTCCGAAATCACGGAGGAATCCGAAAACAACTCCTGATCCGCCCCATCCATGAGCATCAGATCCAGATCCAGCCAGCTGGCATACTCCATCACCGTGGTAATGCGCCACCAGCCCTCCCAATGAGCCTGAACCTGGGTGTCGCCGCTGTAAAAGCAATCCATGGTAACCTCGCCGTCATAGTTGGTACCGGAATTGGGGCAGAATGTCAGGCAGTAGTTGATCCCGTTCCCCTCTTCGGAATTCAGCCACCAGCACATGGGGTTCAGAACGTCCGTTCCGGCAAGGCCGATGGACGTCGGGCCAAGCCAGCCATCCATGAGCCAGCCGGTGAGTTCAAAACCCGTGTCAAAGG
>CAZNCN010000077.1:0-1113 GCA_964571635.1 uncultured Ruminococcus sp. | reverse complement strand
GGGATCGGGCTATGGGTGCCTGCGGCGGGGTGCTGAATCTTTTTATGGAGCCCTTTCCCCACCATCCACAGCTCGTGGGCGGTATACTGGCAGAGGAGTGTCAGGCAGTGCTGTCGGACTTCTTCCGGATGCTGCGTGGCCAGTGAGGGACAGTGAGGCATAAAACTTCATGCGCTAAGGCGCGTCACGAAATACGGTAAAAGTGCAGCGCATGAAGCTTTTGCGCATCATTTTCGGTTACCCCGAAGGGGGCGAGAAAATGGTGCATTTCATATTTATTGCTATGCAAAAGCATAGTAATAAATACCCCCCGCCGAATGGCGGGGGATATTTATTTACGGCTGTCTTATTCGATTTCTGCGTCGGGCATCTGTACGGCGGTGCCACCAAGACCGAAATCCTCGGCAGCGGAGGCGGTGTCGCGCCGAAGCATGGTCTCCATCACGCGGATGTCACTGTCGATGTCCATGGCTGTGTCACGATAGAGCTCGTCAAGCTGGTGTTCGAACCCGGCGATGATGTTATCCATCGTCTCCTCGATCCGCGCCTTGGCCTGATTCAGATTTTCGCCGCTAATGCCCGCCTCCTCAAAGTCGGCATAGCTGTCCAGCAGCTTCTGGGTGGTGGGGAGATAGTAATTCAAAAAGGTGCTGGCAGCGGCTTTCTTGGCGGGTTTCTCCTCGATCACGCGGAAGATCTGCCCTGTCACGGCCTCCAGCCGGTCGATCTTGGAGCTCAACACCTCGTCGTCGATACGGTCGTTGGCGCGGCGGATGGCCAGCAGTGTGGCGGCATAGCCCTCCGGCTGCGGCGTAGCGGCGGCGCTGGCGGCCTGACGCTCGCCGGTGCGCTTTTCCTCGAAGTATGCAGAGGCGGCCGCCTGTGAGCGGAACAACATGTCGCAGCCCCCGTCAAAGTACGCATCGGGGCCCCACATACCCTTTTCGATCATCTGCTCAATGTCCTGTTCGGCGCGACTCTCCCGCACGTCGGCGGCCTTTGCCAGATGGCTCAGGGGGATGGCCTGCCGCTCGCCGGCGCAGGCCAGATACTTTCCGAAGCGGCGCATCCGCTTTTTCATGCCCCGGCTGCCCAGCATCATGGCCACGCCGC
>CAZNCN010000076.1:0-1137 GCA_964571635.1 uncultured Ruminococcus sp. | reverse complement strand
TGGGCGCTCTGCTGCTCCAGCATCCGCTGGCCGTAGGGGGGATTGCAGATGAGAACACCCTCCCTGGCGGGCAGATCCAGCTTGGTGGCATCCCCGTCCCGGAAGGAAATGCAGTCTGCCACCCCGGCCTTCCGGGCGTTGGCGATGGACAGAGAAATGCACTTGGGGTCATTGTCGGAGCCGAGAATCTGGTATTTGCCGTGGAATTCCTGATCCCTGGCTTCTTCCCGCACCTGGCCCCAGATGGCAGGATCCATCCAGGCGAAGGCTTCCCCGGAGAACCGGCGGAAGGCACCGGGAGCCTTGTTCCGGGCGATGAGGGCGGCTTCAATGGGAATGGTGCCGCTGCCGCAGAAAGGATCCCACAGGAAATCCCGGCCCCGGTATTTGGTGAGCATCACCATGGCGGCGGCCAAAGTCTCCCGCAGGGGGGCTTCGTTGGCGTTGGCGCGGTAGCCCCGCTTGTGGAGCCCCGGGCCGGAGCTGTCCAGGAACAGCTGCACCCGGTCATTCATAATGGAAAATTGCAGCTGGTACTTGGCCCCGGTTTCGGGAAGCCAGGAAATCCCATATTTCTCCCCCAGGCGGCGGGAGGCGGCTTTCTTGATGATGGCCTGGCAGTCGGGGACGCTCATAAGCTGGCTGCTGAGGCAGTGGCCCTTTACGGGGAACTGACCGTCTTTGGGAATGTAATCCTCCAGATTGGCCTGGTACACCCCCTGGAACAGCTGCTCAAAGGTGGTTGCCCTGAAGTCAGCCAGCACCAGCAGCACCCGCTCACCGGTGCGAAGGCACACGTTGGCCTTGGCCAGAGCCCGCTGATCCCCGGAAAACAGCACCCGGCCGTTTTCCACCCGGACATTCTCCATGTCCAGCCGACGCAGTTCATCCCCCGCCAGGCCCTCCAGGCCGAACAGACAGGGGACGGAAAATTCAAATTGGTTCATAATACCTCCGGAAAAGTGGATAGTTGATAGTGGATAGCAAATTGACAGTTGACAATTCAGAAACGCAGGGGACGGGTCTCCCATCCCGCAATCCCCCATAAATGAGGGGGCAAGGGGGGCGTTTCATTTATCATTTGTTAGGGAACCTCTGAACAAATCGTCTGCGGCCGAGTAGCGAGTCTTTTGCCCC
>CAZNCN010000075.1:0-1149 GCA_964571635.1 uncultured Ruminococcus sp. | reverse complement strand
TGCCCACCTGCCACGAGACCGGCATCAAAATGGCCATCCACATGGACGATCCCCCCTGGGACATCTTCGGCCTGCCCCGCCTGCTCATCAATGAGGAGAACATCGAGCGGTTCCTCACCATGGTGGACGATCCCTACAACTGCCTGACCCTGTGCTCCGGCTCTCTCAATGCCGACCCCAACAACAATGTGGCCGACATCGTCCGCAAGCACTGCGACCGCATTGCCTTTGCCCACATCCGCAACGTCAAGCACTTCCCCAACGGCGACTTCTCCGAGGCCTCCCACCGGGACTGCGACGGCGAAACCGGCATTCTGGACATCCTCAAGGCCTACCACGACTGCGGCTATGAGGGCTACATCCGCCCCGACCATGGCCGTCACCTGTGGGGCGAGGGTCCCGGAACCTGCCGCCCCGGCTACGGCCTGTATGACCGGGCCCTGGGCATTATGTACATGCTGGGCGTGTGGGATATGCTGGATAAAGAAAGCGGCAAGGTCACTGTGGCCAATGCCTGATTATACGATTTGGAGGTAATAAAAATGGCAAATCTTCCTTTAAACATTGATTATTCCGGCAAGGTCGTCGTCGTCACCGGCGCAGGCGGCCTGATTTGCGGCGCTATGGCCCGTGCTTTCGCCGAAAGCGGCGCCAAGGTGGCTGCTCTTGACCTGAACGAGGATGCCGTCAAGAAGCTGGCGGAGGAGCTGAAGGCCGAGGGCTACATCTGCGAGGGCTACAAGGCCAACGTTCTGGAGCCCGAGGCTCTGGAAGAGGTTCACCAGGCCGTCCTTCGTGACCTGGGCCCCTGTGACATCCTGGTCAACGGCGCCGGCGGCAACAATCCCCGGGCCACCACCGACAACGAGTATCAGCACGAGGCCTGGGAGGGTTGCAAGACCTTCTTTGACCTCCAGCCCTCCGGTGTGGACTTCGTGTTCAAGCTGAACTTCCAGGGCACGCTGCTGCCCACCCAGGCCTTCGCCAAGGACATGGTGGAGAAGAAGCACGGTGTGATTCTGAACATCTCCTCCATGAACGCCTACACCCCCCTGACCAAGATTCCCGCCTACTCCGCCGCCAAGGCCGGTATTTCCAACTTCACCCAGTGGCTGGCCACCCACTTCGCCGGCACCGGCATCCGCTGCA
>CAZNCN010000074.1:0-1158 GCA_964571635.1 uncultured Ruminococcus sp. | reverse complement strand
TCTACAAAAGCTCCATTTTTCACACTTCTGCTCATTGAATATATCCTCCTTACCTGTCGGTACGGCGCTTGACGATGAACTTATTGGTGCGAGCCTTCTTGTTTCTGGTCTTATAACCAAGAGCAGGCTTGCCCCAAGGAGTAACAGGGCCGGGGTGGCCGATAGGGCTCTTGCCCTCGCCGCCGCCGTGCGGGTGGTCGCAGGGGTTCATGACCGAACCTCTGACGGTGGGACGGATGCCGAGATGGCGGGTCTTGCCTGCCTTGCCGAGCTTGATGTTCTCATGCTCGAGGTTGCCGACCTGACCGATGGTTGCGCGGCAATCAAGTCTCACAAGACGAACCTCGCCCGAGGGAAGTCTGACCTGTGCCATGCCGTTCTCTTTTGCCATGAGCTGTGCAGCAGCGCCCGCAGAACGGACAAGCTGAGCACCCTTGCCGGGATAAAGCTCGATGGAATGGATAACGGTACCGACGGGTATATTAGCGATAGGCAGCACGTTGCCGGGTTTGATGTCGGCGTGCTCGCCGCTGTAAAGAACGGTGCCAACGGTTACGCCGTCAGGAGCGATCGTATAGCTCTTTTTGCCGTTCTCATCCTGAAGCAGTGCGATATATGCGGTACGGTTAGGATCGTACTCGATAGCGATGACGGTCTTGCCGGACTGCTGATATGCACGCTTGAAGTCGATGATTCTGTACTTCTTTTTGTTGCCGCCACCCTGATGACGAACGGTGATCTTGCCCGTGTTATTGCGTCCTGCTTTGTTTTTAAGGACGGTCACGAGGCTCTTCTCAGGAGTCTTTTTGGTGATCTCTTCGAATGAAGGAGTAGACATATTCCTGCGCGAAGGGGTAGTAGGCTTATAAAATTTTGTTGCCATCTTATGCTCTCCTCTCTTACATCAAGCTGTCGAAGAACTCGATAGTCTTGCTATCGGCGGTCAGCTTTACAATGGCTTTCTTCCACTCTGAGGTGTAGCCATAGTGATAACCAACTCTTCTGGGCTTGCGCTTCATATTGATAATAGTAACTTTTTCGACATTAACGCCAAAGATGGTCTCAACGGCGTTTTTGATCTCGATCTTATTAGAGTCAGTCGCCACACGGAAAGTGTACTTGCGATCCTGCATATTTGCGATCGAAGCCTCGGTGATG
>CAZNCN010000073.1:0-1185 GCA_964571635.1 uncultured Ruminococcus sp. | reverse complement strand
TAGCCGCAGACCACGATTTTGTCCCAGGGCTTTTTCAGCCAGGATATGACATCCAGGCACAGGCTCTCGTTATCCACACAAAGCACCCGTTTTTCCAGCTGGACCCAGTGAAAATGCCCCTGGCTTTCCACAAACCAGCGCTGCTCCCGGTGGGCCTGGTCCTCCTTCCGGTCTGAAAAGAGCACTGTCACATCCATCTCCTGCCCCAGCCGGTCAAAAAAGCCCACCCGGTAGGGCGACGGGTAATTGGTCAAAAACAGCACCCGGTTCATGGTTTTCCTCCTTCATTCGCCAAAATCCAGCTTGATGATCTGGTGGCGGTTTTCCCGCTCCCCCTCCGGTGGAGGGGTCATGTAGTCTCCATACAGGGCTGTCAGGTAGCTGTCGTAATCCTTTGGTCCGGGGAACATGCCATCTTCAAAGGGGTACAGTACCTGCTCCTGGACCCAGCTTCTGCTGAAATAGTTGGGCTTAGGCAGCGCGCTCTGCTCATAGACCCATTCTCCCTCCGGCACCGCCGCTACCAGGGCATCATAGCGCCGAATCAGCCACTGGTGGCTGACCAGCTTGGAGGCCAGCAGATAGGGGGTGTAGCCAATCAGCTTTTTCCAGTTGACCCGGTCCTCCTCCATCCAGGGCGTGAAGCGGGACTTCATCAGCTTTACACGGAATAAGTTCAGAAGCTGGTTCTTCAGCCGCTCCTGCTCCCGTTCCCCCGCAGGCAGCGGATCAATGGGAAAAATATCCACATAGAATCCATTTTCCGCCAGAGGGGCGCTTTTGGCCTCCAGATAATAGGTTTTTCTCTTTCTCAGTTTGCCAAAGGGCAAAGCATACCGTGCATCTGTGTGCCAGTCCTGGAAGCAGTAGCACGCCTTCAGCTTCTCGGGTGCAATGGCACGAAATCGGTCATAATCCTTCCGGAGCATGGCAACATCCAGATCATCATCCCAGGGGATGAAGCCCTTGTGCCGCACCGCTCCCAGGAAGGTACCGCAGTGGAGAAAATAACGGATATCATTTTCCCGGCAGACCCGGTCAATTTCATAAAGCATTTCCAGCTGGACCAGCTGGACCTTGCGCAGAATATCAGCCTCCATTGGACTCTCCTTTCTTTTGGGGTAAACGGGAAACCACTCCGTCCGTCAGGGCCATCATGGGAAACAGCCACAGAAACACATCCGC
>CAZNCN010000072.1:0-1204 GCA_964571635.1 uncultured Ruminococcus sp. | reverse complement strand
TTGGGGTTGACGATGGCAGAGGTCAGACCCTGCATCATGGCCATGGCCACCAGCGTGGAGTCCAGGATGGGACGGACGGCCTTGGGCGCACCGTTGGAGTTGTTGGAAAGACCACCGGTGGACTTCAGACCCTCGTCTGCAAACATCTTGATGGCGTTCAGCACGTCCATCTGCTTATCCTGCATGCCCTTGACCACCAGGAACAGGGGGTCGAACCACAGGTCGGAGGCATCCATGCCAAGGCTCAGGCCGCGCTCCAGCATGTGGTGGCAGTGCATCATGCGCTCTTCGTTGTCCTTTGCGATACCGTCGGCAGAGCACAGGGCGATAACGATGGCGTCGTTGGCGGCAGCCAGATCGATGTTGGAGATACGGGAGCCGGCATCGGCAGAGTTGACGATGGGCTTGCCGTTGGTGCGGTTATACACACGGATACCGGCCTCGATAGCCTTCTTGTTGGCGGTGTCCAGTGCCAGAGGCACGTTGTCGAAGTTCTCCTGCAGCAGCTTGACCGCCCAGGTCATCAGCTCCGGGCCATTGGACTCGGCAGGGCCGATGTTCACATCCAGATAGGTGGCGCCGGCCTTGATCTGCTCGGCAGCACGCTTCAGGATGGGCTCGGGATTCATGGTGTTCATGGCCTCGCGGATCACGGGGCTGATGCAGTGGATACGCTCGCCGATGGTGACGAACTTGGGGGAGTTGGGATCGCGCTGTTTGTAGCTGACACCCATATCCACCTTCTCGATCTTGGGGATGGACATGGCGATCTTCTCGAAGTCCAGCGGGGCATCCACATCCACGGCCTTCTTCTCGTCCACGGGCTTCTTGGTGGCGGCCACGGCCTCGGCGGCCTTGATATACTCGCCGTCACGCAGGTACTTCACCAGCTCCACGGCCTCGCGGGTACCGACAACCACGTTCCACTCAGGCAGCTTATCCTGAATGTCGCCCTTCATCACGGCGGCCTTGCCGGGGATGATCAGGGTGCGGTTGTTGATCTTGCCGGCGATGTCGTACTCATCAAAGAACTTCTTGATGGAGCCGGAGGAGAACTTACCGGCGGCCCACGCGGTCAGCACGGACATACCGGAGGCATCGGTGATCAGCAGGTTCACGGGCACCTTGGAGCGCTCCAGCTCGCCGGAAACCAGGAAGTAGGTCAGGGCGAAGTCCACCGTCAGGGCGCAGGGATCATCGGGCG
>CAZNCN010000071.1:0-1218 GCA_964571635.1 uncultured Ruminococcus sp. | reverse complement strand
TAAGGTCGCCCTGCGTTGTGTTCATGACGATGACGTTTTCGTCAAAGCTCTCGACATCCTCAACGCCGCCGACATAAAGCCGCGTCCTGTCCTCCATGCTTATCGTGTGCTTTAGTGCCGCGGGCTTAACTGCCTTTTCCTCATATGCCATGCTGATCCCTCCTCGGTTTTTGTACAAGCATATGAGTGTAGAAAAAGAAACATGCGCTCTTTTCAGAGCGCAGTTTCACCTATTATTTTCACACCGTGCTTTTTGAGAAGCTCGGCAGTTACGCCGTCGCTGGGGACGAGCATGCCGGTAAAAGTGCCGTCATATATCGTGCCGCAGCCGCAGGAGGGGCTGTTTTCCTTGAGTATGGCCGTTTTTGCGTCAAAAAGCAGCGCAAGGCTCAGCGCCGTCTGTGCGCCCTTTTGAAACTGCTGCGTCACATCCGTGCCGGTTTTGGAGACGACCGCATCTCCCCTGCGCTCGGACGGAGTGCGGGGCGTAGTCAGACCGCCATAGCATTCGGGACACACCGGGATAAGCTCGTACTTTTCCCGAAGCGCGGCCAATTTTTCAGCGCCAAGGCCGTTATTCTTGCCGTCATACCGGCAGTCAAGCCCCAAAAGGCAGGCCGATATCAATGCTTTTTCCTTCATCTTCGCCTCAATCCCAGCACCGCGCCGCAGATACCGCCTATAATATGCGTAAGCTGCGAGACATTATCCTTGAGCATCACACCGTCGACTATCTCGTTGCCGAGGTAGAGGATGAGCACCAGAATGAGCGTTATGGGAATGTATCCATCGCGCATTCCGGCAAGTGATGCCATGACTATCATCATAAACACTATGCCCGACGCACCCATGAGCATCGAGCCGGGGAACAGGAACCAGTAGATAAGTCCCGAAACGAGGGCCGTTATGACGATCGCACTCAAAAGATTGCGGCTGCCGTACTTCTCCTCAAGGCCGGGACCGACGACGAGGATCATCATCATATTGGATATGTAGTGGCTGTAGTCGACATGGCCCAAAACGTGCAGAAAAAAGCGCGGATACGTCAAAAGATCAGACAGCGACGAGTGCCAAACGCTGAAAAGATACGTGTTCGTCCAGCCGTTTGTGAGCTTGCCGAGCAGCAGCGCGACCAGCGATATAAGCGCAAAGGTCAGCGTCACAGGGGCGTTATATTGAAGTCTGAACAGTCTTTTCATTTTAGCTTCTCCAGCGCCT
>CAZNCN010000070.1:0-1219 GCA_964571635.1 uncultured Ruminococcus sp. | reverse complement strand
GGATCGTAGGTGCTTCGGGAAGCGGAAAATCAACGTTGCTTCATATGCTTGGCGGCCTTGACCGTCCGACTGACGGCAAAGTATTCGTGGCGGATAAAGATATATTTTCGCTGAAAAACGACGAATTGACGATATTCAGGCGCAGAAACATAGGGTTCGTTTTTCAAAGCTACAATTTGATACCAGCTTTGAACGTTTATGAAAACATCGTTCTGCCGATAGGGCTTGACGGGGGAAAGATCGATGAGGAGTATATTGAAAATATAATCGAAACGCTGGGTCTTGCTGAAAAAACAGAAAGTCTGCCGTCACAGCTTTCGGGAGGGCAGCAGCAAAGGGTGGCGATAGCCAGAGCGCTTGCGGCAAAACCCGCTGTTATCCTTGCGGACGAAGCGACCGGAAACCTTGATTCTGCAACAAGTCTTGATGTCATGGGACTGCTGAAAGTCACGAGCGATAAATTCAAACAGACAATAGTCATGATAACGCATAACGACGAAATAGCGCAGATGGCAGACAGGATAATACGAATAGAGGACGGCAGAATAATTTCAGACCCGAAATCCATGGAGCCGCGCGCCGTCACCGGTGCAAAAAGTGCGGAACCGTTGGAAAAAGCGGGTGAGTGCCATGTATAATGTGAACAGTAGAAAAGCGCTGGCTCTCGTATCGAAGCGTGCCTTAAAATATGACCGCGTCCGCAATATTACAGCGATAATCGCAATAATACTGACTGCAGCCATGTTTACATCGGTATTCAGCATAGGAATAAGTGCCCTGAATTCAATACAGCAGTCTACCATGCGTCAGGTTGGAACGAGCGCTCATGCAGGCTTTAAATTCATTTCGTGGCCGCAGTATGAAAAAATTGTGAAAGATAAAAAGGTAAAAGATATTTCATATAATATATTCATAGGGCTGGCAGAAAATCCGGAACTTTCTAAAACTTATACAGAAATAAGATATACGGAAGAAAAAGCTGCCGAATGGTCTTTCTGCACACCTGAAACCGGCAGGCTGCCGCGCAGCGGAAATGAGGCTGCCGTTTCAACTCAGGTGCTTGACGCCTTGAGTGTGCCGCATGAGATTGGAACGCAGATACAGCTTGAATTTACCGCTAACGGAGTTAAACACAGCGATATATTTACTTTATGCGGATTTTGGGAAAGCGACGGAGCGACCGCTGTTGACGAGGCTTTCGTTTCGCGTGATTATATGG
>CAZNCN010000069.1:0-1283 GCA_964571635.1 uncultured Ruminococcus sp. | reverse complement strand
TTCCCACTCTCTGTGCATTGTATGGGAAAAATACCAATAAAGTATGATTTATGCCTGCTTTTGACGCAGGCACGTGAACTGCAAAAAGAATGCAGAAGAAAGGAAACAGACTATGGCAAAGAAAAAAGTAAAGGATATAGTAGCTGAGATGCTTGCTGATTTCCTTGCGGAAAACGGTCTTGAACTTTTTAATGTAGAGTTCGTAAAAGAGGGCAGGGATCGTTACCTGCGCGTTTATATAGACAAACCTGAAAATCCTGACGGAGAGGACGAATACGTAGATATAGAGGATTGCGAGCGTGTAAGCAGATTCCTGAGTGATAAACTCGACGAAGAAGATCCTATAGCAGAAAATTATATGCTGGAAGTATCTTCTCCGGGACTCGACAGACCGCTTATAAAAGAAGAAGATTACAGACGTTATGCCGGAAGACCGGTAGACGTAAGTTTATATAAGGCAGTTGACGGCAGAAAACAGTTCTGCGCAGACCTTGCAGGTCTCAGCGACGGCATAGTTTCATTTATAGATGAAAAAAATGAAAAATTTGAAATTCCATTGGAACAGATTTCTAAAATAAATCTGGCAGTTATCATATAAGGAGGAGATTGGAAAAAGATGAACAAGGAATTTATCCTTGCAGTTGAAGAACTGGAAAAGGAAAAAGGCATATCAAAAGATACTCTGATCGATGCGATAGAGTCGGCCCTTGTTTCTGCATATAAAAAGAATTACAGTAATTCTCAGAATGTGCGTGTAAACATTAACAGAACTACCGGTGATATCGATGTATTTATGAGAAAGATAGTCGTTACTGACGAAGAAGTAATGGACGAATACGGAGAATTAACTCTTGACGAAGCTCACGAAATAGATCCTTCATATAAGCTTGGTGATGTTATCGAAAACAGAGTTACTCCGAGAGACTTCGGAAGAATCGCAGCTCAGACAGCTAAGCAGGTAGTTGTTCAGAGAATAAGAGAAGCTGAAAGAGGTCAGATCTTTGACGAATTCTCAAACAGACAGGGCGAGATCGTAACAGGAACAGTACAGCGTGTAAGCAATGAAACTGTTTTCATCAATATAGGAAAAACAGAAGGCATACTTGCGGTAAATGAACAGGTTCAGGGTGAAAAGTACACAGTAAATTCAAGACTTAAAGTATATATAATGGACGTTAAAAAGACTACAAAGGGTCCTCAGGTGTATCTGTCAAGATCACATCCGGGTCTTGTTAAGCGTCTTTTTGAGCTTGAAGTTCCTGAAATCAGAGATGGTATCGTAG
>CAZNCN010000068.1:0-1382 GCA_964571635.1 uncultured Ruminococcus sp. | reverse complement strand
GCCGACGTAAAGCTCTTTTATGCTCATGCCGCCGCGCTTTTCCATGCTCTTCATAGAAAGATACAGCTCAAGGCATATGCCCTCGATGATTGCGCGGTAGACGTGATATCTCGTATGATAATCGGAAAAGCCGATGATAGCGCCGTAGGAGTCGGGCTTCAGTATATCCGGCGTCCAGTACGGCTGGAGCATAAGACCCTGGCAGCCGGCGGGGATTTCGGCGGCCTTTTTGTTGAGGATCTCCTCGGGCGAAACGCCGAGGCGCTCTGCCTCCTCCCTGTCCTTATCGCCGAACTCCTTAATAAACCAGCTGAGCATCCAAAAGCCGCGGTAGACCTGTATCTCCGGATTCCATGCCTTGTTGATGACCGAGGGGTAGGACGGCAGGAACTGCTGCGGCTCAAAGTATTTTTCCGAATACATCTCGATGGTAGAGCTCGTGCCGAAGGATATCGCCGCCTTTTCGGGACTTGCGACGGAAAGGCCGAGGGTTTCGCACGATTTATCCGCGCCCGTGCCTATAAGCGGCAGACCCTCGGGCACACCCGTGAGCTCGGCTGCTTCCTTTGTTATATAGCCTATGACTTCGCCCGAGGGGATGAGGTCATACAGCTTCTCCTGCGGGACATCATACAGGCAGCGGGTCAGGGCATTGGGCGTCATCCACGTTTTGCGCTTATAGTCCATAGGAATATGCGCAAGAGTATTGGCGGGAGTGTCGACAAGCTTGCCGGTCATGCGATAGTTAAGGTACGCGGGCAGGCAGACTATTTTCTTCGTGCGCGCCCATGTCTTGGGCTGCTTTTGGCGCACCCAGTTGACCTTCGAGGTGCAGTAGGCGACCTTTGCGCCCTTGCCCATGCCGGCGGCTTCGAACGCTGCTTCCTTCCAAAGCGGGAAGGGATCGTCGTAATAGCATTTGCGCGCGTCGAGCCAGTGGATTATATCGCGCGTGGGCTGATAATTCTCGTCCAGGAACACGAGCGTGTCGCGGATAACGGTGACGGCACATGCGATAATGTCCTCAGCTTTATCGGCATTGCGCGCCATGAGCGCCTTCGATGCGCGGCACATATGCTCAAAGTAAAAGTCCGTTTTCTGCTCTGCCCAGCCGGGATGCTGGCGGAAATACGGCTCGGCATACTTCTCCTGCTGCTTGTCGACGATGTTTCCCTGCTTATCCACGAGTATGGCTCTCGTGCTCTGAGTGCCGACGTCGTAGGTCAGAATAAGCGGTGTGTTCATATTCTTCTTTCTCCCTCCGTTGATGTGTTTTTATTCCCTTTTCAATACATTGCTTGTTGCTATGACGTCAACGCCAAGCCCCAGCACGTTTTTAATGACCGCGTCCCCTCTTACGACGCGCTCTGTTACCGTGACGG
>CAZNCN010000067.1:0-1390 GCA_964571635.1 uncultured Ruminococcus sp. | reverse complement strand
GACCTCTGCAATAGAGATTTTGCCCTTAGTCGAGGCAGAGGACGCGGGAATACTGGCGTATTTCAAGGACGATAACGAAGAATAAGGGCAAAATATCATTGTAGAGGCGGTTAGTATAATGTCACTTTTGCTTAAGCTGAATGTTCTTATGATCAACGGCAGCCCCCGCGAGGGCGGCAACTGCGCGATAGCTCTGCGCGAGATGGAGAAGGTGTTCGACGAAAACGGCATCGGGTACGAGACTGTGCGCATAGGCTCGGCTCCCGTGCGCGGCTGCGTCGCCTGCGGATACTGCCACAAAAACGGCAAATGCGTGTTTGACGACGTTGTAAACGAGCTTGCCCCGAAGCTCGAGGCCGCCGACGGCCTTGTCATCGCAAGCCCCGTGTATTTTGCCTCGGCAAATGCAACGCTCGTCGCCTGCATGGACAGGCTGTTTTACAGCACGGGCTTTGACAAGACCATGAAGGTCGGCGCAAGCGTCGTGTGCGCGAGGCGCGGCGGCTGCTCGGCGACGTTTGACGAGCTGAACAAGTACTTCACCATTTCCGGCATGCCGGTTGCCTCCAGCCAGTATTGGAACAGCATCCACGGCCGCAATATCGGTCAGGCCGAGCAGGACGGAGAGGGCTTGCAGACCATGCGCACCCTTGCGCGGAACATGAGCTTTCTTATGAAAAGCATCGCCCTCGGAAAGGCTCAGTTCGGACTGCCCGAGTGCGAGGATAAGATCGCAACGAGCTTTATAAGATGAAAATTGATATAAAAAATCCCCGACTAAAGCAGTCGGGGATTTTTACTGGTCTTTTAGATCAGAATATGATCTTCAGGAGGATCCAGAGCAGAGTGAGCTTGCCGAGGCCTTCGTAGTTGATTTCGGGCATTTCCATGGTAGTTCTCCTTTCACAAAATTCTCATATAGGGTGGGGGTCGAATCGACCATCTACATGTATAGACGGAGAACAAGCTGTGATATTGCACGTTTTCTAAACTTTTTATTGAAAAAAATTTATTTTTATAATTTTGCTTGGTGATTGGTATAATTTCTGAGATTTTCAAGGAGACAGTACGGCGCGCAAAGCTCGCCATTTGTGCCGCTGCCAAGCTCAATGTGCGGCTTGTGTCTGCCGTGCCAGTCGCTTCCGGCTGTCGGGCAAAAGCCGTATTCCGCCGCGGCCGCGAGGTATTCATTCACCGTTTCCGGCCCGTAGCCTGAGTAGTAGCACTCAAGACCCTTGACGCCGCAGCTTTTTGCGCGCTGCATGAGCTCTGTAAAGCCCTCGGCCGTCAGCCTGTATTGCCGCGGGTGCGCGATGACGGGGATGCCGCCTGCGGATATGATGAGCTCCGCCGCCTCCTCAAGGCTCAGAAAATGGCGGCGGATATAGTA
>CAZNCN010000066.1:0-1431 GCA_964571635.1 uncultured Ruminococcus sp. | reverse complement strand
AAGAGCATTGTAGCACAGCTATATTCAAATTGCAAGCTTTTTATTTGTCTTCGCCTCTGCAATGTTATGGTTTGAGGCAAAACATAACAAACCCTGCATCGCACTTGCGAGAGGCGGCCGGCGCACCGGTTTGCTGCGCAGTTCCGAACCGGGATACGGCAATATGCGTATACGTATGTGCGTCAATGCGCCATTAAATATATCACGGCTGCGATTTGGAGGATGGTGAGGGCGGGGAAGCCGATGGCAAAGGCGGTGTGCTTGGTTTTATGGCGGAAGGAATACATGCCCAGCGTACCGCCGAGGCCGCCGCCGATGATGGCCAACAGAAACAGCGTTTTTTCCGGAATGCGGCGCTTTTGCAGCTTGGCGAAAAGCTTATCCAGCCCCATCAGCAGGCACAGCAGGATATTCACTGCCGCAAGGTAATAGGCAAGGTACTGCATCATATTTTGAACAGGTTCAGGCCGACGTCGTCGTCATGATATCTGTCGACTTCGCCGTCAATGACGGTGACTATCATTTCGCAGGTGGCGGAGATGACGGCGCGGTTTAGGTGGCCGCCGAAGACCTCGCCCTTGTCGTTGCCGGCGGACATATGCAGGTGGGCATAGAACTTGCCGTCCATGGTGTTTATGGTGCCGGTGAGCGAAACTATCTCGAACGCGCCGGAAAACTCGTTTGCGTAGTACTTTTTCTCCGCGGTGTTGAACACGCCGACCGTGAACTCGTTCACGGCGCCCAGGGCGGAGATGCTTGCAAGGCGGATGCTCTCGCGCTCGGCAAGCTCGGCGACGGCTTCGAGGATCTCCTCGCCGCGGTCGATGCGCACGACGATGGTGTTGTCAAATCTTCTGTATTTCATGACTCATTTCCTCCCTTTAGATTTCGGCTTTGCGTTTTTCTTTGGCTTCGGCTTTGCCCAGCCCTTGGCGTAGCCCTCTTTCTTGGAGACGCGGGGCTTTTCGGGCTCCTTGGGCTTGGCGGGGGCCTTTGCGCGCTGCGGGCGATCCGGCCGCACAAGGCACTCCGGCCCGTAGCCGATGAGATCCTCGCGTCCGGCCTCCTTGAGCGCTTCGATGACAAGCTTGCGCTTATCCGGCCTTTTCCACTGCAAAAGCGCGCGCTGCATGGCCTTCTCATGGAACGAGCGCGCAACGTAAACAGACTTCATCGTCATCGGGTCTATGCCCGTGTAGTACATGCAGGTAGACACCGTGCCGGGGGTGGGGTAAAAATCCTGCACCTGCTCGGGCTGGCGGCCCATTTTGTTCAGATACTCGGCCAGCGCGACGGCATCGCTGAGCGTGCTGCCCGGGTGTGAGGACATGAGGTAGGGCACGACGTACTGCTCCTTGGAAAAGCGGTTGTTGAGCTTTTTGTACTTATCCATGAAGCGCTCGTACACGTCGATATGCGGCTTGCCCATAT
>CAZNCN010000065.1:0-1445 GCA_964571635.1 uncultured Ruminococcus sp. | reverse complement strand
GGTTCTACTCCACCATTCAGTATGATACCGTGGAGATTTCCAACAACCTGAAGAAGAACGGCGGCTTCATCCCCGGCTTCCGTCCCGGCAAGCCCACCGCCGACTTCATCCAGAAGGTGATCAACAAGATCATCGTCTTCGGTGCGGTTTATCTGACTGTTGTCGCTCTGCTGCCCATTATTGCGGGTAACGTCATGGAAGGCGTCAAGAACCTTGCCATCGGCGGTACCTCCGTCATCATCGTCGTGGGCGTTGCTCTGGAGACTGTGAAGGCTCTGGAGGCTCAGATGCTGATGCGGCACTACAAGGGCTTCCTCGACTAAATCAGGGAGGTATGGCAGGATGAATCTCATTCTACTGGGCGCTCCCGGCGCCGGTAAGGGGACCCAAGCGGAACTGCTTACACAAAAGCTTTCCATCCCCGCCATTTCCACCGGGAATATGCTCCGTGAGGCTGTGACTAACGGCACGGAGCTTGGCAAAAAAGCCAAACAGTACATGGACGAAGGTTCCCTGGTCCCCGACGAGCTGATTCTCGGCATCGTCGCTGACCGGGTGGCCCAGCCCGACTGCCAGAAGGGCTTTATCCTGGACGGCGTGCCCCGCACGCTGGCCCAGGCCCAGGCCCTGGAGGACAAGGGCGTGAAAATCGACCATGTGGTATCCATTGAGGTGGACGACGCGGCCATCGAAGGCCGGATGACCGGCCGTCGGGTCTGCGCCAAATGCGGCGCCAGCTACCACGTCGTCGCCAATCCCCCCAGGGTGGAGGGTGTCTGCGACAGCTGCGGCGGCGAGCTCATCATCCGCAAGGATGACAAGCCCGAAACCGTCCGGCATCGCCTGGAGGTCTATCACGCTTCCACGGAAGTGCTGAAGGACTTCTACGGCAAGCTGGGCCGTCTGCGCACGGTCAACGGCAACCAGTCCATCGAGCATGCCAACGAGGAAATCCTCGTGGCAATAGGGGCGAAGGCATGATCACGATCAAGAATGAACGTGAGCTTCAGTCTATGCGCCAGGCTTGTAAAATTACCGCGGCAGCCCGTGCTTTGGCAGGGGAAATGGTAAAGCCTGGTGTATCGACCAAAGCAATTGACAAGGCCGTTTACGATTATATCGTTAGCCAGGGCGCGAAACCGTCGTTCCTGAACTACAACGGCTTCCCCGCCAGCGCCTGCATCAGCGTCAACAGCACCATTATCCACGGAATTCCGGGGGGCTATGTCCTGAAGGAAGGGGATATCGTGTCTGTGGATGTGGGGGCGTTTTACGAGGGATTTCATGGCGATTGTGCCGCTACCTTTGCCTGTGGTGCCATCAGCACCGAAGCACGGAAGCTCATTGATGTCACCCAGCAGTCCTTCTTCGAGGGACTGAAGATGGTGCGCAAGGGCAACCGCGTGCAAGATATCTCCCACGCCATCCAGACGTATGTGGAGTCT
>CAZNCN010000064.1:0-1447 GCA_964571635.1 uncultured Ruminococcus sp. | reverse complement strand
AATAAAGCAGGATACTTTATTGTTTGTAGCACAAAAACATTGGTGTTTATTATAAAACAGAGTTCTCAGACTGCTATTGTGACTGAAAAATCGGATTTTTCCATGTTGTTTATACACTGGCGCTTTTGCTCAAGCGAAGGATGGACATATAACGAAAGTGTGATCCTGACATCTGAGTGCCCCAATATCTCGGACAGGGATTTTGCATCTCCGCCGCTCTCTATGCAACGCGTAGCAAAAGTGTGTCTCAAGGTATGGAACGAATGCTGCGCAAGACCGATTTCTTTCAGCCAACGCTGATACTTTGTATAATAATTGCTTGGCTCTATTGGTCTGCTATTGCCTGATAGAACATAGCATTTTTCGGAGTCGACCGGCTTGCATCGCTCTATATAGGGCAACAATATATTCATAATGGGGATTTCGCGTTCACTTGCATTTGACTTTGGCGTCCCGATAATTAATTTAGTTTTTTGCTTTCCGCTAATATCAGATATGCGCTGCAATGTGTGGCGAACCATTAATAATCGATTTTCAATATCGATATCGTCCCAGCGCAAAGCACATATTTCACCGATTCTCATGCCGGAACAAAGTGCGATTAAAACGCCAAGCTGTGCTTGCTCAAAATTGCGTGTAATATAGTTCCACAATATGCGTTCTTCATCTTTTGACAGCACATCGATCTTATTCTTTTCTTTGCGAGGCAAAGAAAATTTTGTGTTGCAACTATAGTAACCGTGCTCATCTGCATAAAGAAGCGCAGATTTTAAAACGGTTAATATATCTCTAACGGTTTTTGGCGACAGACCTTTATCACTGCCGATGCATCCGTGGTTTAATTTATAATGCGTATAAGACTCTATTTGAAATGGTGTTACATCTTGCAATTTCAGTTCGCCTAATTGCGGCCTTATATGCAGATCGATTATTCTTTTGTACTGTGAGACGGTCGATTCTTTTGATTTGTTTTGATGATACAAAAGAAATTCCGACAAAACAGAATTGAGCAAAATTTTTCCGTTCTGATGTTTTTTCTCATCTAAATGACTCAAAAATGTTATTTTCTTCTCTTTGACCTCTGAATATGATCTGCCGTAAATATATTTATATTTTGCCCTGCCATTGCAATCATAGCCTTTGATAGCACGAGCCTCCCAACGGCCATCTTTTCTTTTTGTTATATTTTCGCCTCTTCTTGGCATTTTGCGTTCCTCCAAATGTTTTTTCTGTAATTCTAATACAAAACATTTATGTTTATATGACTTAGCAAGCGACTGCGATTAGTTATAAAACGACTCTTTTTGTGAAAAAATCGGTAAATTAGTTGCATTTATGTACTACAACTTCTTGACAGATAGGGTAAATTGTGGTACAATTTTAAAAAAAGCAACACTATAGTGGCTAAGATTTGTTTTTATGTAACAATAAAGTATCCTGCTTTATT
>CAZNCN010000063.1:0-1454 GCA_964571635.1 uncultured Ruminococcus sp. | reverse complement strand
TTCCCCATTAATATAACAAGTCATCAAAACGGCGTCCTCACGCGGCTTGTCGTAAAAATTTTTGCGCAAGCCGACCTGAGTGTAGCCGTGCTTTTTATATAAGCTCTGCGCCGCAATATTGCCAAGGCGCGCTTCAAGCGTGAGAAAGCTCAGCTTTTTCTCCCGCGCTTTTTTATAAAGCTCGCTCAGCAGCATATCGGCAATACCTTCTCTGCGGTGCGAGAGCGTAACGGCGACGTTGGATATGTACCCCTCGTCTAGGACGTACATGAGCCCAACATATCCGACTGCCGCACCAGCCTCGTCTTCCGCTGCAAGGAACACATACCTATCCTCATCAAGCTGTTTTTCAAGCTGCTCACGCGTCCACGGAAGCGAAAAGCACTCTTCTTCAATGCACAGGATATCATCCAAATGCTCCTTACGAGCCGTAACTATGCGCACCATCACATAAACTCCTCACGCAGCTCGTCAATAACGGCAAGCGTCTCATCCTCAATGCGCAAAATGCACTTTTTCCAGCCGGTCGGCAGCATGGGTGGATAGATATCATCATCGGCAAGGCACATTATGCGCTCGTCAAGATCCTGATACTCCTCGGAGAGCTTCTGAGCCTGCAAAGCCGTCATGCACAGTATGACGTCATAGCTCTCTGCCATACTGCGCGATATCTTTACCGGATATCTGCGCGGCAGCGGGATATCGAGAGCGTCACAGCATTTGATCACACGCGCATTTATCTCATCCTTAACCTCAATTCCGGCAGAGCTTGCGCGCACCTCGGGGCAATATTCCGCCTTTGATGAATTGAACACCGCTTCTGCCACTATCGACAGGCTGTTGTCATCACATACAAACAGTATGCTTTTAACGTCTATGCCGTTAAAGCCGCAAAGCTCCGACTGCCGCTCGTCCCAGCGTTCAAGACTTCGATCACCGGCCTGGCTCTCAATGTGGTGGGTAAGCTCATGATGCAGTGTGCTTTTTAAGCGGCGGCGGAACGTCTCATCGTCCATATCGCCGTAGAGTTCAACAAATGAGCCGTAGTAAAGCTCTATATGCCGCCCCATCTTTCCGCGAAAATACATGCCGAGGGTGTATCTCCCCTCTTCATCGCGCCTTGCATCCTCAAGGAAGCTCACGCCGCCGTTTAAATCTTTAAATATTTCCTCCGGCAGTTCGTCTGCCAGATCGTCGAGGATGTCCCCCGCCTGTTCATAAGTCAGCATCAGTGCGCCTCCGCCCAGCTATGGCCAATTTTCGCGTCGACCGTAAGCGGAACGGAAAGCTGCGCCGCGCCGCCCATTTCCTCGCGCAGGATATTGGCAACAGTCTCCGCCTCGTCCTCGGGACACTCGCATATAAGCTCGTCATGCACCTGAAGTATGAGCTTTGATTTAAGCCCCTCGGCCTTGAGCCTGTTATAGACATTTACCATTGCAAGCTTTATTATA
>CAZNCN010000062.1:0-1471 GCA_964571635.1 uncultured Ruminococcus sp. | reverse complement strand
GCAAGACCTACGACTCCTCCGGCGGCGGCGACAGACGCGAACGCGCCTCGTGGGATCCTGAGCGATAAGTGACATAAAAGATCCCACACGGAGATCAAAACTCCGTGTGGGATATTTATTCTGATCAGTCGAAAACGGGATAGCCGTCCTTCAGCGCTTCATCATAGATGGCGCGTTCGCCGCCGATGAACTTGGGGCGCACCCGCGCCGCCAGCACGATGGCCTGTCCGATGTGATCCTGCTGCAAGCGGACGGGGACTGCCACCTTTTTCAGGTGCATACCGATCAGCGTACCGCCGATGTCCAGCCCTGCGTCGGCCTGTATCTCCTCCAGCGCCACGGGATGGCGGAAGCTCTGGTACGCGGCGGTGGCGAAGGAACTGCCCGCCTTGGGCTGGGGCAGCACGTTGACGATCTGCCCATTGGGAACGGCCTCGTGCTCCACGATCAGGGCGCGGTTCAGATGCTCGCAGCACTGGGCGGCCATATAGACGCCCATGGGGGCGAACACGCTGTTGAGCCCCTCGAAAATGGCGTTGGCCACCTCCGGCGTTGACCAGCTTCCCACCTGATGGCCCACCACCTCGCTGGTGCTGCATCCGATCACAACGATCTGCCCCTTGTGGAGCCGTGCAGCCTCGGCAAGCTGGCGGGCGGCATTGGCGGACTCCTCCCGCACCTGCGCCAGAAGACCCTGATTCTCTACATCATGAACGGTACCTGCCATAAAAAACACCTCGATCTAATGTTGTCATTATTTTTCCTATTATATCACACGCTGAGCCTGTCCGCAATATGCGCCTTTTGAAACACCCGCAGCAGCACCAGACCAGCCGCCAGCCCCACGGCACCCTGTATCACATTGGCGGGGATGCCCACCACGGCGCCAATGCCGTATTGACAATAGGTGGCCTCGTACACGAAATAGCCGCCCACCATGATGAGCTCGCCCACAAGACCGCTGAGGACGGCTGCCGCGCCGCCGCGATGCAGGAGGCGAAAGAGCGCCGCTGCCACCAGCGCGTCCAGCCCCTTGATGAGAAAGGTGCCCGGAACATAGAGGGTATAGCCTGAGAGAAGATCGGTCAGCATGGAGCCGATGCCCGCCGCCGCGCCGCCCCACCACGGCCCCAGCAGCCAGCCGGACAGCAGCACAAAGCAGTCGCCCGGATTCACGTAGCCATTGGTGGGCGTGGGGATGCGGATGACCATAGTGGCCACAAAGGTCAGTGCCGCCATCATGGCGCTGATGACCAGCGCACGGATCTTTTTGTCGCTCATGGGGCAAACCTCCTTGCAATTTCCGCTGGAGTGTATTATAGTATTCTTTGGTATTATTGAAATATCCAAAAAGCGACAACTTGCAGATACCAGATGGAGGGCGTATGCTGACATATACGTTTGAAAAAGGCGGCGGCGTGAGCCTTTATGAGCAGCTTTACCGCCATATCAGGGGGGATATCCTCTCGGG
>CAZNCN010000061.1:0-1487 GCA_964571635.1 uncultured Ruminococcus sp. | reverse complement strand
AGGCCATTGAGAACATCGATGCCATCGACAACAACGAGGAGGCCACCGCCAAGGACGAGGACCTGCTCACGACCCTGGAGGTGGTGTACGAATTCTACCTCCGTGGCTTTGACTTTGCACCCATCGACATCTACGAAAGCCACGCCACCAAGTTCCTGATTAAGGACGGAAAGCTGTTGCCACCCTTCGTGGCCATCTCCGGCCTGGGAGAAAACGCCGCCTGGGACATTATGAATGGGCGTGAGGGAAAGGAGTTCCTCTCCATTGAGGAATTCGCCGCCGCCTGTCCCAAGGTCAGTAAGACCCATATCCAGATGCTGAAGGACGCCGGTGCCTTTGGGTCATTGCCGGACACCAGCCAGGTCAGCTTTTTCTAGGGAAGCTCTGAATCAATCGGCAAGAGCTGATAGCGAGAGATTATGTTCCAGATGAAAGCTTGAAGAAGCCGGAAATACTGGATGTATTTTGGTTTTTCAACCTGCACAGATGGGGCGAAAGATCCCCTGTTCAGCCGCAGACGATTTGTTCAGAGTTTCCCTAGCCGGATACTCCCGTGGGATGACCCCCGTAGGGGCGACCATTGGTCGCCCGCATCCAGGCGGAAGGATTGCTGTCGCTCAATAGCTTCAACCGTAGGGCGGGAGCAAGCCCCCCACCCTACGGTAAGCAGAAGCTATACCCGTAGGGGACGGGTTTCCTGTCCCATTTCCGAAAGAAAATCCAATTTGCTTGCGCAATGGGAGGGTCAAAACCCTCCCCTACAGATAGCCCCTCCGGGGGACAATATCCAATTTCCAAAAAACAGGAGGTAATCCATGGAGCATCGTATCATCACCGGCCGGGGAGAAATGGCCGTTTATTGCCTCCGGCTGCGGCGGGGAGAGGATCTTCTGGGCTCCATCCAGGCTCTGTGCCGGGAAAAGGGAATCCAGGCTGGTGTCATTCTCTCCGGCGTGGGCTGCATTTACCAGGGGAGAATCCGGGACGCCAGCGGTGTGACCATCCGGGAAATCGGGGAGCACTGTGAAATTGTCAGCCTCAACGGCACCGTCAGCGCCCAACGGTGCCACGTCCACATTGCCCTGTCCCGGGAGGATTTGAGCACCATCGGCGGCCACCTGTGCCTGGGCTGCCTGGTGAACACCACCTGCGAGCTGGTCATCGGGGAGCTGCCCGGGGTTGTGTTTGGGGTGGAGGAGGACAGAGAAACCGGCTATGATGAGCTGATTTTCACCTCCACCTAAAAACTTGCCAAAAACGACAAACTGTGATATACTGTTTTTATGAATTTTCACAAGGAGGGTTTCTTATGCAGGAAACTGAAAAGCAATTTCACATCCGCTGCACCGAAGGGGACGTAGGCCGCTATGTCATCCTTCCCGGCGATCCCGGCCGTTGTGAGGCCATCGCCAGGCATTTTGATAATCCCGTCCATATCGGCATGAACCGGGAGTACAACATCTACACCGGCACCCTGCTGGGGGAGA
>CAZNCN010000060.1:0-1502 GCA_964571635.1 uncultured Ruminococcus sp. | reverse complement strand
GTGTACGCAGGGCGCGTTGAAAACGCGGCCGATATGATCCTCGAAAACAGCAGAAAAAGCCCCATCGTGCTGCTTTCCGGCCCATCGGGTTCGGGTAAGACAACGACAGCGAGGAAGATAAGCGAGGCACTCGAGCGGCGCGGCGTGCGCGCGCACTACGTCGGCATGGACGACTATTTCAAATCCGTCGACCCCGCTACGGTGCCGAGGACGCCGGAGGGCGAAATTGATCTTGAATCGCCCCTGTGTCTTGATATGGAGCTATTAAACGAGCACTTTTCGATGCTCGCAAATGGCGAGCGTATATTCGTTCCGAAATACGAGTTTTCGCGTCAGATGCGAGTGCTTGAGCCGTCAAAATCCATAAAGCTCAAAAAGGACGAGATCGTTGTGTTCGAAGGCATACACGCACTAAACGACATGATAACAAGCCGCCACCCGGATGCGTTCAAGCTCTATATTTCCGCGCGCAGCAATGTTGAATTCAACGGCGAGACCGTTTTCAAGGGCACATGGTTCCGCCTTGTGCGGCGCACGGTGCGTGACTATAAGTTCCGCGGCGCAGACCCCGCGCAGACGCTTAAAATGTGGGCAAATGTCCGCAGGGGCGAAAAGGCAAACATTTCTCCGTTTAAGAACAAGGCAAGCTTCATATTTGACTCTGCCCTGCCCTACGAAATGGCCGTTATGAACGAAACGGCGACGAAGCTTTTCTCCTCCGTTCCCGAGGGCATTGAGAGATATGACGAGCTGCGCACGGTGCTGCCCGCGCTTCAGCTTTTCGGAGTCATCGACGAGGCGCTTGTTGCACCCGACGCGCTCATCCGCGAATTCATAGGCGGCGGAGAATACGAATGATGGTTGACATAACACTGAACATTGCACCGAAGCTCTCCTCCGGCGACACTGCTCCACTCGGCCACATCGGGACGCATTTTGACGTGATGGATAAAGAGTTTCCGCTGGAATATACCACGAGGCGCGGCATTGTATTCGACGTAAGCGCGGTGCACGGCCGCGATATAGATCTTTCTGATATCGACATCGAAAGGCTCGAAGATGACATGTTCGCCGCGTTTTACACTGGCTTTGGCGATAAAAACCCCTACGGCACACAGGAGTATTTTCACGGGCATCCGCAGCTTTCGTATGAGCTTATTGACGCGCTTATTAAAAAGGGCGTGTCCATAATCGGCATCGATTTTGCCGGAGTGCGGCGCGGAAAGGAGCACACGCCGGCAGATAAGCTTTGCGCAGATAACGGCGTTTTCATCGTCGAAAACCTGTGCAATTTAAATGCACTTCTCGGCTTGAAGGGCAGCTTTACGGTGCACACCTTCCCAATGCGCTGGGTTGGCTTGACCGGTCTTCCCTGCCGTGTTATAGTTGAAGCATAAGCAAAAACGACGTTATCCGAACCGTTTTTAAGCGGATATTGCCGCGCCAAGCTTCGTTTTGCTCAATCACAAGGCGTCAGCCTTCCTCAATCGCAAAGCCTTGCC
>CAZNCN010000059.1:0-1553 GCA_964571635.1 uncultured Ruminococcus sp. | reverse complement strand
ATGCCGCACCGTAAATGGGCGCAGGAATTTAAAGTGAATAGTTTTCCAAATTATAACTATTACGCATCTAATGAATATTCCGGACCTCTGTACAAAACGTGCCAGACTACAAATTTGATTACCCTGCCCGGCACAAGTGAAAAAGCTATTATGCTCACCGTTCCTCTAATTGGTAGCGACGGTTCTTTTTATGGCATATGCGGTTTTTCTGTGAATCAGACATATTTCAACGCCCATCATGGACAGCCGTCAAACCTTTCAAGCATGGCGTGCATCATTTCACGTTATGAAAACGGGGTCATCAACGCTGACAAAGGACTTTTATGCAGTGCCATCAACGGTTACTGCTATGTTCCAAAAGAAACTTTCAGCTTGTCGCCGGCAGGCGACGGTCTTTTTAAGATGCGCGGCAACGATATGTCATTCATTTGTACAGTATCCGAATTACAGCTTGCTGCAGGTGATAAGCACAAGCACAGGCTCGCTGTTATGATACCGGAACAGGACTTTAATTTTATACTTGTCCAAAGCTGGATCAGAACTATCGCACTTTTCGCTTTAATCGCTTTCTTTGCTATCGTTTCAAGCCTTTATTTCAGTCGCAGCTACATAAAGCCTGTGCTTGATGACCTTGAAATAATGCGGCGGGACGACCTTGATCATCCTGAAGATGAACTGACTTTTGAAGAATTTGAAGCATTTTCATCAGAGCTTCGTGAAAAAGAGCTTGCTCATAAGGAAAAATTAAATCTTTTGGAAAAAGAATGGCAGACTGCACAGACAAATGCAGAACGGCTCGCCTACTCGCGAAAGACAGAAATAGATCCTGCAGCGTACCAGCAGTTCCTGCTGGGCATCGAAGATCTTACTGCTGCGGAGCGCAGCATATTCGAGGAATTTTCCGCCGGAACCAGTGTAAAAGAGCTTTCACAAAAGTCAGGAAGAACTGAAAGCACTCTGCGAACCCACCTGAAAAATATATATTCGAAACTCGACGTACATTCAGCTAAACAGCTTCGGCTTTACGCAGCAGTCATGCGGCAGGAGATTGAAAATTCAGATTCTGACAGCAGAAATTAAAAATCCGGTCCGGCAAGTTTATTAAAATATTAAACTTACCGGACCGGTCTTTATTTTTAGTTAAACTTTTTTAATCATCAGTTAAACTTTTTTAGTAAAACTTTGATGCTCCGCTCTGTGCTTTGCTGAAGAGGTACTTACCTATAATAATACCTTCTTCGTCCCTTTCATAATAAATGTTATAATCAGGAGATACATAAACTTCAAGAGCGTTGTACCCTGCACCAGGGTACTTAACGTCCTTCCACTGATCTTTACTGTAAGACGCATCTGTTACGTAAATTTTACTTTCATCTATCATAAACTCACTTGAAACCAGAGGGTTTTCATTTACTTCAGCAGTAAAATTATCATGCTGGCTCATATCTATTCTGCAGAGGTTATACTTCTCACCGTCAGCTTCAGCTGCGTGTTTTGTGTAATACAGGAAGCTTCCGTCTATTACAGGCATATATGAAGGTTCATTCGTAACC
>CAZNCN010000058.1:0-1562 GCA_964571635.1 uncultured Ruminococcus sp. | reverse complement strand
GCATTATATTCATTATTAATAAATGGAAAAATTACAGAAGATATAAGTAAAATATTACAACGAAAAACAGCGTGGCCGGAATCGACCACGCTTATTTCTTAATTTTTGAATTTCAACGTATCGTTAATAGACAATATGTATCAAAAATCAGTAAAGATAAATAAAGAATAGAATAATCTGTATTAAATGATACTTATAAATCTGTTCTTTATGTTAAAGCAGCTGATGATCAACTTACTTTATTACTTTACTTTCTTGATCTCTACCTTCTGACCGTTCTTCTTCTGATGATAGTATTCAGCAGTAGCTGCGAAGATTACGTCGCCTGAAGAGTTGATAGCTGTTTCACATGAGTCCTGAATAACGCCGATGATGAAACCTACACCTACTACCTGCATCGCAATATCGTTAGAGATGCCGAACAGAGAGCATGCAAGAGGGATAAGCAGGAGTGAACCACCAGCAACACCTGAAGCTCCGCATGCAGATATAGTAGCAAGTAAGCTCAGTATGATAGCAGCTGGAATGCTTACTTCGATGCCGAGAGTATTAGCAGCAGCCAGAGTAAGGATAGTGATAGTGATAGCTGCACCGTTCATGTTGATAGTAGCTCCCAGAGGGATAGATACTGAGTAGAGGTCTTTATCAAGTCCGAGCTTTTCGCACAGAGACATGTTTACAGGAATGTTGGCTGCAGAACTTCTTGTGAAGAATGCTGTGATACCACTTTCCCTAAGGCATGTGAGTACGAGCGGATAAGGGTTCTGACGGATGCATGCGAATACGATGATTGGAATAACTACAAGAGTCATAACAGCCATACAGCCTACGAGAACAGCTACGAGCTTTCCGTAGTCAACGAATATTGTCATACCGTATTCAGAAACTGATGAGAATACCAGACCGAGGATACCGAATGGAGCGCAGTTGATTACCCATCTTACTACCTGTGATACAGCGTCTGAAATGTCAGTGAAAGCTTTCTTAGTTCCGTCTGAAGCGATGATCTTAAGACCAAGACCGAAGAGTACCGCCCATAAGAGGATACCGAGATAGTTAGCGTTCATGAGAGCCCCTACAGGGTTTGCAACACAGTTGTTGAGCAGTGTAGTAAGAACTTCAACTACTCCTGTAGGTGCAGACTGTTCTACTGCATCAGTGAGTCTGAGAGTAGTAGGGAACAGGAATGTGAAAACTACTGCGATAACTGCAGCGAGGAATGTGTTAAGTAAGTAAAGAACTATTACTGTTCTGAACTGTTTGCCTATACCGGCTCTCGCCTGAGTAAGGGCGCTGATAACAAGAACGAATACGAGTACAGGTGCAATACCTTTAAGAGCTCCTACGAAGAGCGTACCGAGGATTGAAATACCTGTTAACTGCGGTACAGTAAGACCGAGGATCGCGCCGATGATCATACCGATCACGATCTTAAGGATCAGGCTGACGCTTGTCCAGGCAGCTACGATTTTTTTCATTTCTTTTCTCCTTAATTTTGTACGAAAATTTCGGTAAAAAATAATACCTCTACTACTTTAGCTAATTTTGAAACTTTTTTCAAC
>CAZNCN010000057.1:0-1628 GCA_964571635.1 uncultured Ruminococcus sp. | reverse complement strand
GGGCGAGGATGACGATGACCGCAATGAGCGCAACGACGAGCTTATACTGCTTTGCAAGGGCGGTGTTTGCAAGAAGCTCTTTCATCATTGAAAACACCGTGTCGACCTTGTTCATGTTAAGCAGCGACGCGCCGCCCATAATGGCGATGTTCACCGAATACAGGCCGGTGTTCACAATGATACCGGCAAGCAGGCTGTCAACGCCGAGCTTTGTCTGCAATATCGCCGTCACAAAGCCCGAACACACGCCCGCGCCCATGGCCGCCGGTATCGCAAGATACGGGTGGCCCGATATCGCGACAACTGCGCCCACGGCAGCACCGAGGGTGAAGCAGCCGTCGGTGGACAGGTCGCAGACGTTGAGCATACTGTAGCTCAGGTACAGTGCCAGCACCGTCAGTGAGCATATAAGGCCAAGCTCAAGCGCCGTTTGGCCGAGGGTCAGGATAGTTTGAAGGCTCATGTTTATTCCTCAAGGTCGCTGAAGCTTTCAGCGGTCGTTATCGTGTTTATCGCCGAGCAGTAGGGCTCGAATGCCGCTGCCACGGTCTCGTAATCATAGCCGATCTGTGTGCAGATTTCGGTGTTTATCGTTGCGGTGCCGTTATCGAAGGTCTTGACGGCGGTAGTCGCGGGGTCTGCGCCGTTAACTAAGATCTCGGCCACCATATTTGCCGTCTCGACGCCGAGGTTTGCATAGTCAACGCCGTAGCCGAGGAACGCGCCGTTGAGGGCGAAGGAGTCTGCGCCGGTGTAGTGCGGAATACCTGCCGCGGCAAGCGTTTCGTAGATCGCAAGCTCGGCTTTCATGATGGAGTTATCCGTAGGGGTGAACACCGCGTCAACGTCGTCGGCAACCATTGCCTGTGCCGCGAGCATGACTTCGTCGGCTGTCGATCCGGTGTGCTCAACTATCTCAACATCCCTTGCAGAGAGCGCTTTCTTTGCCGCTGCGATGGCAGACGTCGAGGAGTCCTGGCCGACGTCGTAGAGAAGGCCTATCTTCTTTGCGTCGGGGTCTGCTGCGAAGATGAGGTTCATTATCGCGTCCGCGTCAAGGTAGTCGCTCGTGCCGGTGACGTTTGCGCCGGGGGCATCGAGGCTTTCAACAAGCTCCGCCGCCACGGGGTCGGACACTGCCGAGAACACGACGGGGATGCCGTTATCCTCCGTCAGCGCCTGCATACGCATAGCCACAGGCGTTGCGACGCCGACCATGATGTCAACACCCTCGGCGACGAAGTTCTGGATTATCTGCTCCATGACCGTTGCGTCGGCGTTGCAGTTGTCGTACTCGATGTCAAACTTTACGCCAAGCTCCGCTTCGAGCTCGCCGAGGCGGGCTTCGATGTTTTCAACTATCTGATTGAGCGAGGCGTCGTCGACATAGTTGCAGATGCCGACCTTATACGTCTTTGCGCCGTCGCTGTCCGAGTCGTCGCCGCATGCGGCAAGCGTGAATACCAGTGCCAGCGCGCAGATGAGCGCCAGTGCCTTTTTGATGAGTTTCTTCATTGTGTTTTACCTCCAAAAGTTTTTTGTTCTTGGGTGCAGATGGAGGGGAGCAATAAAAAAAGCAGCCACCTGTCCCTACCATGGGACAAGAGCTGCGCTCCTGCGATACCACC
>CAZNCN010000056.1:0-1651 GCA_964571635.1 uncultured Ruminococcus sp. | reverse complement strand
CGGCGCGGCGGCACGCTGCTCTTCCACTCTTCGCGGTTGCTGCAGCAGGCAGTCGTGTATTTCCACAATTCCGTGGCGCGCTCCCTCGCGCATACCCACGCGACCGTCTGTGATCGGATACTCCGCCTTGTTTCGCGTGCGCAGCTGAGTATCGCAGCCCAGTGTTTCGCGCAGATACGGCGCCTGTATACCGGCGATTCGCGTAAGCGCATCGTAAACCCGGGTACGCTTCATATCTAGCGCGCCGCGATAGCTCAAATGCTGCAGCTGACAGCCGCCACAGTGTTCATAATACGGGCAGTCCGCAGCACGGCGTTCCGGCGAAGCCTCAACTATCTCCGAGATTTTCGCATTGCAGAACCGCCCTGCATCCCGTGTTATCTCCACGTTCACGGTTTCGCCCGGCAACGCGCCGGACACAAACACCGCGCGACCGTCTTCCAGCCGCCCAACGCCCTGCATTTCAGATGTAACGCCAGTGATCCTTATTTTATGCATTCCAGTTTACCTGTTCATATAGGAGACCACGTCAATGATACTTCTGATCTCGTCATCATAGTCCTGCGCACCATTCTGCACCTCGCTTATGGGCACGTTAATAAGCTTTTCCCTGCGCACGCCAACCGCAACGCAGCTGATATCGTCATACAGCAGTCGCGTAGCGTACGAGCCCAGCTTTGTGGCCAGTATTCTGTCCCGCGCGGAAGGACTGCCGCCGCGCTGTATGTAGCCCAGCACTGTGGCGCGCGTCTCCTTGCCGGAAAGCACCTCGATTATCTGTGCCAGCTGCGAACTGGTCAGATGCCTTGGGCTCAGATCGGTCAGCTCGGGATGAGCGGCGATTATGGCGTTCACATCGCTGGTGAGCGACTGCAGCGCGCCCTCTGCGAAAACAATCATTATGCTGCGTTTACCGCGCGCCACGCCCCAGCGTATTTTTTCAGCGATCTCCTCCAGGCTCCAGGGCTTTTCGGGAATCATGTAGAGCTCTGCGCCGCTGGCAAACGCCGTGTGCAGCGCGATATCGCCGCAACTGCGGCCCATGACGGTGATGAGGCTCACGCGCTCATGGGAATCGCTGGTCTCGCGCACGCGGTTTATCGCCTCGCATGCAGTGTTTACGGCGGTGTCAAAACCGATTGTATAATCCGTATATTTCAGATCGTTATCGATGGTGCCCGGTACGCCCACCGCCGGGAAACCCAGCTTGCAGAGCGTCTCCGCGCCCTTGAACGTGCCATCCCCGCCAATGCAAACCAGACCCTCTACGCCCAGGGCGCGCATATTTTCAATGGCGCGGCGCTGATATTTTTCATCCATGAACTCAGCGCAGCGCGCAGTCATGAGGAATGTGCCGCCGCGCTGTATCTTATCGGAAACACTGCGTGCCGTGAGCACCTCAAAATCGTCGCGCTCGTTATCACTGCGCATAAGTATGCCGTTATACCCGCGTTTGAATCCAATGACCGTCATACCAAGACTTACGCCTGTTCTTACCGCAGCACGTATAGCCGCGTTCATTCCAGGAGCGTCTCCGCCGGATGTCAGAATGCCAATTCTTTTCAATTAATATCACTCCTGTCGCAATGATTTAGTATAAACTGCAGAGTTTTCACCAATTATCATTATAACGGCTTTACCGGCTCGGTGC
>CAZNCN010000055.1:0-1700 GCA_964571635.1 uncultured Ruminococcus sp. | reverse complement strand
ATTATGAAGCATTCCAGAAGGATCAGGCATATCAAAAAAATCTCTCCGGCAGATATATTGCTCAGGAATTGCTCCAAGAAACCGTGAATGGCTATAGCCATGTTCCAACAGATACACTTCGTTATTCACTAACCGAAGAATACGAAACCTTTGCCAGACCATACAGCGACATTTTTAACCTTATCCGTGCCTGGACAGGAATGGATCTTTTATCCATTCAGAACTGGAAAGCAAATGAAACGGCTTTATATGAAGCACGAGCTCAGCGTCTGGAAAACAACTGGCAGTCAATTCCCCTAACGGAAACTGAAAAAGAATTCTGGCGCAATAAGGAAAGCCAAATTGATACACCATTGATATACTATTACCACGAAGGTTGCGAAAACATTTTGAACTGTTTTCTTACTGTTGGTGTCTTGATGCTTTTGTTTGTAGCAATCTGCTTATCAAATCTTTTCGCGGATGAGCATATCCGCAGAACTGACCAGTTGGTACTCAGTAGTATTGCAGGAAAATAGTCTGCTTATTGGACAAAAATACTTGCGGGAGGTACAGTTTCTGTAATTGCCGCAACTATGATGACACTTATAACCATGAGTCTTAATCTTATATATTACGGTACAGAAGGATTTGGCATGCCATTTCAGTCTTATTTTTCAACCTATTCTTATCCAATCACCATTGGACAAGCTTGCCTGATTGTTTATGGAATTCTCATTGTTGCATCCATCTTAGCAGCTGTTTTTGTAATGGTTATATCTGAGCTGTTCCGAAGTGGAATTGTAGCTTTGGCCATTTCCACTGGCCTGATTATTTTAGGTAATGTGATTATGATTCCGACATAGTACCGTGTAATCGCTCAGATCTGGGACTGGTCACCGATAGCCTATCTGTCCATATGGAATGTGTTTGATCCAAGAACGCTTACACTGTTCGGTCAGTGTTTTACATCCTGGCAGGTTGTACCTGTAATATATATCCTGGTGAGTGTTGTATTGGCTGTTGTAGGAAAATACATTTACCAACGATATCAGGTTTCTGGAAGATAACAAAAATAATGTTGAAGTGGTTAAGCGCAAATCTGCTTAACCACTTCTTTTCAAATTGTTCTCTTGATACCGTTTTTCTTTACCCCTGTCTTCTGCGGCGCAGCATATACTTAGGCGCAACGCTGTGATTCATTTTCATGCGTACCAGCTGCTGTGCGTGCGGTGCCACGTCCATAGGCTCGCCGCTTTTTGCATCGTACATTTCTTCCACGGTCTGAGTAAAGAAACCTGCGCTTCCTGGTCCGAAAATCTCGATTTCCTGACCTTTCTTAAAATTATTGCGCTGTTCCACGATAGCGTAGCCGGAGGTTTCATCGTATTCACGCACTATTCCTATAAAATCGTAATCCCTTATATAAGCACTTGACTCATAATTCTGCGCAGATTCATCAGTCTTACCGAGGAAGAATCCAGTAGTAAAATGACGATTGCTTACTTTTGAAAGTTCTTCGAGCCATTCCGGACGGAATTTGTAATTTTCAGGGTCAGCGTAATAAGCATCGATAGCTTCTCTGTAAACGCGCACTACCGTCGCTACATAAAAGATAGTCTTCATACGGCCTTCGATCTTCGCAGAAGCGATGCCTGCTCCGACCATTTCAGGTATATGCTCTATCATGCAGAGGTCTTTTGAATTGAACACATATGTGC
>CAZNCN010000054.1:0-1754 GCA_964571635.1 uncultured Ruminococcus sp. | reverse complement strand
AAGGTGTACCGCCAGATAGCTCTCAGCCAGCTTTCAGAGGAGGAACTTGCCATATGAGCTCAGAAAAACACCCCAAAGGCAAGCACCCCGATAAAAACAAGCCCGAAAACATGAAAAACGCGATTCTGGAGCTTGTTAAATACCTCAAGCCCTGGTATAAGCCCATCGTGGCGGCGCTTGTGTTCAGCATCATGTCGACGGCGCTGACGCTCGTTGCGCCCGATAAGATGGCAGACCTCACAAACACCATAAGCGATGGCCTTGAAGCGGGCATCGATATGGAGCTTATCATCCGCGCGATACTCATAATCCTCGCCATCTACGTCGGCGCAAGCTTAGTCTCCTGCGCGTCGAGCTATATCATGATAACCGTCATGCAGAAGCTGGCGTGGAGCATGCGCACGAGCATAAGCCATAAGATAAATAAGCTTCCGCTCAAGTTCTTTGACAAAACCACCGTCGGCGACGTTATGAGCCGCATCACAAACGATGTCGACACCATATCGTCTGCCCTGAATAACAGCATAACGACCCTTGTGCAGGCTGTCATCCAGTTTGTCGGCGTTGTTGTCATCATGTTTGCAACGAGCGGCCGCCTTGCGCTGACGGCGATAGGCTCGACTATACTGGGCTTTGTGCTCATGTTCTTCATCATTGCCCACTCGCGCAAATACTTCCGCCAGCAGCAGAAGAACCTCGGCGATATGAACGGCCATGTCGAGGAAATGTACTCGGGCCACGATACCGTCCGTGCCTACGGCGCGATCGAGCAGTCGAAAAAGGAATTTGACCGTATAAACAATAATCTCTACAACAGCGCGTGGAAGTCGCAGTTCTTCGGCGGACTTATGATGCCGCTGATGGGCTTTATAGGCTCGTTTGGCTATGTTGCCGTGTGCGTCGTCGGCGCTGCGCTGACGATGGACGGAAGCATCCGCTTCGGCACGGTCATCGCGTTTATAAGCTATGTAAAGCTGTTCACCAGCCCCCTGAGCCAAATCGCGCAGGCCGTAAACAGCCTGATGTCTGCCGGTGCAGCGGGCGAGCGCGTGTTCGGCTTCCTCAGCGAGGAGGAAATGCCCGATGACAGCGCCTATAAGCGCAGGCTTGAGCATGTGCGCGGCAAGGTCGAGTTTGACAATGTTAACTTCGGCTATGACGAGGGCAAGACCATCATAAACAGCTTCTCGGCAGTCATCCAGCCCGGTCAGAAGGTCGCCATCGTCGGCTACACCGGCGCGGGTAAGACCACCATGGTAAACCTCCTCATGCGCTTTTACGAGCTGTGGGGCGGTCAAATACGCATTGACGACGTGCCCATTAGCGAAATGAAGCGCAGCGAGGTACACGCGATGTTCGGCATGGTGCTTCAGGATACATGGCTTTTTGACGGCACCTTCCGCGAGAATATCGCCTACGGCAAGGCAGACGTCACCAATAAGCAGATCGAGGACGCGTGCAGGCTCGTGGGTATGGATCACTACATAAAGACCCTGCCCAGTGGCTACGACACAGAGCTTAACGACCGCAGCAGCCTCTCGGCCGGTCAGCGCCAGCTTCTGACCATCGCCCGCGCAATGGTCGAGAATGCGCCCATGATAATCCTCGATGAGGCCACAAGCTCCGTCGACACCCGCACGGAGGTCCTCGTCCAGCAGGCGATGGATCGCCTCACGCACGGCCGCACGAGCTTTGTCATAGCCCACCGCCTGTCCACCATCCGCGATGCAGACCTCATCCTCGTAATGGATAAG
>CAZNCN010000053.1:0-1762 GCA_964571635.1 uncultured Ruminococcus sp. | reverse complement strand
ATATGAAACAGAAAAGACTCTTGAAGAAGTAAAGGATAAGGTTGATCCTAATGCTCTCGCAGGCGTAAATGCTGCAAAGGAAGCACACTCAGCCAGGCTCTTCAGGGTACTGACACAGCAGATATCAAGGCTAAGACTGAAACTCTTACAAGCGAGTTCCAGAAGGTATCTCAGATATTATATCAGAACGCTCAGGCAGCAGGTGCGGCTCAGGACGCTGCAGGTGCAGCAGGAGCAGGCGGATTCGATCCTACAGGCGGAGCTGCTAACAGCGGAGCTTCTGCAGGTGCAGCTCACGACAATGTTGTTGATGCCGACTTCGAAGTTGTTGACGACGATAAATAATATCATTTATAATAAAGATCACCAAAGAATATGAAATATATCAGAGATAGGAAACGATTCTCTGCAGGGCGACTCGAGTGGTCGCCCTTATTCTTGTAAATAAAATTTTCAGCACTGTATAACTGATGAATAGCGTTCCGCAGCAGATATTTAAAAGGTTTATAATGAATTGCAGGCGGAAACAAAATATTTTTATCCGGAGGATCGGTTTAATGGCAGATAAACGAGATTATTACGAAGTTCTTGGCGTAAGCAAAAGTGCTTCAGAATCAGAAATAAAAAGTGCGTACAGAAAGCTTGCTATGAAATATCATCCGGACAGAAACCCGGATAATAAAGAAGCCGAGGAAAAATTTAAAGAAGCAAACGAAGCGTACGCGATCCTTTCTGACCCAGAAAAGAAACAGAAATACGACCAGTTCGGTTTCGCAGGAGTAGACCCTAATGCTGCGGGCGGCTTCGGAGGCGGCTTTGGCGGTGGTTTTGAAGATATATTCGGCGATCTGTTCGGTGGAATGTTCGGAGGCGGCTTTGGCGGTCAGCAGAGAAGAAGAAACGGTCCGAGAAAGGGACAGGATCTTCAGGCTCGTATTTCAATAACATTTGAAGAGGCTTTCTTCGGCACAAAGAAGAAGATAAAGCTCAAGAAGAATGTAAAATGTAAGGATTGCAGCGGCACCGGCGCTGAACCTGGCAGCAGCAAAAAGACATGCCCTGTATGTAATGGTACAGGACAGGTAAGACATCAGACTCAGACTCCTTTTGGCATGATGGCGAATGTTACTACATGCGATCGCTGTGGCGGTACAGGTGAACTCATAGAAAAACCTTGTCCTACATGCAGCGGAACAGGACGTATTAAGAAGGAAGTTACTATAGAAGTAAATATTCCTGCAGGTGTTGATGATGGCTCTGTAGTAAGTGTAAGAGGACAGGGCGGTCCTGGAGAAAACAACGGTCCTGACGGCGACCTTTTTGTAGTTGTAAGTGTACAGCCGCATAAGCTCTTTAAGCGCCGTGACCTTGACCTTGAACTTGATATACCTATTACGTTTACGCAGGCTGCTTTAGGCGCAGATGTAATAATTCCTACAATGGAAGAAAAAGTTACTTATAAAGTTCCTGCAGGCACACAGCCGGGAACAGTGTTCAGACTCAAGGGTAAGGGTGTAAAATCGCCTAATAGCATGAGGACAGGCGATATGTACGTAAGAGTTACTGTTGAAGTTCCTAAGAATCTTACTAATGAACAGAAAAAGATGCTTCAGGAATTCGAAGAATGTAGTGTTCCTGAAATGTATGAGAAAAAGAAATCTTTCGCTGACACTATAAAAGAGCTCTTTAAAGTAGAAGATAAATCTAAAAATTCTCATGAACACGATAAAGATAAGAAAAGAAAAAAGAAGAAGTAGATAAA
>CAZNCN010000052.1:0-1766 GCA_964571635.1 uncultured Ruminococcus sp. | reverse complement strand
CACAAGCAGTATCACGCATAGCAGCAATATAGTTGTCAGCTTTTTTATTTTCATATTCAATGCACCTCACTGTGTATTGCCTGCATTTTATCATATATAACAGGCTTTCGTCAACAATTAATAGCCATAAATAAGCCTTGAAAAAATAATTTTTATCGTGCCGGCTGAAATGTCCTTTTTTAATGTTGCTTTAAGCAACCCATGCTATCTTATACACGTAAAGAGCAGACGGCACAGCCCGAGAGCCTTTATAGTATGCGGCTTCAGCAGCAGGACGATGCCGCATCAAGCAACGAGCGGCGCGCGGCAGCAGAATACGGCGCGTGTGATCGGGTGCATCAAGACCGATCGTAGCTCTTTGCAAGCAGTCGCTTTTGTGTCGTGCAAAAGCGATATCATGGTGCAAAGTTTTTTCCTTCCTATTTCCTTTCTCCTCTCTTAAGGCCCGTCGGGCACAACTTCATCCCGACGGGTCACACAATTCGATAGTTTCATGCAAACATAGATTTCTCCTTTATTTCTTTCCCCCAATTTCCTTTTAGCGATGTTTCCCCTGACATTGCAAAGAAAAAGCTGGCACGCTGCCAGCTTTTTTCTTTTCTCTCTATATTCCTTTTGCGATGCTTAATATTCGATAACGACCTCGTGGCCTGTTTCTGCGGACTTATAGATAGCGTCGATGATCTTCATCAGCATAACGCCGTCGACAGCCTTGCTGCGGCACTCGATGCCGTCGCGCACGCAGGAAATGAAATGGCTTATCTCACGCTCAAAGAGTCCGTTGAAGTCAAGTCCCGTATTGCCTGCGGGTCTGATGTCGACGAGCATATCATTCTGAACGCCGAAGAACTCGATGTTGGGGTCTATTCTTGCACCTGCTTTGGTGCCGAAAAGCTCGATGTTGCCTGTGTCGTTCTTGAGATTTAAGTTAAACGACGCTTCAACCAGCAGTGTAAGTCCGTTGTCGAACTTGATCATTGCCGAAGCAAAATCCTCGACAGTATATTTGAATGTGTGTCCTGTGGTGGTCGAAACCCAGCCCTTGCCGCCGCCTGCGCGGTCGGGTCCCAAGTTGTCAAAGGTGACACCGTAGACAGAAACGGGCTTGGGGCTGCCTGCGAGATAGCGAACGAGGTCGATGACGTGAACGCCGAGGTCGATCAGCGGGCCGCCGCCGGAATATTCTTTGTCGCCAAACCAGCCGCCGGGGCAGCCGTTGCGCCTTAAATAGGTAGCCTTGGCATAATAGATGTCGCCGAGGTCGCCTGCATCAATGAACTTTTTGAGTATGTCGGCATCGTTGCCAAAGCGGCGAACAAAGCCGATCTGCAATACCTTGCCGCTCTTTTCGGCAGCGGCCTGCATCTCGAGCGCCTCCTGCTCGTTCATAGCCATGGGCTTTTCGCAGATGACGTTGACGCCTGCGTTGAGCGCGGCGATGGTAGCGCCCTTGTGGGCTGCATTCCATGTGCAAACAGAAACAGCGTCGAGCTGCTCTTTTGCCAGCATTTCGTTATAATCGGTGTAGTATGCGGGAATATTATTCGCCGCAGCATAATTTTTGAGCTTGTTTTCGTCGATATCGCAGCACGCGACTACCTCGACGGTGTCCTTTAAGGCTCTGTAGCCTGCCATGTGGCAATTGCTTATGCCGCCGCAGCCTATAATGCCAACTCTGGTTTTTGCCATGATATTTATACCTCCGTTAATTGCTTGATCGCAAATTGATTTTATAACATATCGCTCTATTTGTCAAGCAAAAAAGA
>CAZNCN010000051.1:0-1773 GCA_964571635.1 uncultured Ruminococcus sp. | reverse complement strand
GGCGGTAAACCTATCATAAGGAGAGAAAACAATGGAAGAAAGAAAAGGCTTTGGATCCAATTTTGGATTCCTGATGGCAGCCGTTGGTTCGGCAGTCGGCCTGGGCAACATCTGGGGCTTCCCCTATAAGATGGGTGCCAACGGCGGCTTCACGTTCCTGCTTGTTTACATTTTCCTGGGCGTCACCTGCGGCTTCATCGTCATGGTGAGTGAGCTGGCCATGGGTCGTAAGACCGGTAAGGGCGCTGTGCAGGCGTACCACATCGTGTCCAAGAAGTTCCGCTGGATGGGCTGGCTGGGTATCGCCTCCGCATTCTTCATCCTGTTCTTCTACTGCGCACTGGGCGGCTACTGCATCAAGTACGTGGTTCTGAACGTGGGTGACCTGTTTGGCGCAGGCTTCGGCGCAAAGGCCATCGCGGCCACCGTCGGTGGTACCTCCACCGGTGCCGGCGTGTTCGACGCTCTGATCGGCAACCCCCTGGAAGGCGTTATCTATGGTCTGGTCTTCGTGGCTCTGACCATGCTGATCGTCCTCGGCGGTGTCGGCGGCGGTATCGAGAAGGTCTGCTCCGTCGGTATGCCCGCTCTGTTCGTGGCTCTGCTGATCTGCATCATCCGTTCCGTCACCCTGCCCGGTGCTGTTGATGGTCTGAAGTACATGTTCATCCCCGGCTGGGCTGTTGCCAATGGCGTTATCGAAGAAGCACCCAACCTGTTCCAGGTGTTCGCCACCGCCGGTGGTCAGATGTTCTTCTCCCTGTCCCTGGGCATGGGCGCCATGATCACCTACGGTTCCTATCTGGATCGTAAGGAGAACATCCAGAAGAACGGTCTGCTGATCGTCTGCATGGACTCCCTGGTCGCATTCATGGCCGCTCTGTGCGTGCTGCCCGCCCGTTTCGCCCTCGACCCCGAAGGCCAGCTGGGTGGCCCGTCCCTGCTGTTCGTCACCATGCAGAACGTGTTTGACCGTATGGGCGGCCTCGGCCCCATCTTCGGCATCATCTTCTACCTGCTGGTGGTGTTCGCCGCCATCTCCTCCTCCATCTCCCTGCTGGAGGTCGTCGTGGCCCACTACTGCGACAAGGCTCGTGAGGCCGGCAAGGGTGACAAGCGTAAGAAGTACACCCTGATCGCTACCATCTTCGTGTCCCTGGGCTGCATCCTGGTGGCCGCGGACGCTCTGGGCACCAGCGGAATTGCTCCGTGGCAGCTGATGGGCATGGAAGCCTCTACAGCTGCATGGAACGCTGACTGGCTGGACTTCTGGGATATGATCTCTGAGGGTATCATGATGCCTCTGGGCGCACTGCTGATGACCTTCATGGTCGCCTATGAGATCGGGCCCGAGTTCGTTAAGGAAGAGATCGAACAGTGCGGCAACAAGTTCTCGTTCTATCCCTTCTACAAGTTCTGCATCAAGTTCGTGACTCCTCTGGGTCTGCTGCTGGTGCTGTACGGCCAGATCAAGTCCTTCTTCTTCTAAGAAATTTTCTCAGCAGAAGAAAAACCTTACATCAAAAGAACGCCGGAGTATCTGCTCCGGCGTTCTTTTTGCGCTTTTTCCACGCCTCCTGTCGCAGAAAATCCGTGTTTCCCGGTAAAGTGTGAACAATTTGTGAAATAAGTAAAATTCTCTGTTAAAAAGTTGTTGGAACAAACGAAAAGTGTGTGAAGAACTTGACAATATTGCCGAGAAACGATAAGATGAGAGAACCATAAATCATGAGGAGGTAAATCTCATAATGGAAAAGAAAAGCACCAAAATAG
>CAZNCN010000050.1:0-1809 GCA_964571635.1 uncultured Ruminococcus sp. | reverse complement strand
GTAGGATATTTGAGAGGAGCTGTCCTTAGTACGAGAGGACCGGGATGGACGAACCAACGGTGCATCGGTTGTTCTGCCAAGAGCATAGCCGGGTAGCCGCGTTCGGATATGATAAACGCTGAAAGCATCTAAGCGTGAAACAAACCTCAAGATTAGATATCCCATAACATTAAGTTAGAGAGACCACTTGAAGACTACGAGTTTAATAGGCCAGGTGTGTAAGCACAGTAATGTGTTGAGCTGACTGGTACTAATAGGTCGAGAGCTTGAACTACTACAAGTTCAAACGAGCGTGAGTAAAGTTCCTATTCGATTTTCGATGTATCTGATACATCAAGTCGGTGTTTAAGCAGCGAGGGTCCACCCGTTCCCATTCCGAACACGGAAGTTAAGCTCGTCTGCGCCTACAATACTTGGCTGGCGACGGCCTGGGAAGATTGGTTTATGCCGACACTGCTTTCCCGCATATCAGATGGTATGCGGGAAAGTTTGGGCTCTACGGGCCTTTAGCTCAGTTGGTCAGAGCTACCGGCTCATAACCGGTTGGTCCGGGGTTCGAGTCCCTGAAGGCCCATTTGAGTCCCATAACCAAATGAATATTCGCACCTCTAGCTCAGTTGGTAGAGCAACTGACTCTTAATCAGTGGGTCCAGGGTTCGAGTCCCTGGAGGTGCATGAGACATTGAATATCTTATCAATGTCTCTTTTCTGTAAATAGGGGTATAGCTCAGCTGGTAGAGTCGCGGTCTCCAAAACCGTTGGTCGTGAGTTCGAATCTTACTGCCCCTGTGCGTAATAGCCAAGTCGTAATATGACTTGGCTTTTTTTATGAAATCCGCCGTTTGCACAGAAAATCAACCTGTGGTCGACAAATTGCTTTGCGATAATATCCTGCTGTGCGGGAAAAGTGGTGAGCACACGAACACTTACATTATGGATGCGTGTAAACGATATAAAGGCGTTCTTTTTTCTGATGATTCAATTTCTCCAGATTGTATTGATGATATTACTGGCAAGTTTTTAATGATGAAAATGGAGATCGAGCAGCACATCGCAAATGTGCCGACTTTCGGAGATTACAAAAGCACACTTGACGCTGCCCAAAATGCGGTGCAACCAATTTCGGAAATATTGCATTTGCTTGTAGACCTTCCGTACAGTAAAAATAGTTAAAATCTCATTGACGAGATCTGCGATTTGATTTACGAAATCACTTATTGATTCTTCAGATAATTTTGTTAACTGCCATGCATTTATAAAACGGCTGTTTACTCCAATATAGCGAACTTTTTTGCAAGCGTTAATCGAGATTTTGATATGGCAGTGACAGACGTGATCAATGAACAAATAATCGCTTTAACACACACTTGATTTTAGCATTATTCTCTTAGTCAGCTTGGAGATTTTCTTTTTGACGGATAGTGAAGATGCTGATATTGCACTCTCCATCGTAGGCTTTGTTTTGTCTGCCGTGCCGGCTTTCACGATCGTCATCTCACCCGTGAAGTCTGTGGTACAAATCCGTTTCCCGACGCGCAATATGACACTCGCATACTTCAACGACAAGTTCGATTTGAGACGCGGCGACCTCGTATATGTGGACGGTAAGTTGGAGGGCTTGCGCGGGCGCGTTGTGGATGTGGCATACAACTTCAAGATTAAGCTATCCAAGTACCAGCGCGTCATCGCCGTGGTGGACACAGAGGTACACGGCATATTCCACTTGGCAGGATCCTATTTCGTAACATTCGACCGCGATGCATTACCGCAGGCAAAAGTGCGGACTTGGTACAAGGCACCAGACGCAGA
>CAZNCN010000049.1:0-1876 GCA_964571635.1 uncultured Ruminococcus sp. | reverse complement strand
AGTGTTAAAAAAGGACCTTTTGTAGAACCTAAACTTTATAAGCGTATCTGCGATATGAACGCTAACGGCGAGAAGAGAGTCATCAAGACCTGGTCGCGTGCTTCGACTATATTCCCTGAATTTGTCGGACACACCATCGCTGTTCATGACGGCAGAAAGCACGTTCCCGTATACATCGTCGAGGATATGGTCGGCCACAAGCTCGGTGAGTTCGCGCCCACCAGAACCTTCAAGGGCCACTCCGGCTCCAAGACGTCCAACACCTAATGAGGAGGAGCAAAATGGAAGAAAAAATTGCAAGAGCTTATCTTAAACAGCTCAGAGTCACTCCTCGCAAGGTTAAGATAGTGCTTGATCTGATCCGCGGCAAGAATGCAGATGTTGCCTGCGGCATACTCAAAACAACCAACAAGCTGGTCTGCGACGACCTGCTTAAGCTGCTTAAATCGGCCATCGCAAATGCCGAGAACAAGGGCATGGACGTTGATAAGCTTTATGTTGCCGAGTGCTTTGTCACTCCCGGCATCCTCAAAAACATGAAGCGCATTCAGCCCAGAGCTAAGGGCAGCGCATACAGAATTTACAAGCGCACATCGCACATCACGATGACGCTTAAAGAAAGAGCTTAAGGAGGAGAGATAAAATGGGACAGAAAGTTAATCCGCACGGTCTGCGTGTGGGCGTTATCAAAAACTGGGACTCCCGTTGGTATGTCAGCGATGAGACCTTCGGCGATACTCTCGTTAGCGATTATAAGCTCCGCACCTATCTCAAGAACAAGCTCTTTGGCGCAGGCGTTCCTCGCATCGAGATTGAACGCGACAACTCGCGCATCAAGGTTATCATCCACTGCGCAAAGCCCGGCATCATAATCGGCAAGGGCGGCGCTGAGATCGATAAGCTCAAAAAAGACATCACCAATTTCCTCGGCGCACCTGCCAACGTCAATGTTGACGTTAAGGTCGTTGAGATAAAACACCCCGACCTCAATGCACAGCTTGTTGCAGAGAACATCGCTAGCCAGCTCGAGCGCAGAATCGCATTCCGCAGAGCTATGAAGCAGTCGATTGGCCGTACAATGAAGCTCAACGCTAAGGGCATCAAGGTTCAGGTCAGCGGTCGTCTCGGCGGTGCCGAGATCGCAAGAAGCGAGCACTATCACGAGGGTACTATTCCCCTTCAGACACTCCGTGCTGACATAGATTATGGCTTCTGGGAAGCTAATACCACCTATGGCAAGATCGGCGTTAAGGTCTGGATCTATAAGGGCGAGGTACTTCCTGAGGTCAAGCGTAATTCCACCGAAGGAGGTAGACGCTAATGTTAATGCCTAAAAGAGTTAAATACAGACGCGTTCAGAGAGGCCGTATGACCGGTAAGGCATACAGAGGCAATAAGATCACCAATGGCGCCTTCGGCCTTGTTGCTACCGAACCCGCATGGATCACCAGCAACCAGATCGAGGCAGCCCGTGTTGCTATGACGCGTTATATCAAGCGTGGCGGTCAGGTCTGGATCAAGATTTTCCCCGACAAGCCCGTTACCGAAAAGCCTGCCGAGACTCGAATGGGTTCCGGTAAAGGCTCGCCCGAATACTGGGTAGCTGTCGTTAAACCCGGCAGAGTGCTGTTCGAGATGGACGGCATCACCGAGGAGCAGGCTCGCGAGGCTATGCGTCTTGCTTCACACAAATTGCCTGTTAAGTGCAAGTTTGCCACCAAGGCAGACCTTGAAGGCTGAGACGGAGGTATATAAGTATGACAATTAAAGAAATACGCGAGATGTCCGTCGCAGAGCTCACCAAGGCTGTTGCTGATGCTAAAGAAGAACTCTTTAACCTCAGATTCCAGCATTCTATCAATCAGCTCGACAATCC
>CAZNCN010000048.1:0-2074 GCA_964571635.1 uncultured Ruminococcus sp. | reverse complement strand
AAAGAGATGAGTTGAGTCTGATTTATAAGGTCGATGACATCACTTACAGATTCATTTACACCGTTGGCGCCAATACCCTTTATGAGTACGATAGCGCACCTGTGCTGCAAGGTGTAAAAGTGGGTCCGTTTGAACTCGATTTGTATCAGGGAGATGGTCGCCTGGTAGGTTTCGTTATTGATGGAGACACCACAATAAGAATCATCGTAAAGGCTGAGCAAATTAGTGATATTAATTTTGGGGCATTCACTACCACAAATTCTTTAAGCAAATTTCAAACTGAATGAGTTCGTTATTGAAAGCAATATGTTAATTTGGTTTCTAAAGTGGTGAATTTCATATAACAAAATCCCGCACAGATAAAAATGTGCGGGATTTATCTGTTTGCGGCAACAAGTTGGCAACAAGTCGGTGATATAATAATGCACGGAAGGTGGAGAGGACTCCACTTTATCAAGAGAAGAGGAGCTTGGCATTATGAAAAGAACATCATTTGCAAGAACTCCATTCTCAATGGATGGTAGGTATCGCTTGCAAATCGTTTCCTTCGGCGCATAGCAATTGCTTGGCGAAAAGGAAGTTGTTATGCGAGTTAATCAAACAACAGTCTGAATCATTACAAAATACAGAATCATTTAGTATCATCTGCGTGCGGGGCTTTAATACCCCCCCACACGCAGGAACTCGTAGGAGAATGTAAATGGCTAAAATACTTATAGTCGAGGATGAAAAAGCGATAAACGACCTCGTGAAATTTAATCTTGAATTAGTTGGGCATGATTGTTATCAGGTGTTTGACGGTGAAACCGGTCTTGAAGAAGCATTAAAACTCAAATATGATCTTATAATTCTTGATGTAATGTTGCCAAAGTATTCAGGCTTTGAAATTATGGAATATATTGAGGAAACACCCGTGATATTCGTTACTGCCAAATCAACGCCGGCAGACAAGATCAAAGGTCTTCGTTTAGGCGCCGATGATTATATTACAAAGCCGTTTGACATTGTTGAGCTTGTGGAGCGCGTTAAGGCCGTGCTCCGTAGAACCAAAGCATATTCAAAAACGTTTGAGTTTGATGATATACGAATTGAGTTTAACAATCGTAGAGTATTTAAGGCGGGCGTAGAAGTAGAACTGAAGCCAAAGGAATTTGATCTTCTCGAAGCGTTGATCAACAATCGCAATCTCGCGCTTTCCCGCGAGAAGTTACTCCGACTTGTTTGGAAATATGACTATGAAGGAGATTCCCGTACAGTTGACGTTCATATTCAACGGATCCGACAGAAATTAGGAATTTCGGATAGAATTCAAACTGTGTATAAAACGGGATATAGGTTCGAGATATGAAAATGAGATTTTGGCAAAAAACATACATATTCGCATTAGTGATATTTCTGATCTGCTTGAATATCGGTATTCTGTCGCTGACGCTTTACACCTATCAGAAAAACATAGAAGCCACTGAGACTGCCGTTGCGGCAGAACAATACTATGTTGCTATGTCATTCGAACGCGACTATGATGCGCTAATGAAATCCAACGAGAATGCGAGTCCGTCGCTGTTAATGCAATCATATGGCGCTCACTACGGTGAGAAAGGATTGTTTATTGCATTTAGAAAAGGTGCCGAAGAACTGTACTCCAATTTTAAAAGTCCATATTCTGTTGAAAAAGGAACTCTGATTCATACAGATTTTGAAGAGAAAAGACATATCTTGATTTCGGCTATGGTTTGCGATGATGAATACGAACTGATCATTGCAAAAAATGTGGAATCTCTTGATTCTGAATTCCGTTCCCTTATGACCACTTACTCGGTTACTGCTGGTAGCGTTTCGTTGGTTCTTGCAGTTGTATTGTACTTTGTGTTAAAGAAACTATCCGGTCCATTGGAAACACTTCGAAAAACAACCGAGAGAATAGAAACCGGCGATTTTTCTGCAAGAGTTGAAGAACGTGGAAATGATGAATTTACACTCGTTGCCAAAAGCTTCAATTTAATGCTTGATAAGATCAACGAACAAATGGAAGCTCTTGAAAGTGAAGCGGAAGCAAAAATACTCGAAGCCGAGA
>CAZNCN010000047.1:0-2245 GCA_964571635.1 uncultured Ruminococcus sp. | reverse complement strand
AACAGTTGCTCTTCTTGGCAAATAAAGGGCTAATAGAACTAAAGACAATTACGCACGCAAGCAATATCCCCGATGAGTATTTAGACGCAGACGCAGTGCTTTTTGCTAGGACTGGAAGCAAATGTGAAGTTGAACTGGCTAAACACTTGAGAGAAATGGGGAAATCGCTTTTTTATATTCTTGACGATGATTTGCTCAATGTTCCGGACTATATCCCCTGCTCTGCGCATTTTAACAATCGTAACACCAAAAAGAACATGACGGAGATAATGGCTTTGTGTCAGACCCTTGTTACTCCGTCTTTGCAGATTGCAGAGAAATATGGGCATTATTTCGACAATATTGTTACAATTGAAGAACCGGCATTGCGTATTTATAAGCATACTTCTTCAAATGAGCAGGTGCGCATCGGCTTTGCGGGCTCTGCTGACAGGACACTTGATATTGACAGATTTCTCTCTGAACCCCTGCAAATAATAAAAGAGAAATACGGGGAAAGAGTGTCAATAGAGTTTTTGGGAGTTAAACCGGCTATTGCAAACAAATTGAATTTCAAATGCATCTCGCGCACTAACTCATACAAAGAATACCAAGACACTATGAAACAGCTAAATTGGGATATAGGTCTTGCGCCAATGCCGGATAGTCAGTTTCATGCATGTAAGCACTACAACAAGTTTGTCGAGTACGGCTCATATGGAATTATTTCAGTTTGCTCAAATCGTTTGCCATACACGCGCATAATTGAAAGCGGCAAAAACGGCTTCTTGTGTGATGACAGTACATCGGCTTGGGTTGATGTGCTGTCTCAACTGATTGATTCAGAGGCGTACCGAAAGTCAATAAGAGTCAACGTGGAATCTCAAATTGAGGAACAGTTTAACATTGAAACCGTGTCATGTGCATTTTTCAATGAGATACAAACATTAATCGAGAAAACGGAAGCTGTTCCTTCGTTGAATTTGTTGACTAATATTAAGCTAAAGTTTTTGAATAACACGTTAGTGCGCAAACTTTTCCAATACGGTGCGAAGCTTCCTCTAGTCGCGGCGAAAAAAGTCTATGAGAAGGCCAAAAAGTGACAGGCCGCAAAAGGATTAATGGAATGACTAAGAATTATCTGATAACAGGCTATTATTTCAATGCGTACACTGGTAGTATGATGCATATATGTGAAATTGCACAAGGGCTTTCTCAGAGCGGTTGGAACGTGACCATAGCGACTATGTGCCTCACTGAAGAAATAAGAAAGTATGTTGCGCAACTTGGAAATGTAAAAGTGGAGATGGTGTGGCATATGCCCAATAATATGCATTTCGATGCTGCACTGTGCTACCACTTTCCTATCCTTCCGCAGTTGCTCCGAAAAGGAATTGTAATAGAGCGAATTCTTTTCGGATCATTAAGCGGCTTTGAGCCACTTGAATTCCCACCGCTTTGCTTGTCCTGCAAAGATTACTATTTGCAAGTACACTCACATGAACTTTTCAAACAAATGATTACTGAACACGGAATAAATAGTAGCCAACTACTTCTTGTTCCTAATACAGTGCCCGATCATTATTATGAACGGGAAATAAAGGACACGTCTTTGCGCGATGATTTGGCCGCTTGTCCTCACCCGAGGCGCGTTGCTGTGGTTAGCAATCATGTTCCAGAAGAGCTTAGATTGGCGCAAAAACACTTAATAGAAAAAGAGATCACTGTAACTTTTTATGGTGTAGCAGATAACCACGTACCTATAACACCATCCATTCTTCAGAACTACGATGTTGTTATTACAATAGGGAAAACAGTTCAATATTGTATGGCATTGGGGATACCTGTATACGAGTATGATCATTTTGGTGGTGCGGGATACATCACCAAGCAAAATGTGTCTCTTGAGGAACAATACAATTTTTCAGGCCGAGCAACCAGACGGAAGCTTAGTGACACTGAGATTTGCGAGGAACTTCTGTCGCAATATAGTTTCGCGCGACAACAAACTGAAAGTTTACGCAATTATTCTCACAAATATCAGCTGTCTCAGAACATAAAATCATACTACGCGAATCCCCGATACTTGACTAGTTTTAACGCTGACGACGTTAGCATTTTTCAGGTCTCAAAAATGCAGAGAAGATTCCTTGATAATGAGCTAAAAGGAGTCGGTCGTATGTTAAGAGTGACACACTATGGAAAAATAGCATGCGGTATTACATGGTGCTTATGCGAACTGAGACACATAATAAAAGAACATACA
>CAZNCN010000046.1:0-2319 GCA_964571635.1 uncultured Ruminococcus sp. | reverse complement strand
GGGTTCTCCCATTGACGGAACAGACACAGAGGGAGGAACTTATCTCACCATCAACACCGTCGATACAGACGGCAATCTCAGCGCCGCACTCACGGATGCATCCGACACCGAAATCACCCCTGATGCCACCGGTAAAGTGACCCTCTCCTTTGATACCGCCGGTAAATATATTGTCACCGCAAGTGGAATCGTGAATGAAACAGCGCCCATCATCGCACCGTGGTGCATTGTCACCGTCACCGATGCCTCCACCGGTGGTGGCACGGAAACCGGCGGTACCACCGGCACCACGACCGCAACGAAAACCCTCTCTTCTCTGTCGTTCTACAAAGCCAACAAGACCGACTCTCCCGCTCTCACGCTGTCTCCCGAATTTAACAGCAGCGCCAAAACTTATGACCTGCCCGTTTTCGATCAGGACGGTGCCAACCTGTTTGTGACCGCCACCCCCACCACAGCAGGCGACACCGTCAAGGCTGAATGGACAAGGCTCAATAACAGCAGCACCGGCACCACCACAGTATCCAATACAAGCCGCACCAGCCTGACCAACTGCATCAAGCAGGGCACCACCGGCAACACCGTGAAGCTGACCGTGGGCGAGGGTGACGATGCCGGTATCTATACTGTCAATGTCAAGCGTACCCCCACTCTGAAGGCGCTCTCTATCACGAGTGCGACATTCGATCAACCTTTCGTCTTTAATACTCTGGCATATACCTCAGATATCCCTTCTACCCCTTCCAATTCCGTAACGTTCAGCGCCACCGGCTATGATCCCAGCTATACCATCACCTATAACGACAACGCTTCAAGCATAGTGGCGCTCAGCGTTGGTGAAAACACCGTAACGGTCAAGGTCACCAATTCCGCCAATGGTCTTTCCACCATCTACACCGTTACCATCAATTGCATAACGACAGTCGATGTGACTTTCAGCACCACCCCCAGTAATGCCTCCGTGGTGGTGTACGACAAGTATCATTCCGTTGTTGAGTCGAATGCGGACGGCTCCTACCCGATGATGGTCGGTCAGCCGTACTCCTACACCGTGACAAAGGCGGGCTTCAAGTCCGCCACGGGCACCTATACGCCCACCGGCACAGGAAGCGAATCCGTCACCGTCACGCTGGCTGACGCAGGCACTGCCGGAAGTCACGATACAGTCGGTGCCGCGTGGTGGAACTTCCGCAACAGCGATGTCAACATGGGCATCACCGGTGCCAAGACCCCCATCTCTGACGCCGTTTTGAAATGGAGCACAAAGACCGGCTCCAGCTGGTCGGATACCCCCAGTGTGCCGATTATCGTCGGAGACCACCTTATTGTAATGTCTAACACAAGCCTTCGCAGAATTGATCTCACAACCGGCACCCTTGACACCACTACCGTGGGAACCTTGAAAATCAAAAATCAATATAGCACAATTCCTCCCACCTATGCGGAAGGTCTGATCATCTGTCAACTAAATGACGGCACCATACAGGCCTTTGACGCAACAACGCTGGAATCCGTATGGGTCTATACCGATCCCGCCGGTGGCCAGTCGCTGAGTCCCATCACCTGTTCCGGCGGATATACCTACACCGGTTTCTGGAACGGCGAGACAAAGAAAGCCAACTATGTCTGCCTGTCCCTGACCGACGAGGATCCCGACAGCGAGAACGAGGCCAAGTACGCCACCTGGAGCAAGACCGTCCCCGGCGGCTTCTATTGGGCCGGTTCCGTGGTGGTGGGCGATGCCCTGATCGTCGGCTCTGACGATGGTGCATCAGTAAACACTACCGGTACCTCCTATCTCTATGCCCTGAATAAGACCACCGGCAAGGAGATCAACAAGCTGTCTTTGACCGATCTCGGCGACCAGCGCTCCTCCATCGCCTATGACAGCGACACCGGCCGCGTCTACTTCACCACCAAGGGCGGTTACCTCTGCTCCGCCGCTGTCGCTGCCGACGGTACGCTCTCCGATCCGAAACAACTGAACATGGGTATGCAGTCCACCTCTACCCCCATCGTATATGGCGGCTATGTGTATGTCTGCGCCGGTATTCCCGGCACAAACGGTTCCGGTTTCTTTATTGTAGCCGATGCAGAGAACCTCACCGAGGTCAGCCGCGTTTCCATGAAGGCCTATCCCCAGTGTTCCCCCCTGCTGTCCACCGCCTATGAGAGCAGCGGTTACCTCTGCTTCTACTGCACCTATAACGGCAATCCCGGCGGCATCTCTCTCATCAAGGTGAACACCACCACCCATAAGGCTACCCTTACCGAGCTGTTCACCCCCGATAAGAGCATGCAGAACTACTGCATTTGCAG
>CAZNCN010000045.1:0-2339 GCA_964571635.1 uncultured Ruminococcus sp. | reverse complement strand
TTATCTGAAGATCCTCTCGCTCGCTCCCGAAGTTGTATGACAGGAGGAATCGGAAAAATGGCTAAAATGTTCATTAAAACCGGCGATACTGTCGTAGTTATCAGCGGCTCATCTTCTAACGGCAAAGAGCCCGTTATCGGCAAAGTCGTCGGCACCTCGCCCAAAGAGGGCAAGGTCATCGTCGAGGGCGCAGCCGTCGTTTCAAAGCATGTCAAACCTCGCAAGCAGGGCGATGCAGGCGGAATAATCAAGACCGAGAGCGCTATGTATGCATGCAAGGTTCAGCTTTATTGCCCCAAGTGCCACAAGGGTGTCAGAGTAAGACACTCTAAGACAGAGGACGGCGAGCGCATCCGCTCCTGCGTCCACTGCGGCGAAACACTGTAAAGGAGGACGGAATAATGGCATATTTATCTAACTATTATAAGCAGGAAGTTGCTCCCGCCCTCATGGAAAAGTTCCAGTATAAGAGCACTATGCAGATCCCTCGCCTCGTCAAGGTCGTCATCAATGTCGGCGCTGGCGATGCAAAGGACAACAGCAAGGTTCTTGATAGCATCTGCGAAGAGCTTGAGCTGATCACCGGTCAGCACGCAGTCACCACGACCGCACGCAAATCGGTCTCTAACTTCAAGCTTCGTGCAGGCACCAAGATTGGTGCAAAGGTCACGCTCCGCAACGAGAGAATGTGGGAGTTCGTTTATAAGTTCTTCAACATCTCGCTGCCCAGAGTCCGCGACTTTAAGGGCATCAACCCCAATGCCTTTGACGGCAAGGGCAACTATGCCGTAGGCCTCAAAGAGCAACTGATATTCCCCGAGATCGAGTATGATAAAATCGACAAGATCCGCGGCATGGATATCGTTTTCGTAACAACGGCGCAGACCGACGAAGAAGCAAAAGAACTGCTCAGACTGCTCGGTGCTCCGTTTGCCAAAGAATAAGGAGGGTGTGAAAAAATGGCAAAATTATCAATGAAATTAAAGCAGCAGAAAGCTCCCAAATTTTCTACCCGTGCTTATAACCGCTGCAAGATCTGCGGCAGACCCCACGCATACCTTCGCAAGTATGGCGTGTGCCGTATCTGCTTCAGAAATCTCTCTTACTCGGGCCAGATTCCCGGCGTAAGAAAAGCAAGCTGGTAAGGAAGGAGGATATACGACATGCAGATTACAGACGTTGTTGCGGATATGCTTACCAGAATTCGCAACGCTAATACCGCTAAACACGCAACCGTTGATATCCCCGCTTCTAACCTCAAAAAAGCTATTGCACAGATATTGCTCGATGAGGGCTATATCGCAGGCTATGCAGTTACCGAAGATAACAAGCAGGGCATCATCACCGTTGCTCTTAAGTACGGTGCAGGCAAGACCCGCGTTATCCAGGGTATCAAGAGAGTTTCTAAGCCCGGCCTGCGCATCTATGCTTCGAGCCAGGATCTTCCCCGTGTTCGCAACGGCCTCGGCATTGCCATCATTTCGACCTCTCAGGGCGTCATGACTGACAAAGCTGCACGCAAAGCCAACATCGGCGGCGAAGTCCTCGCGTTTGTTTGGTAAGGAGGATAGACATGAGCAGAATAGGCAGAAAACCCATTACCATTCCCGCAGGTGTTACGGTCACTGTTGACCAGAAGCACGTTTGCACAGTCAAGGGTCCCAAGGGCACTCTTACCGAGCAGCTTCCCGCTGTCATCGATGTCAATATCGAGGGCGCAGAGCTCCTTTGCACCAGACCTAATGACGAAAATGAGACCAGAGCATTGCACGGCCTTTCCAGAGCGCTCATCCACAATATGGTTGTCGGCGTAACCGAAGGCTTCAGCAAAAAGCTTGAGATAAACGGCGTTGGCTATAAGGCTTCGCTCAACGGCAAGCAGCTCGTGCTCAATCTCGGATATTCTCATCCCGTTACTTTTGATGCTCCCGAAGGCATTACGTTTGAGGTTCCTACCGCAAACTCGGTCGTCGTCAGCGGCATCAGCAAACAGACAGTCGGTCAGCTCGCTGCTGAGATCAGAGGTGTCAGACCTCCCGAACCCTATCTGGGCAAGGGCGTTAAGTACACCGGTGAGATCATCAGACGCAAGGCGGGCAAGGCCGGTAAGAAGTAATCGAAAGGAGATATTACGATGATTAATCGTGTTGACAGCAACGCAAAGCGTCTGCACAGACACAAGAGAGTTCGCTCCAAGATCAGCGGCACTCCCGAAAGACCCCGTCTGAGTGTTTATCGTTCAGAGCAGAACATTTATGCACAGATCATAGATGATACGGTAGGTCACACCTACCGTATCATCTATGATCTGTGCATAAATGTTCTGCTCTGAACGATAA
>CAZNCN010000044.1:0-2705 GCA_964571635.1 uncultured Ruminococcus sp. | reverse complement strand
GACAATTATATACATTTTCGCCTTATATGTCAATGCCTTTTGCAATATTTGACATTTTTTTGCAAAATTTTTGGTACCTCTACTTAGCTTTATCTTTTGAGTGCCTGTTTATAGTTGAGTGAATAAAAGCTCATGTGGTTGTAGAATCGTTCCTTATCATTTCGACGTCTTCTCTCGACTCTACCGTTGTGCCAACAATTGCACGCACGGCGAAGTCGAGCGTGGAATATTATAACTACGGCGATTGAGATCCTTTTTGTTAGTATGTTGCCTAACATACTCAGCCGCTTTTTTTCTATACTTTTTGGCTTCACATTAATTGTAACACTACATGATGCGGTGACAAAAAGCATGGCGTGCACTTATAGTATAAATCTCTTTGTTTAGCGGATAATATTAGCACGATATTATTCAAAGCAAGGAGATTTTTATATATGAAGGCAACAGGGATAGTCAGAAGGATCGATGAACTCGGTCGTGTAGTGATTCCCAAAGAGATAAGGCGCACGATGCGCATTCGCGAGGGCGAGATGCTCGAGATATTTACAGACGGCGACGGCGGTGTGATATTCAAAAAATATTCTCCGATAGGCGAGGTCGGCAGGTTTACCTCAGAATATGCCGAGGCGATCAATCGCACGTCGGGCATACCTGTCGCGGTGTGTGATCTTGACAACGTGGTGGCGGTCGCAGGCTTGCCGAAAAAGGATTATGTCAACAAACCCATATCCTCACCCGTGTCGATGCTGCTCAAAAAGCGCAGCGGATTTACCGCTGCGGCTGCAACCGACAGCATTCGGCTGACACAGAGCGGCGACGGCGACGTATCGTTTTTGCTGCCTATAACGTCGGACGGTTCGGTGATCGGCGGCATAATGTCACTCAAAAAGAGCTTTGACAATATGCCCGACGATACCGAAAAAAAGCTGATACAGACAGGTGCAACGTTTCTATCGACACAGATGCAGGGCGATTGAATAAACCGATTAATTCGCAAATTTGGGCTGACAAAAGCACCGCGTATATTGCGGTGCTTTTGTATATCGGTAAAAAAGCAGGGCGGCTCAATATCCGGTTTGGGCTTTTTTTAGGATCATTCGCTGACCATTGTTATGTACTGACCGAATACATAGCCGGTAAAACCGTCGTATTGCGCCGTATACCAGTCGTCAGACCTGCCTAATATCGTTATGACGGTACCGTTTGGTATCTGCGTGAGTATGCGCGAGTCGGTCGATGGCTTTTCACGCAGGTTGAGCCTGCCGCCGCCTGTGGTTACTGTTCCTGTTCTCGAAGCATAGGCATCGTTGAAAGGCACACCGAAATATTCGCACACCGCGACAACGAGCGTTCTTGCTATCAGCTCGAGGTTTGCTTTGACCCATTCTGCATCGGTAGGGTTGTCGTGATAAGCTATCTCGACGAGCACGGCAGGCGCTTTTGTATATCTGAGTTCATAAAGCGTCGTTGTCGGCAGAGCACGCACACGGTCAGGAAAAGGATATATATCCTTTAAATTCATCACGATTATATCGGCTGCACGCTTTCCTTTGGCACTGTCAGCGTAATAATATGTATCGCTGCCATATTGCATTCCCGAGTTTGCACTGCCCGATGCGTTTGAATGCAGCGCCAAATGCAGTCCAAAATTCCCTGCATTTGACTTTCTGACAGAAGCACCGACCGAGCCGCCGGGGTCGTTGCGCTCAAAGGTTATTCCCGATGAAACGAGATAGGGTTCCATGCGGTCGGCGATTAGGTTCATATAATATTCTTCGCTGCCGCTTTGATCATAATATATATTGTATTCCTGAGTCGACGGACTCAAAAACAGCATAGGCATATAATACACCATCCTTTCACAGGCAGTATATGGAAGGCATGGCAAAAAAGTTCGGCAATGACTGTGCTGTAACACGAATTGTTGTTTTATGAATATCGATACAATTTGTGCATTTTGATATCACACGACATTTGCCCATTATTTTATAAAAAAGGGGTTGACAAAATCATTTCACTGTGATATACTTGCAAGGTAAACAAAGAAGCAGGGCAATTTATGCCCTCACCGACGTGCAAACGGTGCGTGCGGTCAATATTCATATCGCCTTGGGGGCGGTGTGTTTTGTTGACGCGCGGGCAGTTTGACCCGTGCATTTTTATTTTAAATAATAGGCTGATTTTTGGAGGTGTCTGTTATCAGCAAAAAAACTTTAATCAACGAAGAAATTCGTGCTGCCGAGGTCCGCGTTATTGGCACCGACGGTACACAAATGGGCGTTATGAGCATTGATGCAGCACTTGAGTGTGCGGCAGACAACGGCCTTGATCTCGTTGAGATCGCACCCGATTCTGTGCCGCCCGTCTGCAAGATAATGGACTATGGCAAATATCGCTTTGACCGTGACAAGCGTGAGAAGGAGCAACGCCGCAACCGCGTTGTCGTCGAGGTTAAAGAGATACAGCTCAAGCTGAACATCGATACGCACGATCTGCAGACCAAGCAGGCGCACGCTGTCAAGTTCATCAATCAGGGCAACAAAGTCAAGGTCGTCGTCAGGTTTTATAACCGCGAGATAACACGTCCCGAGCGCGGCAACGAATTGCTGCAGCGTTTTGTTGAGGGTCTGGGCGACATCTGCGCCGTTGAAAAAGAGCCCTTGCTCGAGGGCCGCAACATGATCCTTATATTAGCACCTAAAAAG
>CAZNCN010000043.1:0-2776 GCA_964571635.1 uncultured Ruminococcus sp. | reverse complement strand
TTTGTTCATGTTTTTACACCTTTCTAATTTCTATTTATGGGGTTGATTTTTAACATCATGTAAAAGGAACGATTTCTTTTACATCTTTCAAGAACCGCTTTGCTTTCTCCATAAAAGTATTATCGCAAAGATATTCAATACCTGCCGGAGTTATACAACACTCATTTAATTCCGCTGCTAACGGTACATTCAAACCGTCAATATAAACAAATGAAACGCCTGTTATAAGTCCTGTTTCATACATATTGAAAATTATATATGCCCAATAACTTTTATCTATTTTAAATAAATATCCATCATGCTTGAGCATACTTTCATCTGCTGTTTCACCTTTTTTTAATCTCTGATACAGATACGCTAATATCTGATACACAATAACATGATAATCATCTTTCGCCATCTTTTCTACCTCCATCAAGTTTCGTTCAGACTGCTTCATTAATACAACTCCGCATTTCGAACATTTTTTATACATATCACGATCCGTTTTCTCACTAAAAAAGCACTCTGCATGATTGCAAAGTGCTATTCTTCATCTATCATTTCTTCTAATTTTCTGATTTTTTCCATTGTTTCAGTATGTAATTCTTTAAACAGATGTCTATTAGAATCCAATCCCATTTGCCATGTTCCATTTGCTTTTGCTTCTTTTATTATTTCTTCTTCTTTCTTAAATGATTCTTTAAAGACTTCTCTTCCTTTTTCATGCGCTTCAGCTCTTGTCATTTTTCCACCTTCTATATCCTATATTACATTCTTTAGCATGTGCAATTACACGTGTATGCCAATAATTTTCTTCCGTCGCCCAGATCAATGGTTCTATATCTATATTATCTGCATCTCGTGTAAATTCATATGTATACTTCTCATCACAACCACGCAATGTTTCCAATTCATATTGCATAAACAGCGTTAAATCATCATCACTGAATGAATACGATGTTTTTTCGATAGGATGATTATGCGACACTTTTGAACCTTTAATTTCATCACCTAAGTCAAAATCAATAAATACTCTGTCAGCTATACCGAAGCATTTATAAACTGTGCCTGATTTAGTGATCACGCAAGCTGTTTCTACACTTTCTTTGATTGCACTTTTTTCAAAACTATCTATAACTGATTTTACAGCACTATCATCATTGAAGTCAATCTTATTGATGATCTCAGGTTTTTTATGCTCCGGAATATTAAAATCACTTTTATCTTTTGTTCCTAATCCTTTAGCAGCTTTTAAATACTTCGTCTTAAAGTCATTAAAATCTTTTGTCTTATCAAGTCCAAAGAATGCAGCACGTTCTTTCAGGGTTTCGAGTTCGGATTCATTCAGCGCCCATTTTGCACGCTGCAAGGCTATACAGCGGCAATTTATATCTTCTTCGGACCTTTTGAAGTCACCCGGATACATAGCCTTTTTTCCGTCAACTTCAAACGGTTCATCAAGTTCGCGTATCTGACCGTCTAATTTCCTGTGGGTAGGTCTTGTTTTACCATCAAGCGTTGAATCCCACTGTTTGACAACATCCGCTTCGGCTGCTTTTGCCTTGCGCCGTGCGTCGTCAGCGGATATCTGCTGGATTCTGTGACCTTCCGTCCGAATTATACGCATAGACTGATTTTCAGTTATCTTTGTCTAGTTTCTCAGGTTTCTTGCCATATCACGATACGTCATACCGGTTGCAAGTCCTCTGCTTATTTCAGACTGTATTTTCTTCTTAAGCAGCGTAGTATAGCCGCCGTAAAGCTTTCCGGAAATATCCGAATCGAGCATAACGGCGTTCGCCGTTTTTGTAATACAAACTTTGAGCAGACATACGGCTGCCGTATTCCGCACAAAACAGAAAGCCGGAAAATATGCTTTGTTTTTGATTTTCTTTATGTTTTTTCGGGCGTCTGATTAATAGCTTGTGAGCCTTATCCCACAACTCCTGTGATATAATAGGCTCGTGCGTATTCTTGAAAATCAGCCGTTCATCATCGGTTGCGTTTCGTCTTTCGCCTGTCTTGAAATTAGTAGCAACGGACTTTCGCAAAACCGTGTGTCCCAAATACTCCTGTCTGTCGAGAATGCCGCCGACAGTTGTATTGCTCCAATTACAACTGTCCGGCATACTCTTGCGGTTGCATTGTTCGGGGTGATATTTTAAGGTGTACGCTGAAGGTATCAGCACCTTTTTTGCGGTCAGTATTCTTGCAATATCCATACGACCTTTGCCCTCGGCGGCAAGCTCGAATATTTCCTTCACCACCTTTGAAGCAACAGGGTCAACAACAAGGGTTTGCTTGTCATCGAGAAGTCTGTTATAGCCGTACGGAATAGAGCCGCTGCAACGCTTTCCGTCATTCATTCGGCTTAAAAATACGGCTTTTATTTTGTTGCTTGTGTCCTTTGCGTACCACTCGTTCATAATATTGAGGAACGGTGCAAAATCGTTTTGATTTGGGTTTTCGCTGTCGCTGTCAACATTGTTTGTAACGGCGATAAATCGCACTTGCTTTTTTGCAAACAGTATTTCGGTATAAAATCCGACTTGCAGATAGTTTCGCCCGAAACGGCTCATATCCTTGACAATAACCGTGCCGACCTTTCCGTCCTCAACATCTTTTATCAGTTCCTTTATCGCGGGGCGGTTGAAATTTCTGCCGCTGTGTCCGTCGTCGGTGTAGTGTTTTAAGTTGATATATCCGTGTTCTCTTGCGTAACTACTCAAAAATTCTTTTTGAGACGATATTTGTCAAGGAGGTTCTCTGCAAAATTATAAATTATTAAATAACA
>CAZNCN010000042.1:0-2938 GCA_964571635.1 uncultured Ruminococcus sp. | reverse complement strand
TGCTCTTGCGATTATGGTCAGAATGTTGTTTATCTCTGTCTCAAAATCGGCCTTGACCTCGTCGGAAGCATTCGAATCCTTCATCAACGACAGTGCCTTATTAAACTGCTTTTTGGCAGTAGAAAGCGTGACCTCGTTGTTGATCGTCTGAAGCTGCGCTTTGACCTCGGCAAGCTCTGCATCGGTACAGAGATATTCATAGACCTTTTCGGTCTTGTAAATGAGCATATCCGCATATGCCTTAAGCGCACTTTCGATGTCGACTGTGCGGACAGAGGGATCTCTGAACGCATTGTAATAGAATTCATCAAAATGGCAGCTCTGGATATACTGCAAAGCGAAGATAGATATGCCGTCTGCGCCTGCGTTGTTGGCATAGATAAGCTGCTCTTTGAGGACCTCGTTTGTTTCGCCGTCATAAGTACCGACGCCCAACACGACACGGCAGTTGTCGCCTATGCCCTCCAAGAGCGTAGAGCCGTGCTCAACAAAGCCCTCGGTGGTTGCCGCATAGATCATAGGATAAACAGCATCGATATAGCCTGCGTCAGCCCATTTTTCAACGTCCTGGAAGACATATATCTGCCTGTCGGTATAGCTTGCGAAGCATGTTACCGAAAAATCAAGGTCGCCGCGCATTCTGCTGACTTCTTTGACAAAGCTCGTGATTATATCACGGCGGAATTCGCACCACTTATCCCACAGCGGATCGGTGATGGACATCTCCTTGGGGTTCTTTGAAGTGCGATATTGTTTTTGGAACGCCGCAATAATATCCTCGTTATAACCCTGATCCTCATAATTGTGTTCGCCGTATGCGGTCGGCAGAGGGAACCTGATATAGTCGAGCTGCAGACCGTCGATGTCATAATTTTCGATGACCTCTTTGATTATCGCCTTATAGAACGCTCTGACCTCGCTGTCATAGGGGTTTAAGGTATAGGACGGATCGTTATAGAAATATGCGGCGTTGCGCCCTGTCTTGGATATGAGCAGCTTTTCACCGAAATAGTTGACAAAATGATCGTCTTCATATTGGCTCGACGGCTTGTCTGCGATAAAGCAGCAAAGCATAAACACGAGCCTTATGTCGTTGGCGTGGCACTCGTCGATGTATGCCTGCAGGACGTCGACCTCCGGCATATCCTTAGAGCGATAGAGGTGCTCTACCTTGGTGTCATAGAGAGCATAGTTGTTTCTGAAGGGTGAGAGTATCAAGGTATTGATGCCGAGCTTTTTAGCATACTCGACGGTATGTTTGATGTCGGCAAGGTCTTTGTCGGTGTCGATGACCCATGCCGCTCTTTCGCCGACGGTATATGACGGCATGAGCATATTTTTGAGCCCCTCGATGGCTTTTGCGGCGTCGACAACCTTTGACTTGCCGTCCGCAAGATATGCATCAATCGTGCCTGCTGCGGTGTCTATCGCTTCAAAATCGAGGTATCTGAACTCTGTCTTTGCGGTTTCAACCTCGGTCTTGAGCTCAGAAAGCACTTTTGTCAGCGAGTCGACAGTCGCCGTTCTGAAAATATATATGCTGCCTATAAGCTCGAAATTGATTATTTTGTCGCCCAATTTGCAGAATCGCTTGATCTCGTTGCGCTTTAAACCTGTTGCGACTATCGCATAGCCGTCCTCGGGAATATCCACAGGCTGATCAGAAACCTTTGTGACAAAGCCGTCTTTGTCGATGGCATAATAAATGCCGTTGTTGACCTGTCTTGTGCGGTTGGATATCTTGCGTGAGATGACCGAAATATATTCTTCGTTCGCCTCGCCGTAGGTGTCAAACTTTACGTCGTATATGCGTCTGTAGTCATATGCGCCGTCCTTCTCGATATACTCTGCCCTGTCGCCGACCTTCGCCATCGTCATATATGTCGAATAAGCACCAAAGCCCGACGAAAGCACAAAGCCGCCCTCGGGGATAGCGGTATTGCCCGAAACACCCTCGGTGTTGCCCTGCACGACCCCGGTTATAAATCCGTCCTTATCCACTGCGACCTCTGCGCCCCAAATGTTTGTTTCGGTGCTGTCGTATTCAAAATCGCTGTCATAAAGCACGGCGTATGCGACTGCGTTGCGGTATTCGTTGTGATATGCTATCTCGACCTTGCAGCCGTTGATGAGCACATACGCCTTGGGCGAGCACTCTATCTCAAAGCCGACCGCCTCGATCTTGTCGCCGACATTTATTTCGTCAGCCTTTTTCACTGCATCGCCCGCAAATCTGACGAGGCAGCCGTTGGGGAACGGCAATACAGTCGTTTCGTTCTTTGCGCACTTTTCGAGCACATAGCCGTCAAAGACGAGCATATCGACAAAATCGCCGTCGTATTCGGGCGAAACGCCAAAGCCGTATTGCTCGTCGTATATCGTTATGCCGCCTGTTGCTTTTGCGGGGTTGACTGCGTCAACAAAATATTCGTTTTTGCCGACGACTATGCCAAAGCGGTCGCCGAACTGAGTTACCTTGTCTGTGTTGTACATCATGCACACCTTGCCTAATGTGAGATAATTTTTTGCAAAGGCTATATTCTGTTCGCCCTTAAAGATCAGGGTAAAATATTTTGTGCTTATCTTTTTTGCATCGCACTCCATGACCTCAAAGCCGCCCTTTGCCTTGCGCTTGACGGCGACGGCATAAACCTCGCCCGTCATTTCAAACGGAGCTTCGGTGGTCGGCTGCATGAGTATGCAGCCAAAGTCGTCGGGCTGGCTTGAAACGTCCTTATATTCTATAAGCACGCCGTTCTCGCCTGTTTCATCCGTAACGCACGCATCGCTCGAAGTGTCGATGTCGCTCTTGACATAGCTCGTTTCGCCGCTCGAAGCGTCCGCACTGGTTTCGCCCGATGTGTCCGCCCCCGGCGCACACGACACAAGCAGTATCACGCATAGCAGCAATATAGTTGTCAGCTTTTTTATTTTCATA
>CAZNCN010000041.1:1523-3789 GCA_964571635.1 uncultured Ruminococcus sp. | reverse complement strand
GCCTTTGCCGTGAATGTATAAAATCAAAGTTCTGTTTTGCATTTTTCAAATGTCATCTCCGTTCTTTCATGTATATTTTGTCGACTTTACGGCTGTACGCCATCAGTTTTCCTTTTGTATCCTAAAAATCAACACAGGCGGCAATGCGGGAAGTTTGCGTGAAGATCGTATTACACAAGCCCCCGCTTATGCCGCAATCTCCGCTTTTTTGATTGTTTTATTCAAAAAGCAATCTCTTTAAATAATATTTTCAATCAAGCCTTTCGGCAGATTATCTGTGTTTGTAAAAAATCGGTTTTGTCGGCAAATACCATGCAATCTGTCGCTGACGGCAATTTTTATATAGTGCCGGCGATTATCGTACCCGCTCATTTATCCCTCAACCTGAAAATGCTCAGATACAGCAGCGACAGAGCGTTACAGCCCAGAGCCACAGGCAGCGTCCATGCCTTTTCGTAGCCAAATATGGCAAGGCACAAGAAAACCAGCCCGGCGACCCCAAGGGCGGTGCTTGCAATCATGAGTAATTTGCTCAATGAATTTTTCATTACTGTATTCTCTCCATTTATTCGTTTTAATCGGTCGGTTCTTTATACTCTGCCGCTTTGCTCGGCAATTCAACTTGATAAGCAGAAAGTCCTGAATGCTTTCGCTCATTCTTTTCTCTTTCTTTTCGGCATCGGCGTGACCGAAAGCAATGCTTCGATAGCGCTAAATACAAGCTCGTGATCTTCGATGTCAAGAACATAATGTGCCTTTGCACCCTCGTATGGCAGGGCATCGGGTGCGTCTTTCATCAGTTCGGCAAGCTCGGGCACTTTTTTGACCATGACGCAATTGTCGCAGACGAGCAATATGGGCTTTTGCTGAATGTATACAAAATACTCGCCAAACATTTTCTTATAGGTTACGCCCTCGATGCCGTATAGCTGCTCACATACAAACTCGATATATTCCTTTGATGTACTCATAATCGCCCCTTGTGGTTTATAGCTTCGATTTTTAATATAGCCCTCACACCTTTAAAGTGCGCAGGTATTTTTTGCGGTCATCTGAAATGCGATAGCTTTCCAGAGCCTTTTGTATAGTCTTGTTGTGCGTCCACTTGTCAAGGTGTTTTTCTTCAAAAAACGGCAGAACCGCATCGTATTGCTTTGCAAGTGCCGTTGCAAAATACCACGCACGCATCATGTTAACATAATACTCTTCAGAGCGGATTGCACAGACTGTTCTCGGATATTCAGGCTCAAAATCTTCATCAAGAAAATATTGCATCAGCATCCTCACGGCAAAGCGCACTGTGTAGGGCTCGGATGAAGCCAGCCAGATCTTTATCTGGTCGGGCAACCTTTGATTATGCTTTTTGAATATCTTGGGTGACATCTGGTCGCAGGTCGCCCAGTTGTCGACGAACGGCAAAAATCTGTTCAGCTCATATATGCAAAGGTCAAAGTCCTTGATCTCTGAAATCAAAAATGCGTGCAATTGGTTCTCGTCAAAATACCTATGCGGCAGTTGGGCGATAAAATCGGCGAAATCATTTTGCTTATAAAGCGTTTTGGCGAGCCCGCGCAGGATCGGTGTCCTGACACCGATAATCGTTTGTGCATCAAGTGTGGGCAAAAGGCTCAATTGAAACTCGCGATATTTTGAATCGCTGTTTTTTAAAAGCTCGGTATGTATCTCACATATGTTCATCCCTGCTCCCTCCTGCTTCGCAAAAACAGCCATACTGCAACACTTGTTGCGAAACGGCAACTACATTATACTCACGAATTTGTAAATGTCAATAGGTTTTGCCAAATTGTGCAAAACGCAAAGCCGACATTCGCCCTAATAAGCTGAAAAAGCCTCCCGTGGCATACGCCACGGGAGGCTTGATCAATATTGCTTTTGCTGTAATTCTATACACATTATTTGACCAAGCGACCATATTCGTCAAATCTATATGTCATAGAAATGTCGGCATAGACGCCATCTGCAGGAACATAGCAAGTACAATTTGTAACGAGCTTTCCGCCCCAGTTAACGTAATAATAATAGCCGTCAACGTACAGGATTCTAGGCATCGGAGTGCTGCCGTTGACATAGTAGTATATGCCATCATCTTTTGTTACAAAGCCGTTAAGCATCTTGCCGTCTGCGCCAAATGTGTAGTTTTGGTTTGCCGGCAGATCGCAATGAGATGTGTCAATATAATATCTGCCATCGGTTTTCAAAACACCGCCCCAATACGAATAATAATATTCGCCGTCGATTTTATACA
>CAZNCN010000041.1:0-1423 GCA_964571635.1 uncultured Ruminococcus sp. | reverse complement strand
TGTAAAGGTACAGCGTTCCATCGATGTCTTCAACGCCGTTGTACATCTTGCCATCTATGCCAAACGTATAGTTTTGGTTTGCCGGCAGATCACAATAGGTTGTTCCAACATAGTATCTTCCGCTTGTTTTCAAAACACCGCCCCAATACGAATAATAATATTCGCCGTCGATTTTATACAACCCGTAGGTCGCGGTCGTTCCGTTAATGTAAAGGTACAGCGTTCCATCGATGTCTTCAACGCCGTTGTACATCTTGCCATCCGTACCAAATGTATAGTTCCGATTAGCAGGGAGATCGCAATAGGAATAGCTGACATAATATGTACCATTCGTTCTAATCTCACCGTGCCAGTTGCAAACATAATATTCACCATCAATTTGGTACAAGCCTTCTTTTGCTATTTGGCCATTCGAAAACAGGCACTTCACTCCATCAATTTCATATATACCACTTATAAGTTTTCCATCCGTGCCAGATATGTATGTTCCAATGGGCAAATCGCAATATGTAGAGTCGGCATAATACTCGCCTATTCTCACTACGCCGCCCCATGTTGCGTTGTAATACGAGCCATTCACCTCGTACAATCCCGGTCGCACCGTTATTCCGTCTTTGTATAAATACAATACTCCGTCTTTTTCAAGAACTCCGGTAAACGCAGCATAATCGTCCATAAACAATCTGCCGGCAAATTTGCCATTCTTTTCGGCATACCCTTTGTAGTTGAAATAATAGTACTTACCATCGATTTCGTGCATTCCGGAAAGGCCCTTGCCATCTTTGCAATACGCATATCCGTTGCGATCGGTATAGAAACCATCGGGAACTCTATAGCTTTTATCGCACGTGCCATCTTCATTGAAATAGTACCAATTCAAATTAATTTGGTTTTCATAAAGCAACTGATAGCCATTGTCCAGTGCGACACCACCGCTAAAGAAATAATCCTTGCCATCTATATTTCTCCAGCTGCCTCGATCGTTATAATAACCAGGGCCATAATAATACCTGTTGCCGACCAAAGTTTTTATCCAAACACCAGAAAGAAGTTTGCTCCCCTCAAATTCGAATGTAACTTCGCTAATTTTTGTGCGGCCTTCTGCACCTGCAAATGTTTGAGTATCAAAGTAATGCCACGCATCGTCAATCTTCTGCCAACCGTTTAAGAGTTTTCCACCTATCGCATAATAATTTTTGCCATTCATCTCAAAGATGCCCGTGCCTGCGTGATAGATGCCGTGGCAGGCCGTGCAGACGAACTGTCCATCGGTGAGCTGATAATCATGTCCCTTTGCAGGGATGATCGTGCCGTAGTCAACGATCGATTTGCAGACCTCGCAATGCGTACGGCCTTCGAAGCCGGCGGAGGTGCAGGTCGCTTTAGCATCGGAAACAGGCGTTTCTGTATGGATATGCAGCCA
>CAZNCN010000040.1:0-3812 GCA_964571635.1 uncultured Ruminococcus sp. | reverse complement strand
TGAGCTCACCGTCAACGGTGATGGTCTCTTTGGCAGGTTCGGTAGAGCCGCCCTCTTCTTCGCCGGGAAGGACTGCGCCGTCAACATATGCGCCAATCTTAGCGGTGCAGACATAGCCATCTGCATACCACTTCTTGTCGGGAGTGCTGGTGGGAACGGTCTTGCCCTCGAGGTCAACACCCTGGAAGTACCACTGAGAACCAACAGTCATGGTCTTAACAATTGCAATTGCAGCATTTACTGCATCGTTGGTATAATCTTCACCTTCCATGCCAAGTGCAGGATAGTTATTGCCGGTGTTTGCGGCATAAACAAATCCACCTTCGGGAATAGCAAGATCCGGGCCTTTGCCGTCGTCAAGGCCGTTGGAAGTCTCAACCACTTCATAAACGCCGGTCTTGCCTTCAACGGGCTTAAACGATGCGTGAATCCACCAACCGCTCGTAGTATAAGTTTCGGTGAAAACAGTGCCTGCACCTTCGGCAGTGCTATCGTTGTAATGCGAAACAAAGAAGTCCTGCAGCTCGATCGTGGGAGCAGAAGCAGCCTTGGTGTAGATCTCGACTTCGTCGGTGAACATCCAGGTGTTCTTCTCGGAGTTGACATAGTCGAGTTTGATGTACTGAGTCTTTTGGTTGAGCTCGATCTTGTAGGTAGCAACTTCGCCGGCAACAAGCTCTGCGGTGTAAGCGCCTGCTACGCCGCCCTTGTAATCGGTGCCGTTATCGGAATGATAAGCGGTGATGGATGCGGGAGCAGCGATGCCGCTGGTGCAAAGGTTGCTGACGGTGATAACGATCGTGCCGACGTCGTATACCTTATCAAGCTTGAAAACGATATACTGTCCGTTAGTCTCGGCGTTGGGATGCTTCACGCTCATGCCGACCCATTCGGTGTTGCTGTAACCGGCGTCGGGAGCATGCTTGCCGTCGATAAGGTCCTTGCCGGTCTCGTCACCGTAAACGGTGTCAGCAGGGTTGTCGGACCAACCCCAGGGGCTGGAGCTCTGCTGCTGATAGAAATCGTGAACCTCATAGGTTGCTTTGGGAGCAACATTCTCAGACTCTTCTGCAACAGAAGCAACTGCGCAGAGCGAGAGAACCATGAATGCTGCCATGAACAATGCGATGAGTTTTTTCATGATATTTCCTCCATAAAATATTACATGTGTTGGTCGCAAGGGGGCGAGCCCCCTGTCAGTGTTGACATTTTAGCATATTTGCACCTCTGATGTCAACAGTTTTTTGTGTAAAACACCTTTAAATCTGCTCGTTTTGATATCTTTTGCAAAGTCCTATAACGACCTGCTGCATAGAAACGGCGTATTCGGCATATTCCCCACCGTTCGAAACGGCATTTGCCAGCACCTCTTTTTCACGGGCAGAGTCATAGATGGGCATATCGTGCTCTGACTTATACTTTGCTATCTCTCCGCATAGCTCAAGACGTGCTGCGAGCAATGATGCCATCTGAGCATCGATGTCATCGATCTTTTGTCTTATATCTTTTAAATCTTCCATTTCATAACCTCAATATCTGTATTAACCTTCGGCTTTAAAGAATTTCGCAAGCGTTTCGTCGCCGATATCCCACAAAGCGGCTTTCCCGATGCGAAGCGGCAGAACGATGCGTGTGCGATCGCCGTGGCGCTTTTTGTCGTGAAGAGCCTCCTGATAAAGCGCAGTGCCGCCTATGCGGCTGCAGGTGGGCAGCGAGAAGCGACGCAGAAGCATACAAAGCCGTGTATAGCACTCGGGCTCGCATTTTTCAGCTTCGACCGCAAAGCGATATGCGTTGGCGAGCCCTATTGCGACGGCAAAGCCGTGGCTGACACGATAGCCAGTGTATGATTCGAGCGCGTGTGCATAGGTGTGTCCGAGGTTGAGCAGATGCCTTTTGCCGCGATCGTTCTCGTCATCCTCAATGTATTTTTGCTTTATCTCGACACAGGATGCCACGAGATCAGAGATGTCATAAGTGCCGTTCTCGAGCGATGCAAACATCTTTTTGCTGTCGAGGCAGGCGTATTTTATCACCTCGGCAAATCCGCATGAAAGCTGCTTTTGCGGCAATGTTATCAAAAAGTTGGGGTCTGCCAGAACGCCGTCGGGCTGGTATATCGTGCCGACCATATTCTTGCCATACGGCAGGTCTATCGCAGTCTTGCCGCCGACAGATGCATCGACCATCGCAAGCAATGTTGTAGGTATGTGAAACAGGCGCATTCCACGCATATAAAGCGAGGCGGCGAGTCCGCCGAGGTCGCCCACAGTGCCGCCGCCGAGCGTAACGAGCACGTCGTCACGGCAAAAATCGCGATGGAACAATATGTCGAGCACATCAAAAAGCACCGCCTTGTTCTTGATCTGCTCACCGCTGGGCAATGTGAACGTGTGCGTTTTGATGCCTGCGCTTCTGAGCGAGAGTGCTATTTTTTTGCCGTAAAGCGGCGAAACGTTCGAGTCGGACAGCAACAGCGCCTGCTTTGCACCGCCTGTCGCCGCAGAAATAATTTCACCTGCGTCTGCCGCTATGCCGCTGCCGACCGAAACGGTATATTTTTTGTCAGTGTTTATCTTGATCTCTGTCATGATTATTCAGCCTTTTTCGTGTCGAAATTATACAGTCCCTTGCTGATATATCTGTCGCCGCCGTCGGTTATGAGAATGACAAACCTGCCACGGTGTCCCGCCTCGGCGTATTTCATAGCGGCATAATAGCACGCTCCCGAGGCAGGGCCCGAGAGTATCCCCTCATTGCGCACGAGCATACGCGAGCCCTCAAACGCTATCTTGTCGTTGACGTTGATATGATCATCCACGAGCGACATATCCATTATATCGGGGATAAAATCGTTGCCTATGCCCTCGGTTATATACGCTCCGTGCTCCTTGCAGGTATAGACAGAGCCTATAGGATCGACCAGCACGCTTTTTATACCCGAATCCTGCTCACGCAGATATTTCATAACGCCCGTGAAGGTCGCTCCGCTGCCTGCTCCTGCGATGAAATAATCTATCCTGCCACCGAGATCTCGGTATATCTCGGGGCCTGTCGTTTCATAATGCGCACGCATATTGGCAGGATTTGAAAACTGCCTGAAAGTGACCGCTCCGTCGACGGCTGCACATATCTCGTCGACCCTGCGCATAGCACCTGCCATGCCCTCTGAGTTTGGCACCACCTCAAGCCTTGCACCGAGTGCCTGCAAAAGTGCACGCTTTTCGGCCGACACCTTGTCGGTGATGACCATTATAACATTATAGCCTCTGCCGAGTGCGGCGAATGCTATGCCGAGCCCCATATTGCCCGAGGTCGATTCGACTATCGTTCCGCCGGGCTTCAAAATGCCCCTTTGCTCTGCATCGATGAGCATATAATAGCCTGCTCTGTCCTTGACCGAGCCTGCCGGATTAAAAAATTCGAGCTTTGCAAACACCTCGACCCCATCGGGGAAGCCCTTGCCCGACAGCTTGACTATCGGCGTGTTGCCTATCAATTGTTTATATGAATCATAATATGCCATTGCCATATCCTGCTTTTATATTGTTATAGTGATGTCATTATACATCTTGTTATATAATGCTCCAAAAATGCCGAAAATGCAAGCGAAAAATCAATTTTTGTCATTGTTGCACAATCGACAATGAAAAAACCGACGATTTCCCTTGTATGTGAATGTAAACGAACATCCGTTTTGTGCGTAAGACTTATTTGAAAAACGGCAGGCTGTGACACCTGCCGCTTTATGTCATTTTGCTCTTGCGATTATGGTCAGAATGTTGTTTATCTCTGTCTCAAAATCGGCCTTG
>CAZNCN010000039.1:0-4174 GCA_964571635.1 uncultured Ruminococcus sp. | reverse complement strand
GTACGGTCAGCCTATCGAATCGGCAAGCGAACCCGAGGCACAGTACGGTCAGCCTGTTGAAACGGCGAGCGAGCCTGTACAGCAGCCTGCTTGTCAGCAGCATTTCTATTCAGCTCAGCCCAGACAAAACAGGGTCGTATTGCCGTGCAGCAGGGGATTGCTGAAATACATCTTCCTGACCATTATCACTTGCGGAATTTATGCGGCTGTCGTTCAGTCACGTCTGGTTGACGAGCTCAACATAACCGCTTCCGCTTACGACGGCAAGCGCACTCCGTCGATCCTCGAATCCGCCGTTTACTCCGGACTCACATTGGGCATTTATGCTCTTGTCTGGAACCACAAATTCGCAAAGCGCATAGGCGCAGAGCTCGCAAGGCGCGGCATCGGCTATGGCTTTGGTGCTTCGACATTCTGGCTCTGGAACGTCCTTGGCGCACTCATATTCGTCGGCCCGTTTATCTATACTCACAAGCTTTTAAAGGCAATGAACCTCATAAACGCACAGTACAACGCAATTGGCTAAGCTTGTTTTTGCCTAAAAAACGCACTCTTTTTATCAGAGGGTGCGTTTTTATTTTGCCTCTTAAAATATGTAAAAGTTTACCGCTAATTATGTTAATAAAAATCATAAAACACTTTTTTTGAGTTATTTTCAAAAAAAGGCTTGACAAACTTGACAAACTGTGATACATTAATAAACTGCACTTTGACGCCCAAGCGGACGAAAAGTTATGTAAATCTAATGTAAATTTATTGTAAATTTTTGCACGCATCAGCGTTTGCCACTATATTTTACATTTATATATTGGCGCAAAACAGTAAGTCAGAACGGAGTAAACAAAATGGATGAAATGGTAAGAGATGTTACCCTCCGCGGCGGTACACAGCGAAAGACCTTCGCCAAAAACCGTCGGATACTCGATATGCCGGGACTTATCGATATCCAAAAAGAGTCATTCCGCGATTTTATCGAGCGTGGCATCGGTGAGGTGCTTGCCGATATCTCGCCCATGACCGACCACTCGGGCAACCTCGTCATTGAGTTTGTCGACTACAACCTCAACGATCCCCCCAAGTACACTATCGAGGAGTGCAAAGAGCGTGACGTCAACTATGCGGTTCCCTTCAAGGTCACCGCACGACTGACCAACAAGATCACCAACGAGGTCACAGAGCAGGAAATCTATATGAGCGATTTCCCCATGATGACCGAGGCGGGCACGTTCATTATCAATGGTGCAGAGCGTGTTGTCGTCAGCCAGATAGTCAGGTCGCCGGGCGTGTATTTTGACACGGCAGACGACAAGTCAGGCAAAGAGCTTTATACGTGCCAGGTCATTCCTTACCGTGGTGCTTGGATCGAATACGAGACCGATTCGTCCGACGTATTCTACGTTCGCATAGACCGCAACCGTAAACTGCCGGTCACGGTGCTTTTGCGTGCTTTCGGACTCACCACCAACGACGATATTATTTCGTACTTCGGCGACGAGCCTATGCTTAAAACGACTATCGAAAAGGATATCACCGTTGCAGAAGCAGAGAAGCTCAACGCCATGGGCATCGCCACCAACCCGACTGACGAAGCCCTCAAGGAGATATACCGCAAACTGCGCCCCGGCGATCCCGCAGTCGTCGACAGCGCACAGGTATTGCTCAACAATCTCTTCTTTGATTATAAACGCTATGAGCTTTCGCCCGTAGGCAGATATAAATTCAACAAAAAGCTTTCATTGCCCAAGCGTGTCGCAGGTCACGTCCTCGCACGTCCCGTCGCAGACGAAACGACAGGTGAGTTGCTTTTCGATGCGGGCTACAAGCTCACACGTACCGATGCTGACAGACTTGAAAAGCTCGGCATCTCGTGCGTATACCTGCTCGATGAAAATACCGACGCCGAGGTCAAGGTGTTCACCAACGGCATGATCTGGGCTTCGACACTCACAGGCATTCCTGACTCCGAGCTCGGACTCGACGAGATGGTTTCGGCTTCTGTCCTCAGAGAGATTATCGATTCTGTCGGTCTTGAGGACCGTAAGGAGCTCGCAAGAGTCATCAAGCTTCGCATCCACGAGCTTGTTCCCAGACATATAGTCATCGACGATGTTTTTGCATCTGTCAACTATCTGCTCGGTCTGCAGCACGGCATAGGCTCGAGAGATGACATCGACCATCTGTCGAACCGTCGTATCCGTGCCGTCGGTGAGCTTTTGCTCAACCAGCTCAAGATAGGCTTCTCTAAGATGGACAAGATCGTCAAAGAGAAGATGACTACTCAGGACATCGACAAGATCACTCCGCAGTCACTCATCAACATCAGACCCATCGCATCGGCAATGCGCGAGTTCTTTGGCTCGTCGCCTCTGTCGCAGTTCATGGATCAGACCAACCCTTTGTCGGAACTTACGCACAAGCGCCGTGTTTCGGCACTCGGCCCGGGCGGTCTGTCGCGTGACCGTGCATCGTTCGAGGTGCGTGACGTTCACTATACGCACTATGGCAGAGTCTGCCCCATAGAGACTCCCGAAGGCCCTAACATCGGACTTATCTCATACCTCGCAACCTTTGCGAGAGTCAATAAATACGGCTTCCTCGAAGCTCCTTATCGCACAGTCAAAAACGGTGTCGTAACCGACGAGGTGCATTATTACACCGCCGACGCCGAGGATGATTGTGTTATAGCCACTGCCAACGAGCCTCTCGACGAGAACGGCAGATTTATGAACCGCAAGATCGTTGCACGTCGCCGCGACGAGATACTCGAGTTTGACCCCGAGCAGATCGACCTCATGGACGTTTCTGCAAGAATGGTCGTTTCGTGCGCAACCGCAATGATCCCGTTCCTTGAGAACGACGATAACACCCGTGCGCTGATGGGCTCGAACATGCAGAAGCAGGCAGTGCCTCTTATGACCTGCCAGGCTCCTATCGTTGCCACAGGCATGGAGCATCGCGCCGCATACGATTCCGGCGTTTTGGTGCTCTGCAAGCGTGCAGGCTATGTCAAGTCTGTTTCGGCAGACGAGGTTGTCGTCGATACCGATGACGGCAGAAGCGACACCTATAAACTCATCAAGTTCAGCCGCTCCAACCAGGGCACTTGTGTCAACCAGCGTCCTATCGTCAAGAAGGGACAGCGCATCGAGGTCGGCGATATAGTTGCCGACGGCCCTGCAACCGATCACGGCGAGGTCGCACTCGGCAAGAACGTGCTCATCGGCTTTATGAACTGGGAGGGCTATAACTACGAGGACGCCGTCCTGATCAACGAAAGACTTGTAAGAGAGGATATTTATACCTCTATCCATATCGAAGAATATGCCTGCGAATCGCGCGAGACCAAGCTCGGCAAAGAGGACATCACGCGCGACATTCCCGGTGTCGGCGATGACGTGCTTAAAGAACTCGACAGCAACGGCATCATCCGCATTGGCGCAGAAGTTCACGCAGGCGATATCCTTGTCGGCAAGGTCACACCCAAAGGTGAGACCGAGCTGTCCGCCGAAGAGCGCTTGCTCAGAGCTATATTCGGCGAAAAAGCACGCGAAGTGCGTGATACGTCGCTCAAACTGCCTCACGGCGAGAGCGGCATCATAGTCGACGTCAAGGAATTTAACCGTGACAACTGCGATACCCTGCAGCCCGGCGTCATCAAGGTCGTCAGAGTCTATGTCGCTCAAAAGCGCAAGATCTCGGTCGGCGATAAGATGGCAGGCCGCCACGGCAACAAGGGCGTTATATCCCGCGTGCTTCCCACCGAGGATATGCCTTTCCTTGCAGACGGCACACCGCTCGATATAGTTCTTAATCCTCTGGGCGTTCCGTCGCGTATGAACATCGGTCAGGTTCTTGAGGTTCACCTCGGCATGGCAGCAAAGAAGCTCGGCTGGAAGATCATGACCCCTGTATTTGACGGCGCAAACGAGCGTGATATACAGAAGTGCCTCGAGATGGCAGGTATTGCACAGGACGGCAAATCGGTGGTCTATGACGGACGTACCGGTGTTCCCTTTGACAACCGTGTCACAGTCGGCTATATGTATTATTTAAAGCTGCATCACCTCGTCGACGATAAGATACACGCACGTTCGACAGGCCCTTACTCTCTCGTCACACAGCAGCCTCTGGGCGGCAAGGCTCAGTTCGGCGGTCAGCGTTTCGGCGAGATGGA
>CAZNCN010000038.1:0-4795 GCA_964571635.1 uncultured Ruminococcus sp. | reverse complement strand
TGGAGGCTAAGGGACTCGAACCCATGACAACCCGCACGTCAAGCGGGTACTCTACCAGCTGAGCTAAACCTCCGTATTAAATATATCGCTAACCGTTGTCAGCGAAAGGTATTATATCACATCGATTCTGATTTTGCAATACCTTTTTGCAAAAAAACACAAATTAATTTTGTGCCTTGACCATTCGTGATAAAACAGTGCGTTGTCAGGCCTGCGGGCAACGCAATTTTGTTGTGTGATTCATCGATGCTCCTCACCTTGTGTTTTTTAAACACTGTTGACATTTGAACTGTGTTGTATTATAATGCCCGAGGCGCAAAAAAAGAAGAACACATTTTGCGTGCTCTGTTCAAATTTTGACAGCGTGCAAGAAATGCGTTCATTTATGCGATATTTGCGTGTGGGAGGCTATGGCCATGAAGGTTCAAAATCTCAATAATGCGTCAAAAAAGACCTGTCGGCAGATCAAAAAGGTCTTTGCCGAGATGCTGTCTGAAAAAAAGGAGCTTGGCAATATCAGCGTCAGCGAGCTGTGCAAGCGTGCAGACATCAGTCGAGGTGCGTTTTATTCGCATTACGACGATATTTACAGCGTGGCAGAGGAATATGAAAACGAGCTTATAGACGCTTTTTTTAACAACTCGCTGCTTTTGGAAACACATGATGTAATGCAGTTTATCGACCGTTTTTTTGAGTTCATACGTGAGAATAACGAGAATTATAAGCTTTTGTGCAGGTCAAACGATTTTTTGTTTGCCGCCAAAAAGCTGACACAAATAGTATCAAGCAAGCTGCTCGAGCTGTGCCGCACCGACAGCCGCATAAAAAACCTCGATTATATCGAGCTCGACATTCAGACCTTTATCGAGGGAATCCTGTGCCAATATGTCAAGTATTGCCGCGGATATTCAGCAAAGACGCTCGACGACCTTTATCAATACACAAAATATTGGGTCGCAGGATTTATCGAGCACAGGTCCGGGCAATAATAAAAAATAAAAAAAGCAAGCGACATGCTTGCTTTGCAAAAAAATATGCCGGAAGCGGGGGTCGAACCCGCACGGTATCGCTACCACTAGATTTTGAGTCTAGCACGTCTGCCAATTCCATCATTCCGGCTTGCAAGACATATTGTATCACATTGTTTTCTGTTTTTCAAGATGTTTTTTGCAATAAATAAAAAACTGTTTTTCGACACGCTTTGACATATGCCGTGTGATAATATATATCTTAAATCAACAGACCGAAAGGATATTATTTTAAAATGAAACCAAAGACTAAAATATTGATCTTTGCCGTTATATCGGCGCTTTTGCTGCTTTTGCCGTTCTGTGCGTCCGCTTCGGAGGCAGACCCTCTCATATCCTTGTCGTATCTCACTGAGATATTTGCACCGCAATTAAAAGCCGATATAGCCGCCGAAACAGACGCAAAGATTGCCGAGGCGATAGCCAACGCCGTCGCTTCGAATAGGTCGGAATATGAACTCCGCACGCTTTATCAGGGGCAGCGCATTATCCTGGCATTCGACGGCGAAATGATATTCAGAGGCGGCGAGGCACATTTTATATCGGCAGACCCCACTTCGGGCTTGACAGACCTCACATCGGGTGAAATCATATATTCGGGTGCACCGTTGTCTGCGGGTCATGTTTATGTCAGTGCCGATGAGGATGCGAGTGCATATATTCTTATCACCGGCGAAAAGGCTGCCGTTATGCTGAGAGGCGAAAATGAGATACGCTAAGCTTTTGATATGCATTTTGTGCGCTGCGTCGATAACGTTGGCAAGCACAGTATTTAAGATAGAGGGCGGCTCTGAAAAGCTCGTCAGAGTTGCCATCGCCGCACCTGAGCTTTCGAGCGGAGCAAAAAGCGCATTGTTTGAGTCGAACGGAGACATGGCGGTCGTTCTAAGCGGCTCACGTTTCAAATGCAGGCAGCTTAAAATAACCTCGGGCAGCAGCCTTTCGCTCGAGGCATATGATCAAGGCGGCGCTTTGACAGCAACAAAAAAGGCTGCGGCTGCGATAATAGAGGGCAAGCTGACGCTTGACGGAATAGCCTATGACGGTTATTTTGAAGTGTCTTTGCAGGGCGGGCAGATGAAGATAGTAAACATTCTGCCTTTAGAGGACTATGTCAAGGGCGTTATGCCTTATGAGATAGGCAGCAATCAGCACGACGAGATAACAAAGGCGGCTTCGATAATGATACGCACGGTTGCACTGCACAAAAAGCATTTCGAATACGGCTTTGATGTTTGCGCCACAAGCTGCTGCCAGAATTACAGAGGTCACAAAATATCCGACGAGCGCCTCGATCGTATCGCCGAAAGCACAAAAGGAATTATTTTGACTTATGAGGGCGAGCCTATTTCGTGCACATATTGCAACAGCAACGGCGGAGCAAGCTGCCCGTCATCGGATGCCTGGGGCGGCAGCCCTGTGCCTTATCTTTCAAGCGTGGTGCTCGACGAGGGCGAATTTGCCGACGTGTGGCAAGTGACTATGACTGCACACGAGATAAACGAGCGTGCAGCGGCAAAAGGCGCAGAGGGCACTATAACAGATATAATGCTCGAGCGATCCGAGGCAGGCTTTGTCAAGAGAGTGGTTCTGACCGACACGACCGGCAAGCAGATCATAGTCGAGGATACGTCAAAGGTGCGCAAGCTTTTTGGGCTCAAGAGCGCAAGGTTTGAGATCTCTTATTATCTTTCGGGCGACATTTTGACTTCTGACGGCTTGAAAGATACGGCTGTCAGCGTGATAACCTCTGACGGCGTAGCCGAGATAGACACGATACACCTGCCTGCCGAGGGTGAGAGCGAATATACCGTCAATGTCGTTTTTGACGGCTCGGGGTACGGACACTGCGTCGGATTTTCATTGGCAGGCGCAAAGATGCTGGTCAGAAAAGGCTATAAATACGAGGCGATCGCAACGTTCTATTTCACGGGGGCAAAGCTTTCGCACATATAATTTTAAAATAACGATGCAAAACCGATTTTGGTTATTGCTATTTACAATAATTGGTTGTATAATATTCTGTGGTTGAACATGAAAACAAAATCTCGGAGGTACCGTTTTGGAGGGCAAAAGGCATAACTGGCACGGCATATTGCCGATGGCGTTTTTGGCATTCGGCGTTCTGTCGGCGCTGATACGTATGCTGCTGATAACAAATTTTAAGATCCTGCCCAATGAGCTTGATCAGTCATATTATTATCTCAAATTCGGCGGAGCGAATGCGCTGTTTGCCGCACTTGTGTTGATACTCTGCATAGCAGCACTGCTTGCGGCAGCAAGTGTCAAAAAGAGATGCAAGGTACAGACCGCATATCTTACACGCATCGCAAAAATCTCGTCGCTCGCCTGCGGCATTGCAATACTGCCCTGCACGGCACTGTATCTGATAAATCTTACAGACCCGGGCGCGCTGTTTGTCGTTTTTGTGATATTGTTTGCTCTGCTCTCTGCGGCACGCATGATATTGTCGGCGATAGGCAAGGTCAAAATGCGCACCGAAATATGTGCATATCTCGGCATGTCGGTCACCGCATTTTATGCCGTGCGCATACTCTGCGACTTTGTGACGCAGACTGCGTCGCCGCTTGATATGTCGGGCGCATACCATTTTATAATGCTGATAGCCATGATGTTTTTCTGGCTGCAGGAGACGCGCGCTTCGCTCGGCAAGCCGCAAAAGCAGACATATTTAACATTTGGCTTTTTGTCTTTGACGCTCACGCCGATATACGCTCTGCCTACGTTGGTGCTCAGGCTGACAAGCGGACTCGGCACTGTTTCGCAGGCGTGCATATCTGTGCTCGAAATAATAATGTGCGTTTATATCCACGCAAGGCTTTCGCGTGCGATAGGCGACGAATATGAGGCTTGACAACATAATATAATAAGCAAATAGAGGAGGCATATTATGCGAGGCTATTTGCTTTTATTTTTGCTCATTTACATTTTTTTGCTGATAACTCCGTTTGCGGCAAGGTTTTTTTGATGCTGCTGAATATACGGCATCCTTTTTGTACAAAATAGTTTCAAACAAGGAGGATGACAGTATTATGAACGATGAAAAAAACAGCAAGCACAGGCAGAATGTAAACATCTACATCTGCATTGCCGCCGCCATTTGCGCAGTGACGGTCATAGCATTGGCGGCGGTCGGCTCTTCATTCAGCATGGACGACATCAGTATGCCGGATATAAGCTTTGAGTTTCCCGATGTGTCGGCGATCGTTTCCGACGACTCCTCATCGAGCGTCAGCGACAGACCCACGGGCGGCGATGTTCCAAACATCCCCGGCGGAACAACAGAGCCGGATAACACATTGACTTATCCTGTTGTGGGTGGTGAGATAGCCAAGGAATACAGCATGGATATGCTCGTTTTGTCGCAGACCATGCGCGACTGGCGCACGCACTCGGGCGTCGATATTGCAGGCAAAATAGGGGATGGAGTGTTTTGCATCGCCGACGGCGAGGTTAAAAAGGTCTATAAGGACGACCTCTATGGCAACACGGTCATAATAGACCACGGAGAATATACGAGCGTTTATATGAACCTTGGCGACAATATCCCTGACAGCATTAAGGCAGGCGCAGTACTTGTCTCGGGTGCTAAGATAGGCGAGATAGGCAATTCGGCAGGCTGCGAAGCGGCTGACGCTCCGCATCTGCACTTTGAGCTGATCAAAGACCAAACTCACGTTGACCCTCATGTAATGCTCGACCAAATCGAATAGACCGCATATCGGCAAATATGTGACGAGGTCCCG
>CAZNCN010000037.1:0-4859 GCA_964571635.1 uncultured Ruminococcus sp. | reverse complement strand
GAAATGTCCGAAATGTCAGGGGCTGCGTCAGAACTCGTGTCAGAATTTGTTTCGGAACTTGCTTCGGAATTTGCTTCAGAGCTCGTGTCGGAAATATCCTCGCTTGAGGTTTCGGTGACAGATACCTCAGGGTCTTTTGAGGGCTCGGGATCTTTTGAGGGCTCGGGATCTTTTGAAGGTTCAGGATCTTTTGAGGGCTCGGGATCTTTCGAGGGCTCGGGATCCTTTGAAGGTTCAGGATCTTTCGAGGGTTCGGGATCTTTCGAGGGTTCGGGATCTTTCGAGGGCTCGGGCGTTTCTGTCACGATAAAGGTTATGACAAACTCTCTGCCGAGCGTTGAATAAGTGACCGAAAAAGCACCCCTGATGCCTGCCGCCGCCGCTATATCACGCAGGTTGTCATGTGATGTGAGCGACGCTCTGAATTTGTCGGTATCGCCCGTGACATACACTCGTGCCGTCATATTGCCGCTCAAAAGCAACTTGCCTATTGTTTCGGCATTAAACGACTCTAAAACGCCGCCTGTGAGCTGATAATAATTATAGTCGGTGGAGTTGCATTTTGGCAGGGCAAAACCGCAATCGGCAAAGGTGTGATCCTCTTTAATCATGCTGTCGGTAAGATTGAGATATGCATAGCTCGTATATTTTGACTGGTCATCCCATGTCACGTCAACGTTATACCATTTGCCGCCCAATTTGACGATATTCCAGACGTGAGCAATTCCCCTGCTGTTACCCGAAACACATATCGACTGCACTCCCATGCGACGGAGGAGGTATTGGAATGCCTCTGAATATCCGTCACAAACGGCATAGCCGTCGACTATCGCACCGTATGCGGTGTGCGCATTGGCTCTGTTTTCGTACGTGACGCGCTGTGCAAGCCTGTCATGCAGGGCTTTTTCTATCTCATAGTCGCTCATCGAGCTGCTAAGGCCCTTTAAAAGCTCGTCGGCGCATTTGTCGAATTTTGCCTTTGCAGAAGTCAATGCATCGCCTGTAAAGAGATAATCAAACTGCACAGACAGCACTGTCGTGCCATTGTATGATATGCTATACTGATTGCCGAGCCAAAAACACTCGCCGTGATCACCGGTATACGCCAGATAAACGGTGTTGAGATCAGACTGCGAAAGCGGATTTTTGCCGTTATAAACATTTATCGTGCTCTGCTGAGTCTTTAGGCCCTCGGCGATGCTGTCATAGGCATAGAGAAGTGCCGTGGAATTGCTCATTTCGGCAAGTGCGGTGCGGCAATAATACTCGGGCTCTGCAAGTCCCCAAATGCCAAAGGCGCAAAACAGCGTTGCCGCCGTCAGCACGATAGCAAGAGCGTTAAGCAGGATGCGTCTTTTCATCGTTCGTTCCCCTTTATAGTTTAATAAAAAGCTGCCGTTGCCGGGCATTATCCCGACCCCGGCAGCAAAAGGTCAAATTATAATTCTGCGGTCGAATGATCAGTCGATCAGGCGCTGCAGGAATGCGTTCTCTGCGCCCGAGATAGTTTCGTCAACAGAAACGAGGCAGAGGCAAAGCGAAAGCAGTTCTGCTTTGAGTTCTGCAGGGCATTTGTCAAAAATCCTGTCGGCGAGAGCTACAGAATCGTTGTCATAGCTGGACTGAACGATGCCCTTGAGTGCGTCATAATCATTGATGCCGGTGAGGTCGGACATGAATTTGTATTCAAGCTCGGTGAACTTGCCGTCGGCAGCAAAGCAGGTGCCGAAAAAGAGCAGCAGGAACACAGCGCCATTGCCATCGTCTGCAAGCGACTTGAATACAGGCAAAAGCTTTGCGGCATTGTCCTTGGCAATGGCAAGCAACTCGGGATAGTCGAGGTTGACAAATTTTTGTTTGATTTCGTTGAAAGTTGCCATTATAAAGCTCCTATGTTTCGCTTTATTATTGTAATAAGTATACCATAGCAAACAACCGATGTCAATAAAAAATATTATATCTCTGCGTTTTTAAGTCGCTTTTTGGTGTTGACACAGAGCCGACCGCTGTGCTATAATTTTATGTTAAATTCGAAATCAAAGAAAAAGGAACATGCCTTTATGTGGTTCATTTATGCGCTGATAACCATGCTTGCATGGGGTTCAGCCGACCTGTTTTACAAAAAGAGTGCCGATGCGGGCGCAAATTATGCGCACATCAAAACATCGATCGCTGTCGGCATCGTGATGGGCATACATGCGATATACACTTTGATCGCAAAAGTGCCTGATTATGACTTTTCAAACCTTTTGGTATATCTGCCTGTTTCGCTGTGCTATATACTTTCCATGGTAGTCGGCTATTATGGCCTGCGCTATCTTATGCTGTCTGTTTCGTCGCCTGTGCAGAATTCGTCGGGTGCGCTCGCGTGCATCATGTGCGTGGTATTTTTGGGACAGGCACTTGACGTTTTAAGCATTGTCGGCGTTGTGATCATCTGCGGTGCGATATTCATGCTCGGAGTGCTCGAAAAGCGAGAATTCGACCGTGAAGAAAAGCTTGAAGGGCACAAAAAAGGCATCGGCTTTGTCGCATTTCTCATGCCGATAATCTATTGCGTGATCGACTCGCTCGGCACGTTCCTCGACGCATTTTATCTCGATGACATCAAGACCACTCCTCTCATAGGCGTTACCGAAGATACGCTCGAGGACGTGGCAAATATTTCTTATGAATTAACCTGGCTCATCGCAGCGATAATACTCATCGTATTCCTGCTCATCAAGGGCGACCGCAAGTCAAAAATACCCGGCTCTGCCTGGACCGCCGCCGTGCTCGAAACGGCAGGTCAGGCGACCTATGTTTTTGCAATGAGCGGCAACGGTGCAGTGGCTGCACCCATGATCGCCGCATATGCGATAGTTTCGCTTTTGCTCTCGCGTATATTCTTAAAAGAAAAGCTGACCAAAATGCAGTATGCGGTCATTTTTGCGGTCATCGTCGGCATAATCCTGCTCGGCGTTGCCGAAGGTCTGGCAGAATAACACCTCGTTTGTTCGAGGGGACTATAAAGGAATTTATATAATGAACGACATCAAAACACTGATCGCAGGCGTTGTCGGCGATTATCTTGCGTCACACGGCGCAGACGGCATCGAGGTCATGCCGTTGTTTGAAACGCCGTCCGATCCTTCTATGGGCGACGTCGCACTGCCCTGCTTCAAATTCAGCAAGGCGCTTCGCAATGCACCTCAAAAGATAGCATCAGAGCTCGCAGAAAGCTTTGCAGGCAACACATCGGTCAAAGCAAACCCCGTTGGCGGATATCTCAACTTCTTTATCTCGCGCTCGCTCTATTCTGCGGCACTTGCAGAGGAAGAGCATAACGAGGGCTTCGGCAGGTCGACAGATGGCAATGGCAAGGTCATATGCCTCGACTATTCGTCGCCCAACATCGCAAAGAGGTTTCACCTCGGACATCTCGGCACTACAGCGATAGGCAACTGCCTGCGCAATATCTTTGATTTCCTCGGCTACAAGACCGTCGCCATCAACTATATCGGCGACTGGGGCACGCAGTTCGGCAAACTGAGCGTGGCATACAAAAAATGGTCGAGCAAAGAGCGTGTCGAGCAATACGGCGTAAAAGAGCTCGAGGACATCTATGTTCGTTTCGGCAAAGAAGCGGCAGAGGATCCGTCGCTCGTCGACGAAGCGAGGGCTTCGTTTGCGGCACTCGAGCGTGGCGATCCCGAATTGCTTGCGATCTGGCAGCAGTTTAAGGACATTTCGCTCAAGGAATACAAAAAGACCTACGATCTGATGGGCATCGACTTTGACTCATACTGCGGCGAATCGTTCTTTACCGACAAAATGCCTGCGATAGTCCGGGAGCTCAAGGACAAAAACATGCTCAAGATCGACAACGGCGCATCCATCGTCGACCTTTCGGAATATAATATGCCGCCCTGCCTTATACTCAAGACAGACGGCTCGACGCTTTATCCCACGCGTGACATAGCCGCTGCAAAATGGCGCAAGCAGGAATACAATTTTGACAAATGCATATACGTCACCAGCGCAGGTCAGAGCCTGCACTTCGCTCAGTGGTTCAAGGTGGTTGAGCTCATGGGCTATGACTGGTACAGCGGACTCGTGCACGTACCCTACGGCACTATGAGCATGGGCGGCGAGAAGATCGCATCGCGCACCGGCAACGTCGTTCATCTCGACGACCTGCTGCAAGAAGCGATCGCAAAATGCGAGAACATCATTGCCGAAAAAAATTCGTCGATAGCAGACCGTCGCTCTGTCGCAGAGGCCGTCGGTGTCGGCGCCGTAATATTCGGTGCACTTTCGTCGAGTCGCATCAAGGACACCGATTTCAACTGGGATGACGCACTTTCGTTCGAGGGCAATTCCGGTCCGTATCTGCAATACACCTACGCACGCTGCTGCAGCGTTTTGCGCAAGACATCCGACGAGGGCGACTATTCGGGCTATGAGCCCGACGGTGCAGAGACCGAATTGGTCAAAAAGGCACTCGAATTCCCGTCGATAGTCAAGCGTGCGGGCGCAGAATACGAGCCGAGCGTTATCGCAAGATATGCACTTTCGCTCTGCGCACTCTATAATCAGTTCTACCACGGCAACACCATTCTCGGCAGCGAGGGCAAGACGAGATATTTCAGGCTTGCGCTTACGAGGTTCGTCAGACAAATTTTGGGCTCTTGCCTTGCATTGCTCGGCATGAAAGCCACCGAAGAAATATAAATCACACAACAGGAGGTCACGACAATGTCAGGACATTCAAAATGGAAAAATATTATGCATAAAAAAGAGAAGACCGACGCTCAGCGCGCCAAGGTCTTCACCAAGATAGGCAAAGAGATGGCTGTCTGCGTCAGAGAAGGCGGCCC
>CAZNCN010000036.1:873-5337 GCA_964571635.1 uncultured Ruminococcus sp. | reverse complement strand
CCATGCTGGCCGGGAGCGGAAGCTCTGCGGGTAAGCGCGCACTTGTCGCTATAGCATCTGTCGCCTTTAAGGAAAAGTTTTGTGCCTTCTCTGCGGCAAAGTCTGCACGCAGCGCCAGTATATCTTGCCATTATTTTACCTCCATTTAGCGTTACACACGTCTTCTCTTCGGCGGTCTGCAGCCGTTGTGAGGGATCGGGGTGCAATCTTTAATAAGTGTGATGTTGAGACCTGCTACCTGCAGTGCTCTGATAGCCGATTCTCTGCCCTGACCGGGACCTTTTACATAGACTTCAACAGTCTTGAGTCCGTGCTCCATAGCTGCCTTTGCAGCAGTCTCTGCAGCCATCTGAGCTGCAAAGGGAGTGGATTTACGCGAGCCGCGATAGCCGAGCTCGCCTGCAGAAGCCCACGAAATGGCGTTGCCGCCCATATCGGTAATGGTGACAATGGTATTGTTGAAGCTGGAGCTGATGTGAGCCTGACCGCTTTCGATATTCTTGCGTTCGCGTCTCTTTTTGATAACAACTTTCTTTTGTGCCATTGTAAAGCCTTAAGCTCCTTTCTTCTTGTTGGCGATGGTCTTCTTAGGACCTTTGCGAGTTCTGGCGTTAGTCTTTGTACGCTGACCTCTGACAGGCAGTCCTCTCTTGTGACGTCTGCCGCGGTAGCAGTCGATCTCGACCATACGCTTGATGTTGAGAGCAACGTCTCTTCTGAGGTCGCCTTCAACGATATACTCGTTTTCGATAACATCACGAAGCTTTGCGATATCATCTTCGGTGAGGTCACGAACACGGGTGTCGGGGTTTATTCCGGTTTTTGCAAGTATCTCGTTGGAGCGGCTCCTGCCGATACCGTAGATATAGCAAAGACCGATCTCTACTCTCTTGTTGTTGGGTAAATCAACACCTGAAATACGAGCCATTCTTACACCTCTCTTAACCTTGTTTCTGCTTGTGCTTGGGATTTTCGCAGATGACCATTACTTTGCCTTTGCGCTTAATGATCTTGCATTTCTCGCACATTTTCTTTACGGAAGGTTTTACTTTCATTATTTGCCTCCAATTTTTTAAATAAAGCGGAAGTCCGCATGGGACGCGGGCTTATTTATAGCGGAATGTGATCCTGCCCTGTGTCAGGTCATATATCGAAACCTCAACAGTGACCTTGTCACCGGGGAGTATTCTGATATAATGCATACGCATCTTGCCTGAAATATGAGCTGTGACCACGTGTCCGTTTGACAAAGTGACTTTAAAGACCGTGTTAGGCAGAACCTCTGTCACCACGCCTTCAAATTCGATAACATCGTCTTTAGCCAGAAGAATTCCTCCTTACTGTAATAAGCAGCATATGGCTTGCTTATTGTCGTTGACTTTGCATATGCAAAGCATGCTCAACCGATGCCTTGTTCAGCACGGTGTTGTAAAGATTTCGGGACCGTTTTGGGTGATTGCAACGGTGTTTTCATAATGGGCTGCCAGACTGTGGTCGTTAGTATAGACCGTCCAACCGTTTGCCGCGGTAGTAACTGCCCATGTGCCGAGTGTGACCATCGGCTCTATTGCCAACACCATGCCCTCAGACAGTCGCACCCCCCTGCCGGGTCTGCCGTAGTTGGGTACTGACGGGTCCTCGTGCATTTCTCTGCCGATGCCGTGACCGACAAAGTCGCGTATCACGCCGTATCCGAGAGCAGAAAGATAATCGCCAATGGCTGCCGAAACATCGCCGAGCCTTGCGCCATCAATTATAGCGGCAACGCCCTTATAAAAACTCTGCTCGGTGTCATAGACCAATTTCTTTGCCTGCTCTGACGGAGGATCGCCTACAAAATAGCTGCCTGCGCAATCGCCGTGATAGCCTTTATACATCGCACCCACATCGATCTTGACGAGATCGCCTGCCTTGAGTATGCGTTCGCCCGGAATGCCGTGGATAACTTCATCGTTTACGCTGATGCACGCGCTGGCGGGAAAGCCGCCATAGCCCAAAAACGAAGGGGTCGCGCCATGAGAAAGTATGCATTGCTTGATCTTGGCATCTATCGACGCCGTAGTAACGCCCTCTTTGATCGCTTCAGCACCTGCCTCGCGTGCCAGAGCAGTAATTCTGCCCGCATCGCGCATCAACGCAAGCTCGGTCTTTGATTTGATGTTTATCATAAGCCGAGAACGCTTTTTGTCCTTGCGGATACCGCTTCGAGCGAACCGACTGCATCGACCTTTTTAAGTGAGCCTCTCTGTGCATAAAAGCTTATCAAAGGCTCAGTCTCTGCATGGTAAGTCTCGAGGCGGGAGATGACAACCGCAGGGTCATCATCTTTGCGGATGACGAGCTCGCCACCGCATTCATCACAGTGAACACCGTCCTTGGACGGGTTATACACAGTGTGATAAGTAGCGCCACAGCCTGCGCAAACGCGCCTGCCGCTCATGCGCTCTACGATCGCCTGATCCTCTATCTCAAAATCGACGACGGCGTCGATACGAACGCCCATCGCCTCAAGTGCTTCTGCCTGCGCAACAGTGCGAGGGAAGCCGTCAAGGATAAAGCCATTGCTGCAGTCTGATGCCTGCAGTCTTTCTTTAACGATGCCGATGACAACATCGTCAGGGACGAGCGCACCTTTTGAGGTAGCCTCTTTAGCGGCAAGTCCCATCGGAGTGTTATTCTTTATTGCATCGCGTATCATTGCTCCGGTAGAGATCGTCGGGATGCCGAGGCATTCCTTAATGACCTCTGCCTGGGTGCCCTTGCCTGCACCCGGAGGTCCAAAGAAAATGATATTCATACGATTTTTATCTGATCAACCAAGGAAACCCTTGTAGTGACGCATCATCAGCTCGCTCTCGAGCTCGCGAACGGTCTCAAGTGCAACGCCGACGATAATGATGAGCGAGGTGCCGCCGAAAACGAGTGTTTGCAGTGCGCTCGAGCCGGTCCACGAAAGCAGTATAGGAACTATTGCTATAATGCTGAGGCAGATCGCACCGATAAGCACTATCTTGTTAACAACCTTCTTGATGTAGTCAGCGGTAGGCTTGCCGGGACGATGACCCAGAATGGTGCCGCCGTTAGCACGCAGGTTGTTGGCGACCTCGAGAGAGTTGAAGCTGATCGTCGTATAGAAATATGCAAATGCGATTATGAGCACGAACAGAACAAGCACATAAATCCAGCCGTTAGGAAGCTGTGTGGTGCACCAGTTGGTGACGAACGACTGCATTCCCGGGAAGATAAGTGCGAGTGTCTGCGGCAGCGAAGTGATCGAGCTAGCGAAGATGACAGGCATAACACCATTCATCAGAACCTTGATAGGCAGATGGGTGCTGTTGCCGCCATACATCTTACGACCGACCTGGCGCTTTGCATAGTTGACCTGCAATCTGCGCTCAGAATCCGAAATAAAGACAACGAACACGATGATTGCAAGCATGATGATCAATGCGATTATTGCCCAATACCACTCGTTGGGCATTGCGAAGTATTCAAAGAGTGCGAGCACTTTAAATGCACCGCCGGCGCAGATGTTGGCAAACAGTATAATAGAGATGCCGTTGCCGATGCCATAGTCGTCGATCTTCTCGCCTATCCAGGTGACTATGCAGGCACCTGCGGTATAAGCGCCGCAAATAACGAATGCAGCGAACACGCCTTTATCCTGAAGCATACCGTAGTTGCGGATGGTTACATAGTAGCCGTAAGCAGTTACGATAGCAAGAGCGATAGTGAAGTATCTGGTGACTCTGGACAGCTTCTTCTGACCTTCGGCACCCTCCTTGGACCACGTCTCCCATGCAGGGATAACGATGGTCAAAAGCTGAACAACTATCGAAGCGGTGATGTAGGGGCTGACGCCGAGGGCAAACAAAGTTGCCTTTGAGAAAGCCTCGCCTGACAGCATATTAAAGTAGCCAAGTAATGACGACTGCACGTTCGAGCTTGCGAACATCGATGCGAGTGCGTCAGAGTCGATATACGGAACAGGGATCTGAGAGCCAAGTCTGTAAACGACGATTACCATAAGGGTGAAGAGCATCTTTTTGCGGATGTCTGCAACCTTCCATGCGTTCTTAAATACCGAGAACATTATACCACCTCTGCCTTTCCGCCTGCGGCTTCGATCTTCTGCTTAGCAGATGCTGAGAAGACAGTTGCTTTGACGGTAAGAGCCTTGGTGATTTCTCCGTTTCCGAGTACTTTAAGACCATCGCAGATGTCGCTGATGATGCCGGCTTCGATCAGTTCAGCAGCGCTGATGACCGAGCCTGCCTCGAATTTCTCGAGATCGTCGACATTAACAATAGCGTATGTCTTGGCAAAGCGATTTTTGAAACCGCGTTTGGGGAGCTTGCGGTACAGGGGAAGCTGACCGCCTTCAAAACCGGGTCTTACACCGCCACCCGAGCGTGCGTTCTGGCCTTTGTGGCCCTTGCCGGCTGTTTTGCCATTGCCGCT
>CAZNCN010000036.1:0-863 GCA_964571635.1 uncultured Ruminococcus sp. | reverse complement strand
CCTCTTCCTTTTCTGTATTTAGGTTTAACAGAACCAGGAGCAGGAGCGAGTTCATAAAGCTTCATAACTTTAACCTCCTTCTTTAGTCCTGATCTGCGTCCTCGACCTTTACGAGATAAGAGACGAGATCGATCTTGCCCTGAACTGCGGGGTTGAGGTCGATGACTTTGCTGTCGCCTATCTTGGTGAGGCCAAGAGACTTGCAGGTGAGAATGTGATTTTCCTTGCGGCCGATGAGGCTCTTTGCAAGGGTGATCTTAACTTTTTTCATGATACGGTCCTCCTTAACCGACAACAGCGTCAACGCTGATGCCGCGAGTGAGAGCGACCTGCTCTGCGGTGCGAAGCTCTGCGAGTGCCTCGAAAGTTGCCTTGACAACATTTACGGGGTTGTTGGAGCGGAGCGACTTGCCACGGATATCGCGGATGCCTGCAGCCTCAAGAACTGCACGCATTTTGCCGCCGGCGATGATGCCGGTACCGGGGGCAGCGGGCTTAAGCAGCACTCTGCCTGCACCGAATTCGCCAATGATCTCGTGAGGAATGGTTGTGCCCTTGAGCGAGATCTCGATAACGTTGCGCTTTGCAGCCTCGGTTGCCTTGCGGATAGCTTCAGGAACTTCGCCTGCTTTGCCAAGGCCATAGCCTATATGACCATTGCCGTCGCCGACGATGACGAGGGCTGAAAATCTCGCAACACGGCCGCCTTTGACGGTCTTGCTGACACGTTTGGTGTCAACGAGAATTTCTTTAAATTCGATAGCCGAATAATCCTTCTTCATGTCTTCCTCCTAAAACTTCAGTCCCGATTCACGGGCTGCATTTGCAAGCTCAAGGATACGACCGTGATAGAGGTAACCACC
>CAZNCN010000035.1:0-5456 GCA_964571635.1 uncultured Ruminococcus sp. | reverse complement strand
AGCAGCCTCTGGGCGGCAAGGCTCAGTTCGGCGGTCAGCGTTTCGGCGAGATGGAGGTCTGGGCGCTGTATGCATACGGTGCAGCTTATACTCTGCAGGAGATACTTACTGTCAAGTCTGACGATATCGTCGGCAGAGTCAAGGCCTATGACGCAATAGTCAAGGGCCGTAATATTCCCAGCCCTGGCGTTCCCGCATCGTTCAAGGTTTTGGTCAAAGAGCTTCAGTCGCTCGGTCTGAACATCACTGTTCACGCAGAGGATGGTACCGAGATCTCGCTCAAGGATTATTCGACCGACACCATCGACGAGCGCCGCTATTCCGAGCTCGAGCTCGGGCCCTCTGTCATGGACGGCAACGCTGGCGAAGGTATGCTCTATGACGACGCCGAGCATCCGCTGGGCAGCGATGACGATACCGCATCTCTCGAGGACGAGTATGACCTCGGCGAATCAGAATTCGTTTATGACGAGAGCGGTTCGGATGATTTTGATAACTAAGGAGGCAGCGATCAATGGATAATAACTCAATCGAATTCTCCAGCATAAAGATCGGTCTTGCATCCCCTGAGATGATACGCTCGTGGTCTTACGGCGAGGTCAAAAAGCCCGAGACCATCAACTATCGCACGCTCAAGCCCGAGCGTGACGGTCTGTTCTGCGAGCGCATCTTTGGACCGACCAAGGATCACGAGTGCTCTTGCGGCAAGTATAAGCGCAACGTGCATTCTGCAGGCAAGATATGCGAGAAGTGCGGCGTAGAAGTCACCACCAACAAGGTTCGCCGCGAGCGCATGGGTCACGTTGAGCTCGCTGCGCCTGTTTCGCACATCTGGTATTTTAAGACGCTCCCCTCGAAGATGGGTCTGCTGCTTAATCTTTCGCCTAAATTCTTAGAGAAGGTTCTGTATTTTGCTCAATATATAGTTATTGATCCGGGCACAGTTCCCGTGCTCACAAAATACCAGCCTCTCAACGAAACAGAATATCGCGAATATCTCGAAAAATACGACAACGATTTCCGCGCAGGCATGGGTGCAGAGGCAATCAGAGAATTGCTGGCAGAGCTCAACCTCGAAGAACTCAGCGAACAGCTCAAAAATGAGATCGCTACCACCTCGGGTCAGCGCAGGATCAAGGCTATCAAGCGCCTTGACGTTGTTGAGGCCTTCAGACTTTCAGGCAACAAGCCCGAATGGATGATACTCGAGGTACTGCCTGTTATTCCGCCCGATATACGCCCTATGGTGCAGCTCGACGGCGGCAGATTTGCAACCTCTGACCTCAACGATCTCTATCGCAGAGTTTTAAACCGCAACAACAGATTAAAGAGACTGATAGAGCTTGACGCTCCCGACATCATCATACGCAACGAAAAGCGTATGCTGCAGGAAGCAGTCGATGCACTTATCGATAACGGCAAGCGCGGCAGACCTGTTACAGGCCCCAACAACCGCCCGCTCAAGTCGCTCTCTGAAATGCTCAGAGGTAAGCAGGGCAGATTCAGACAGAACCTGCTCGGCAAGCGTGTCGACTATTCCGGACGATCTGTTATAGTCGTCGGCCCTGAGCTTAAGATATATCAGTGCGGCTTGCCTAAGGAGATGGCGCTCGAGCTGTTCAAGCCGTTCGTCATGAAGGCACTTATCGCCAACGGCAAGGCAGGCAATATCAAAGATGCAAAGAAGCACATCGACCGCATCACTCCCGATGTTTGGGACGCACTCGATATGGTCATCAAAGAGCATCCCGTATTGCTCAACCGTGCACCTACCCTGCACAGACTGTCTATACAGGCGTTCGAGCCTGTTCTGGTCGAGGGCAGAGCTATCAAGCTGCATCCGCTGGTATGCTCGCCGTTTAACGCCGACTTTGACGGCGACCAGATGCCTGTTCATATTCCGCTTTCGGCAGAGGCACAGGCAGAGGCAAGATTCCTTATGCTTTCTGCAAACAACCTCCTGAAGCCTGTCAACGGCAAGGCAGTCACCATTCCTTCACAGGATATGGTTCTGGGCGCATATTGGCTCACGCTTGATGTGCCCGGTGAAAAGGGCGAGGGCAGATCGTTTATCGACTTTGACGAGGCTATGCTCGCTTATGAAAACGGCGAGATCGGCCTGCACGCAAAGATCAACTGCCGTGTATTCAAAGAGATCGACGGCGAAATGCGCTCCAAGGTTATCGAGACAACCATCGGCAGACTTATATTCAACCGCCCGATCCCTCAGGATCTCGGCATCACCGACCGCTCGATACCCGGCAACGAATTTGAGCTCGAGATACACCAGGTCACCAAAAAGAGCGGACTTGAGGACATCGTCAATGCCTGCATCAAAAAGCACGGCAACGTCGTCACCTGCGAGGTGCTCGACAACCTCAAGGCACTCGGCTTTAAATATTCTACCCGCAGCGGCATAACCATATCCGTCTATGATATGACTATCCCGCCCGAAAAGAAGGACTTGCTCGCAGAGGCAGACAAAAAGGTCGACCGCGTCACCGCGTTCTACAAAAAAGGTCTGTTGTCCGAAGAAGAGCGCACAAAGCGTGTCATCTCTATCTGGGAGCAGTGCACCAGCCAGGTCGAGAAGGCATTGAACCGCAACCTCGACAGATACAATCCCATACACATGATGGCAGACTCGGGCGCCCGTGGCTCGTCAAAGCAGATACGTCAGCTCGCAGGTATGCGTGGTCTGATGGCTTCGGCTACAGGTAAGACCATAGAGGTGCCTATCAAGGCAAACTTCCGTGAAGGCATGGCCATACTCGAGTATTTCACCGCAGCACGTGGCGCACGTAAAGGCCTTGCCGATACCGCACTTCGTACCGCAGACTCGGGCTATCTGACCCGTCGTCTTGTCGACGTTTCGCAGGATGTCATCATCCGCGAGATCGACTGCCATGACACTCAGGGTCTGTGGGTCAGCAAGATCGTTGATAAGCTTTCGGGCGGCAACGAAGAGGTCATCGAGCCGTTCGAAGATCGCCTCATAGGCAGATTCGTTATCGGCGACGTGGTCGATCCCGCAACAGGCGAGGTCATCGTTCCCGATAACACAATGATCGACGAGCATCAGGTCAAGCGCATCGTCGCTGCAGGCATCGAAGAGGTGCATATCCGTTCGCTCATCAACTGCAAGGCAAAGCACGGTGCGTGCGTACATTGCTATGGCGCAGACCTCGCTTCCGGCAAGCCTGTCAGCATAGGCGAGTCGGTCGGCATTATCGCTGCACAGTCGATAGGCGAGCCCGGTACTCAGCTTACCATGAGAACCTTCCACAGCGGCGGTGTCGCAGGTGGAGATATTACACAGGGTCTGCCCCGTGTCGAAGAAATATTCGAGGCACGCAAGCCCAAGAAGACTGCGGTTCTTGCTGACTTTGACGGTATCGCAACTGTTGAAGAGAGCAAAAAGACTCGCCAGATCGTCGTCACCGATGACGAGACGGGTGAGAGCCGCGCAACGTCGATACCGTATGTCGCAAAGCTTTCGTTCGAGAGCGGCGCACATGTCAAAAAGTGCCAGAAGCTCACCGACGGCACAGAATCGCCCGCAGATATACTGCGCATAAGCGGCCTTGACGCTGTCTATGCTTATATTATCAAAGAGATCCAGCGCGTCTACCGTTTGCAGGGCGTTGAGATCGCCGACAAGCACATCGAGGTCATCGCAAGACAGATGACTCGCAAGGTTCGCATCGAAGATCCGGGCGATACCGGAATGTTGGTCGGCTCGCAGGTCGATATTATCGAGTTCCTTGACGCAAACAAGGAGATCAACGACTGGAACGACGCTCATCCCGAAGAGCCTATCAAGCGTGCCGAGGCAGTCGGCAGCCCCATGCTGCTCGGTATCACCAAGGCATCGCTCACTACCGAGTCGTTCTTGTCCGCCGCATCGTTCCAGGAGACCACAAAGGTGCTCACCGAGGCTGCTATTCGCGGCAAGCGTGACCCCCTGATAGGTCTTAAAGAGAACGTCATCATCGGCAAGCTTATTCCCGCAGGCACAGGCATGGGCATCTATCGTGATGTCCAGGTCGACACGGGTGACGAGCCCGAGACCGAAGAGGTGTTTGATGGCACCTCCGAGGACGATATGACTGTCACGCCCGATACCGAAGCAGCCGACGAATTTGCAGAGATCGACGAGGTCATCGAAGCCGAAGAGGACGCAGCCGACGATTTGGCTGAGTGATCTGCGGCAAACTGACGATTTTTAACACAATATGCTTAATGCCGAGTGCAAAAATGAGCAAAATTACTCATTGACAAAACCTCGGCATTAGGCTATAATCAAAATGTTGTGATTTTTTAAGAAAGGAGGATGCATCTCTTGCCTACATTTAATCAGCTTGTAAGACACGGCAGACAGGATAAGACCTATAAGTCAAAGTCTCCCGCTCTTCAGAAGGGTACCAACACCATAAAGAATGTCGCTACCGACCTTCCTTCCCCTCAGAAGAGAGGCGTCTGCACCAAGGTGGCTATCAAGACCCCTAAAAAGCCTAACTCCGCACAGCGTAAGATCGCCAGAGTCAGACTTACCAACGGCATCGAAGTCACCGCTTACATCCCGGGCATAGGTCATAACCTGCAGGAGCACTCGGTGGTTCTCATCAGAGGCGGCAGAGTCAAGGACCTCCCCGGCGTGCGTTACCACATCGTTCGTGGTACGCTCGATACTCAGGGCGTCAACAACCGTAATCAGTCGCGCTCTAAGTACGGTGTCAAGAGACCTAAGGCTAAGAAATAAGCCAAAGGCAGTTTCCAAGCTCGTTAATGCTCAAACAGAGAGCTGTTATCCTTTTATCATAGTGATGACGTGTTTCTCTTTTGCAGCACAAAACGAAACATCAAATTTTTCGAGTACCAATGAACTCATTGAAGCGACAGAGCATAAAGCAATGTCGTTATCCTATTGAAGGAGGGAAGCAAAGTGCCCAGAAGAGAACATGGATTCAAGAGAGAGATCCTTCCCGATCCTCTTTACAACTCCACACTCGTTACCAAGCTCATCAACAACATCATGTATGATGGCAAAAAGGGTGTGGCTCAGAAGATAGTCTATGACGCTTTTGAGATCGTTAAAGAAAAATCGGGTCAGGACCCCCTTGAACAGTTTAAAAAAGCCCTCGAGAACATTATGCCTGCTCTTGAAGTCAAGGCAGTTCGCAGAGGCGGTTCTAACTACCAGGTTCCTATGGATGTCAAGCCCGAAAGACGCCAGACCCTTGGTCTGCGCTGGCTCATCACCTATGCTCGCAGCAGAAGTGACAGAACCATGTCCGAGCGCCTTGCTGCAGAGATAATCGATGCAGTCAACGGCACCGGCGGCGCCGTCAAAAAGAAGGAAGACACCCACAAAATGGCAGAGGCAAACAAGGCTTTTGCACCTTATCGTTATTAATTTTAATTACCCAGAGTCAAGGAGTATTTTATGCCAAGGA
>CAZNCN010000034.1:0-6987 GCA_964571635.1 uncultured Ruminococcus sp. | reverse complement strand
AGGCTGACCGTACTGTGCCTCGGGTTCGCTTGCCGATTCGATAGGCTGACCGTACTGTGCCTCGGGTTCGCTTGCCGATTCGATAGGCTGACCGTACTGTGCTTCAACGGCACCAGCCAAACGTTCTCCGCACTCGGGACAGAAAGTCGCATCGTCCTTGCAACGCGACCCGCATTTTGAACAAATCATTTTATTTCCCCTCCAATAAATGTTATGTATTTATGGTAGCATTTATATATATGTTTGTCAAGAGGGAAACAGCCGTGCCTTTTTTAACGATACAAATTAATTTCACATAGCACTTGCAAAACAGCATATGTTGTGATATAATGACAGGCACGGAGGCGTAGCTCAGTTGGTCAGAGCGTTCGGTTCACATCCGAGAGGTCATGGGTTCGAGCCCCCTCGTCTCCATAACATAAAAAGAAAAGACGTCGTATGGCGTCTTTTCTTTTTATGGAACTGAAGCCGCAAACTTGTTATGGAAGTGAAGCGCAAACTTGCGGTGCGTGAAGAGCGAAGCAGGACTTCGTCCCGTGAAGCGAGCCTTCGGCTCAATTGTGTGCTGTTGCTTTACGCGAGCGCATCACGCAATTTCGCAAGCACCTTTTTCTCAAGCCTTGAGATCTTGACCTGCGACATTCCCAGAATTTCGCCGACCTTCGCCTGCGGCATATCCTTGTAGTACCGATAATAAACCAGCGCACGCTCGTCGTGCGGCAATTTGCATATTGCCTGCCTGAGTGCCAGGTACTCGCAAAGTATGCCGATGTGGTCTGTGCCGAGCAGATCCTCGAGCTGCATTTCACCGACAGGATCAGAAAACGACATAACAGTACCTGTCGCATCAAGGCATTCGGCGACATCGGCAGCTGTCATTTCGGCGCGTGAAGCGATCTCGCCGATGGTTGGCTCGCGCCCGAGCTCTGATTTCAGTGCTTCGATGATATGCATGACCGCAGTTCCGCGGCGTTTGAGCTCGCGCGAGACCTTGATCATACCGTCGTCGCGCAAAAACTTTTTTATCTCGCCCGTGATAAGCGGCACGGCGTAGGTCGAAAAGACCGTTCCGTGGTCAAAATCAAAGCCTCTGACCGCCTTGATCATTCCGATAGCACCGATCTGGCAAAGGTCCTCAAAGTCGCAGCCTCTGTCTTTGAACCTCAAAGCGATCGACTTGACGAGCCCCATATTCTCGCCTACTATCTCTTCGAGCGCATGCTTGTCGCCCTGCTGTGCCCGCCTGACAAGCTCTGCGTTGTCGCCAAAGCTTTTCATCGATATTGCTTTATCTGCTTTGTGAGCACGACGGTCGTACCTTTGCCTTTTTTGCTCTTGACTCTGATCGTGTCGCAGAAGCTCTCCATTATCGTAAAGCCCATGCCGCTGCGTTCTGTTTCGGGTGAAGTGGTAAAAAGCGGTTCTCGTGCCCTGTCAACATCGTCGATGCCGATGCCCTTATCTTTGATGCGCAAAATGACGCGCCTGCTGTCGTCGTATTCGCAGGATATGTAAATATCCCCGCTGCCGTCGGGATAGGCGTGTACAATGCAATTGGTCACCGCCTCGCTCACGGCAGTTTTAATATCAGCCAGCTCGCCGACTGTCGGATCGAGCTGCGCAACAAACGAGCCCACAAGCGACCTTGCCAGCCCCTCGTTGACGCTTTTTGACGGCAGGACTATTTTGAGTGAATTAACAGACTTATGCCTTGACATTCTGCTTGCTCCTTTCAATATTAATTATCTTGTCGAGCCCCGCAAGCGCTATGATGCGTGATATCTCGGGGGTGGGATCGAGCACCGTCAGCCTGCCGCCGACACTGCCCGTCTTTTTATATCTGCCCATTATCAGCCCGAGCCCCGAGGAATCGCAGAACGTTATTCGTGACAGATCGAGCAAAACGAGTGTCGGCCTGTGCTGTTCGATGAGTGCATCCGCCTCAGCTCTTATTTGCGGTGCACTGTGGTGGTCTATTTCGCCGAACGGAGTCAGCTTTAAAACGCCGGCTTGAAGATCAAATTCGTTTTCCATGTTATGCACATCCTTTCGTTATGCATTTTAATATACACAGTCCTCAGAAATCCGTCGAAACGTGGCGGCAAAAAAATATAATTTGGCAAAAGCAGCTATTGACAAGCAGAAAAAGGCATAGTATAATGTCACAAAATATTTTTTAAACCGTTGAAGCGGAGATAACGGCAACGATGCCTTAAGAGAGAGTTCGGGGCGCTGTGATCCGAATAAGAAACAAATTGTCAAATGGACCGCTGAGGGCGCAGTCAAATGTGTTTTTTCACAGAGTATTCTGCGACGTATTTCGGGCAGCGTTATTTGCCTGTGGGAGCACTCCCGTCGAGCGCACACGCTTTGCGTGTGAATCAAGGTGGCACCGCGGATATTGTTTTATTCGTCCTTGACAGAGGGTATAATTCTGTCAAGGGCTTTTTGCTTTTTGACTCATGCCCGGCAAGCAAAAATACTAAAGCATTATCGGAGGAACAACAATGAAACTCGGCGACATCGACCTTGGTACTTATTTTAAAAATTATCCTGACGCAAACGGCTATTTCGGCAGATACGGAGGCTCTTTTGTCACGCCCGAGCTGCAAAAAGCGATGGACGAAATCAGCGACGCATACCAAACCATTTGCAAATCGCGCAGATTTATCAGCGAGCTGCGCAGGATACGCAAAGAATTTCAAGGCAGACCGACGCCCATTTCGCACCTCGAGCGATTATCAGACAAGCTCGGCACGGGTGTTCAGCTCTATGTCAAGCGCGAGGACCTCAACCACACAGGTGCGCACAAGCTCAACCACTGCATGGGCGAAGCACTGCTTGCAAAATACATGGGCAAGCGAAAGGTCATTGCCGAGACAGGCGCGGGTCAACACGGCGTTGCACTCGCAACAGCCGCCGCTTATTTTGGCCTGGAGTGCGATATTTACATGGGTGCGGTCGATATAAAAAAGCAAGCACCCAACGTTGCACGCATGAAGATACTCGGTGCCAGGGTCATCGAGGTCACCGACGGCTTGCAGACCTTGAAAGAAGCGGTCGACGCGGCTTTTGCCGCCTATTGCACAGAATACAACGATGCCGTTTATTGCATAGGCTCTGTTTTGGGGCCGCACCCGTTCCCGATGATGGTGCGGGATTTTCAGAGCGTGATAGGCATAGAAGCAAGAGAGCAGTTTATAGATATGACAGGCGAATTGCCCGATGCCGTAGTTGCGTGCGTCGGCGGCGGTTCGAATGCGATGGGCATATTCGCGGGCTTTATAAACGATCCCGTCGAAATATACGGCGTTGAGCCTCTTGGCAGAGGCAGCAAAATGGGCGACCACGCCGCAAGCCTCAAATATGGCGAAGAGGGCATTATGCACGGCTTTAACAGCATAATGCTCAAGGACGAGAACGGTGACCCTGCGCCGGTATACTCTGTTGCGAGTGGTCTTGACTATCCGTCGAGCGGACCGGAGCACGCATTTCTGCGCGACATAGGCAGGGTAAAGTACGATGTTGTTTCAGACGACGAAACGATCGACGCATTCTTTGAGCTGGCGAGGATGGAGGGCATCATACCTGCCATCGAGAGTGCGCACGCCGTCGCCTTTGCCATGCGCCACGCAAAAGAGATGGGCAAGGGTTCGATTCTCATCAACCTCTCGGGCAGAGGCGACAAGGATATGGACTATATTATCGAAAAATACGGCATACGCTAAAAAAAATCGGCTTAGGACACTTTCCTAAGCCGAGCTTTTTAATGTTTATTTATACATGGCAGTACGGTTTTTGAGGCGCAGGCTATCGGCGATCATGGCGATAAACTCTGAATTTGTCGGCTTGCCGCGCCCTGTCTGTATCGTATAGCCGAAATAGCTGTTGAGTGTGTCGACGTCGCCACGATCCCAAGCAACCTCGATTGCGTGCCTTATTGCCCTCTCGACCCTGCTCGACGTGGTGCTGTAAAGCTTTGCAACCGTCGGATAAAGCACCTTTGTAACGGCGTTTATCGCATCATTGTCGTCGACAGTCATCATTATCGCTGTGCGAAGATATTGATAGCCCTTTATATGTGCAGGAACGCCTATTTGATGGATTATCTTTGTGACCTGTGCCTCAAGGTCGGGCTCGCCGCGAGCGGGAACTGCCGCACTGCCTGCCCTGCGTCCTTTTTCGCAAAGTCTGGTGATGCGGTCGCATATTCCGTTATAGTCGGGTGGCTTGAGCATGCAGTACGCCGCTCCGCTTTCGCAGCATTCCTCAAACAGATTTGTCGCGACAAACGGTGCGAGCACGATAAACGACGGAAAATTGTCGCCCAATTGCTTTTTGCACTCCTTGATCAAGCCGACTCCGTCGAGCTTTGAAAGATAAAGATCCGTAATGACTATGTTCGGTTTGCAACGTGCTATCTTGCCGAACGCCTCTTGACCGTCCGATGCTTCGCCGACCACCTCGATTCCCCTGCGCCTTAACTGGTTGGCGCAATTTATTCTGAATTCGCCGCTGTTGTCGGCTATCAAAACGCGAGCCTTTTGTTGTGTTTTTTCCATGATAATATCCCTTTCGTAATGCCGCAAGCGTTCGCTTGCCTTGATTTGCCTTGATTTTAGCATATTTGGCAAAATATGGCAAATGAAAAATGCCGTTTTTTGGCGATAAAAACCATGCTTTTCATCGACATCATCGACATTCACGCACCATATAGTGCGCGAAAATATTGTTTTTCACCTTTTTATGCCAAATCTTGATGGCTGATTCAGCACGATTTTTGTCGCATTTTGTCGTATTTTGGCGACAAAAACTTTTTTAAATATTTTGTCACCATAAAAATTCGATCGCCGAACGGCGTGCACAATCGGCATTAAAAAAACGCACCACGGAAGAATGGTCGTGTGGCGTAAGAAAGAAATATTGTATTTTTGTAGGAACGGCATGGCTTCGGTCATGCCGTTTACTCTTTCATCAGTTCATTCAGCGGAATAAAACCTGCAAGGCCATAGGAAATGCGGATGTTGCTTTGCAGTAATCTTCCTCCGCAAAGGGTTTGCCCCGGAACATCAGGCAATCGGCTTCCGGCAGGTCGATCACATCAAAGCCCTTCGGCACGGGGCCGGTGTAGTCGTTTGCCGCTTCTGCACCCTGCACATAAGCGGAGGTGTTCGGTTTCTTGAACTGCTCTTGCAGCCACAGGCAAACCAGCTCTCTGCAGAAGGGAATCCGTGCTCAGCAGCCGCCCCCACACATCGCAGCCCAACTCCTTGCGATTACAATAATATTTTATCGTTTTTCAGAAAGATTCTCTCGACGTTTTTTGCCGAGGTGGGATGAAAGCTATTCTGCATTACCTGTGAATATACATTCTTGACAGCTCAGCTTCTCCATCCCCCTGAACCATGCACAGGAATTCCCAGCCATAGCGTTCATAAAATCCGGTATGGTCTGTTAGCAGGTAGACGGGGGAGATCCCATTTCTGCGCAAATCCTCGACTGCCATATCCAGCAGCCGCCCTGCGATTCCCTTGCAGCGATAGTCCGCTTCGGTATAAACAGCGCAGATGTTCGGTGTCAGGTCTTTTCTGTCATGAAAATCGTTCTCGATCACACCCATACCGCCGACAATTTTATTTCCGTCCAGACAGAGATACCAGCCGTATTCGGTTTGGTCACTCAAATAAGCGTCCATACATTCCAGATACGCTTCCTGCGGCACGCCCCATTTATGATGAAACCACCGGGCGGCTTGTTCTTTTAATTCCGGTCGCTGTTTCAACGTGATATATGTAAATTGTGTCATAGATTTTCCTCCATACTATTCTTTATACTTACAGGTTCTGAATATTCAGCCAAATTTCTTTTGTTATCATGTTTGTGTGCCCGATCCTGACCTCGTTCATCAGCGGCACGGGAACATTGTCACAGGTGTGATGATAAACAAAGCCGAGCTTTTGCTGCACACGTTTTGATTTTTCGTTTCCGTCATAATAGCCGCACCAAACCTTTGCCATTCCGATGTCCTCAAAAGCATGGCGAAGAAGCTCTTTTGCCGCCTCCGGCATATAGCCACGTCCCCAAAACGGTTTGCCCAGCCAATAACCAAGCTCGCATTCGTCGTCTTTGTCGGTCATATCGGTATGACCGTTTAATCTAAGCTCAATACACCCGATCGCAATATCATTTCCCTTTTCGCAGATGGCATAGCATTCCGCACCGCAAAGCACATTTCGGATGATATACAGACTTTCCTCAACAGATCTGTGAGGCTGCCAGCCTGTAATCGGTCCGACATCGGGGTCTTTTGCGTATTCGAACAGACTTTCCGCATCTGATTCACGCCAGTGGCGGAGAGTTATGCGTTCAGTTCTAAGCGATGTGAGCCATGTATCGAGAAACCTCACTTGCTCCGCTGTGTGGAACCAGTGCTCACCGTTTTCCATAACGGTCAGGGATGCATCTTGGCTATTTGCAAAAGCAGTGATCGTTTCTAAATCGGTCAAATTATCCTGTCCGCCATAGAGAATTTCGGTAGGGATATTCCACTGACTCGGATGATTGCGAACCCAACAAAGATATTCCCACGACAGCGTTTCACCAAAGGCGGTTTCAATCGTGCCCTTTTCCCGCAGTTCGTCCTCGGACACATTTGCCAAATTCATCATGTTGCCGATCAGCTTTTCCATATCCACAACAGGCGAAATAAAATATGCCTTTGCGATTTTCTCCTGCGGCAAAGCACACATCGAGAAATATGCGCCGATACTGTTGGCAATCAAGATCACACGGCTGTATTCTGTGGTAAGCGTTTCAAAAGCGATTGGAAATTCCGCTTTCGCCTCCCACGGCGTTTCTGCTTTATAATCAAGCCCCACTACATCGCAATATGGGAAAAGAGGCTTATAATGCTCACTTTCCTCAGCCATACCGCCTTTGCCGTGAATGTATAAAATCAAAGTTCTGTTTTGCATTTTTCAAATGTCA
>CAZNCN010000033.1:0-7283 GCA_964571635.1 uncultured Ruminococcus sp. | reverse complement strand
AACAATAAAGTATCCTGCTTTATTAATGTTGAGTGTTAAAAAAACACTTTTTGGCGTTGCTTAATTTCTTATGAGTTGTGGAAATGAAAAGCAAATACTATCAATAAGGGATAAGTCAATGCGGCTAAGCTAATTATTTGCACTCATCTTTACTGATATGCTGAATTTTGGAATCTAAGATATACTTGCTTGTTACTGGATACCTCGTTTGATCTCTTGATTAAAAGGATTTGCCGTGAAGTTGCCCCACCCCCGAATTGTCAGGGTTGTTGTTGAGAGTCTTGCGACAAACTGTGACATTGGAATATTCGTTAAATTTTTTCGAAGGAGATAGTTGTGAAAAATATATTCAGTGAAATTGTGACTATTGATCAAAGCTTATTAGAACTCCAGAATACGCTCGCAAAGATCAATTCCGACAAGCGCCAATATGAGTTAGATATATCCTCTAGGAAGCAGAGGGCGGAGCAAGAATACTCTCAGGAAATTGAACGGATACAAAAGCAAAGGACGCTTGTCGAGTCTGAACGTGCGCGATTGATGGCAGATTGCGCAGAAAGAAGAACAGAGGCAGAGCGCCATTTTCGAGCGGAATGCATCGAACGGGCAAGGGAAATAATCGATAACTGCTCATTAATAAAGCACAGAAACGAGCAAATAATTGCTTGGATCGAACATGCTATTGCAGAAATGCCACCGCGCATCGTCAAGAGGGTGGTAGCAGGCCCTACAATACATCCAACTTTATCAAGCAAAGATGAGCTTGAAAATGTATACAACAAAATATTTGATAGTTCGTTTCATGGCAAAACAAGTCGAGCCTTTCACAAAGACGGCTATTCGCCTAAGACAAAAATGATTGAAAGCTTTGTGAAAAAGGCAATTGCATATAAACTGTATTTAGAGGGCGAAATTAAAGGCTTGGCCGCCAGTAAGAAAATGCGTGAACAAAATGCGTTCCAGACTGCACGGAATCAGATGGATCGCGAACATAAGCGGATCGGGATGCAGGAAAGCAATATCGAGAAAACAGCAAGGCAAAGATTCAGCTTTCTGGATCAGCAGGTGGTGAATGCGTGTGAGGTAAGAAATGCGGCATTACAAAGCATTGAACAGGCACGGATCCAATATGAAAGAGATCTCGATGTTCGCCGTAACAATTTAATTGCCAAACGCAACAGCGTTATTGGTTCTCAGTTGATTGTTCAGTTCACGGATAGAGTCAGAAATACGCTTGTGGGAACGGGCGTATCAAGAACAGATTGGACGGCATATGACCCAAAGAAAAAACACACAGAATATTGGATCGGCAATTTGTCGTATCCCATAAAAACAACCGAGCCTCAATTGTTATCGGCTCTTCAAGCAAAGAATCCTCAGGTTTTTAAGGGCGGATCGTTTGCTGTTCCGTTGATACTGTGTGCCGGCGAGCCGTCAAAGTTTTTTGTGCATTATCAGCAATTTGACAGGAATGCCGTGTGCGAATTCGTTCAGTGCATTATTTTGCAAAGGCTGAGATGTGCCGAGGTGGGTAACATCGAGCTTTATCTTGCAGAGCCGGATAAAAGTGGCCGGATATTGGGGCCTCTTTCTGCAAAAATAGAAGATAACGCTGACATCGGTATATACAATATCAATTCAAGGGATGCCATTCACAAGACGCTGAAATCAATCGCTGACAGCATTGACGGCATCAACGGATTACTCGGAAACTATAATAACATATACGAATACAATCTCAAGTGCAAGCCTCACATAAAAGAGCGCTGCCTTGTTCTTGTTGACGTTGTTGGTGTGATTGAAAAAGAGGACTTGGAGCTTTTAAAGGTTATTTGGAATAATAGTGCCCGGTGTGGTGTGACGATAATATTTTTATCGGCTTATTCGGCAGAAAGCTTGTCAGCTCAGTATCCCCACATGAACATTGATTTCAGTTTCTTTAATTCAAACGATTCTTATTTAATAAAATGCGTCAATAACAGTTGCTCTCTAAAGAGTGGGCAGAGTTTATACAGCTTTATGCCGAGCAAAATAGCAGACTACCACAGATCGTTTGTTGCGTTATATCGAAACGCTGCGAAGAGCTATTTAAGTGTCGACAACCGCTTTTCCGTATTTTTCGATCCTACAAAAGCTTATCAATACAAAACATATAAAGCAGGTGAGTCAAAAGAAAAAATTGAATTGCCTGTCATGTTGAGAAATTATCCCGGTGGCGGCATATTCAATCTTGTGATGGACTCATCCTCGCCAAAGACGCACACATTGGTGACAGGCGGAATCGGCACAGGTAAAACCACGTTTTTGCATATGATTATTTCTGCCATTGTGATGAAATATCATCCCGACGATGTTGAAATATGGCTGGTGGATTATGCACGTTCGTCGTTTGCTGAATATGCAATTAATCGTCCTAAACATATTAGGTTCGTCGGTCTCGAAAAGACAAAATCATTCACTTATTCTTTCTTAGAGTATGTAGATGACTTTTTCAATAAACGCTCTTTGCTGTTCAAAAGAGAAGGAATTAATACTCTCGAGGAATACAGATCGGTGCACGGAGATTTAAGTATGCCGCATGTCGTGTTGATAGTTGATGAGTTTCACTATATGACGCAGCACGCTAACGACGATTTTAAATACAAGAAAATACTTGAGAACATTCTTCGTGACTATCGAAAATACGGTTTGTCGTGTGTCTTCAGCGATCAGTCCAGCCATACCGGTCTGACTGATGTTGGAGAAAAACAAATTGCAAACCGCTTTACGATGAAGCAGCACAGCGTTCAAGATATGATAGACACGCTTGGCATCGCAAAGAGCAATTACACCGACAGCATGATCCGCCAAATGGAGCAAACCGCCAAGGGCGAGCTTTGGGGAGTGACTAACAGTGGCAACTCGAGACCTGATATTAAGGTTGAGTTTTTCAAAGCGATATATGTTACAGAAGCAGAACGAAAGCAGCTGATAGCAACTTCGCTCTGCCGTAAGGAAGATGTCAAATGCGACACCAAGGTGCTAATTGTTGATGGTGAAGATCGAAAGTCGGCAGTAGTCAGTGAAATAGCATCCGAACTTTCGGCCTTTAGAAGGACCGTGGCGTTAGATTCCGTGTTTTGCGTGGGTGTGCCGACAGGCATAGAGCCTTATTACTGCTTTGGTCTTGAGCAACGCTCTAATAACAATATTTTGGTTGCAGGACGCAGCAACAAGATTGCGTGTGATGTTTTGTCCGGATTACTTTTGTCTGCAGCAATAATGAAGAAAAATAAAATTCTTATTTTTGCAGATCCAAGAGAAAAAAGCCTCGCTAATGTTATTTCGGTTGCTAAACGTGTCGGTTTTGCAAGCAGAATCGAGGTATGCACAGAGTATGAAACGATGTGCTCAAAGATAAAGGCATATAGCGACCTGGTGAAAAACAGAGAGCTGCTTTCTGACCCCACATTGATCATGTGGATGGGCATGCTTGATATCTTCGACGAACTTTCGGGTTATGAAGATTACGAAGATCGAAGTCAGCAGACAGGCGCTGAAGAAGATAGCTTTGAACTTAGCAGCGCCAAGGCTTCGGCGGCTATTGCCGATCAAGACCTTATGGCAATCGCGGCGCAACTTGGTGGCGGCGTAGGTGACATGATGCGAATGTTGTCGCAAACCTCTGGAAATCCCACGGCAGCGTCGAAAACCAAAAAATCCTGCATTTATAATGCAATTTCTGACATTAATACGATTTTTGCTCGAGGCAGCAACTTTTGCTTGCACAGCATGGTTGTACTCGAGAATTCAAGCGATCTCAAGCGGTTGAAAGGCTTTAAGACAGAGTGCTTTCTCCACAAGATTGCATATAAGATGTCGAGGGATGATTCTTGGGACTTCGGCTTTGGCAGCGATGCTTGCGATATAGAAAGCGACGAAGTGGCTTTGTACAGCAACGGTGTCGAAAAATGCACATTCAGACCGTTTTTATTCAAATAATAAAATAATTATTATGGAGGTATTTTTATGAGTAATATGACCGAAATGGACTTGCAGTCGCTCAAAAGATATGTATATAGTCTGGAGTCCTTCAAATCAAATGTTAATAGGTACTGCTCGGATCTAATGGCGGGAATCGACGGCTGCTCGGATTATATGAAGGACGAGAATTCTCGAAAAGCATTAGAAAAGGGGAGAAAGGTCGCTGTTGATATCCAGACCTGCGTAAATGGGATAAATCCTATTATGGAAATGGTATATCGTATTATCCGCGAAATGGAATCGTCGCAGGACTTTGAAATATAATGGCCAAGGAGACATAGCAGATGAACATTAATGTTAACCCCGAAAAGCTTTTGGCATTCGCAGAATATGTTTCTAATTTTTCCAAGAATATCAATCGCGAGTGCACGGAGATAAGTGCAGCGACTACGAGATTGGCTCAGTCAATGAGCGATGAGGATGTAGATGGTATTCGTTGGATGACTTTGGAGGTGGTTAGGATATTGAACAATTCCGAACCTGAACTCAAAGATCTTCAGCAGAAGGTTGAACTCTATGCAGAGTTTGTTGCCAAATTAAAAGCCATAGCCAAGGGCGGCTGAAGGGCTGGCACCGATACCGTTGCAACGGGAGGTGCCGCAGGTTCTCCGGATATGCTTGTAGCAGTATCAGGCGGTATTCGTTTGGATAGTTTTTTATCTGTTCCAGATAGCCGTCGTCAAGCAGTGATGGAAACTTTTAGCAATGCCCCAAATGGCATTAAAACAATAATAAATAGATTGTCACAAGAACTAAACGTAGGAGATATACGCGAGTTTATTGATAGCAATGGCGAAACAAAAAGAGAAGCATGTCATTACTCTCCATTAAATGGCGTAATTCGTATGAACCCGAATTACGATAATGATGAGTATGCTGAGGTATTTAGGCATGAATATGGGCACTTCGTAGATGATAAATGCGGTGATGTGTCGAATTCTTTTGAGTTTGTTAATGCAATCGGAAAAGATAAAACCAACATTTTGTGCGATAAATTACGCATGAATCAAATGCTGAACGATTTGTTCTCGTGCGATGCAGCATATGATAGGTGTGTGTCTGACATTTTGTCTGGTTTTTTTGATAATGATCCGAGAATCAAAAAGAGATATAATTATGAGTTTATAGGATATTGGTGTCATACTAATGATTATTGGAGCGGTGTAAAAGGGCCGCCTAATGCAATAGGAAAGGAAACTTTTGCAAATTTGTTTAGTGTATATTCTGCCGAAAATAGAGATGAGTCTATTGCTTTTCTTGAAAAATATTTCCCGTCAACTACGAGTAGTTTCAAAATGATGTTTGATTTGTGATAGAAAGGAGCAAATAAATGGATGAGTTAACATTTAATAAGAACCTAAGGCCATTAAACAGAGCTTATTATGAATTGTTTGGCGTTGTGCCGTGTATGCAAGGCTTTGATTGTACGAGAGATGAATATGTAAATGCATTAAAAGAAGCTCTTGAGACAAACAAGAAAATCGAGTTATTACTTCGAACTGTTGGAACACCTGCAGATGAGAATGCTGTTTATTAAACATTAATGAATTAGGAGGATGAAGAAATAGTGCAGTGCGAACGGATATGAATATCTCGAGCTGCAGCATACATCATACGGCAACGACTGGCATCAGCCGAGCGACCGTGTTCTTCGAACCGGGGTTGGCCAAAAATATTTGAGGACATACTAGCGCTCGAATTATATGATCGATGTCGAATATTTGGCAAAAAGCTCGGAATTCCTCGATATTCTCGGCTTCATCAATACCTGCATATGAATCAGGCAAAAGGCTGAGGGCAAAATGTCGGATGAATCAAAGTTAAACTTTGCTTGGATAGATAATCACGAAAGAATCGGTGAAATGCTTTTCGCTTTTGACATAGTAAATGTCTTTATCCTTTTTAGTGATGATCTTCACAAGCTGACCGAACAGCAAAGCAATTGTTTGATCAAATCAACCCGTCTTGGGCAGGATTTTTCGAAGATCGAAAATAACATCAATGTATGACAATTGTCAAGTGCACTTTGCAATGATAATTGCTGTATAAATTAAAAAACAGGAGAACAAAAATGGAAGATTATTTGAAGATTGGCGATACCTTGCGTACGCTGGCTGGTATCGAAATCAAAGTTCAAAAGTGCATGAGCGAAGATGGCGGACAAGGACGCGTCTATGCAGTCGATTACGGCGGCACGCAAAAAGTGCTGAAGTGGTACAAAAAAAGCTTTTTAGTAACCCTGAGTCAACGCATAGTCCGCTATGATCGAAACGGCAGAGCAAAGGGATTTGAGGACCCCGACCTTGCCGACGATGTGCACAAAAATGCTTTAGAAGCGTTTTATGGCAATTTGTGCTATAACGCAAAAAACAAACCTGAGCCTGTCAGCTTGGGAAACGAGTTGGTTTGGCCTATAGATGTTGTAGTAGATGAAAGCGACAGTACCAGCCTGTATTTTGGGTATGTTATGGACTTTATATATACCGCAGATTATAATGAGCTGAACAAATTTTATAATTTTACTGTCAGATTCGCATCAAGAAACATCATGCTGACATGCTGCTTGAATATCGCTGAGGCATTTCGCAAGCTTCATTCGTGCGGCTTTTGCCATCAGGATCTGAGCGGCGGCAATATTTATGCTCATCCCCAAACCGGTGATATACGTATTGCTGACAATGACAACGTTGCTACAAACGGAGAGAACTATGGCATAGGCGGAACTGAGGGCTATATGGCTCCCGAGGTTCTTTCGGGTTATACTCCCGATAAATACACCGACCTCTTTTCACTGGCAGTTATTTTGTTTAGAATCATGATGGGTGGTCAGCATCCGTTCAAGGGCAAGTATTCGCAAGAGACTGACGACAATATGATTGCATTTTGTAAGGATCCCGTCTTCATATTCGATGATACCGACAAGAGAAATGCTCCGGTAGCCATTAGGCACAAAAATGCCATGATATTGTGGCCGCAGTATCCGTCATACATTCAGGATTTATTCAAGAGAGCCTTTAAAACAAAAATGGTCGAGAAAGAGCTTGACAGGATCAATCCCAAAACCGGCGATAAAATGCATGTTTTTGTCGATGCCAATCGTGAATCAAGGCCGACGGCTGAAGAGTGGATAGAAGCACTTACCAAGCTGTGCGGCGATGATAATTTCTGCAAATATTAAAAACAGGAGAACAAAAATGGGAGATTGTTTGAAGATTGGCGATACCTTGCGTACGCTGGCTGGTATCGAAATCAAAGTTCAA
>CAZNCN010000032.1:0-8152 GCA_964571635.1 uncultured Ruminococcus sp. | reverse complement strand
GAACAAATGGAAGCTCTTGAAAGTGAAGCGGAAGCAAAAATACTCGAAGCCGAGAGAAAGCAGATGCTTGTAGATAATATGGCTCATGAGCTGCGCACGCCGCTGACAAGTATTCACGGATATGCGGAATATCTCGAAAAGGCCAATACAACTGAGGAACGCAGGTTGATTGCAGCGAAGTATATTATCTCTGAATCTGAACGTCTACAAAAGATTTCGGAAATTCTGCTTGATGGTGCGTTCATCCGCGAAAATGAAATCGAGATGGCTGATTTGGATCTCAGTTGTGTCCTTGCTGACATTGCAGAAAAACTCCAAATGAGAGCCGAGAATGCAGGGGTTGAAATTACCTGCGACACCGTCCCTATGACCATCAAAGGCAATGATACTCTTCTCTCTATGCTGTTTTACAATCTCACCGAAAACGCAATCAAGGCTTGCTCTGCCGGCGGCAAGGTTAAAATATCATGTTCAGAATGTCAAGCAGTTATTGAGGATAATGGTAAAGGAATGACCGAAGAACAACTCTTGCACATAACAGAGCCGTTTTACCGTACAGATAAGTCCCGTTCTCGTGCAGAAGGCGGTGCAGGACTTGGACTTGCTCTGTGCAAACAAATTGTTCTCACACACAAGGCCGAAATGAATTTCGAATCGAAAATCGGTCAAGGAACAAAAATTATTGTGACTTTTACAAGTCGGCAATAACTTGGAGATAAGTCAGTGATATACTTTAGATACAATACATATACAGAATGAGATCTCACTGAGTAAATTATCGAAAGGCAGGTATAAGGATATGAAGAATAATTTTAAATTTTTTAGCATTGTGTTGGTGCTTCTCTTGGCATCCTCTATCGTCCTTACGGGATGTATGTACGCCATTGCAGCCGAAAACGGAGATGCGAAGGTATATGATATGGGAAGTCAGATTAGTGCCGATAGCAACATTATTGTAGACGGTGATGCTCTTACGCCTCAAACGGAATTGCAGAAAAAATTCAGTGCAATGTATGACATCAGCGAGGACGGAAAAAGCATCACAGTCATCTCTGAGGAATATCTCAAGGAGTTTTGGCAGAGCAACTATGAAAAAGAGGTCATCCATTCGCTAACTACCGAAGAAGTGTACTATATCATTCAAGATTCCATTCGAATTTATACAGAATATGAAAAAGTAATTTTTTCAGGGTTCACATCTGTTTCGACTGTAGATACGGTTGCTGAACGCTTTCCGCATATCGAAGATCAAGAAATTTCTCACATTCTGGATAAATTCTCTTTAGATCGCGAAAAGATCAAAAGCGATATTCACTCAATTATCATGTATCGTTTAAAAGCGCTCTCTTCGCCCAAGGCTTTCTTTACAGGCGCTGATGCTATCCGCTTTGTCGGCGGTTACCCGGATGTGTACAGCTCGTATTTTCCTGAAACGCTCTTTTATATTCCCGGTTATTCTGCCGATACAGATAGAGATTATATTCTCTCCATTATGGGTGGCAACAGCAACTTTACGGATCTTGAAAAATTCACAGATTTGTTTGAGGTTTCTGTTGAAGGCGGTATTAATATCCGCTTCAGTTCGGTTGTGAATGGTTCTACCACCAAGGTTTACCCGACGGAGGATATGTTTAAATATGCGTTTGGAACTCCTGAAGATTCTAATGAGAACAATGATAAAAATGCTAACGAAACGCCTGAGATTTTTAAACCTCATTTTGTGCTGGATGTTGCCAATGGTAGATTTAGAATTGTTATGACACTGGAAGTATCCTCTTCTATCAGCGGGTCCTATGTTCAGAAAGGCGATAAACTCGTATTGTATCCCTACGACGACAAGGCTCCAGAAGGATATGTGTATGTTTTCCAATACCAAGAGGGTGTGGGCTACAACTATATCAAAGGAGAATCCAATCCGATTCCCGGATTTGAATTTGAGGATGAAACAGTATTCTCTCTAAACGATAATCTTTTGAAACCAACTGAAAAGTGAATTTTTTAGTTGTAAAGCGGCAAGGAAAAAACCTTGCCGCTTTTTGAAAATAAGTACAACCAAGGGAGTAGTCTGCCATGATCGTGGACTATGGTATCGCTCAATATGAGCCATCTTGAAATTTAAAAGTGAAAAATATATTTTGAAAAGAGCGCGATTTACGGTTCTCTCGACTTTTGTGTATACTCCACAAGTGTGGTGTAAAACCTCTTTTAATTCATCAGATTAATACGATATGATTAAGTAACATTGCCGTATTTATCGCAGGTCATGGTGAGATCAATATCGATGTCTTTTGATGTGATGAAGTGGCATATAAAGTATATATCCACTCGACTTCACCATCTGAATTTTCAAATTTTGCTTCAATCTTTTTGGATACAGTATTACTATCAGTTGAGGCATATCCGCAAGGCGTTGTGCCGCCCGTTGATCGGGTTATCGTGAGCCTACTGCCATCTTCGTAAAGTATGATGTTGGGCTCATTGTCTGATCCGGCAGTTGCTTGCGAGGTATTATCTGCAAGCGCGTTAACGGATAGTGAGAAAAACATCACTAGAATAAGAATGATTGATGTTGTGGCTTTTTCATCGTGTTCTTTCTTTTTAATCTTTTATTAAAAATTATTTATTATTGCAAACAAAACTTAAATAGGACCTGTAATTATTATTTTGCCGCTTGCATCTCGAATGTACAAAGCGAAAATAACAACAATAACGATAAGCAAGATAATGCCAGCGAAAGCGGCGCACTTCCAAATAAACGCTTTTTTCTTTGCTTTTTTCATTAATTCCTCGTAATCTGATCTGCTGAAAAAACTATCAGCAACTTCATTGGGAAGCCCAAAGCGTTCCGAAAGGCTTTCGTATGTAATGGTTTCGCCACGAGCTTCGCATTGCTCTACGAAATCATACAGTTGTTCGCGTAACGTTTTTCGAAAAACAGACGACAGTGCCTTTGAACACTTCAAATCTTTTTCGATCGCTTTTACATATGTGTATATGATTTCTTTATTTTCGGACTTCATCGTTTGTTTCTCCTGCCTTTAATATAAGCGATACGCCTTCGTTCATCCTTGTGTATACATCAATCAACTGCTGCAAATACTCTCTCCCCGGTTGCTCAATATGAAAGTAAATGCGTGTTCGTCTTTTTCCGACCAAAACCTTGTTTTCTGATATACATTGCTTGTCAACCAGTCGGTATAACGGACCATACAATGAGCCTTCCTTTATATTGATTTTTCCGCAGCTTTTCATATTGATGATATCCGCCATTTGATAGCCGTAAAGATCCTCTTCGCACAATGCCTCCAAAATAAGCATTTCGAGAATCCCGCGTTTTAGATTTTCTTCTATTTCGCTTACCGAGTGCATTTGCTTTGCCTCCTTTATTTATATTATATCGAATTATATTATATCAAAAAAATCGATTACGTCAATATTGTTCGACAAAAAATATTGCCTTCAACAAAATTATGTCTTGACAAATTAAATATCGTGCATTATACTATGTACAAAGATTAGTATAGTAATAGAAAGGCAGATTGTGATGCAGCAACAAGTTTGTATAAAATATTATCGTCAAAGGTTTTCGCAGTACTGTCGCGCTCATCTACGCTTAGGTTATTCCGGCGGCTCTCTTTCGCTGCATTGTCCGCCAACGCATCGCTATGTCAAAACAGAATATCTCATATTATAAAACAGTGCAAAACAACCTTTCGTAGGATTTTTTGCGCTGTTTTTCATAGTTTTGACAGAGGTATAGGATATGTCCAGAATTGCACTGATAGGAAAAATTCGGTTAATTATTTATCACTTCTTATTGATATTTGGAATAACGGGAACTGCGCCGTTCTCATTGACTGGCAGACGCCTTTTTATACGGCTATGGAAATGATGCGCGAAGCCAGAGTCTGATTGCGCTATGTGCAAGATGATTTATGGGTAAACGATACACTTTATGAATTTTCCGAAATTGAAATTCAGCGTTTCAGCACTGATAACGAAATAACGTTTAGATTGCCTGAAGTTTATATGACAAATTTGTTCCCAAATACAACCGCACAGAAGCAGTTATAATATATAGTTCGGGAACAACTGGGAAATCCAAAGGCATCATATTGTCTCATTTTGTCTCATTTTGTCTCATTTTGCGATCGACACAAATGCTGATGCAATTATCGATTATATGCATTTGTCGGTTTTTGATGATTGTATGTTGGAAAGCCGATTAAAGGTGTTGAAGTTATCATTGTGAATGAAAACGGTAGGCCTGTCCCGAGCGAGATTTGCGGTATTATTCACGTGAGAACACCAAGCTTATTTTCCGGGTATGTTGTGGGCAGCGAAAAGCACGCATCACTTTATCATGGTTGACTTAATACTGGCGATTCAAGCTCTTCCAAATCACCTTCAACCAGATATAATCCTGACAACATTCAATAATATTTGTGTAGCCACATTACAAATTGATTTGAATGATAACGATTTAATAAATAAAATCATTCAATTATTTAATCAAGGAGTCGTTTATGGAACGAATTAAGCTTTTTATAAAAACAATTGTATTTTCATTCAAATTAACATTTGCATCGAGCAAACTGATGGTGTTATTAACATTCTTGCTTATGGTCTTAAATATGATTTTTCCGTTTTTATCTCTATATATAACAAAAAACATATTTGATGAACTGGTTAAAGCAACTGTTGATATGTCCGTAATGATTACTTATATTTTGCTTTTTATCGGATTAATAATAATATGCAATATTGTTGCCGCGGCGGCCAATATTACAAGTAAAACGGTATCAGAAAAAACAGCTCACGCTTATGACACTGTTATATTAGAAAAAATAAGTAAAACACCTATGGAAATCATAGATTCATCAGCGGGTCGAGATATATTAGACGAACTAAGACAAGTTGGATATTCGATAAACAGTTTGCCGTCAAATATAATTGTTTTGATCTCTACATTAGTTTCACTGTGCATTGCCATTGGCATATTGATGAAACTAAATGTTTGGTTTTTAATGTTATTCTTGGTAGCAAGTATTCCGGGAATTATATTTGAAGTATTTATGAAAAGAAAAATCGAAGATTTAAGGCGCAAAACAACTCCGGATATTCGTAAATTCAGTTATTACCGTTGGATGCTCACCGATGCTTGGCCTGCAAAGGACGTTCGTATGTACGACTTGACCGATCCGATTAAGACGCGGTACAAAGAGGAAAGAGACAAATACGTAAAGGAAAATAAAAGACTTGATATTAAGCATTTATTAATATCTTTCCCAATAAAAGTGATCTGCAGAAGTGGAGTAATCATATTTACCATATTTATTATTTTACAGGCGTTTAACGGGGAAATTACAATTGGCGATATTTCTTTGTATATAGGAACAGCGGGAACGGTAAGCAGCTCGATTATAACATTCTTGACCACTATTACGCTATGGTTTACCGCAATAGTAGACAGGATGAAAATTTTATTTGATTTTCTTTCTATGTATTCGCCGGAGGACAGACAAGGGAAAAGAGTCATTGATAAATTTGAGTCACTGGAGTTTATTGACGTATATTTTAAATATCCTTCCAGCGAGCAATACGTACTTAAGGGAGTCTCTTTTAGGTTGGAAAAGGGTGACAAGTTATCAATCGTAGGCATTAACGGTGCGGGTAAATCTACTATAATAAAAGCAATGCTTGGCTTTTATCAAATAGAATCAGGGAAAATCTTGATAAATGGTAATCCAATGGAAGATTACAGCATGAAAGAAATCAGAAAAATGTTCACTGTATTATTTCAAAATTATGTGCAGCACCCGTTAACGCTGCGAGAAAACATAGCATTATCGTGCATAGAGGAAAAAGACAATGATGAAAAAATAATAACAGCGATGAAACAAAGTGGATTTTACAACGAAAGCAAGAATTTCAGCAACGGATTTGATGTGTATATGTCAAGGCAATTTGATGATGAAGGCATAGAAGTTTCAAAAGGACAGTGGCAAAAAATCGCTTTGTCGCGCGCTTATTTCAAAAATGCTGACATAATCATATTTGACGAACCTTCTTCCGCTCTTGATGCCGAGGCGGAGGAAAAGATATTTCAAAACTTCTCAAGCATATCGAAAGAAAGAACCGGCATAATGATATCACATAGGATATCAAGTTCAAAGATATCAAATAAAATCATTGTCCTTGACGAAGGAAAAATTATCGAAAGTGGAACCCATCCGGAATTAATCGCTTTTGGCGGATTGTACGCTAAGCTCTATAATTTGCAAATGAAAAAATATACTATGACGGGAGGTGATTTGCATGAATAAATTGAAGAAATATTTTGGTGTGCTTTTCAAAAACATATATTTCTGTTTAAAGTCATGTTTTAACGCATCGAAGAAATATATGACGATGAAGATTATTGTTTTATTGTTGCAATCAGCTATTCCTCTGCTAACCATCACGTTATGGAGAGACATCATTAACCTAATTGTCGAAGATGTTGCAAAAAACAGATATTTAATATTAATGTATTTATCCGTATTCTTAACCTTGGAGTTAATGGTCAGCTTTCTTGAGAAAATTGATAATTATGTAAATTTGAGATATAATGACGAATTAACTTTTTATATTGAATCGGAAATGATGGATAAATGTTCTAAAATGGATTTGTCTTTTTGGGATTCCGCATCAATGGGAGATAAAATTCGTCAAACACGAAGTAATTTTGATGTCTTGAACAATACCACATGGGTGGTTTTCAATGTAATATCCACCATTATTAATATAGTTGTGGCATTTGTGTTTGTCACGCTTTACAATGTTTGGATCGCTATCGCATGTCTTGTTTTGATTATACCCTATATGCTGTATAATAATAGACATTTTAAAATTCGCTATAATCTGGAAATTGCACAGCAGCGTGACAACCGAAAAATGGGATTTTATTTTGGAGCTATGACTGATAATCAAATGCAATTCGAAATGAAACTCAACGGGATAGGAAGCTATTTTCTGAACAAATATAATGAAATATGGCGAAAACTTTATAAAATAAATAAAAGTGAGGATACACGGTATAACATCATCAATGCCATTATAATATTGATCTATTCTTGCATTGATGGAGTTGTTGTTATATTTTCGATAAATGATGTTATTAATAAAGCAATTGCCATAGGTGACCTACAATACAATTTAAATATAGTTATGCGCTTGCGCAGTCAATGCATGGATTTAACGAATTTCATCAATCAGCTTCTGATAAATAATGACAGGATACTGAACTTGCAAGAATTTATCAATATGAAACCCAAGAAAGAGAAAAGTGGGAATCTTATACCTACCGCTAATCCCGAGATAGAATTTTGCAACGTATCATTTTGTTATCCTAACAGCAGCAACTTTGTTTTGAAAAATTGCTCATTCTTAATTAGACCGCATGAAAAAGTCGGACTTATCGGTTCTAACGGTGCAGGTAAATCAACGATTATAAAGCTTCTGTTTCGTTTTTATGATCCTCAGGAAGGACAAATAAAAATCGACGGAACAGATATAAAAGAATATGATATTTATGCCTTGCGCAAAATATTTGGCGTTTTGTTCCAAGACTATGTTACATATTGCATACCGTTGCGTGAGATTATTGCTTTGCCTGATTTTGAAAAAAGATTTGATGATGAAAAGTTAAAAAAAGCATGTGATATCAGCGGCGTTAACGACATTATCAAAAATTGGGAAAACGGATATAATAGTGTATTAGGTCGTTATTATGCCGATAACGGCAAAGATTTGTCTGGCGGCCAGTGGCAGCTTGTAGGCCTTGCACGGGCATATTTTAAGGAATGTCAGTATATGATTTTGGATGAGCCATCCGCTTCGCTTGACCCCATTTCAGAGGATAGGATATTCGAGCAATTGTACTTTTTAAGTAAAGATAAAACTTCAATAACAATTTCTCATAGGTTATCTAACACTACGCTTGCAAGCAAACTTCTTGTTATTGACGAAGGCCATATCGTGGAGCAAGGCACGCATCGTGAATTGCTGAAGCAAAATGGTAAGTATGCATATTTATTTAATCTACAGGCTAAAAATTATCAATGAGGGCATTTCGTTTGACGGGTAGACTACTATGGTGGGAGAATAACGC
>CAZNCN010000031.1:0-9334 GCA_964571635.1 uncultured Ruminococcus sp. | reverse complement strand
CAAGAAGATAAGCACAAAAATCCTCGGGCAGGTCATTGACCTGCCCGATTTTTTATTCATTATCTGCATATGCGTGCCTGTGCTGCTGTTTGCGCTTTTTATGACATATAAGTATATCGAGCCTATCCTGCAAAGCACCATAATGATCCTTTCAAGGCCTTTTATAGCCTGTTCTCTGAAAGCCAATAACTGTCAGAAACTTTTTTGGGCGGCGGTGCTCTATGACATTTGCCTATATAAATCGATTTTGACGCATTTTTATCTTGATTTTGCGAGAATAGTGTGATACAATACATAGTTGGTTAGTGGTAAAAAATAATTTCTAAAGGAGTCACACCAAATGTACAACAAAAAGTCAGTCGAAGACATCAATGTCAGCGGCAAAAAAGTGCTCGTGCGCTGCGATTTCAACGTTCCCATGGACGGCGACCGCATCACCGACGACACCCGCATAGTGGCAGCTCTGCCCACCATCAAATACCTGCTCGCAAACGGCGCAGCAGTCATCCTCTGCTCTCACATGGGCAGACCCCACAATGTTTTCAACGAAAAGCTCAAGCTCAATAAAAAAGAAAAAGCCAAGATCGAGGCTCTGCCCGAGTCCGAGCAGGCTGCTGCAACCGAGGCTGCTCTTGCCAAGGCTGCAAAGGACGTCAAAAAGCTTTCGCTCAAGCCTGTCGCTGACAGACTGCACGAATTGCTCGGCGTCAACGTTACTCTTGCTGCCGACGTCGTCGGCCCCGACGCTGCCGCTAAGGCAAGCGAGGTCAAGCCCGGCGAAATACTCGTGCTCGAGAACGTAAGATTCCATCAGGAAGAAGAAAAGAACGATCCCGAATTTGCAAAGAAGCTCGCCGATATGGCTGACATCTATGTCAACGACGCATTCGGCACCGCTCACAGAGCACACGCTTCGACCGCAGGCGTCGCAGCATATCTGCCTGCAGTTTGCGGCTACCTCATTCAAAAAGAGATCACCGTCATGGGCAATGCGCTCAATAATCCCAAGCGCCCCTTCGTCGCTATTCTCGGCGGCGCAAAGGTTTCTGACAAGATCGCCGTTATCGAGAACCTCTTAGAAAAGGTTGACACCCTCATCATCGGCGGTGGCATGGCATACACCTTCATCAAGGCACTCGGCGGCTCGGTCGGCAACTCGCTTTGCGAGCTCGACAAGCTCGACCTCGCTCTCGGTCTGCTCGATAAGGCAAAGAACAGAGGCGTCAAGCTGCTTCTGCCCACCGACACAGTCTGCGCAAAGGAATTTGACAACAATTCCGAGTCTGCTGTGTTCCCCACCAACGCTATTCCCGACGACTATATGGGCATGGACATCGGACCTGCTACCGTCAAGGCATTCAGCGATGCGCTCGCAGGCGCAGGCACTGTTGTCTGGAACGGACCTATGGGCGTATTTGAATTTGACAACTTCGCAAAGGGCACTAAGGCTGTTGCAGAGGCAGTTGCCGCTTGCGGCGCTATCTCGATCATCGGCGGCGGCGACAGTGCTGCTGCAGTCGAGAAGTTCGGCCTCGCAGATCGCATCACTCACATTTCAACAGGCGGCGGCGCATCGCTCGAGTTCCTGCAGGGTCTTGACCTGCCCGGCATCGCTGCACTTAATGACAAATAAGAGGTAATTTGACATGAATAAGGCTAAAAGAAACGCCGTCATCGCCGGCAACTGGAAGATGAATAAAACTCCTGCCGAGGCTACTGCGCTCATCGGCGAGATCAAGGCAAAGCTCGAGACCGTCAAGAATGACGAATGCACCGTCATCGCTTGCGTTCCTTATGTTGACATCGACGCAGCAGTCAAGGCTGCTGCAGGCTCTCCCATTCACATCGGCGCAGAGAACTGCCACTGGGCAAAATCCGGTGCTTTCACGGGCGAGATCTCGGCTGACATGCTCGTAGCATGCGGTGTCGAATATGTCATCATCGGACACAGCGAGCGCCGTCAGTATTTCGGTGAGACCGACAAGACTGTCAACGACCGTGTCAAGGCTGCTCTCGAGGCAGGCCTCAAGGTCATTCTTTGTGTCGGCGAGTTGCTGCAGCAGCGTGAGGACGGCATCACCGCCGAGGTCGTCGCTATGCAGACCAAGATAGATCTTGCAGGTGTTACCGCCGAGCAGATGCAGAATGTCATCATCGCGTACGAGCCTGTCTGGGCTATCGGCACAGGCAAGACCGCTACCTCTGAGCAGGCAAACGAAGTCTGCGGCATCATCCGCGGCGTAGTTGCTTCGCTGTATGGTGCTGATGTTGCAGAAGCAACCACCATCCAATACGGCGGCTCGATGAACGCCAAGAACGCAGCCGAGCTGCTCTCGATGGAACACGTCGACGGCGGACTCATCGGCGGCGCATCGCTCAAGGCAGAGGACTTCTCTGTGATCATCTCAGCAGCAAACTGAACAGACGAATAAAAGTGGGCCGCAAGGCCCACTTTTTTTAGTGAAGTTGTGCCTGACGGAACAGTGCGAAGCACTATATCACGTATTTTCGCTATATGTGAAAATACGCTTTTTATTATCCGTCAGCGCGTTCCCTGGCAGCCGCAGCCGCTTTGATTTTCGCGGCGGTCGTCGTGCGGCAGTTGACCGTCCGCATAGGGATAGAATTCACCGAGCGGGAAATTCATCTTGCCGAATATTCCGCACGGGTTGTCGGTGTGAGCGGGTGTAGACTCCTTGTCGGGCAGGCAGAAGTTGCATGCGGGAAGGACTATCTGCACGGTACGCTCCATTCTGACGACCGAGAACATTCCGACCGTCACATAAATGTTGTTTATGCCCATTCCGTCGACAAAATCGTCGTCAAATCTGCTGCGTACCGCATCGGGTATCGCCTCGATGTTGCAGCAGCAATGACCGAAGGGGCGAATGCGCTCGACGATCTTGGTGTCGAGGCAGATTGGGTCTGCGACCTCAACAACGACCGTAGGCAGTGTCGGAACGCTGTCGCATCTCAGATCCTGAATATCCATGCAAAAATTGTTTTTTGACGGATCGCTGGTGAAAACGCTTACGTTCTTTTCGCTGCCATAGAGAATGACCTTTTTGTCAAACGCACAAAGTCCCTTGATGTCGACCGCTCTTCCGACGCCTATGCAGCATTCGAGCGTGACACAAAAGAAATATCTGATGGTCACCTGATAAAAGCCTCTGTTGAACGGCACTGATTCGAGGCTGATGTTGGTGTAGGCGACCTCGACATTCTTGCACCTAACGGCGTTTGATCTGTCGATTATTTCCTGTGCGCCTGCGCACAAGAACACCTTCATATCCTCAAGACAGTCTTTATCTCTTGCAGAGTCAAAAATTTTGTTTACGCTGATACAGCAGAGCTGCTCTTGTCTGCCGCAAAGCCCGCCGCCCGGGCCTGATCTTTCAGCCATATAAAAAAGCCTCCATATTAAGTATTGCAATACTACGACGAGTATTTTCAATACATAATATGAAGGCAGTGCGTTATTCGTTAAAGCTTTTCGATCAGAGCTTTTTGATCAGAGCTTTTCGATCTCGGAGGTGATGCCATCGAGCCAATCGCCCTCATAGAGCTCGATCATGCCCTTGTCACATGCACCTGCGAGCTTGGATGAGATTGGCAATCTTGCGACATTTTTGATGCCGTATTGCTTTGCGACCTCGTCGACAGAGCTTTCGCCGAATATCGAGTGCTTTTTGCCGCAATCGGGGCACTCATAGTATGACATATTCTCTACTATGCCGATGATGGGAACATTCATCATTTCTGCCATCTTGACGGCCTTTGCAACTATCATGCTGACAAGCTCCTGCGGCGAGGTGACTATGACTATGCCCTTGACAGGCAGCGACTGGAAGACGGTAAGCGGAATATCGCCTGTTCCCGGAGGCATATCGACGTACATATAGTCGACGTCCTTCCAGAATGTGTCGCTCCAGAATTGCGTTACTGCGCCTGCGATGACAGGGCCGCGCCATACGACGGGATCGGTGTCGTTCTCGAGAAGCAGGTTGACCGACATGCATTGAATGCCTGTCTTTGTGAGCACGGGATAGATGGTGTTTTCGTCGCCGAGCGCCTTATCCTTGAGTCCAAATACCTTGGGTATCGAAGGGCCGGTGACATCGGCATCGAATATGGCGGTGGTGTAGCCGCGGCGCGACGAATTGACCGCAAGCAGCGAGGTCACCAGCGATTTGCCGACGCCTCCCTTGCCGCTGACGACGGCGATAACGTTTTTGACTGCCGCTCCCTCATGAAGCGGTGCGATAAGATCCTGCGGCTCTTGCCTTGAAGCGCAGTCCGCATGACAGGTTGAACAGTCGTGTGTGCATTGTTCACTCATTTTATTTATAGCTCCTTTGCTTTTTATTTTATCCTAAAGCGCCTGGGCGCAAATTTATATACTGCCGCAAGCGATAAAGCTATTGCCAAGCCGGTAATGCCGAGCACCGCATAGGCAAAGCCGTATATCGGTATCTCGATCTGGAACAGCGAATAGCATATTATATATATGATGAGATTTGAGATGGTGAAAAACGGATTTTTTGTATCCGGCGACGTTGTATACGGTTGGAAGAGATAATACATCGACAGATGATAGACTGTGAAAAACAGCGAAAGCATCAGCGAGGTCAGCGGCAAAAGTATGCAGTCGGATATTGCTCCGCCGCCTTGCAGGTTCAAAGCACTGAGCGAAAGTCCCAAGACCAGCGCAGGCAGTGAGTTGATAGCCGCAGTCAGCGACAGCCGCCTGCCGAAAACAGAAAGCAGCAGCTTCGGCTCGCGGTAGAACGGCATATGCAAAAGCGATATGTCGCAATTATAAAACATCGCCCTGCACGCCTTTGGACTTGTCGAAATGAAATAAAGCACAAACGCCAGTGCCTGATAAACAAATGCTATGCTTTGCACGATGGTTTCGAACAGCTCGGGCACAAAGCAATAGCCCGTCACGGTAACGGCAATATAAATCGCCGCTATTATCACCGAGGTGATGGCGGCAGGCTTGAGCAAAAGCCATGTGTGCCGCTTAAAGAATACCTTTGTCAGATATGCCGCAGGCGACATTCCGCACATCGGAATGCTGCTTTGCGACTGCCTTGAATACTTGTCTGATATTTCGACGTCCTTGAATGCGTTTTTGCGTTCGGTGTCGCCGACGTTTTGCAATTTTTCTGCCGTACACCCGCTGACTATCAGCCTGTGATAGCCGTCGTATTTCAGCATATAGATCGCCGCAGGCACAGAAAGCATTATAAATATTATAGAAGCAAGCGGGAATATGTCTGTGCTTGGCATCTGCGATGTTGCCATTGACACCAAAACAGGCATTGCTGCGGCAAACAGCAAGGCGAGTATGCCCAGCGGCAGCCCCAGACTGCTTTTTTTGTTCTTGATAAAGAGGTCGCAGGCGAATACGCACAGTCTTACGGCATACCAGATAAGCGGCAAAAGCAATAATTCCGCTCCGAGCGATGTGACGGCCATCATCAAAATCATCGGCGGATAATAGCATATCGCAGTGAATGCACTTGATAAAAATATGTGCACGATCGAATGCAATCTTGCATCAATATGCATGATACGCACCTCGGTGTATAGCGTTTCACTCGGCGAATAGGCTCTCGGCGCAAGCACTGCGGCGGCGAGAGAGAACGCTGAAAATACTGTCACGAACATCGGCACGGAGTTTGCATTCTCGGGCGAAAGAGAAACACTTATGCCAAATGCGACGAGTGACACAAATAGGTTTGCCACAAGCTTTTTCGCCACAGAAAGCAACGCTCCGATCAACGCAAAAGCCGTTTTTGCTTCACAATACGAATAAACACGGTCGCTTATTGTCTGCTTGAATATCGGCAGTGACTTTAAAAAATACAAAAACACATTGATAGAGCGTGTCGCAGACATGCGTATTTTTAATATTATATACTCTGCAAGCGTCAGCTTATTCATCGCCGTCGTCCCTCAGCATGTCCACTACCTGTCGTGCAAAGTCGTCAGAGTGCATCGTTTCGCTGTCGACCTGTGAAAGTGTGCCGCCTGTCAGCAAAAGTATGTCATCGCAGAGATCTTTGGCAAGCTCGAGTATGTGAGTCGAAAAAATCACGACATGATCTTCGGCGAATTCCTTCAGCAGCTCTTTTATCTCGAGGCTGACGACGGGGTCAAGGTTTGTGAGCGGCTCGTCGAGCAGCACAACAGGCGGGCGAGCTATGATGAACCCCAGCATCTGCAGTTTGTTTTTCATTCCGTGCGAATAGCTCTTGATCAGCCTGTGCCTGTCGTCGTTTGAAATGCCGACGATGTCGAGGTATGAATCGGCGGCTGTTTCCGGAATGCCGTGAATCGAGCAAAAAAAGCTGACATACTCTTTGCCTGTGAAAAATTCGGGCAATATAGGGGTCGAAAGCACATAGCATATGTCGCTTTGCTTAAGAGCTTGCGGCTCGCCGGAGTCGGAAACGAGCGTGGCAGAGCCTTTTTCAAATACGGCTTCGCCCGACAGACAGTTAAAAAGTGTCGTCTTACCCGAGCCGTTGCGCCCGAGCAGACCGTATATCCTGCCGCTTTGCAATTCCGCAGATGCGCCCGTCAGCACTTTTTTTGAGCCAAAGGACTTGTGCAGATCGTTGATTATCAGCTTCATAAGACCCCTCCTGTATTCTTCAAAATACGATTATATCATATAGCGGCGTTTATTTCAAGCAAAATCGATTGACAAACCACACACGATAATATATAATAATAGAAAACAAGACAGAGTGTTATATTTTCGGAGGCAAGATGCTTAAACTGCAAAATCTGTCGTTTTCGGCGCACGACGACGGTGGCGACAAGGATATAATAAAAAATGTTTCGATAGAGATCGGCGACGGCCTGACTGCTATAACAGGCCCCAACGGCGGCGGCAAGTCAACGCTTGCAAGGCTCATCACCGGCATACTCACTCCCGACGAGGGCAGAATATTTTATAACGACATCGACATAACCGATATGTCGATAACCGAGAGGGCAAAGCTCGGCATAAGCTTTGCGTTCCAGCAGCCTGTCAGATTCAAGGGTGTCACGGTCAACGATCTGATAAAGCTCGCCGCAGGCCACAATATCGGTGTTTCTGAAGCGTGCGAATATCTCTCTGAGGTCGGACTCTGCGCAAGAGATTATATCGACCGTGAGGTCAACGCTTCGCTTTCGGGTGGCGAATTAAAACGCATTGAGATCGCTACGGTGCTTGCACGTCGCACAAAGCTTTCGGTGTTTGATGAGCCCGAGGCGGGCATAGATCTGTGGAGCTTTTCCAATCTTATTTCGGTGTTCGAAAAAATGCGCACCACTTTGGGCGGCTCGATCGTCATTATTTCGCACCAGGAGCGCATTCTCAATACCGCCGATCGCATAGTCGTTATCGCCGGCGGCAGGGTCACCGACGACGGCACTCGCGACGAGGTCTTGCCGAGATTGCTTGGCACATCCGACATGTGCCCTGCGCTGTCGCAGAAGCTTTAGAGGTGAAGAGATGGATAAGATACAGCAAAACCTTTTATCAGAGATAGCCGACCTGCACGGTGTACCAGAGGGAGCATACAACATCCGTGCAAACGGTGAAGCGGCAGGCAGAGCCTCGACCGCAAATATCGTCATCACTACCAAGACCGACAAGCCCGGCATCGACATCAACATCGCCGACGGCACAAAGCATGAGAGCGTGCACATTCCGGTAATAATCAGCCAAAGCGGCATAAAAGAGATGGTCTATAACGACTTTTTCATCGGTGAGGATTGCGACATCGTCATCGTGGCAGGCTGCGGCATACACAACGGTGGCGACGACGACTCAAGACACGACGGCATACATCGCTTTTTCGTGGGCAAAAATTCCAAGGTCAAGTATATCGAAAAGCATTACGGCGAGGGCGACGGCAACGGCAAGCGTGTGTTCAACCCCAAGACCGAGGTGCATTGTGCCGAGGGTGCGATCATCGAGCTCGAGATGACACAGATCAAGGGCGTTGATTCGACTGTGCGTATCACAGAGGTCACGCTTGACAGAAATGCGACCTGCAATGTTACCGAAAGGCTCATGACACACGGCTCGCAGACTGCACAGACCGAGATAACAGTCGACCTCAACGGCGACGGCTCACACACCAATGTTGTTTCGAGATCTGTCGCAAGAGACGACTCAAGGCAGACATTTATAGCCAAGATACGCGGCAACGCCGCTTGCAGCGGCCACAGTGAGTGCGACGCTATTATTATGGATAACGCAGTCGTTTCGGCAATACCCGAGGTCGATGCCAACTGCGTCGATGCGGCGCTCATTCACGAGGCGGCTATTGGCAAGATCGCAGGCGACCAGCTTATTAAGCTTATGACGCTCGGACTTTCTGAAAAAGAAGCCGAAGAGCAGATCGTTTCAGGCTTCCTTAAATAATCGGATAACCAAAACATCAGCGCCGCAAGGCGCTTTTGTTGAATATATATTAGAAGGTATATATTATTATGAAAGAAAATCGTTTTGATCTCGACATCGGCGGAATTCCCGCCACGGTGTACCTGCCAAGGGAATACGATCAAAAGCTCTCATGCATGATCGTTTGCCACGGCTGGGGCGGTGGCAAACGGCTCTGGCGCCTGCCTGAAAAAATTAAAAACAAAGTTTTGGGGCGTGGGATGGCGGTGATTTCAATAGATCTTTATGCGGCTTACGAGCGTGAAAATATGACTTATGCGCTTTGGGCAGACGAAATTTCGAGAGTTATCGATTATACAAGGGCACTTGATTATATAGAAAAAAGCAGGGTCGGACTGTTTGCGTTCAGCTCCGGAACGACCGCTGCATTCAGATGTGCGCTCGAAAAGACGGTTCCTGACTTTATTATTTCGGTTGCGACCTGTGTTTCTGCCAACATCGGCATGTCTGAGGGCGGCCCTTTCGCCGCAATACAGGATGGAGAAACACGAATTTTCATGGGCGAAAAAGTTAAAAAAGCCTTCTTCACCGATTGCATAGAAAACGCACCGATCAAGAAGCTTGCACTTGTTGACACCCCTGCGCTCATTTTGCAGGGCGGATCCGACAACAAATACAGGCTGTCTGATGCAGTCGAAACACAAAAATTGCTGCAAAAATCTTTTTTAAAAATATATCCGGGCGGCACTCATTCGCTCGATAATTGCGCTACCGAGGCGTCAAATGACACCGTAAACTGGCTTTTTGAGCATGGATTTTGCTCAAATGCGCGAAATCGGTAGACATAATAATTGATATAAACATATTTATGTCAACCCCAAAATAAAAAACAAAAAAATCCGAAAAAAAGTGAAAAAAGGG
>CAZNCN010000030.1:4994-9837 GCA_964571635.1 uncultured Ruminococcus sp. | reverse complement strand
AACAATAAAGTATCCTGCTTTATTGTTTTTTATACATTTTTGCCCTGTAAATTTGCTTTAAATGCAGAATAATCCCGCAGGCAAAAACCGCGGAATGCATTATCGTTATGCTATCAAGCAAGTTAAATCCAACGATAAATCCATTGTATCAAAAACCGCCGAGAGGATCTTTTCCTCTCGGCGGTAGTTTTTTGGAATATTAGTTTTTAAAGCGTTAATTTCTCAATATTTTCGCCAGACAGTTTTATTGACTATGCCGGTATACGACTGGATAAGCTTAACGACCTTAGTCGAAACGTTTTCGTCGGTATACGCCGGCACGGGCGTTCCATCGTCGCCGTCAGCGGTCATCCTAACTGCGGTCTCAACTGCCTGAACGAGGCTTTTTTCATCGATTCCGGCAAGCACAAAGCACGCCTTATCCAGTGCCTCGGGGCGCTCGGTGGATGTCCGTATGCACACCGCAGGGAACGGCTTGCCTATGCTCGTATAAAAGCTGCTTTCTTCTGGCAATGTTCCGCTATCCGAGACGACGCAGAAGGCATTCATCTGCAGGTTGTTATAATCGTGAAATCCCAGCGGCTCGTGCATCACCACTCGGCAATCGAGAGCAAAGCCGCTCGACTCGAGCCTCTTTTTGCTGCGAGGGTGGCAGGAATAAAGTATTGGCATATCATATTTTTCGGCGAGCCTGTTTATTGCCGTAAATAGGCTGTCGAAATTCTTTTTTGTGTCTATGTTCTCTTCTCTGTGTGCCGAAAGCAATATATATTTCTTTCTCTCGAGCCCCAGCCGTTGCAGCACGTCGCTTTGCTCGATCTCGCCAATATTTTGATGCAAAACCTCTGCCATAGGTGAACCCGTGACATACGTCCGCTCTTTTGGCACTCCGCATTCGTGCAGATATCTTCTCGCATGCTCGCTGTATGCGAGGTTGACATCTGAAATTATATCCACTATTCGCCTGTTGGTCTCCTCCGGCAGGCACTCGTCCTTGCAACGGTTACCTGCTTCCATATGAAAGATAGGGATATGCAATCGCTTTGCAGAGATCGCCGAAAGGCACGAATTGGTGTCGCCGAGTATAAGCAGCGCATCCGGCTTTATCTCGTTCATAAGCTTATATGAGCAGTTTATTATATTGCCGACTGTTGCACCAAGGTCATCGCCTACGGCGTTCATATACACCTCGGGTGCACCAAGCTTGAGATCCTTAAAGAAAACGCCGTTTAGGTTATAATCATAATTCTGTCCCGTATGCGCAAGCACAACGTCAAAATACCTGCGGCATTTGGTTATGACCGCAGAAAGCCTTATTATCTCGGGGCGCGTGCCGACGATTATGAGCAATTTAAGCCTGCCGTCGTCCTTGAATCTTATGTCGCTGTAATCAAGCTTGATCTGCATTGTATTGTCCTTTGTTATTTCACCCATTATTCCACCGCCTCATAATATGTATCCGGATGTGCCGCATCGAACTGCTCGTTCGCCCACATCACTGTCACGAGGTTTTCGGTTTCGGACAGGTTGATAATGTTGTGCGTATAGCCGGGCAGCATATGAACCGCCTCTATCCTCTCGCCCGAGACCTCGAAGTTAAGCACCTCTGTTGTGCCTATCTTCCGCATCTGAATAAGTCCGTGGCCCGAAACGACTATAAAAAGCTCCCACTTGCTGTTATGCCAGTGCTGCCCCTTGGTTATGCCGGGTTTTGAGATATTGACAGAAAACTGTCCGCACTTTTCCGTCTTCAAAAGCTCTGTAAACGTGCCTCTGGCGTCCTCGTTCGTTTTGAGCGAAAAGGCGATCTTTTGCTTCGGCAGGTAGCTTAAGTATGTGGAATAAAGCTTTTTGGCAAACGAATCATCAGCCATCTCGGGCATGACGATAGTCCGGGGCTGCGAATTAAACACCTGCAAGAGGTCGACTATCTCGCCCAGTGTTGCCCTGTGTGTCGTCGGCACAGCACAATATCTGCCGTCTTCCGTCAGCACCGCATTTATTCCGTCAAACTCGCAGTGGTGCTCATTGCCCTCCAAAGCGTCGAGCATTTCGGACACCAAGTCGTCGATATACAAAAGCTCAAGCGCAATGCTTCTATCGCTGACAGTGACAGGCAGGTCGTTTGCTATATTGTGACAGAACGTTGCGACCGCGCTGTTGTAATTTGGTCTGCACCACTTGCCGAAAAGGTTCGGAAACCTATAGACCAATATTCTTGCCCCTGTTCTTTCGCCATACGAGAACAAAAGCTCCTCCCCTGCCTTCTTGCTTCTGCCGTACTCGCCGTCATAGCGGCCGATACACGTCGCCTGGACTGACGACGAAAGCATGATCGGGCAGGTGTTTTTATGCTTTTCGAGCGCAGAAAGAAGCGTGCCGACAAAATCGTGGTTTCCCACCATGAATTCATCCGCATTCTGTGGTCTGTTGACGCCTGCCAGATTGAAAACGAAGTCTGCTTTTTGGCAATATTCATCGAGCAGGCAAGGCTTTGTGTCTATGTCGCACTCGAATATTTCTTCGATCGCAAGCACAGGCCTCGTTCTATCCTTGCCGTCTCTCAGATTCTTGAGCGCGCAGACCAAATTTTTGCCGACAAAGCCGTTTGCTCCTGTAACGAGAACCTTCATCTCAGCGCCCCATCTTGGTGAGCTCGTCCTGTATGTAGGCGAGGCTGGCGATCTTGGCTTTGGTTTCTTCGACCGTCAAAAGCTTGACATTGTTTGAGTTGCATTCGGTCAAGGTGTTCCTCTCGATGTCGCCCTGGCTGAAATACTGGTCGTAATTAAGTCCGCGCTCGTCGCAGGGCACGCGATAAAACCTGCCCATGTCGATGGCATGGTCGCACTCCTCATTGGTCATAAGCGTCTCATACATTTTTTCGCCGTGACGTATGCCGATGACCTTGATATTATTCTTGTCTCCGCCGAACAGCTCGCAGACCGCCTCTGCCTGAGTTTTGATCGTGCAGGCGGAAGCCTTTTTGACGAGAATATCTCCGGATTCGCCATGCTCGAAAGCAAACAGCACGAGGTCAACCGCTTCGTCGAGCGACATAATAAATCTCGTCATGGACGGCTCGGTAAGAGTGATCGGGTCGCCGCGTCTTATCTGGTCGATCCAAAGCGGAATAACGCTGCCGCGTGAACACATTACGTTGCCGTATCTGGTGCAGCAGATCTTGGTCGTCGTGGTGGTTCTCGACTTTGCGACCGCGACCTTCTCCATCATCGCCTTGGATGTACCCATGGCGTTGACCGGGTAAGCCGCCTTATCTGTCGAAAGGCAGACCACATTTTTGACTCCCGCCTCTATTGCAGCAACAAGAACATTCTCTGTGCCGAGCACGTTCGTCTTGACCGCCTCGATCGGGAAGAATTCACAGGACGGAACCTGCTTTAATGCTGCCGCATGGAACACATAGTCTACGCCGTGCATCGCATTCTTGACCGACTGCAGGTCGCGAACGTCGCCGATGTAAAACTTGATCTTTTCTGCCACGTCAGGCATCTTTACCTGAAACTCGTGGCGCATGTCATCCTGCTTTTTCTCGTCTCTCGAGAATATCCTGATCTCACCGATGTCCGTTCGCAAAAAACGGTTCAATACCGCATTCCCGAACGAGCCAGTGCCCCCTGTGATAAGTAATGTTTTATTTGTGAATAGGCTGTTTGTCATTATGCTTCTCCTTGTGTGGTATCATTTCAAGAATCAATTTCGGGTTCATCGCCTGGAGTATCAATTTTGCGGTCGGTCTTATCGGCCGCATGATGAGGCACAAAACGAAATTAGTAAAAAACTGCGTTGCCACAGACGCTATTGCCGCGCCGGACGCTCCAAGCCGAGGAATAAGAATGAAATTTCCGATTACATTCAGCACCGCACCCGATAGATTGATCTTCCAAAGATGCTTCTGCTTGCCCTCTGCCAATATCCAGATGTTGCGTACCGAACCCATATATGAGAAAGCGGAATACCATGTGACGATTCTCAGCACCGGAATCGATGCGCTATAGGCTTCGCCGTAAAGCAGCAAAACGATCGGCTTTGCCAGCAGGGTAAACATCGCGCTCTGAATTAGTCCCATATAAATTATAACAGAATAAAGTCTCGACATATTTCGCTGAAACTTGCCCTCGTCTATCCTTTTGCTCTCCAATATAAGCGGTCGCATAGAATCAATGACTGCAGAAAACACGAAGCCCGACATGGCTGCACAGGTCGCCGCGGTCGAATAATAGCCCGTTGCAGCATCATCGATCATCAGCTTAAGCATGATCTTATCGGTTTGACCGAATATGGTCACCATCATACCTGATACGATATAATACTTGCTCGTCGAAAACAGTTCTTTTGCGAGGTCGAGTGAAAATGACAACTTGCCTTGTCCGAGCCTTCGATACAGCACAAGCAGTGCTATTGAGATCAAAAGATAGTCAAAAGCATTTGTAACCGAAAACCAATATATGTTCTTTTGCGTTATGAGCAAAAACACTTTGTAGACTGCCACGATCACATATGCTGCAAGAGAAACGAGCGACGTGTATTTTGAAAGCAGCTTTGCCTGATACCAATATTCGATCATTTCGGACATCTGGAAGAAAAGCGAAATGCTGTAAAGCGCGCATACTATCAAGGTGTCCTCTTCGCCTGCGTTGACAACAGACACAAACGTCACGCATCCGACGATGCAAAACAGGCTCGAAAACATGCTCATTACAAGCGCCGTTCCCAAAGTCTTCCCTTCGCGCTCGGGATGCGAAATAATCTGATCTACCAGAACATTTCTAAGCCCTAATTGCGCCAACGGCAAAACAAATGCTATAAGCGATGAGGCGTA
>CAZNCN010000030.1:0-4894 GCA_964571635.1 uncultured Ruminococcus sp. | reverse complement strand
TAAATTCCGCGAAATTGCCCTTATAGGTGCAGTTTTTACAGCCCATCTTGCCGTTTACGCGCTTGACATATTCGTGCTCGCTGCAAACATGATTATGAGCGGTATACTGATCGACAACCGTCTTTGTGCCATCGGCCGCAACGCTGTAAGCAGTAACAGTGATATGTTCCCAATCAGCTTCACATTCGAGATAAAGTGCGCTATAGTTCTGATCTATCTTTGCGAAGTTGAATTCAGGATTATTCACGGCAGCATAATTAACATTACGACTCTTTTCACCGAGGTCGCCGCATATAAAATACACGACACCGTTCTCGTTAACCGTGCCATTTATCATGGGCTGCGTACGAGCATACGAATGATCATGTCCCGAGAACACAAATCTAATGCCCGCAGCCTCGGCTGCAGCAGGTATCAGCTCGTGATAACGTGCACTGCCTCCGTTGGGGTTGGTATAATACGCCGGCTGATGAATAGTAAGCACCTTCCAAGCGGCATCGCTGCGCTTGGCGTCGCTAACGAGCCATGCCAAAGCTTCTTCAAGATCAGCGTTAAGACTTATGCTTGCAACATAAACATCGCCATGCTGCACAGAATAATAGTCTCTATTCTGCATAGCGAAGAACATGCTTGCTGCATCGCCTGCCGCATCACCATAATACTCATGGTTGCCCATGGTATGTACAAAGCTTGTGCCGGCAAAAGCATTGCCAAAGACAGCGTTTATCTGGCTCCACATAATGGAGTTGCCGCCGTTGTCGACATAGTCGCCGGTCTGGATACCAAAATCGATATCCGATGCGTTTGCGCCGATTTTATCCAAGAGATTAATAGCATCTGCATCTGCCGTATCATCGCCTGACATCTGAGTATCACCAACAACGATGAATTTGGTCGTGTCATCATCGGCACAGGTTTTGAACCTTGCGATTGCCGACCAATGACCGTCCTGGCCGTCGCCGATTCGATAGCAATACTCTGTTCCGGGCTTTAATCCACCGACAGAAGCAGTATTGATAATACCTGCGGTATTGCTGGTATAAAATGCATTAAGTGTGCTTGTGCCCTCAATCTTTGTGAATGTATATTCGCCGCTTTCATACAAAGCCGCTTCTACATATTCGATCACAGCGTTCTTGAGTGCAACAGCAGGATTTGACATCCAGCTGATATTGAAAGAACATGCGAGATCGCCAACAGCAGTCAGCTTAACTGCGCTCGGTGTTCCGTCTCCATTTCCAGTAGCTTCAACAATTTTGATCGTATGCTTATAAGAAACATATTCGCCGTTTTTAACCTGAACATCAAGAGAAACGCCTGCATTAGTGCTGGCAGTCTTAGTCAAAACAAGCTGTCCGTTGGCATCAGTCTGTCCGACAAATGTATCCGCCTGTCCACCGGTTATGATATAAACGCTTGCGCCCGCAATAGGCTTGCCTGCTTTATCGCGAACTGTCAGAACCGTGTTGAATCCGGAGATGGCAACCTCTGATGTGATGGTGCAGTTTGCGTCAACGGTCAATTTGACCTTTGGCTGAGCAGCGGTATGCGTTGCATCAGCATTCCAACCGGGTCTTGCCTCAACACGGGTTATGTAATAAGTGAAGAAATCGATCTCGGGGTCGATAGTTCCGGGAATCTCAAATGTTATTGTCGCAAGAACCGCGTTTTCGGGCACCGCTCCCTCGGCAGTATACTCTGCGGATATATCGATCCTCGCAAGTTTAAATCCCGTTTCTGACCATTCTGCTTCGCTTTGAGTCCAACCATCGGCAAACGTAATAGTCGGTGCGCCAAAGTCGGAATTGAGCTGAAGAATATCCATAGAAAACTTATCGACTTGACCCACGCTCATGACATAGAGGTTATACTTACCACCCATGGATATAGTCTCATCGCCAACCAGAACAACTGTCGCAGTCTGCAACGAGGAATCCTCTATGCGGAAATAACGAGTTTCGGTTGTTGCATTCTGGAATTTGTCGTAAACGGTGACCTGCACCGAATGCAATCCGTTTGCAAGTTCCTGCTCAGTGCGAGCAGAAAGATCGCCGCCGTCGCTCTGCACAATAAATCCGTCTATAAGGAACTGTGTTGCAGTCGCATTGATTCCTGCACGGTTAGCGCTCTCAGGGTCGTTGAAATATGCCCATATTTCTGCTGTCTTGCTGTCGAGAACTGTGGGCTTTGTTGGGTCGGTGCTAAGTTCAATGCCGTTCGCCGTGATGCTTGTAATCTCGGGGTTTACAAGGTCATCGCTGTCGCTGCCATAGACAAATCTGATGTTATCAACATAAATCGTACCATTATATCTACCGGTCGAAAGCGAGCTTGAGGGCTGATAAGAGATCCAGAACACGCCCATACCGGGATATATGATCAAAGGGTGCTCTTCGGTGATGCTCTTAAGTGCCAAATCGGAGATATCAGCATAAACATATTTCCAACCGATCCAGTTAATTGCATTGTTGTTCGAATCGCCATCTGGAGTCAGTTTGCAATTCACAAGTTCGTAATTATCTTTGCCATTCCAATATCCGATATCTGTGTAGATTCCAAAGCCTTGAGATTTTTCATCCGCATAGACCCACATACCGACCTGCTTAGGCGATCCGGGAATCTGCAAAGGATCACCACTATAGCGAACATAAAAGTTTGCATTTTGTGATCCGTCATACGACGCATAGTCATAATTGACTTCCATAGCGTATTCGCCGAAACGAACTTTGCCACCCTGAGCCTCGTTCACCATGCGAACGCTGCCGACGGCATATTTGCTTATAGCGCCGTTAGGCCACAGATAAAAGCTATAGCCATCAGCGTTAAAAACGTCAGAGGCAGTAATAACCGATGCACTCGACTGATTATGATAGTTGCCGCCAAAAACTATAGGATAGCTCTCGGATGTAATATAACGATAAGGCTGGTTGCCATTAGTCCAACGTGTGGAATTGTAAAGAGGAATTGTCGTTGCGGTAGGTGTATAGCCGGTATGTCCCTCTTTCGTAGTGCCCCAGTCATAATGGGCGGCCTTCATAACATTGCCGTCTTCGTCTGCCTCAAAGTCGAACGAAACAAACGGTGCTTTGCCGATCTCAACCAGTATCTGTGCAGATAAAGTCTTATAATACACAAACACTTTGCCGAGCATAGTGCTGTTTCCTTGTCCGGCAGTGAAGATGTTTGCAGCCACGCTGCCAAACGCTTCGTTTGTGACACCAGAAGTCATGCTGGTAACAGTCCACTCGAAATCCTCATCGCCATACACAACATTTTTGCCGTCCTTCATAACGACAAGACCGAGATCGCTGGATTCACCAAAATCAAGCGATGCCGAACTTGAGCTGAAAGAGACCGTGTCGGGCTCTACGATCGAGAATTTAGCAGTGCCAGCAACATTGCCGTCGACAACCAATTCCGCAACGGCATCGCCCAAAGTTCCGCTGGGAGTAAACAAAGCCGAAGCACTGTTGCCGGAAATATTTTCGTTAGAAATCTCGCCCATGGATTCATAGCCTGATGCCATTCTCCAGGTTGCATTTTCGGGAATAGCATCTGCTGCATTGCCCGAAGAATCAATACCTGTCGCCGTAAGCGGCACGTTTGCACCGGTTGTATACAGATCGCCATTGGGCGTGACAGATGCGTGGTCGAACACGCCGCTGGGGGTTGCCGTAGACAAAACGAGCAGTGCACCCAAAGTAGGACGTTCCGAGCCGTCAGAGGGGTTGTTTCTAACCTGATAAGTCTCTTCACCCTCACGTTTTGAAATGTAAGTAGAAGTGCCGCCGCCATCGCAGTTAACAGCAACCACACAACCAAGGTCGAGCATAGTCTGAGCAAGCTCGCCCATTGTCATTCCGACATATGCAGGAGCGTTACGTCCGTCGTTAACGACGAGCACAAGCGTTCCGTCAGCTTTAAGGCCCATTGCTGTACGCGGAGCACGACCTGCGGGATCATGGTCATTGACGTTTTGAATCGCAGCGCCGTTTCTGACGAGCCAACCCATGTTGGCAGTCACGGCCTGCTGCTCGGTTCCATCCAGAGGAACATTGCCTTCACGGATCTCATACTTGCCGTCTTCGGTCAATACGAGATAGCCGTAGTCGGTCAGTTCTTCGTGATATTTGACTCCGTTAATCACCAGCATGCCAACCGGCTCGTTGCTGCTGAAACGGAGGTTGCAGTTGATGCCGCCAACGACGTTAACGCCAAACTTCTCTTCAGCAGAAGCTGCCTGCTCGGTAAGCACCTGCGTTCCCCAAGTATTGCCGTCCTGGTTACGGTAGCTTGCCATAACAGTTGCATACTGGTTAGTGGGATCAACCTGCATTACATGAATTCTGTTTCTGTTTTCGCCCGTTGCATCGTTGAGAATTATTGCCTGCTCGGTAACGCCTGGAGCAATTGCATATTCCTTCTGTGACACGACGATGTTGTAGCGGTCTGTGCTGGTATCAAATGTGATAGTTGCCGCCAACACACCGATAGGCAAGGTTGCGATCAGCATGCTTGCCAACAGTACAACAGCAAGAACTCGAAAAAGCGCTTTCTTCATGTTTGGTTTCCTTCCTTTTTGTTTCTTATATCATCACCGTTTGGTGAAAATATTTTGGTTTTATTGTGGACATTTGATGCGTATTTTGCCGTTTTTGAGGTGCTCGACATAGTCGGTGTAGGGGCGCTCCAAGTCTATGACCTCGGCAAAATGGTGCCCGAACTTTTGATCCTCGGGCAGGTCGGCGCGCCAATCGCCGTATTTTTGAGTCAGATACTCGTCGTACCTCTCGGGAATGCGGACATCTAACCCCTCGAATTTGGCAATGATTCCGTCACCGTATTGTTCCCGCGGGGCGTACTCAAGCTTGCCCTGCCAATTGCCATGGTTGCA
>CAZNCN010000029.1:0-11633 GCA_964571635.1 uncultured Ruminococcus sp. | reverse complement strand
CTGTTTCATTGATAATTCCTCACTCAGATAATGCCGTTCTTTTTAAGCAGAGCTTTAACGGTCTCGGTGGGCTGTGCGCCGTTGCCGATCCAGGTCTTGACCTTCTCTGCGTCTACCGAAAAATCAGCAGGGTCCTTCATCGGGTTATAATAGCCTATCTCCTCGATAAATCTGCCGTCGCGGGGGAAACGAGAGTCTGCAACAACGATGCGATAGAAGGGAGCTTTCTTTGCGCCCATTCTTCTGAGTCTGATCTTAACTGCCATGATATTTTCCTTTCAAGAAAAAAGTTTGTTTTATTTTATTCGTTTGAATAACTGTGTCAGAAGGGCAATCCCGCGCCCTTAAAGCCCTTGCCTCTGCGCTTGCCGCCACGCATCATCGACTTCATCATCTGCTTCATCTGATCGTATTGCTTGAGCAGACGGTTGATCTCTTCGACCGTAGTGCCACTGCCTGCCGCAATACGGCGCTTGCGTGACGAGCCGAGTATGTCGGGCTTTGCGCGTTCTTTGGGCGTCATCGAAAGAATGATGGCTTCGATGTGTGCGAGTGCCTTCTCATCGACCTTGGCGTCCTTGAGTGCGCCCGGCTTGATGCCCGGCATCATGCCCATGAGCGAATCGAGGCTGCCCATGTTTTTGATCTGCCTCAGCTGATCAAGAAAATCGTCGAGCGTAAAGCTCTGCTCGCGTAATTTGCGCTCCATCTCGGCTGCCTGCTTTTGGTCAATGGCCTGCTCTGCCTTTTCGATAAGAGTCAGAACATCGCCCATGCCGAGAATGCGGCTCGCTATGCGGTCAGGGTAGAACGGCTCGATGGCATCCAGCTTTTCGCCGACGCCGATGAATTTGATAGGCTTGCCGGTGATATATTTGATCGAGAGTGCCGCACCGCCGCGTGTGTCGCCATCCATCTTGGTGAGAATAACACCCGTGATGTCAAGCGTGTCGTTGAAGGTCTGAGCAACGTTGACTGCGTCCTGACCGGTCATCGAGTCGACGACCAGCAATATATCATCTGGCTCAACTGCCTCTTTGATGTTGACAAGCTCTGTCATAAGCTGCTCGTCGATGTGCAGTCTGCCTGCGGTATCGATTATAACGAGGTCGTGATCGTATTTTGTAGCGTATGTGATAGCCTGCTTTGCGGTTTCGACAGGGTTTTGAGTGCCACGCTCGAAAACAGGAACGCCGACCTGCTCTGCCACGACCTGCAATTGCTTGATCGCAGCGGGGCGGTATATGTCACAGGCAACCAGCAGCGGGCTTTTGCCCTGCTTTTTGTACATGCGTGCAAGCTTTGCCGCATGTGTTGTCTTGCCTGCGCCCTGCAAGCCGCACATAAGCACGACCGTAGGCGGCTTTGACGAAATATTGAGCTTTGCCGTGCCGCCGCCCATGATGGCGATAAGCTCTTCGTTGACTATTTTAACTATCTGTTGAGCGGGCAAAAGGCTCTCGAGCACCTCTGTGCCGACAGCACGCTCGCTGACCTTGGCGACGAACGCCTTGACGACCTTAAAGTTGACGTCGGCTTCGAGCAGCGCAAGCTTGATCTCGCGCATACCCTCTTTGATGTCGGCTTCTGTGAGTTTGCCCTTGCTGCGGAATTTTTTGAAAGCCGCAGATAATTTTTCAGAAAGACCTGAAAGCATCGCCATTAGGCATAATCTCCTTTATAAAATCACAGCGCAATTATCTGCTCGGCGATCGCCCTTACCTCGGCGTCGTTTGTAGCACTGATGATCTTGCCCGCAAGCTCTGAAATATGCTTGCTTTTTTGCACCAGCCCGAGCACAGACTCGATGTGAGATAGCTCTGCTTCGCCTCGCCTGATGGCGTCGTGCGCACCCTGGCGGCTTATGCCGAGGCTCTCTGCGATCTCTGAAAGCGAGAGATCGTCGCAATAATAAAGCTCTATGCAGTCACGGCAGGACTGCGTCAGCAGACCGCCGTATGTGTCAAAAAGCGTTATGATCTCATCGCGTTTTTGGCTCAAATCGCACACCGCCTTGCCTGTAAAGTAAATTGCTTTACACATTATAACCGCAACTAATGCATTTGTCAATGGTTTTTTGCACTTTTTTTGCTGTGCACCCTTGTTAATTTCAATTCTTTAGTGTATAATGCTGTTTGATAGGAGGTGTTTTGCTTGTCAAAAAAACAACTTAAGCTTTTTGCGGTTATCACGGCGGCTTCGCTTGCGGCGTGTGCCCTGCTTTCGGCTGTCGCATATTATATAGCGATCAGCGTTAACGCACCTATCGAATATAAAGATTTCGACGGCATCGACGTTCAGTATGAGGATAATGTCTTTACCATCACTGTTGACTCAAAGGCGGGCGGCTTGTTCTGCAGCTCATTCAAGACCTCTGTCGACGATGACGGCAAGATGTATCTGACGATATACGGCGTTCCCACGGCATCTGAGGATGCAACCTTTACAGCCTCGTTCACAGTGCCCGACGGTGTCAAGGAGATCAGATATAAATATAAGCACGAAGAAACAAAATTGCGCACGATAGTTTATAATACGGAGGACTAAAATTAAATGCTCAAAAAGATCTTTGCCGCTCTGACGGTGCTCGTTATGCTTTTAGCGCTCTGCGCCTGCGGCGATAATGTCGGTGACGATACAAGCGTTCCCGAGGGCTGCCTTTTGTTCCAAAACGATGCGGCAGATTATACGTTTATTTATAGCAACGACTGGACTGTCGACTATCAGACAGGCATATCCTCGCTGCAAAAGAATACCGCCAACAGCAGCGTAGCCGCAACCTATGCGCGCATATCCGTCATGGCGTTTGACGGCGGCAATTGCGAGAGCGCCAGAGAATATTGGGAGGCTTATAAATCAGAGATCAAAGCCAACTATGGTTCGTTTGCGGTCGACGAAGACAGCAAAGAGACCGACAACAGCGGCAAGATCACCGAGGGCATAGAGATCAAGCTCGACGATGCGGCAGCGCTCAGGGTAAAATACACCGCTGACCTCAACCGTTCCGAAGACACTTCGGCAGAGCATATCGCTTATACCTTTGAGCAGGTCATCTGCCTGCGCAACGGCAGTATGTATATTATCACTTTCTCGGCTCGCGGCGATGACTATGACACCTGTCTTGCAGGCTTTGAGCAGGTAATAAACTCATTTGAATTTAAAAAAGATCTGATCAGCAATCTTTTTTAAAAAAACGCTTGACAAACCATATCTGTTGATGATATAATACCATTCGCCGACAGCAGTCGGCGTGTTCGGAGGGTTAGCTCAGTTGGGAGAGCATCTGCCTTACAAGCAGGGGGTCACAGGTTCGAGCCCTGTACTCTCCATTTCATGTATTTAGCAAAACAGTCTGCAAACGCAGGCTGTTTTTGCTTTTTAAAGCAAAAGGCCGCCCGAAAAGCGATTTTCGGACGGTCTGCTTTTATGCGTTTTTGCCTGCGTTGTATGCGTCGAGCATCGCCGATGACGACCTGATATCGCCCTTTTCATAAGCACCCATGCCGTATATAACGCCTTTTTCGACTGCGCCCTCGACGCAATCGGTGTATCCTCTGAAGCATTGCAGGGTCGTTTCTGCTGCTGCGTTCTCGCCGTCGGCAGCAGTGACGATATAATAAAACTCTTTGTTTTTGACCTCAAGCCATCTTGCGACGGTGCGGTCTATGACCGCCTTGAGCTGAGCGTCGATGGAATAAAAATATACAGGGCTTGCGAGAACTATCACGTCGGCATCGATCATTTTTTGCAATACCTCTGCCATGTCATCCTTTATGGCGCACATGCCTGCTTCACGGCAGGCATAGCACGCACGGCAGTAGCCTATATTTTTTTCTGCCACACGAATTTTTTCGACCTCGTTTCCTGCCTCGAGCGCACCTCTCATAAATTCGTCGCAGAGTATATCCGAATTGCCGTTTTTGCGAGGACTGCCCGATAGGATCAATATTTTTTTCATTGTATTTACCACTCCTTCTTTTCTTTTGTGTGATCGTCGTTGTGCTTGCGTTGTTCTACCATCTTGACGAACCACTCGACCATTTGCGGATCTGTGTGGCTGAAGAACGACGAAGTGCCCTTGTCGAGTGCTTGTATCTTTTGCATATCGTCGCTTTCGAGCTCGAAGTCAAAGACATTGAAATTCTCGCACATTCTTTCGATATGAGTTGATTTGGGAATGACTACTATGCCTCGCTGAATATGCCAGCGCAATATTACCTGTGCTGCCGTCTTGCCGTATTTTTTGCCTATTTCAGACAGGATGGGCTCATCAAACATGCCGTTCCTGCCCTCACCAAACGGAGCCCACGCCTCGGGAGTGACACCGTATTTTCTGTTCCACTCGATGGCGGTTGTCTGCTGGTGGTGAGGATGTATCTCTATCTGGTTGACGGCAGGCACGGTGCGTGCAAAGCTTGCAAGATCTACCATGCGGTCGGGTGCGAAGTTGGATATACCGATGGCTTTTATTCTGCCCTCTGACATAAGATCCTCGAGTGCACGATATGCGCCGTAAACATCGGCAAACGGCTGGTGCAAAAGGCATAGGTCGATATAATCTGTTTTTAGCTTTTCGAGCGACTGCATGACAGAGCTGCGGCATTCGTTATAGCCGTAGTGCTCTATCCAAACCTTGGTCGTCAGGAATATTTCGCTGCGCTCTATGCCGCTTTGGGCGATTGCATTGCCGACCTCGGGCTCGTTGAAATAGCTTTGTGCGGTGTCGATAAGCCTATATCCCACGTCCAGTGCATCGAGAACGCATCTCTCGCATTCGCCCTTTGAGACCTGATAAACGCCATAGCCCAGCATAGGCATTTTTATGCCGTTATTTAATGTGATATAAAGCATTATTTTACATCTCCCTATTGAAATAATTGTTTTTTGGGTTTATAACCATAACTGTATTATACAACAAAGACAATAGGGTGTGTCAAGTTCTTTTTTCAAAAAATAGGGGGATGTTATATTATGTGGATCATAGCGGCTGTGCTTTCGGCGCTGTTTGCGGGTCTGACCTCGGTGCTTGCCAAATGCGGCATCAAAAAGACAGACTCAGACCTTGCAACTGCTCTGCGCACGATAGTTGTGTTGCTGTTTGCGTGGATAATGGTGTTTGTAGTCGGGTCATATGATCAGATAACCGCCATACAGCCTCGTTCGCTTTTGTTTTTGGTGTTGTCGGGGCTTGCGACGGGAGCGTCGTGGATATGCTATTTCAAGGCACTTTCCAAGGGCGACGTCAACAAGGTCGTGCCTATAGACAAGTCGAGCACGATATTGACGGTTTTGCTTGCGATAATATGCTTTGACGAAACAAGCAACCTTGTGATAAAGCTCATCGCGACGGCGATACTTGCGGTCGGTATTTATATGATGGTCGAAAAAAAGCAGTCTGACGGCAAGAAAAGCCGCGGCTGGATGATATATGCATTCCTGTCGGCGATATTCGCCTCGCTCACATCGATACTTGCCAAGGTGGGCATCACGGGCGTTGAATCAAACCTCGGCACTGCCATTCGCACGTTTGTCGTGCTCATTATGGCGTGGATCATCGTGCTTGTCAGGGGCAAGCAGACGCAGCTAATGCGTATCAACAGACGAGAATTGTTGTTTATAATACTCTCCGGAGTCGCAACAGGCGCTTCGTGGCTGTGCTATTATTATGCTATACAAAACGGTGACGTGACGGTCGTCGTCCCGATAGACAAGCTGAGCATCGTCGTGACTGTGCTCTTCTCGTATGTCGTGTTTAAAGAGAAACTGTCAAAAAAAGCCTTTGCGGGACTTTGCCTGATGGTTGCGGGCACACTGCTCATGGCGTTTTTTAAGTAAAGAATAATAAAAGCGAGGTTTTGCCTCGCTTTTATTGTTATTCTGACCTTAATGCTGTCACAGGGTTTTTGCCTGTATACAGCTGTTTTTTATCGCATTCTGAGCAGTCGCATCGCATATGCTCGAGCGCACGCTTTGCATCGTCACAGCCGAGATGAGCGGCGGATTTAAAATAATCACGCGCAATATTCCTGCCGACCTCGCCCATTCGGATATATATGCAGCCCAAGTTAAACATCGCATCGGCGTCGCCGAGCTCAGCTGCTTTGGTATAATATTTTATCGCGGACGGCATATCCTGCTTCACGGCGCTGCCGGTCTCAAAGCATCGCCCGAGAATAAAGCAACAGTCGCTATCGCCGCCGTCTGCTTTTTGCATGATTTGCGGCATAGTCTCATAAAGCCTTTCGAGCGGCACGGATGCGTTGCTGTGAGTGACCGCCGCAACTGCGAGTAGCCCGTATATGCAGCGAATGTCGCCCTGCATGCTGCCTGCCTCAAAGCTTGCTTTTGCGGCGACCGCATCTCCTGCCGAGAGCTGCCGCTTGCCTGTCTTGTAATGATCCATTTTACCTCCTTAATCGCAGCTATCAAGCAGAAAAAGGCAGCCATCACACGATGACCGCCTCATCTGCTTTACCATTTGCTTCTGTAATATTGGCATGCGTTGTTGTCGGGGGAGGTGCTCCAGTTTTTCATAGTATGATAGCACCAATCGACACTTCCGTTCTTGCCAAAGAATTCGCACGATGCGCAGCTCGGCATAATAAGACTCCTTTCTGGGGATTACACTTTTTTCTGGAATTCATCGTATAAGACGTATGTCAAACTGTCCAGAACTATAGTTGCGTTTTCCATAAACTTTTTTTCTTTAGCAGTGAGCGGTCTATCGGGTTTACATTTTGCGAACGTTTTTCGAGATGTATGAACTACCCGCCCGCTTAGGATCGATGTAAAGACATCCGTGCCTACACAAGAACTCAGCACTCCGGCGGTATGAACTATCCAGCTTTTTGAATTATCTGTAGTGTTAATACATGCCCCATAGTTCTCTTTTACTGCGGCGTCTGAAGATACGACCGACTGAGTAAACAACAAACATAGCCTTGCAAACCAGTTGCGCTTCCTATCGTCGTAGTTGTTGGTGTGCGCTATGAAATCCATCAGCTCGCACAGGTCGTCTTCGAGCTTGGGCAGATCATCGTCGGATATGCCTTTAGACAGATCCCAATCTCTGCCGCTGTAAGTTGACTTCGGTCTGCCTGCGGCATCATATTGCTGCAAAGCCTCTTTGAGCGAGTCTGCACGTCGGCTTTCCATACGTTCTATCAAAAAGTCAATTGTTTCGGGATGCTTGTCTTTTTTGCTAAGCCCATCAATCGCATCAAGTTCTGCTTCAAGCTGTGACTGCTGTCTTTCGAGCTTTTGTATCTCGGCTTCGCAAGCCTTGATCTTTGGCGCATATTGTTCATTCTTTTTTCTTAGTGCGTCAAGACGGTTGGATTCGTTAGTTTGGCGGTTCATTTCGTCTTGATTTTTTGCGGAAACTATGTCAGGATTTTTGTCTGATAAAAGACACTTCGACTTACGGTTATGAACAGAAACCAGAATACTGTAAACGATAAAGTATAAAACTGAAATAACTGCCATAGCGATAATAGCTGCAAAGATTGGTGTCATTTCCTTTAAAGCGCCATACCAAAGAGCAGCGGGGATGAATAGAATAATGATGATAAAGATTATTAGACTCTTCATTTACTTGCACCTTTCCCTGCGAAAACAGCAATATAACCGCCTATTGTGGGTAGAGCTGCAACAAGCAGTCCATAAATAATGTGTGCTATCCAAAAAAGAATGGCAGCTCCTTCGTCGATTTGGCAAATGTAGGCATCTTCCGGGCAATTTGCCAGCCAGATGATTGTAAAAACAAAGAGGCAAACATTCAACGCCAAAGTTATAGCGTATGATATCCAGGAAGTTCTATCCGCTATTTTTGAGCGTTGGCCTTCAATTTTCTTGGTTAATGTAGTAAGATTATTAGTTGGGAGAATGTGATAGTTCTCGGGTTTTACGGATTCGTTTTGCAATCTTTCAAGTTCGGATTTCTTTTCGTGAATGCTGCTGCGAAGCTCTGCAAGCTTCTTTGTTTTTTCGCGAACCTGCTTTAGCAACGCCAAATCTTCTGTGCGTGTATCCATTTTGGCTCTCCTTCTTTTGTTTTATTGTGCTTGAATTGTTAACCTTTTTGAGTTAATACAATTATAACAGAACAAATATGCCTTGTCAACCCTTTTGGGTTAATTATTTTCCCTCAAAAGAGGTAAAATCAATAAAAACCTACAGGAGTTTCGGGTATGAATGCTGGCGAGGCAACAAGACTGCGCATCAAAGAGTTGTGCCGCGAAAAGAATATCACCGTCAACAAGCTTTCTACGGTCTGCGGCATAACACAATCGACGCTCAACAACATAATCAGCGGCAGAAACAACAGCACCACCATATCCACCATCAAAAAGATCTGCGACGGGCTCGACATTTCGATACAGGAGTTTTTTAATTCCGAGCTGTTTTTGAATTTAGAGCAGGAGATCAAATAACAAGCATAAAAATAAGAGCCTTGCGTGATGCAAGGCTCTTGTTTTTTAAAATCGGTTTACAGGTCTTCTTCTTTATGAGATCTAAAGCCCTCGCCGAGCACAGTGCTTGCTGACGAGATGATCATAAAGGCTCTTTCGTCCTCGTCTCTGACTATCTCACGCACCTTGGGCAGGCTCTGCTTGTGGACGGCGGTCAGCAAGACCTGCTTGCCTATGCCGCTGTATGCGCCCTTGCCGTCGAGCATGGTGATGCCGCAATCGATGTCGTTCAGCAGACGCTCTGAGATCTTGCGGTCGTTGGTCGAAATGATAAACACGAGCGCTGCACCGTCGCTGCCGTAAAGCACGAGGTCGAGCAGCGTGGACTGTATCAAAACGACGAGTCCTGCATAAAATGCAACTCTCAGATCGCCAAAGACTATGCCCGATGCCGCGACAACCACTGCATCGATCATCAAAAAGAACGTGCCTGTCTTGATATACTTATACTTGAGGCGCAAAAACTTAATAACAATATCTGTGCCGCCTGTTGTCGCTCCGTTCCTGAACGCGAGCCCGATTCCGACAGACATCAGTGCGGCGCCGACGGCAGCGTTGATGAACATATCGCCCTCAATGAGCGCCATGCCGGCAGAAAATGAGGTCAGCACCTTGTCAAAAACAGCGATCATGCCGAGCATATACAGCGTTCGTATCGCCAACTTTTTGCCAAGTTTAAAAAACGCGAGCAGCAAAAGCGGCGTGTTGAGCAAAAGTATCAAAACACCTGTGCTGAGCATTCCGCCGGTAACATGGCTGATTATGACAGATATACCCGAGATGCCGCCGGGGGCGAGCTTGTTCGGGTCTAAAAACAGCGTTATGCCGCACGAATATATTGCTGCGCCGACAGTCAGCAGCAGATATGCTTTAACAGATTGCAAGACGGATTTTTTTGTCATAAATTGGCACCTCAAGCCGACACAAAAGAATTTGCCGGACAATGTCCGGCAAATCTCAAAAAGCTATAAAAGCAATTATTTAATGGTGATGGTAGCGCCAGCCTCTTCAAGAGCGGTCTTGAGCGACTCAGCCTCTTCCTTGGAAACACCGGTCTTAACAGCCTTAGGAGCGCTCATTACGAGATCCTTAGCTTCGCCGAGCGAAAGGCCAACTGCGTCTTTGACAGCCTTGATGACCTTGAGCTTCTTAGCTTCGTCATAAGAAGTGAGCTCGACGTCGAACTCGGTCTTCTCTTCTGCTGCGGGAGCAGCTTCGCCTGCGCCTGCGCCTGCGCCGCCTGCGACGACTGCAACAACGCCGAATTTGTCTTCGAGAGCCTTTACGAGCTCTGCGAGTTCGAGTATTTTAAGTTCGCTGATGGCATCAACGATGCCCTGAATTTTTTCGTTCATTTTAATTCCTCCGATTTAAATAACTTTATGCCTCTTCGGCGTTTGCTGTGGGTTCGCCATTCTGCTCGATAATAGCGCGCAGAGCGAGAACCAACTTGAAGTAGGGTGCCTGAACAGAACCCATGAGTTTGCCGATGAGCTGCTCTTTGCTGGGTGTAGCAGCGAGCGCCTCAACAGCCTTTTTGTCAACGACTTCGCCGTCAACAAAGCCTGCTTTAACAGTGAATTTGTCGTTCTTTGAAGCAAATTCGCAAAGTATCTTTGCAGCGATAACAGCGTCATCATGGCTGATGGCGATAGCGGTCATGCCCTCGAGCTCGGGTTTAAGAGCTTCGAAGCCGACTTTGTCGCAAGCCTTGCTGATAAGAGTATTTTTGATGACCGAATACTGTACGCCTGCCTCGCGGAGCTTTTTGCGCAGTGCGGTGTCGTCTGCAACGGTTATGCCCTGATAGTTGACCAGGACGCCGGCAGCGGCGGTCTGCATGCTCTCAGCAAGCTCGGCAACGATCTTTTGCTTTTGTTCAAGGATTGTTGCGTTTGCCAAAATAGGACCTCCTTTAGCTTATTGACATCAAAGCATTTAAAAAGCTCCCGTGCCGCGATAGGCCGGGAGCGTGTTGACACAATTATATATAATAAATAGTCAAACATCCTCGGCGGGCGGCGAAAAGCCATTAAACATAAATGCCTGCTGTCTTTGGAAAATTATCACTGACAGCGATGATACCACAGATATCATCGCTTGTCAAGTGTTTTTTAAAAATATTTTTAGCCCGAGATCTTAGATGCGTTGATCTTGATGCCGGGGCCCATGGTCGATGCGATAACGCAGGACTTGATATACTGACCCTTTGCTGCTGCGGGCTTAGCCTTGATGATAGCAGCGAGCAGAGTGTCAAAGTTCTCTTGCAGTTTTTCAGCACCGAACGAGATCTTGCCGATGGGGCAGTGAATGATGTTGGTCTTGTCGAGACGATACTCGATCTTACCTGCTTTAGCCTCGGTAACAGCGCGTGCAACGTCGGGAGTGACGGTGCCTGCCTTGGGGTTAGGCATCAAGCCCTTGGGGCCGAGCACGCGGCCGAGCTTGCCGATAACACCCATCATGTCGGGCGAAGCGATAACTATATCAAAATCAAACCAGTTCTCCTGCTGGATCTTTGCCACGAGATCCTCAGCACCGACATAATCAGAGCCGGCGTCGAGGGCGGCTTTAGCCTTGTCACCCTTGGCGAAAACGAGCGTGCGAACCTTTTTGCCTGTGCCGTTGGGCAGGACGACTGCGCCTCTGACCTGTTGGTCTGCGTGGCGGCTGTCGACGCCGAGACGGACGTGGACTTCTACAGTCTCGTCGAATTTGGCTTTTGACATCGAGCAAGCGAGTGCGAGAGCCTCGTTGCTGTCATAGACCTTGGATTTTTCGATAGATGCAATTGCGTTGCGGTAATTCTTGCCTCTTTTCATCTTAAACGCCCTCCTTAATCAACAACTGTAACGCCCATCGAGCGTGCAGTGCCGGCTATCATGCTCATTGCGGTCTCAATGCTTGCTGCGTTGAGGTCGGGCATTTTGGTCTCGGCGATCTTTCTGATCTGCTCCTGGGTGATAGTAGCGACTTTTGTCTTGTTGGGCTCGCCCGATGCGTGCTCGATGCCGCAAGCCTTTTTGATAAGGACTGCTGCGGGCGGAGTCTTTGTGATGAAAGTAAAGGTGTGGTCGGCGTAAACAGTGATGACGACGGGGATGATAAGTCCGATGTCGTTCTTGGTACGCTCGTTAAAATCCTTGGTGAACAGAGGGATAG
>CAZNCN010000028.1:8697-12363 GCA_964571635.1 uncultured Ruminococcus sp. | reverse complement strand
AAGGAAGACACCCACAAAATGGCAGAGGCAAACAAGGCTTTTGCACATTATCGTTATTAATTTTAATTACCCAGAGTCAAGGAGTATTTTATGCCAAGGAAATATCCGCTTGAGCGAACCCGTAATATCGGTATAATGGCTCACATAGACGCAGGCAAGACCACCACCACAGAACGTATTTTGTATTACACCGGCATCTCGCACAAGATCGGCGAGACGCACGAGGGTACTGCAGTCATGGACTGGATGGAGCAGGAGCGCGAGCGTGGCATCACGATCACCTCTGCTGCAACTACCTGCATCTGGAATAACAATCGCATTAATATCATTGACACCCCGGGCCACGTTGACTTTACCGTTGAGGTCGAGCGTTCACTGCGCGTGCTTGATGGTGCCGTCACCGTTTTCTGTGCCAAGGGCGGCGTCGAGCCTCAGTCAGAGACTGTCTGGCGCCAGGCTGATAAATATCACGTCCCCAGAATGTGCTATGTCAACAAGATGGACATTATGGGTGCAAACTTTTATCACGTTGTCGATATGATGCGTGATCGCCTTAAGACTCATCCGGTTCCTATTCAGCTGCCGATAGGTGCAGAGGCTGATTTTGTCGGTCTTATAGACCTTGTCAAGATGAAGGCTTATATCTATCGTGACGATATCGGTGTAGATATTCTCGAGACAGATATACCCGCCGACATGGCTGACAAGGCTGCTGAATACCGTGCTGAAATGATCGAGGCGATCTCAGAATTCGATGACGAATTGCTTGAGAAGTTCCTCGCAGGTGAAGAACTTACCGAGGCAGAGATCAAGGCAGGTCTTCGTAAAGCAACATTGGCCAACGACATCGTGCCCGTAGTCTGCGGCACGTCGTATCGCAACAAGGGCGTGCAGAAGCTGCTCGATGCTATCATCGACTATATGCCTTCGCCTCTTGATGTCGATCACGTCGTCGGTGTCAACCCCCGTACTGACGAAGAGGTCGTTTGTCCCACCAGCGACGATGCGCCGTTCGCAGCGCTCGCGTTCAAGATAATGACCGACCCGTTTGTCGGCAAACTGTGCTTTGTCCGCGTTTATTCCGGCACGCTCAAAACAGGCATGTCGGTGCTCAACGCAAGCAAGGGACAGCGTGAGCGCATAGGACGTATCGTTTATATGCACTCCAACCATCGTGAAGATACAGAAGAGATCCAGGCAGGCGATATCGCTGCTATCGTCGGTGTCAAGAGCATCACCACAGGTGAGACTATCTGCGCCGAGAGCAACCCTGTCGTCCTCGAGAACATGGACTTCCCCGAGCCTGTTATTCGTGTCGCCGTCGAGCCCAAGACCAAAGCAGGTCAGGACAAGATGGGTCTGGCACTTGCCAAGCTCGCAGAGGAGGACCCCACGTTCCGTGCTTATACCGACGAAGAGACTGGTCAGACCATCATCGCCGGCATGGGCGAGCTCCATCTCGAAATAATAGTTGACCGTTTGCTGCGCGAGTTCCGTGTTGAAGCAAACGTCGGCAAGCCTCAGGTTTCATATCGTGAGACCATCACCACTGCTGCTGAGGATGATTGCAGATATTCGCGTCAGAACGGCGGTAGAGGTCAGTTCGCACACGTCAAGCTCAAGATCGAGCCCAACGAGCCCGGCGCAGGCTATTCGTTCGAAGACTGCACCAAGGGCGGCGTCATTCCCAAAGAGTATATGCCCGCTATCGACGCAGGCGTCAAGGGATCGATGCTTTCGGGCGTGCTCGCAGGCTATAACGTCGTTGACGTCAAGGTCTCTGTCATTGACGGCTCGTTCCACGAGGTCGACTCGTCAGAAATGGCATTCAAGATCTGCGGCTCTATGGCGTTCCGCAATGCGATGAAAAAGGCTTCGCCCATATTGACCGAGCCTATCATGAAGGTCGTCGTGACCGTTCCTGATGATTATCTCGGTGATGTCATCGGCGACATGAACTCTCGCCGTGGACAGATCAAAGAAATTTTGCCCGACAACGGCTCGCAGCAGATCACTGCCGATATCCCGCTGTCGACAATGTTCGGATATTCTACCGACCTGCGCAGCAAAACGCAGGGCAGAGGCTCTTATTCTATGGAGCCCAGCCACTATGCGATCGTGCCCAAGTCGGTGCTGGAGTCGCTTATCAGCGGCAAAAATTAATATAGTCCCAAAAAGGGCTTGACAATATTGAATTTTTAGCTATAATCAAGGTAAGCGATAAATTTTTAAAGTAAAAATAAAACATCTTTTTATGGAGGACTTAACCAAATGGCAAAAGCAAAATTTGAGAGAACTAAGCCCCATGTTAACATTGGCACTATAGGCCACGTTGACCACGGCAAGACCACTCTCACCGCTGCAATAACCAAATACCTCTCTCTCGGCGACGCTAACATCGAATTCATGGCATATGACCAGATCGACAACGCTCCCGAAGAAAAAGCAAGAGGTATAACGATCAACACCAGACACGTTGAGTATCAGACCGAAAAGCGTCACTATGCGCACGTTGACTGCCCGGGCCACGCCGACTATGTTAAAAACATGATCACCGGCGCTGCTCAGATGGACGGCGCTATCCTCGTTGTTGCTGCAACCGACGGACCTATGCAGCAGACCCGTGAGCACATCCTGCTCGCACGTCAGGTTGGCGTTCCCGCAATGGTCGTTTTCCTTAACAAGTGCGACCTCGTCGACGACGAAGAGCTCATCGAGATCGTCGAGATGGACGTCAGAGAACTGCTCTCCGAGTACGGCTTCCCCGGTGATGATATTCCCATCATCCGCGGTTCCGCAAGAGAAGCTCTGCTTTCTGAAAGCAGAGATGCAAGCGATCCTGTTTATGCTCCTATCAAAGAGCTCATGGACGCAGTTGACGACTATATTCCTACTCCTCCCAGAAATGACGACCTTCCCTTCCTTATGCCTGTTGAGGACGTCTTCTCCATCACCGGCCGCGGCACCGTCGCTACTGGTAGAGTTGAGCGTGGCGTTGTTAAAATGTCCGATAACGTTGAGATCGTCGGCCTGATGGACGAGCCCAAGAAGACCGTCATCACCGGTATCGAAATGTTCCGCAAACTGCTTGATTTCGCAGAAGCCGGCGACAACATCGGCTGCCTGCTCCGTGGCATAGACAAGACCGACATCGAAAGAGGTCAGGTTCTTGCTAAACCCGGCTCCATTCATCCTCACACCAACTTTGTTGGTCAGGTTTACGTTCTGACTGAGAAAGAAGGCGGCCGTCATAAGCCCTTCTTCCCTGGCTACAGACCTCAGTTCTACTTCAGAACCACCGACGTTACCGGCAACATCAGCCTTCCCGAAGGCGTTGATATGTGCCGTCCCGGTGACAACGTTGATATGACCGTTGAGCTCATCACCCCGATCGCTATCGAGAAGGGTCTCCGCTTCGCTATCCGCGAGGGCGGCAGAACTGTCGGCTCGGGCGTCGTTATCGACATCATTAAATAATTATACGAGTTAGAGTTTCTTCGTGGGTGGGTGTGATTCCCTGCCGGCAGTATAGTCTGCAAGCGCTTTGCGCACGAGTGGGCGCAATTCCCACACCGACGGTTAAAGTCCGGATGAGAGAAGAACAGATCGCATAATACGATCTCCCCCACGGGTATGCCCGTGGGGGAGTTTTGCATAGTATATACT
>CAZNCN010000028.1:0-8597 GCA_964571635.1 uncultured Ruminococcus sp. | reverse complement strand
ATACTATCTTGATACTATCTTGCTTTTTGGGGAGAAAATGCGTATATGGAGAGAACACGCATACATAAGCTTGCTACTGTCGGATGCCTTGCGGCGCTTTCGTCGGTGCTGATGCTGCTCGACTTTCCGATAGGATTGGTTCCGGGCTTTATCAAATTCGATTTCAGTGACGTGCCCGCCCTTATAGCTGCTTTTGCCGTTGGTCCTGTCTGGGGCTGTGCGGTCGCAATGATAAAAAACCTTATCAATGTCATCGTTTCGCAGTCGGCAGGCATCGGCGAGCTGGCGAACTTTGTTATTTCGGTCTCGCTCGTTTTGCCCGCAGGCGTGATCTATAAAAAGCTTTCGTTGCTTTCGTTAAAAAAAGACTCAAAATCGGTCGTGCTCGCATGCATCGCAGGTGGCGTTTCAATGACTGTTATGAGCATACCGATGAACTATTTTATCGTGTTTCCGTTCTATTCGGTCGCCTATGGCACTGCGATGGATTCGATAATAATGGCTTTCACAAGGATCTATCCTTTCATAAACGGACTGCTCGACACCGTTATTGTCATCATGGCACCGTTCAATATGTTCAAAGCCGCTGTAAACTGCTCTATTGCCGCAATAGTTTATAAGCGCATTATCCCTATCTTTAAGCCTGCTGCGTAATGTGTTGCAATTTTTGCAGAGCTGTGATATAATAGCCGCAATAAGTACTTAGTGTTCGAAAAATCATAAAAAGGAGACCGAGTCATGGCGAATATTCAGGAATCGGGCGAAATGTATCTCGAGGATATACTCGTCCTGCAGCAGACGCAGCCTAATATAAGGGCTATCGATGTCGTCAATTTCACGGGCTATTCAAAGCCCAGCATAAGCCGTGCGCTCGGACTGCTTAAAAAAGATGGCTATATTGATGTCGACACCGACGGATTTATCACGTTGACCGCAACTGGTCGCAACCACGCACTCAAGATCTATGAGCGCCATACGGTGCTAACCGAGTTTTTTGTTCATATCGGCGTCGAGCCCGAAACCGCTGCCGCCGATGCGTGTAAGATCGAGCACGATATCAGCGACCGCACATTTGAAAAGATAAAAGAACATATCGAAAAATGCAAGGGGTAACGCCCTTGCATTTTTTACGCTCTTTTGTGCGTTGACTATTCACTGTTGCCTATTACTTGTGCGAAGCACTATCGCACTCAGCTTGTTTCTCTTTTGTTTCTCTTCGCCCTCGGGCAGACCTTAAAACCGTCGACGCCTGCACGCTCGATCGCACCGAAAAGTCGCATCTTTAGCCCGGGGTCATTTCTTTCCATCTCGTGCAGCAGCTTTTTGACTCGCTCTCTGTCACTGTAGCCATCGTTGGGGCAGAGCTTGGGCAGGGGAGTAATGTTTGAAACCCGAACAAAATGCGTTATGTCCTTTTCGGGTGCGTATATCAGAGGACGTATGACCGTGATGTTCTTGCGTGACATGTAGGTCACCGGCGAAAAGCAGCCGATGTGCCCACCGTTAAAAAGGTTCATGTAAAACGTTTCAACAACGTCGTCGAAATGATGCCCGAGCGCTACCTTGTTGCAGCCGCATTCTATCGTTGCATCGTGCAATGCGCCGCGTCTCAGGTTGGCACAGAGCGAGCACGGGTGCTCTTCTTTGCGAATGTCAAAAACTATCTCTTTTATGTCGCTCTTGAATATCTTAAGCTCGCAGCCGAGCTCTTCGCACAGTGCTTTTACAGGCGAATAATCCGCACCCTCAAAGCCCATGTCTATCATCACGGCCTCGACCTCAAAATGCTTGTCGTAGAATCTCGACAGCCCTTTCATCGCTGCGAGCAAGGTCAGGCTGTCCTTGCCGCCGCTGACGCCGATGGCTATCCTGTCGCCGTCCTCTATCATGTCATAATCATACACCGCTCTGCGAACGTATGACAGCATCTGTTGCATGGCTTTTTTGTCGATCAAAATGCTTCACATCCTTTCAATCTGGAATTATAACAATAATCAGTACGAAAATCAATGGTGTCTTTTTGCGGCGATCTGATTTTCGTGATAGAGAAAAAACTAAAAAACAAAAGAAAAAAGCAGATTTTGCCCTCAAAATCAAAAAAAGTTTTGCAAAACCCCTTGACAAAACAAATTTGTCTGCTATAATGAGTAGGCTTGAATAAGAAATATTGAAAGGAACTAATCACCATGTCAACAACAATGGCAAAAAAAGAGGCGATCGAGCGCAAGTGGTATGTCATCGACGCCGCAGGCAAGCCCCTGGGCAAGGTTGCGGTTCTCGCTGCTACCATACTTAACGGCAAGCATCGTCCCGAATATACCCCGCACGTCGATTGCGGCGAGTGCGTCATCGTCATTAACGCTGCCGAGACCGTTCTCACCGGCAAAAAGCTCGACCAAAAATATCACTATCATCACAGCGGCTACATCAGCGGCCTCAAGTCTGTCAAGTATCGCACATTGATGGCTACAAAGCCCGAGATGGCTGTCGAGCTCGCAGTTAAGGGCATGCTGCCCAAGAACAAGATCGGCGACGCAAGCTTCAACAGACTTCGCGTATTCAAAGATGCCGACCACGGTATGCAGGCTCAGAAGCCTATCGCCGTCGAAGTTAAATAAGGAGGATAAGTACAAATGACATATCAGTCTGCTATTCCCTATTTCTATGGCACAGGCAGGAGAAAGAGCAGCGTTGCACGCGTTCGCCTTATCCCCGGCTCGGGCAATATCACCGTCAACGGCCGCGACGTCCATGATTATTTCGGACTCGATACCCTCAAGCTCATCATCAACCAGCCCTTCGGCGTTACCGAAACATCCGGCAAGTTTGATGTTATCGCAACCGTCGCAGGCGGTGGCATATCCGGCCAGGCAGGTGCTATCCGCCACGGCATCGCAAGAGCACTTTTGCAGGCTAACGCTGAATATCGTTCGTCTCTCAAAAAGGCAGGCCTCCTCACCAGAGACCCTCGTATGAAGGAGAGAAAGAAGTACGGCCTCAAGGCAGCTCGCCGCGCAAGCCAGTTCTCAAAGAGATAAGTTTCTCAAACAAATACGCCGCATTGGTTTCAATGCGGCGGTTTTTTATATTCTCAGATCGTGCCGGTTATGACGAGTGTCGAAGTGGCGGGTGTCGATGACCATGCACCTGTCTGCGTATTCTGAGAGAATACAGCGGCAGGAACTGTAACATTGCCTGCGACCGTGGCAAAAACGCCTGTCGTTTGGTCATAGGTGTATTCCGTGCCCGCCGTCCACGCTGTGCCGTTGTAGGTCACAGAAATGTCAGCAAGCTTTGGATCGAACATGTCGGTAATGACCGCATTCACATCGGCAGTCGCAGCCGCATTGCCTGTGTTTTGTATTTCAAATGTGTAGGTAACTGTGCTGCCTGTCGTCAGTGTCGGCGGATTGATCGATTTTGTTATCGTCAGAATAGGTGCATTGCTCGCCGTAACTGTTGCAGAAGCGCTCGTGCCGCCTGCCAAAGCGTCGCCGACCGTCGCAGTGTTGGTAATATTTGCGTCCTGCTCCGGGCTCGCGTATTCTGTCACTGCCGTGTCGTAGATCAGCATGACATTTGCTCCTGCCGGAATATTTATGCCCGTCACAGTAAGCGGCGAGGTAGTGGCGACGGTGGGCGACGGCTGCAAAACTCCGCTTAAATAATATTTAACAGAGCCATTGATGTATCTGAGCGGATAAAGCGTGCCTGTGCCGAAGGTGTATGCGCCAAGGTCGTCGGTGACGGTCAGATCTGTCTGATCGTTGGCACCCGAGTTTATCATCGAAAGCACATATGTTACGGTGTTTTGGCGGTCATAATCGTCACGAACCGCGGTTTTGGTCAGCGTGAGCTCTTGCTCGAGCTCGCCGACAACTGTATTTGAAGGCGTTGTTATGCCGTTGTAGGTCAAAAACGCCTGATTTGTAAAAGCTGCCAAGTTGTTTATCTCCTTTTTAAAGTTATGAGTTTGATTGTCCGAGCGCAAAAATATGCTCTCGACAACAATATATGCCTCGCTCGCCACGCTTGACAGGCAGCGATAAAAATGATAATATCAATCTTGCAGTATTTTTCAGGAGGATCTTTATGAACGATAAGGATATAGGCGCTCTGCGCCGCCGCTTTAAGCCGGATAAAAATAATATAAATATCATAAGGGGCTGCTATGTCAACGAAAAGCACGAGATACTGTCGACCTTTAAGTCGTCGGCACTCTCGATGCCTAACGAGGAGTATGAAAAATTCATCGCCATATTCCGCAAGGCGCTTACCGGCACTCATGGCAAGAACCTGATCGACGTCAGCTACGGAACCAATGATATTGCACTCAGTGACAGTCACAAACTGCTTTCTGAGGTCAGGAATACCTCGATAACCGACGACGATGTGGCAGAAAGGTTCTTTGCCTCGGCAGTGCAGAACCTGCCCACCGATGACAACTATGTCGTTTTGCTCACCTGCGATGCCTATGACCTGCCGCCCAAGAGCAAGGGTGACGATTCGTGGCAGACTTTTACTTATATCGTCTGCTGTATCTGCCCTGTCAAAAACAGCAAGCCGTCATTGAGCTTTTGCGCCGACGATGGCGAGTTTCACAACACAAAGCTCGTTCGTGAGATAGGAATGCCCGTTTGCGGCTTTACGTTCCCTGCGTTCGAGGACGGCGGTGCAAATATTTACGGTGCGCTTTATTACAGCAAGGATGGCAAGGGCGTTTCGGATAGCTGTGTCGGCGCAATACTCGGCGTCGAGACCCCGATGCCTGCCGCTGAGCAGCATGATACGTTTTGCAGCGTTTTGGGCAATGCGCTCGGTGAGGAATGCTCGCTGGCGGTTGTTTCGACTGTCCATGACAGACTGTGCGACATCATCGAGGATCACAAGCAAAACCGTGACGACACGCCGCTTACCTTCACAAAGCACGCGATAGGAACAGCACTCGAGCAGTGCGGAGTCAGCGACGAAAAGATAAAGGCGTTTGAAACAGAGTTTGATTCTGCCTTTGGTGCAAATGCCGAATTGCCGCCGCAGAACATCGTCGGCTCGGGCAGGATGGAGGTCAGAATGCCCGACGTCGTCGTCAATGTCAACCCCACCAAGGGCGACCTCGTCGAAACACGAGTTATAGGCGGAGTAAAGTATATCATGATACGCGCCGATGACAGCGTGCAGGTCAACGGCGTTGATATAGCCATCGAAAAAAGCGAAGAGTAAAAAAATTCAAAAAAGCAGGCATTCTATCGACAAAACGCTTTGAGGGCGATATACTGCATACAGAGCATAGGCGGTATATCATCAAAAAAGGTGCATATCGTCCGTTTCTAACATTGATCGAACTTGATGTAACCGCTTCGGGAACGTTATCTTAAACAGTTGAGTCGTTGCAACACAGACGGCGATCCTCTTGATACAGAATTAAAAACGGCAGGGTCACACCTGCCGTTTTACACTATTTTGTCCTATTTTGATCTGTCCTGTCTTGCTTTTGCGTGCTTGCTCGAGGATAACGATGCCGCAAAAAGCACAGAGGCTATCACCAGCATATAATAAGGCAACGCACCTGCACCGGTTATTTCGGTAAGCCAGCCGAAAAGCACAGGCGCAATGAGTATTCCGGCGCTTGCCGATGCCATCTGCACGCCCATTGCCGACTGTGAAACATCTGCACCGAATATCGACGGCGTCAGATGCATAAGGTTGGGATAGACGGGTGCAACACCGAGACCTATCATCAGCAATGCCATGCCCGAGAACAGCATGGGGAGCGGCAGTGCAAGCATTATTATCGCAAGCAAGAGCAATGCTTCACCGCAGAATATAAGCGTTCTCGGCTTAAGCTTTTTGCTGAGCAGTCCCGAAACAAACCTGCCCAGCGCAATGCCGACATAATAAAGCGTCACGGTGCGTGCCGCCGCTTCTGTCGTCAAGCCCTTTTGGGTAACCAAAAACGTGCTGCCCCATGTGCCGCAGCAGGTCTCTATCGCACATGAAAATGCAAACATCAGCATAACGGCGGGCATGCCCGAAAGCTTTAGCGTATCTTTGATGCTGAGCGCCTTGACGCTTTGCGCTTCGCCTGAATAATGCTTTTGCTTTTTCCACAGTGGCAATGTGACAAATGCAAGCAAAGCTATGCCGAGCTGTACTGTCGCCATCAGCCTGTAGCCGTTCTGCCACGAACCGCTGCCGGACATCGCGGCGGATAAAAGATAGGGGCTTATCGAAACGCCGACACCGTAAAAGCAGTGCAGAAAATTCATCTGCATGGCGTTGTAGTGCAAAGCCACATAGTTGTTAAGCGCCGAATCGACCGCACCTGCACCGAATCCGAGCGGTATAGCGAGCAATATCATCGGCAGATATGAGTCGGAAAACGAGATCAAAAAGAGTGCTGCCGCCGTCATCAGTGTGCTGTATGCCGTGACCTTTGCCGTGCCGAAGCGTGCTATGACCCTGCTGCTTACAAGACTTGAAATAAACGTGCAGACCGACGTCGTTATTGTCACGAAGGTCGCATACGAAACAGGCAGAGCAAACTCTTGATATACCGCAGGCCACGCCGCTCCGAAAAGCGAATCGGGTATACCCAATCCTATAAACGAGATATAAATAACTATAAGCAGCAAAGTTGCCATACAAAAAGACCTTTCTTTTATAAATACAGTCGCAAGTATATATGATTTGGCTTGCAAAATCAAGAGCAAAAAAACAAAAAGCCATCATTTGCAAAAGCAAAGATGGCCTTGTTTTCAGTCCTCGCTCAAAAGGTGCTTGAGCTCGTCCATAAAATCGTTTATGTCCTTGAATTGACGATAGACCGATGCGAATCTGACGTATGCGACCTGATCGAGCTGCTTTAGCCGCTCCATGACGAGCGAGCCTATATAGGCTGACGAAACCTCGTTTTGCAGCGAGTTTGACAGAACATTCTCGACCTCGTTGGCACACTGCTCCATCTGTTCTCTGGTGACCTGTCGTTTGTCGCACGCCCTGATGATAGATCTGAGCAATTTGTTGCGGTCAAAGCTCTCACGCGACTTGTCTTTTTTGACGACAACTATCGGCACTGTTTCGACAGTTTCGTAGGTTGTAAATCTGCGGCCGCAGCTGAGGCATTCACGGCGGCGGCGTATGAACGACGCATCGTTTGACGGGCGCGAATCAACGACCCTGCTTTCAGGGTGTCCGCAGGATGGGCATTTCATTTTTGTTGACCTCCTTGAATCGGCAAAAAATGGCTGCTGAAACTATTATACATCTTTTTTAATAATTGTCAATACATAACGGACGGGGCGATTTTTTTAAAAAAGTGCTTTTGTGCAAAAATAACAGTTGACAACGGCGATGCAAGGTGTTAAAATGTGGATGATAACAAATAGACACGAACTATTTGTACATAACAAATTTTTTTATGGAGGAAGACATGAAAAAACTCATCGCACTTTTCTTGGCCACACTCATGGTCGTTTCGCTTTGCACGGTTTTTGCTGCTGCTGACGGCGAGACACTTGTGTCTGTCGGCAAAGACTACACAATCAGCGGAAATGGCAAGGGCTATGGCAACTATACCGCCGACCTTACCGATAACGCCGCACTTGATTCTATCAGCTATGATGTCGGCAAGTGGTTCGGCTTCTACCACAACGAGGCGTATCCTGTTGAGAACGCACCCGACGGAGTCGGCAGCGCAGTCATCGACCTCGGCGAAAAAATGGATAACCTCACCACATTCAAGGCACACCTTTTCAGCGGCGCCAGTGGCATAACCCCTCCTCAGGCAGTAAGTGTTTATGTTTCTGACGACAACACCACCTTCACTAAGGTCGGTTCGTTTGATGCTGCCGATCTTGCCGATCACAAGGGCAGCGACGGCACACCTCTGCCTTATTGGGTAACTCTCACTCTTGACAAGGGCGTTTCTGCACGCTATGTCAAGTTTGAGTTCACTATCAAGAGCATCTTCGCCTTTGTTGACGAGCTCGAGATTTATCAGAGCAAGGCTTCAAAGCCTGCTACTACCACTACTACTACTATCGATCTTATCGGTATGCTCGGCGAAGGCCAGAAGATCGACGCTGAATGGAGCGGCACGGTCGGCACTATCGATTACACCATCACCGATGGCACACTTACCGCTACCGGCAACGCAGTTTGGCCCAGCGTAACCTTCCCGCTCACCGAAGCTATCACTGTTGACGTTGCTAACACCAGACTCGTTCTCGAAGCTACTGTTGAGAATGGCGACGGCTGCATCAGACTGCTCGGCGCAAACGACGGTACCGAGAGCGACGACATCTATCTGCATCAGTTCGTCGAGGGTGCAACCCTCAGCGGCGGCGGCGACATCGTTGGTCCTGCAACCATCAGCCTTGATATGCCGTTTGCAGACCTCGCATTCTGCGACTATTCCGCAGAAGCAGGCTATGCCGGCAAGATCGCATTCACTACCGACACTGTCGACCTCTGCAAGCTCATGGTAGTCAGTGTTGGCGGTGCAACCGTCAAGATCACCAAGCTGCAGCTCGTTGTTACCACCGAGGGCGGCTCTACCGAACCTGCCAAAGAGACCATCACCGTTGACGGTGAGCTCA
>CAZNCN010000027.1:0-19324 GCA_964571635.1 uncultured Ruminococcus sp. | reverse complement strand
AGCGCCGTTCCGCCTGTAAATCCGACCCAAGTGTAGGTGTCAAACTGCTCTGCCGAAATTCCGTCAGTGAGCTTAAAGGCGTCTGTGCCGACATACGAGCCGTTTTCGCCCGACTCGCGCGAGACCTTATATTTTTTGCCGAGCAAAATATTTTTTGACGGCAGAGTGCGGTCGGGCACTTTGCCTGCGAGCAGGGCATCTATTTAAGTGCTTCCTCGCACACGACCGTTTCTGATGTTTCGCTCGAAGCATCAGAGCTTGTTTCTGCACTCAAAATGTCATTTGACGGGTCACCCGTGACATCGGCACACGCGCAAGCCGAAAGGCAGAGGACAATTATCAGCAAAAGGCGTATTTTATTCATGCCTGTTATTCCTCCGTTGGCAATATAATGGCAATATAAAGGGCGGCTCTGCCGCCCTTTAAAAACTGCTTATTTCTGTGTCTTTTTAAGTCCTGCCTTGAATGCGGCAATGGCTTTTTCGGCATTTGAAATGTCGAGATAGTTGGTTATGCGTCCGTCGGATGCATAGTCGTTGACCGAGAACCAGATGGCGTACTTGAGCCTGCTGATAAACTCGCTTTCGGGTGCGCTCATATCTTCGAGATACGTGAACATATCGGTTATCCACTGAGCCTGCTGGTCGGCGTTGCGTCCGAGTACGGTGGCAACATAGTTGTTGATGCCCCAGTCATAATATGCTTCACCGCCCGAGGCACAGCCGAATTCGCCGATGACCCAGGGATATGTGTCAAAATAAGGCATGCTCTTGTTATAGAGATAGGTGTACATCTCTTTGAAGGTCTTGTAGGTGACCTTTTCGTTGGGAGCGTTGTTGATCATCTCATAATAGGTGAGTCCGTAGGCCTGGCAATAGTCTGCACCCGGGAAATAGTTGAGATAATTGCCCCAGCTCGAATAAGGAACGTCGACTGCTATCGGGTTGAAAACGAATATGCAGTTGTCAACGCCCTCTTCGATAAAGATGTCATACATTCTCTGCCAGGTCATTATGAAGATGTCGGGGTCGAGCAGAGTTACTATTCCGCAATAGCTGACCCAGTCTGAATTCATCTCGTTGTTGAGTCTGAACCAAACAGGTGCACCGTATGCCTTGATCTGCTTTGCGATCGAGCGGAAGTGGTCGTCGTATTTGCCTCTGAGTATGTCAAACATCGGCGTATAGCCGTCAAGGTTTACATTGTTTGAGGTGGTGAACTGATATGACATCTGCAGGACGGGCTTGCCGTTAAAGCCGTTGCCGCCTGCAAATTCCTTTGCCTGATCGGTGGGGAACTGCGAGCGTGACGAGCCGAAGCCGATGTGCGTATATGTGGGATATATCGCCGTGCTGTAGTCAAGGTTGGTCACAGACCAGTTGAGCCACTCGGCGACCTTCTTTTGGTTTGCAAAATACTGGCTGCTCGATCTCGGCTCGAGGTTGTGGTGATAGAAGCCCCAATCGACGGTGTCCTGCTGCATTATCTTTTCGAAATATGCTTTTGTCTCGTCATTCCAGTGCTCTTCATACTTGAGCTCGTATGCGCCAAGCGTGTTGGCTGACTTGCCGAGCCTGGTTATTTCAGAGAATGAAGAGACGATGTCAAGCATATCGTCATTCATTCTTTGCTTGCTCTTTAAAACGAGCAGATAGAACTGAACATATTCTGTCGGGCGTTTGATGACTGCGATAGTATAATAAGGCATTTCGATGCCTGCATCGTTGTTGATCTTGATGCAGTATACAGTCGCTTCAAAGCCGTCTGTAAGGTCAGTGTAGGTCTTTGTCTGTGCCGTGCGCATAAGCGTGTTGGCGGTGAGATACGAATCGTTTGCGATATATCTGCTGAGCCATTCGGTGTTGTAAATGTTCCAGCCGTTTGCGTTGTTGCCATAGGGGTTGCTGCTCTCCGAGGTCACGGTGAGGCAATAGTCGTCGTTAAAGAACTTGCAGCGTATGGCAGAGAGCGAAAAATCACATTCTATGTCGTTGCCGGGCAGCGTGATCGCATATCCCTCGGGATTGTTGACCACTCTCGTGTGATCTCTGCCCGCAAAGAGATATTTGACGTCGCCCTTGATAACGGCGGAATAATCATCGCTGATCGCACCGTCACGCCATACGACGGCGTTTGCAACGTCGTCGGCGGAGGCTATCGTGCTGTCTGCATAGTCTGACTTCCAGATCTTGGAAGCATTGGGATCGGGATCGATGGGTTCGAGGCTGACCTCGCTGTTTTCACTCATATCGGGCTCCTTGCTTGGTTCTGCTGATGATGTGTCGCTCTGCTCGCTCGAAACGTCAGATGGGTCTTTTGACTGATCTGCAGGGTCTGTGCATGCGCAGAGAAGTGTGAGCACAGAAACGCATACGAGCAGCATTGCGATGAGCTTTTTTAGCATTTTCGTTGATCTCATTGATTGTTCCTTTCAAAATTCCATGCCGAGCGGCACATGTCCTCGAGCGTATGCGTAGCCTTAAAGCCTATGCATTTCTCTGCCTTGGCGGGGTCTGCATAATTGATTGCCACGTCACCGGGACGTCTTGCGGTGATGATATAGGGGATGTGTATGCCAGTGGCACTCTCAAACGCTTTGACGAGGTCGAGCACACTATAGCCCTTGCCTGTGCCGAGGTTGTAGATCTGAACGCCGGGCGCATCCATGTGATTTATGGCATCGATGTGTCCCTGTGCGAGATCGAGCACGTGAATATAATCGCGCACGCCTGTGCCGTCGGGTGTGTCATAGTCGTTGCCGAAAACTCTGAGCTCGGGCAGTATGCCCTTTGCAACGCGCGTGATATACGGCATGAGGTTGTTGGGAATGCCGTTAGGATCGTCGCCCAAAAGTCCGCTCTCATGAGCGCCGATCGGGTTGAAATATCTGAGTATCGATATCGCCCACTCGTTGTCCGATGTATAGAGATCTTTGAGTATATACTCTATCATCAGCTTTGTGCCGCCATAGGGGTTGGTGTATGAGAGGGGAAAATCCTCGCTTACGGGCACTGTTTCGGGCGTGCCGTAAACGGTGGCAGACGACGAAAAGACTATCTTTTTGCAGCCGTGGTCACGCATCGCATACAAAAGTTGCAGCGTGCCTGTGATGTTGTTGTGATAATACATTAAAGGCTTTGCGACAGATTCACCCACTGCCTTCTTGCCTGCGAAATGTATGACGGCTTCGGGCTTGAACTGCTCGAATGCATCGTCAAGTGCCTTGCGGTCAAGAATGTCCGCCTCAAAAAACAGCGGCCTCTTGCCTGTTATGCGCTCGATGCGGTCGATAGTCTCGGGCTTTGAATTAGAGAGATCGTCGTATATCGCGATCTCATAGCCCTGCTCGATCAGCTTGACGCAAGTGTGCGAGCCGATATATCCGGCACCGCCTGTAACTAATATTTTCATATGAGCATCCTCCACAATAGGTTGTTGACTATAACACGTCAATATATTCTACCATGAAACCGCAATAGTTTCAAGCACTTTTTGTTATTTATCGGGCAAAAGAAACATATATTTGCGTGTATCTTTGCAGATCGGAGGGTAAAAGGCATGACAAACAGCGATAATATGAGCAGATATACGCGCATAGGGCTTTATGTCGCCGAGACAAAATGCACGGTCAGAGCGGCGGCAAAGGTCTTTGGCATCAGCAAGAGCACCGTGCACAAGGATATAACCGAGCGCCTTAAATACGAGAATCGGGCACTGTGGGAAACTGTGTGCGAGGTGCTGCAAAAAAATAAGCAGGAGCGTCACATCAGAGGCGGAGACGCCACAAGACGAAAATATAAAGGCAATAGTTGACAAATCGCCTCGGATATTGTAAAATACAGTGACTAATAGTATAAAGAAGGGAAAAGGTGACACTATGATTAAAAGATTGCTGGTGGTTGGCAGCGCAAATATTGATTTTCGCATCGAAACGCCTTATGCACCGCAGGCAGGCGAAACGCTGATCTCTGACGGCAAATATGTGCTTACGCCCGGCGGCAAGGGCGCAAATTCAGCTATGGCTGCCGCAAAGCTCGGCGATACCGAGGTCGCACTCTGCGCAAGGCTCGGCGACGATACTTACGGTGATCAGCTAAAGCGTTATTTTAACGCAAACGGCATTAATACAAAGTATATTGTCACCGACAAGGTCGAGCAGACAGGCTCTGCATTTGTCACGGTCGAGGCCGACGGTACTAATCGCATCGTTGTCTTTAAAGGTGCAAACAAGCGCCTGTGCGCTTCGGACGTTGACGAGTCGTTCAAGTGCTGCCCGGACGGAGTTTTGGTGCAGTTCGAGGGCGGTCCCGATGCGGTTGCCGCAGCGGCTTTCAGAGCACGCAAGAACGGATTGCCGCTTTTTGTCGACGCAGGTGCTGCGACAAAAGATTGGAACCTTGCGACTATCCCAAAATGTGAGATCTTTTCGCCCAACGAGACCGAAACCGAAATACTCACGGGCATACGTCCCGTTTCGCCCAGTGATTGTCTCAAGGCTTGCATTTCGCTCTGCAACCGCATAGATATCAAATATGTCGTGCTCAAACTCGGCTCACGCGGCTGCTTTGTTTATGACGGCAAATATTGCGATCTCGTTTCGTCCTATGACGTCAACGAGGTCGACAGCACCGCAGCAGGCGACGCATTCACCGCCGCAATAGCGATTGAATATATGCGCACAGGCGATATAACGAGAGCGGCGAAATATGCAAATGCGGTCGGTGCACTCACGGTAACGCGCAAAGGTGCTATCGCTTCATTGCCCACGGGCGACGAGGTTCAGGCGTTCATCGCAAGGGGATGAGTTTTTTAAATGGGCAGAATATATCATTCGCAGTCTGAGCTTATAGGCGGAACTCCGCTTTTAGAAGCTCTTGGCATAAAAAAGCATTTCGGCTTGCAGGCAGACCTGCTTTTGAAGCTCGAGATGTTCAATCCTGCCGGCTCTGTCAAGGACAGAGTTGCACTTAATATGATCGAATCGGCAGAGAGGGACGGAACACTTCATGACGGCAGCGTCATCATAGAGCCTACCTCCGGCAATACAGGCATTGGCATCGCCGCAGTCGCAGCAGCAAGAGGTTATAGGGTCATCATCGTTATGCCCGACAGCATGTCGGCAGAACGGCGTATGCTTATGACTGCCTATGGCGCAGAGCTTGTGCTCACCGATGGTGCATTAGGCATGAAAGGTGCTATCGCAAAGGCAGAGCAGCTAAACAGAGAGCTGGATGGCAGTATCATCGCAGGACAGTTCACAAACAGGGCAAATCCCGAGGCACATTATAAGACCACAGGGCCCGAGATATGGCACGATACCGACGGCAATATCGACTGTTTCGTCGCAGGCGTTGGAACAGGCGGAACTATCACCGGTGTCGGACGCTATCTCAAAGAGCAAAAGCCCGATATAACGATCGTAGCTGTCGAGCCGACAGGCTCGCAAGTGCTTTCGGGCGGCAAACCCGGCAAGCACGGACTGCAGGGCATCGGCGCAGGCTTTGTGCCCGAGGTGCTTGATACCAACGTTTATGATAAGATCATCACCGTTTCGGATCAAGAGGCATTCGAGGCGGCACGTGCCGTGGCTAAATATGAGGGCTTGCTCGTCGGAATATCGTCGGGTGCTGCTTTGCATGCCGCTATAACGCTTGCGCAAATGCCGCAAAACAAAAATAAGCGCATCGTTGCACTTATGCCGGATACAGGCGACAGATATCTTTCATCAGGTTTGTTCGGCTGACCCGAATACACCTGCTGACACAATAATATCAAAAGCCTGAAGCGAATCACAAAGTTCAGACAAAATAAAATATTAAATCAGTTGCGAATGAGCTCGGTATTGTACCGGGCTCATTCCTTTAAGTTTTAAGAAAATTTGTTAGTTGTTGTGGCAATGAATATATTTCTTTCATCGCCTTTTTATTTGCTGCCTATCTGTACGTTTGGGTAAAACGTCAGCCGCAGGAGAATAAAAGGATTACCGAGGTTGCGCAGCTCATCCGCGAGGGTGCAAACACGTTTATGAGACGTGAATATAAGATCCTCGCTATCTTTGCGGCAGTCGTTGCCGTGTGCATCTTTTTGTTCCTGCCTGCGCCTATCTGGAGCAGCAAGGACATTATGAAGAACGTCGCTATGGCGATATCGTATATCGCCGGTGCGGTCTTGTCGGCTATTGCAGGCAAGCTCGGCATCATTGTTGCCGGATTGTCCAACGGCAGATCTGCAGAGGCTGCCAAAAAGGGCATAAAGCCCGCATTCCTGATCGGCTTTCGCGGTGGCTCGGTCATGGGTCTTATCGTTGTCGGCTGTGCAGTGCTCGGCGTTTCTGTCGTGCTGTGGATAGTCGGTGACGCATCTATTCTGCTCGGATTTTCGTTCGGAGCAAGCTCGCTCGCATTGTTTGCCAAGGCAGGTGGCGGCATCTTTACAAAGACCGCTGACGTCGCAGCAGACCTTACTGGCAAGGTCGAGCTCGGAATTCCCGAGGATGATCCTCGTAACCCCGCAGTTATCGCAGATAACGTAGGCGACAACGTCGGTGACGTCGCAGGCATGGGCGCTGATTTGTTTGACTCTAACGTCGCAGCGCTTGCTTCTGCTATTGTTATCGCACAGACGCTCGGCACAGGCGAGATCAACACAATGATGGTACTCTGCTATGCCGCACTCGGACTTTTGGCTTCTATCATCGGCATTGCAACCGCAAGAATAACAAAAAACGGCACGCCTACAGGCGCGCTCAACTCGTCAACATATGTTACCTCAGCACTGTTTATGGCACTCACCGCTGCCGCAACCTGGCTTTTTGGCTTCTCGTGGGAGATCTGGGGCTGCTCGGCAACCGGACTTATCGTCGGCGTCATTATCGGACTCGCTACCGACTATTTTACGGACGACTCAAAGCCTATCGTCAAGAAGGTCGCACACGCCTCTAAGAGCGGACCTGCTTTCACAGTCCTTTCGGGTGTTTCATACGGCTTCCTTTCGGCACTGCCCGCAATGATAGGTATTGCCGTTTCGGCACTTGTTTCTTATAAGATCTGCGAACCTTTGGGCGGCAACTTCCCTCTGTTTGGCATAGCAATGTCGGCAGTCGGTATGCTCTCGATAGTCGCAATGATAATTTCTAACGACGCATACGGGCCTATCGTCGACAACGCTCGCGGACTTGCCGAAATGGGCGGTCTTGGTGAAGATGCTATACGTATCGCCGATGAGCTCGACTCTGCCGGCAACACCGTCAAGGCGGTTACAAAGGGCTTTTCTATCGGTGCTGCAGGCCTCACGGTCATTTCGCTGCTCGGTACGTTTATGTCAGAGGCCAACGACGCTATCGCAGAAATAGGCGGCACTCTGCTGAACGGCTTTGATATCATGGATCCGACCGTATTCTTTGGTCTGCTCGTCGGTGCTGCAATCCCTGCTGTGTTCTCTGCAATGCTCATTCTGGGCGTTGACAAGAATGCACAGAAAATGGTCGCCGAGATACATCGTCAGTTCAACACTATCGTCGGACTTAAAGAAGGCAAAGAGGGCGTCAAGCCCGAGTATGATAAGTGCATCGACGTCGCAACGACAGGCGCACTTCGTGAGCTTATTCCCGCAGGTCTTGTCACCATCATCGCAACCGTGGCAGTCGGCTTTATCGGCGGCCCGTCGGCGATCGGCGGCTTCCTCATGGGCAACATAGTCAGCGGCTTGCTTTTGTCGCTGTTTATGTCCAATGCAGGCGGACTTTGGGATAACTCCAAAAAATATGTCGAGTCAGGCAACGAAGGCGGCAAGGGCAGCGAAGCCCATAAGGCTGCTGTCATCGGCGATACGGTCGGCGACCCGTTTAAGGATACCGCAGGCCCTTCGATTAATACGCAGATAACCGTTGTTTCGCTCGTTGCATCATTACTTTCTGCATTGTTCGTTCAGTTTAACCTCTTCGGCTGATACGGGTAATGTATGTGGGCTGCCGTTTGGCAGCCTATTTTTTTGGGGGGGCATTTAGTTGTTGTTAGTTTGATGTTTTTTGCAGATCTCTGCAAAAATAAACGACGCGTGATGCCTTTTGCACATCATTTTTTCCTTGCACAATACCTAATGATATGGTATAATAATTATGCCAAACAAATCTTAATAATTATTCTCGGTACATCCCTAAACCAAAGGTATAGCTGTATCTTTTTTGCACGCCATTCAATTTAATGCGGCAAAAACGCAGCTCCACTTGAATGGCAGCAGGGCTTGTACCTCATGTGTTTAAGATTTGTTTGGCGACAATCGGGGCTTGCGTTTTTCGTGCGTCGACCTCGGTTGGCGCACTTTTTGTTTTTAAGGAGGTGAAACGCATTCCCCAAAAGCGCCGCCGACAGAAACGCCTAAAATGCACCAAATAACAAAAAGGAAAGGATATTATATGGAAAACATCGTGATAAAAATAACGAATGGCGGCTATGTTGTATTCGATTTTACAAATGGCAAAGTTATGTACAATGGAGCATATCAAAAAGAAATACTCTTCAACGAAATAGAAGAAGTGAACCTCAGTGCCAAAAATGATTATTGTGCTTTCATTTGTCAAGGCGGAGAATTTGCGAATTTTTATACATACGATACAACAGGTCTATATAATGCAATCATGCAACTGAAGAGCGTTAACAGCGGGATTATAATTGAGGATGCGTATTATAAAAGTCGGTCAAATGCGAGCAATAACGCCAATGCCCAATCGGCTAATGTCGAGAGCGACCATACAAACAATTATGTTAAGATATATGCAACTATAATTATGATATTAGGCTTCGTTGGAAGTTTAGTTTTGGCTGTGTTCTTAAAAAATGTCCTGCTGTTTTTTGCCGGATTTTTCGGCGTCCTTTATTTGAGCGTGCTCATGTATGCTCTCGGCGATATCATCATGTATTTAGAACGCATCGAAAAAAACACACATAAACAATAAAACCAAAGTCGCGGAACAACTCATGTTGTTCCGCGATTTATATGTTGTTAGGCAGCACGTATTTGGTTTTAAGTTGAACTGCTTATCGCTTTTTATAAATAACAAGCTCGGGATTCTCTCCGTTTGCTTCGTAGGTGCAAATGAGTATGAAATCCATGTTTGCAACGATACCAAAGCATCTGTTGCCGCCGGATTCGCATTCGAGCTGTGTGCCGAGATAGGTTGCAGCGTCGTCAAGAAATTTTGCTGTTTTGCCGTTGGGAAGACGGTATTCAAGGTTGACATATCCGCCGACAAGAGCACTGAGCTTTTTGACTTTTGGCATTCCCGCGATATTCAGTGCGTTGATCTCTTCGACCAGGTTGGCTTTGAATTCTTCAAATTTGTTGGCATCGTCAAGGTATTTGTATTTTTTCCAATAGTCGAGCTTTGGCAGCATCTCTTTCATGTAAGCACGAACCTGCTCGGGCGTGAATGCTTCGCTTGCCATGTGTACGACACAGACATCTATCAGATCGTCCATGTTGTGATACATATACTCGCCGTCGGCATAGCACCACTTGCAATATTCTTCGTTAAATAAACCGTCTGGCTCCTTGCTGGTGTTGGAATCCTCAAGCGGCATACCGCAGCATTGACAGATAAGCTGGCGCGGCGAACCGAGCAGCGTGTTTATCGACACGTCAAAGAACTGCGACAGCAGCTTTAGCGTCTCTGTGTTTGGTATCGTTTCGCCCGTTTCCCACCTCGATACCGCCTGCCGCGTTACAAATAGCTTTTCCGCAAGCTCCTCCTGCGATAAACCTCTTTTTGTCCTGAGCTCAAGAATTATGTTCTTTGTTTCCATATTCATACCCTCCTCTGCTTTGTGATTATATTCTACTATAAAATAATAAAATTTGCAAGCAACTGCCCGTTGCTTAATGCCAGCAATGGCATTAAGTGCGGCGGAAAATTGGCGAAACCTATGTCAAATATTGCAAAAGGCATTGACATATAAGGCGAAAATGTATATAATTGTCGCATAAGATGTACGCGAAGTCGTGCATTTTATGCGATATTTTTATGCAAAAACAAACTTGGAGGAAAGCAAAATGAAGAAAAAATTAAACAAAAAGGGCTTTTCAATCGTTGAAATGCTGATCGTGATAGCGGTCATCGGCATACTTGCGGCGGTTTTGATTCCGACATTCCCTGCGATCGTAGAGAGTGCGCAGAAAAGCGCCCGCCTGCAAAACGCACAGAACACGCTTAAGATGGTGCTCGCCGCCCAATCCGATGCCATGCTCGACAACGGCACAGTCATTCAAATCGACGAAAAATACCACTTCATCTACTCCAATGGCAAGCTCGGCGAAGAGGTTGTTGCCTCTTACAGCGACGAAACTGCAAAACTTGTTGAGATTAAATCCACCGGAACCACCAATACAATCTCCGGTATTCCCGACAACGTCGTGATATTTATGTCTTCAACCGACGCAGATCAGATAACCGGTCAGGAAAAAGCAGCAGATTGACATAATTATTGATTAAAAAATGCGGCGCACTACAAGCGCCGCATTTTTCACTTCAAACGTTTTTGTCGTTTTTGTACGGCGCCGATCGCCGCAAGCAGCAAAATGAGCGCCCATGCCACATAACAACACCGTAGGGGACGACGCCCAAGACGTCCTGATTAACTGCCCGCTGAATTAGGGAAAGGAATGGGCATTCATGCCGAAAGGAGGACTGGCAATACGTTGATAGTTGAAGTCACCGGTATGCCAAGGTCAATGAAATCGGATTGCTCGGCAAGCCTATAAGCATCGGTGCTTTTCAAGACTTTGTCAAAGCAAGTACTGCGTGTGCTATTACAAAGCTGGGCCAAGTGCAGCAAGCCCTTTTCTGCGAGCTTTGCTAAATACGCATTGATATCAATATCTTCGAATAAACCTTTTGTTTCGGATAAACGCCACAAGCTGCTTTTTATGCGAGCAGAGCTTCTCGCTGCAATTTTCGCACGAAAGGCAGGCATTGGTGTTTGCGGCAAAGCGTTCGGGATGGCGGCGAAGAGTGATCTCCCAGCGCAAAAGCAGCAAGATTGACATTCCCAAAAGCGACCAAGTATAAAAGCTTGGGATAAACACATACGGTGTAAACATCATGGCAAAATCCCAATTATAGATACGGCAATCGGTGCAGCATCTGTTTTTCATAAACCACGTCTGAAACGGGCAGAAAAACAATATGCAGATCATATCGCAAACACCATAAGCAAGGCTGATCAGAACCAATATCCCCGCATCTATGATCTCGGTTATATAGAGAACACCTATTGCGGCATTTAGCATAAGCCACACTGCAGCGACCGCAAATGTACGTTTCCACGACTGCAGCCGAGGTTTATCATCCCCAGTCGGCTGATAAGTTCTCGCAAATTGCTTTTGACACCCAGGGCTTTCGATGCTCGACGGAAAGAATCGCAGGAGCATTTCGACTGCGTATACCAGCCATATTACCGACATGAGCCAAATCAATCTTTCATAACCGCCAAATACTTTATCGGTGTTTTTGACGCGATTTATCACATACAGCGTCAACGCCGAAGCAAATAATACAGCGCGTGCTATCAGCTTTATGCCGTGCATACGAGATGTTTTTGATATCTTGATTGTCTTTTTCATTATATTAAGTCTGTTCTATTATTCTTCTGAGAAAATGCCCTTGAGCACAGAAACGCATCCCTCGATACCAAGCTTTGCTGAATCCAGAACAATATCGTAATTAGAAAAATCATTCCATTTCTTTGCCGTGTTCGCATAATAGTATTTTGCTCTCTTATTATCAAAGCGATTGCGTGTGCTCTCGACATTCTTTTCCGAAATGCCATAGTCCTCGGCGATCCTCTTAGCCTTTCTCTCTCGGTCTGAGGATCTGATAAACACCTTTATGACATCCTTGTCCTTCAATGCCTCGGATGCACAGTGGCCAATGAAGACCGCAGAACCGAAAGCGGCAAGATTTTTAATCTCCTGCTGCTCGGCAACAAAGATGTGACCGTCTTTTGTGAGCATATCGGCATTGCCCTCCTGTGCACGGCTCATCATGAATACCGTATACAGAAAGCTATCGCTGACCGTCTCCTCGTATTTTTGGATCTGCTCCACGGGAATGTCCAACTTTTTAGATACAGCCTCAAGGATCTCCTCACCATAGCAATGTATTCTGCATTCCTCGGCGAGGCGGCGGGCAATTTTTGTGCCGCCGCTGCCGTATTCGCGCTCGATAGTTACATATTTTAAGCTCATAACAAATTCTCCTTATGCTGTTGCCTGCTCAAATTGGCTGTTGTAAAGTTCGGCATAGAAGCCGCCCTTTGCCAAAAGCTCCTCATGGTTACCGCTTTCGATAATATCGCCGTCCTTCATAACAAGAATGAGATCTGAATTTTTGATGGTGGAGAGTCGATGTGCGATGACAAAAGAGGTGCGACCGTGCATCAGCTTATCCATAGCATCCTGAATTTGAAGCTCGGTTCTCGTGTCGACAGAGCTTGTTGCTTCATCCAAGATCAGCATCGGCTTATCTGCGATCATTGCTCGGGCAATTGTCAACTGCTGCTTCTGACCCTGTGACAGGTTAACCTGATCGGTGAGAACGGTGTCATAGCCGTTTGGCAATGTTTTAATAAAATGATCAAGTCCGACAGCCTTGCAGGCTTCTCTAATCTTTTCATCCGAAACATTTGGCGTGGAATATACGAGGTTTTCTCTGACCGTGCCCTCAAACAGCCATGTATCCTGCAAGACCATACAGAACTGATCGTGAACATCCTCTCTCTTTACATCCTTTGTAGAAATGCCGTCGATCTTTATCTCACCGCCCTGAATCTCGTGAAATCGCATTAAGAGATTGACCATAGTTGTCTTTCCTGCACCGGTAGGACCTACGATAGCAATTTTCTGTCCCGGCTTTGCCACGGCTGAAAAATCGTGAATAACAGTCTTATCCGAATCCTCATAGCCAAATTTAACATGGCTGAATTCAACAGAGCCTTTAACATTTTCAAGGCTCTTTGTCTTGTTGCTCTCGTCCTCCATCTCCTCGGCTTCAAGGAACTCAAAGACACGCTCGCCTGCCGCTGCTGCAGACTGAAGCGATTGCATAGCCTGCGAGACCTGCGAGAGGGGCTGCGTAAAGTAGCGGACATAGAGCATGAACGCCACAATGATTTCAATACCGATACTGCCGTTCAAAGCAAGTGTACCGCCCACGATACAGACGGCAACATATGCAAAGTTGCCGATAAAGGTCATCAGCGGCATCATCAGTCCAGACAGACAGTGTGCCTTAAAGCCGCTGTCACGGAGGCTTGCATTGAGACGGTCAAACTCTGCGATCGCCTGCACCTCGCCGTTATACGCCTTGACGACTGTGTGTCCTGCATAGTTCTCCTCAACGTGTCCGTTGAGTGCGCCGAGATCTCGCTGTTGTCTTGTAAAGTATTTTTGGCTTCGGCTCATAATGAGAAGCATAATAACAAGACCGATCAAGGTCGCCGCAACAGCGGTCAGTGCCATGATCCAGTTGGTAACAAGCATCATGATCAGGCTTCCGAAGAACAGCACGATTTGCGTAATCAGCGTGCCGACACTTTGGTTGAGCGACTGTCCAATGGTGTCTACATCGTTGGTCACACGCGAGAGTACATCACCCGTTGTCGTACGGTTGTAATACCACATGGGCAATCGATTGATCTTGCGAGAAATATCGCTTCGCATGGTTCTGGATACACGCTGTGTGACAGTCGCCATGATCCAGCTCTGCATTGCCGAGAGCAACCAGCTTGTGGCATAGAAGCAAATAAGCGTGATCGCGACCTCAAAGATCGCATCCAAATCGATGCTTCCCGCAAAAAGTCCTGCCTCAATATACTTAGTAATTTCAGAGAGCTTATCGGGGCCAAGCAGTGTAAGCACGGTTCCGCCGATCGCACAGACAAGTGCGATCACAATAAAGACTATATACTTACGACAATATATGAGCAGCTTTTTCCAGGTTCCGACCAGATCCTTGGGCTTTTCTACTACGCGCATTCTTCCACCGGGACCTCCGGGGCCTCGGCGCATCGGTCTTTGCTGTGCCTGACCGAATTCGTATTCTTTCTTTTCCATTACGCAAGTTCCTCCCTTGAAAGCTGAGAAAGAGCGATCTGCTGATAGACCTCACAGGTCTGCATGAGCTCTTCATGCTTGCCGATGCCGACCATTCGTCCCTCGTCCAGCACGACGATCCTGTCTGCATCTTTGATCGTACCGATCCGCTGTGCCACGATCAGTCTGGTAACGTCCTTGCATTTTTTATCCAAGGTCTTGCGGAGCAGGCGGTCTGTCTTATAGTCAAGAGCCGAGAAAGAGTCATCAAAGATGAGAATTTCGGCTTTTCTTGCGATCGCACGCGCGATGGAAAGGCGCTGTTTCTGACCACCCGAGAAGTTAGCACCGCCCTGTGCGACATACCTATCGTATTTTTCAGGTGAGCCTTCGATAAATTCGCTTGCCTGCGCCGTGTCTGCCGCATCGGCAATATCCGCCTCTGTCAGCGGCTCCTGTCCGTTATCGCCGTAGGCAATATTGGAAGCGACAGTTCCTGAGAAAAGCGTTGCCCTTTGCGAAACATAGGCGATCTTATTTCGCAGGGCACGCTCATCATAGTCCTTGACATTGACACCGTCCACCAGAACCTCGCCGTCCGTGACATCATAGAAACGCGGAACGAGATTGATAACAGTACTCTTGCCGCATCCCGTAGAACCGATGAAAGCAACAGTTTCGCCCTTCTTCGCTGTGAATGAAATATCGTGTATCACATCTTCCTCAGCATCCGGGTAACGGAAAGATACATTTTTGAACTCGACCTCGCCAACCACACCCGGTTTGCCCTCGATTACAGTTCCGTTATGAATCGTCGGCTCGGTATCCAACACCTCGTTGATACGCTTTGCCGCAACAGAAGCACGCGGGAGCATCATGAAGGGCATGACCAGCATCATAAACGACATGACGATCATAATGCCGTATTGGCTGAACACCATCATATTGCCAAACATGGCAACTCTGCCGTCAACGGTGCCGGCACTGCAGAGCAATACAGCACCGATCCAATATACAGCCAGCATCAAGCCGCTCTGAACCAGCATCATGGTCGGCATCATAAACGCCATGGTGCGTTGCTGGAAAAGCTGTGTCTTTGTCAGCTCATCATTGGCTGCCGCAAATTTGTTTTCTTGATATTCTTCTGCGTTGTATGCCCGAACCACGCGCAAACCGTTCAGGTTCTCGCGGGTGACACGGTTGAGGTCATCGGTCAGCTTTTGCATTCTTCTGACCTTTGGCAGAACAAGCGAAATGCATATCCCGACGACTGACAGCACGATCACGACCCCTATTGCGGTAGCCAGTGACCACTGCCATTCCTGATCTGCTATCTTGCAGATCGCCCAAATTGCGGTCACGGGTGCTTTAATCAGCATTTGCAAGCCCATAACGATGAACATGAGCACTTGCTGAATATCGTTAGTGGAGCGGGTAATCAGGCTCGCGGTAGAAAATCTGCCGATCTCCTCCATAGAAAAGCTCTGCACTTTCTTGAACAGGCTTCCGCGCAGGGCGAAGCCGAGATCGCTACCGATGCGTGCCGAGAAGATCGCCGTGATAACAGCCGCCGCTACACTTCCGAATGAGCAGAGCAGCATCATGCCACCGGCACTCCACACCTCTGACATCTGACTGCCGGGCTTCTCTATCAAGATGGTCAGCTCCTGCATATAACCCGGCATGGTCATATCAAGCCAGACCTGCACCACGATAAACGCAATGCAGATCAGTGCATAACACCAATCCTGCGGCTTCATTTTTTTCACTAGTTTGATCATATTCTATCCTCCTGTATGTGAAAAATTGATATAATTAATATGATTTCAAAAACTCGCTAACTTGGTTAGGCTTTTTGTTGAAAATTAATCAGGCCTAAGCCTGATCTATTCTTTTGCATCTATGTTAATTGAATCGGTAGGCGTTGGAAACCCCTCTGCCATGGCAGTCTTAACTTCCACGGACAGTTCGATGAACTGCTTGAGCTTTTCCATTCCGACCTTATCTATCACATGCGAAATATGCCCCAGCATATTCTGCCGCATTTGCCTGGCGACGTTTTTTCCCGCTTCAGAAAGGCAGACCACCGTCACGCGTGCATCTGTCATGTCGCTCTCACGAGTGATCAGACCCTTGCTCTCCATTTTTTTCAGAAGCACCGCTACCCTCGCTGTGCTGACACACATTGACTCGCTGATCGCTCCCGCAGACAAACGGTTGTCCTCTGCCGAATAGAGCAATTTGATGGCGAAGCCAATCCCCGTGTTAGAGTCGTTGAATACCTTAAAAAAATTGGCCGGGTGTGCTTTGGGCAATTCGCTTATGATATAGTCGATCTGTTCTTTAGTTGCCATATACACATTCCTCCCTAAAAGACTAACCTGGTTAGATTATAACAAGAGCAGGCAGATTTGTCAATCGACAAAAGAAACAAAAATGCCGCAAAATCAGTCGTTATTTTCGCCGCACACAAAAGACATCTGCCCGTTTGTAAAGTTGAAATTCTGCATACTGCTTACGCTGTCAACTGCTTAATGTATGATTTTATGGATTTTCCCAATTTCTGCAGCTCAACATTTTGATACAGCCGAGGGCAGAATCTTACAAGTTTTTTGATAATCAGCTTCTGAATGACGCCATATTTCCGCGTCCATAGCCGCCTGTGAACCTGCCGCCGTCGTCGCCGATAGCATTCATTCCGTCCTTCAATGTTACATCCAGCTTCTTTTCGCCATCGATATAGAGAGAATAGGTTTCCCCAACCCTGAAATCAGGTGTGGTATATACCGATTGCACCGCATCGCTCTGCGTTGCAAGCTCCAAGAGGACGTTGCCGTTAGCATCGCGTATCGACAATATGCTTCCTTCGGCTATTTCATTGGTGTGAGAGAACCACAGAATAGGCTGTTTATCCCAATAAACATTCACACCCATGCACCCGACAGCGGCAATATTTCCGCCGGTGATGGTCACATCGCCGTTACAAAGGAGAGAGCCCTCATAATCGGGGTATGGCGGCGCACTGAGGCGGAGCTTGCCACCCGTCACATAGATGTTGCCGTTGGAGTCAACAACATCGCCGCCGGCACTTGCCTCAAGCTCACCACCGTTGATCCATGCCTGAACATGCGGATTTCCGCCACGTCCATCAAAGGCCTTTGCCTCGGGCGTACCTGCCGCTGCGCTGACAGCATCGTTAGATGCCTTGATGTATGACTTTCCGCCGTTGATCTTGATGACAGTCCCCTCAAAGCCCTCGTAGCATACAGAAACCCTGATCTCACCACCGTTGATATACAAGTTACGGTCAGCGTGCACCCCGTCATCGTTTGTTTCGATATAAAAGGTGCCACCCTCTATCTTAACATCAGCATCGGAATGAACAGCATCATCCTCGCTGATAATGCAAAAATCGCCGTTCTGAACAGTCAACAGGCCTCCCGACTTCAAGCCTTTTTGGCTGCTCGAACTGCCCGCAGGCGTGCCTTCTGTAGTAATATTGAATCTGCCGTCCGATATCAGCAGCGAGGTTTCTGCTTGTATGGCATCGCCAACAGATCTTATGACGAAATCGCCGTTCATTATCTGCACATAACCGAGCGTGGCATCTTCGGCATTGGTTGCCTGAAACGCATCGCCGCCCGAAGTGATCTCAAATTGACCGTTCAGGACAGTTATCGAGTCCTTGCCTCTTATCGCATCGGAGACCGCGTTTACACGAAATTTGCCACCTTCGATCACGAGGTCGTCCTTGGTGTAGATGCCGTGCATAAAATTAGCGTTGACGATCAGCACTCCTGTGCCGCCAATATTAAGGTCAGTCTTGCTGAACAGTGCAGCGTTGGGTTCTTCCTTGACGGCATCGTCGTATATATAATTCTGAGAATCGCTGATGATGTTTTGCGTGTTCTCGGTCAAGCTGATGAAAAGATCGTCACAGTTTTTGCAATAGATAGCCGCATTCTTGCTGTTAGTGACATTGATCCCCGAAAGGACAAGCTCAACCATCGCCTTCTTTGGGGCATCGATGATGATTTGTCCGTCGGAAAGTGTGCCGCTGAGCTCATATACGCCGTCCTCGTATATTGTCAGCGTATCACCGTTTGTCGATGCACCACTGCCATTCACGACAATGTCGTTATCCTCAAGCGTTATTGTGGCAGTTATCGGGCGCGTGGGTCTTTGCGTAGAAGCGCTCGGTGGCGAGGGAGGCGGCATCAAAGATTCATCCGCCGACGGTTTGCTTACTGTGGTGTCACTGACTGTCGCTGATCCGCCGTTTGATACAGAGCATCCTGAAAGTGCGAGCAGCAACACCAACAGAACAGAAAGTAGTTTTATAGCACTTTTGTTATTTTTTATTTTCATAGTCATTATCCTCCTTATAATGAAATGGTGGCATCTCATTATAATTCTCGCCGCCACCGTCCCGTGCTCTATCGAGAAAGAACATATAGCAGTTCAATTGCAATTCAAGTACCACTCCGAGCATTTTCGGCAGTTGTGCCGCAGATTACATGATGGGCGTTTCGGTTAATATTCAACTCCGCTTTTCATGAAGTTAACTTGCATTAGGAATTATAATTCATCAAGGTAGACTTGTCAATATGCAAGATTCTTGAGTTTTCTCACCAGCTCGAAAACAAAAAAACCGAGCGCCGGCTGCTCTGTATAGATTGATTTGTGAAATGGCGTCACTCGCATCGATTTAAAATATATCAAATAACTTTTTATCAGCCGTGTACTTGTTACGATCAAACAGAAACTCGTATATTTCCGCACGGATAACAAAATGCCGGAGCGTGAAGACCTGTCGCCAAACACCAATTAGGCGGAATTAGGCGGATTTTGGTGCAATTCCACACAAGACCTCTCTATAAAATTCAATATTAGCACCACTTTCAATGATTTCTTTCACACGGTTCAGAACAAGTTCAGATTGCTCACAGCACATCCATTCTGCTTTAGCAAGTGCGAAATAAACATCATGCATTACGCCGTCATTGTCGTCAAATTCAGTATGATACTCTGCAAGTATTACAGCTGTTATTTCCGATACCGCTACGCCTTCATTGTATGAATCCATAAATTTATCATATGTTTCACAGAACTCGTCGCTTTGTGTCAATTCCATGCCCCAACATCCCATAATAAAACCGCCTTTCTGCCGTTATTATATCATAAAACCGTTCGCATCTTCCATTCATAATCTTCAATTGCAACCACATCGGCACTACAA
>CAZNCN010000026.1:0-22911 GCA_964571635.1 uncultured Ruminococcus sp. | reverse complement strand
CCTGCCTCTGCTCGAGCAGGTCGTTCAGAACGGTCTTAAATTGCTCATCATTGCCGAGGATATCGACAACGAGGCACTTTCAACACTCATCGTCAACAAGCTCCGTGGCACATTCAGCTGCGTTGCAGTCAAGGCTCCCGGCTATGGCGATCGCCGCAAGGAAATGCTGCAGGACATCGCTATACTCACAGGCGGCGAAGTCATCTCGTCCGACCTCGGTCTTGAGCTCAAGGACGCTACTCTGGCACAGCTCGGCAGAGCAGGTCAGGTCAAGGTCACAAAAGAATTTACCACCATCGTTCGCGGCGCAGGCGATTCAGAAGCTATCGCAGCAAGAGTTGCTCAGATCAGAGCTGCCATCGCGACCGCTACCAGCGATTTCGACAGAGAAAAACTGCAGGAGCGCCTTGCTAAGCTCGCAGGCGGCGTAGCCGTTATCAAGGTCGGCGCTGCTACCGAGGCAGAGATGAAGGATAAGAAGCTGCGCATCGAGGACGCTCTCAACGCAACCAAGGCTGCTGCACTCGAGGGCATCGTTCCCGGTGGCGGAACGGCACTTATCGACGTTATCCCCGCTGTCAAGGCTCTGCTCAAGCAGACCGATGGCGACGAGCGCACGGGTGTTGCAATAGTTCTGCGTGCACTCGAAGAGCCCGTCAGACAGATCGCCGAGAACGCAGGCTTTGAGGGCAGTGTTGTCGCCGAGCACGTTAAAAAGTCGCCTAAGGGCTATGGCTTCGACGCATACAAAGAGGCTTATGTCGACATGATCGCTTCAGGCATAGTCGACCCGACCAAGGTCACACGCAGCGCACTCGAGAATGCGGCTTCTGTCGCTTCGATGGTTCTCACCACCGAGTCGCTCGTTACCGACATTAAAGAAGAAACTCCCGCAGCACCTGCCGCAGGTGGCATGGGCGGAATGTATTAATATATCCCACAACACTTTCGGGGACGGTTTATCCGTCCCCGTTGTCTTTTTTTCTGCCGCAAAAAAGTACTTAGCTGTAAAAAGTGTAAAAGCAACTCGCAGGTTCTTTATATATATAAAAAGAAAATCGCTCTTGGCAACAGATCACAACGACCTCTTGCCCGGAGCGATTACTTTTTTAGTATTCAGCTGTGGTCAGATCAAGCCTTGGAGCTCTCTGATGATCTCTCTCAATCTGGCGACGGTATCGTCGTACCGGCGAACCTCATCGAGCTCGTGGGCGTTTTTCAGCTTGTATGCTTCAAAACCGGCGTTCAGTTCGTCAGCTCCTGCAGGGTACTCGCCGTTCAAGGCTTTTTTGAGCATTGATTTTTTGAAAATGCTTTTGGTGACAAATGCAGCAATGAACATTACGACACCGACTATTTGCAAAGCGATAGTGAAAGGACTGTTGAACTGTTCGAGCAACAGCACCAGTGCAAGGCCGCCAAACAGCAACAAGAAGAATAGCGCTTTTTATTTACACAAAATTTTTTTAGAAAAATCGCGAAACGCTTGCGAAAAAACGCTTTGGTGTGTGTTTATGATAGTGTCAGATGAAATGAATAACACGATCGGAGATAGATAATGCAAGAGCAAGAGAACATGACGCCCGATCAGGCTGCCGAAAGTGCGCCTGCTGCAGAGCAGGCGGAAGAGAGCAAGTCGGGTAAAAAACAAAAACAGCTTAAAAAAGAGAACGCCGAATTGACAGAGCGCCTGTCAAAGCTTGAGGCGTCAAACGAAGAATTACAATCAAAGTACGTAGCGATCATTGCGGAATACAGCAATTACCGCAAGCGCAGCACGGCAGAGAAGGACGACCTCTTTCAGGCGTCGACTGCGGCGGCTGTCACGGCGTTCCTGCCGTTGCTCGACAACCTCGAGCGTGCGGTTTCGTATGCACCCGATGATGCAGGCCTTGCGGCACTGCAAAAGCAGTTCTGCGAGATACTTACCAAGCTCGGTGTTACAGAAATGCAGACCGAGAATGCTCAGTTTGATCCCAACCTCCACAATGCGATCATGCACGATGAGGATGAGTCACAGCCCGAGAACACAATTACGGCCACCTTTGCCAAGGGCTATATGCTGGGCGACCGCGTCGTAAGACACGCGATGGTCAAGGTAGTCAATTGATCAAGTAAAAAACAGCTTTTTATATAACGGAGGAAATTATCATGGCAAAAATTATCGGTATCGACCTTGGCACGACTAACTCGTGCGTGGCAGTTTATGAGGGCGGCGAGCCCATAGTTATAGCAAACGCAGAGGGCTCAAGAACAACCCCCTCGGTAGTCGCTTTCTCAAAAACAGGCGAAAGAATGGTTGGCCAGGTCGCAAAAAGACAGGCAATCACCAACCCCGACCGCACGATCGTTTCGGTCAAGCGTGAGATGGGCACTTCAAAAAAATACAGCATCGACGGCAAGGATTATACGCCGCAGCAGATCTCTGCAATGGTTCTGCAAAAGCTTAAGGCCGATGCCGAAAGCTATCTCGGCACGACTGTAACCCAGGCAGTCATCACTGTTCCCGCATACTTCTCTGATGCACAGCGTCAGGCAACCAAAGATGCAGGCAAGATCGCAGGTCTTGAGGTTCTGCGTATAATCAACGAGCCTACCGCAGCGGCACTCGCATACGGCATGGATAAGGACGTCAGCCAAAAGGTTATGATCTATGACCTCGGCGGCGGCACATTCGACGTTTCTATACTTGAGATCGCAGACGGCGTGTTTGAGGTTCTCGCTACCGCAGGCGACACCAAGCTCGGCGGCGACGACTTTGACCAGTGCATCATGGATTGGATGCTGCAGACCTTCAAGAGCGAAACCGGCATCGACCTCAGAAGCGACAAGATGGCTATGCAGCGCATCAAAGAGGCTGCCGAAAAAGCCAAGATAGAGCTTTCGGGCATGATGTCCACCAACATCAACCTGCCCTTCATCACGGCAGATGCTACCGGCCCCAAGCATTTCGATGCAACTCTCACCAGAGCAAAGTTCAACGAGCTTACTTCTCAGCTCGTAGAGCGCACCATGAAGCCCGTGCAGCAGGCTCTCAGCGATGCAGGACTCAGACCCGCACAGGTTGACAAGGTTCTGCTCGTCGGCGGCTCAACACGTATTCCCGCAGTCTATGACGCAGTCAAGAGCTTCATAGGCAAAGAGCCCTTCAAGGGCATCAACCCCGACGAATGCGTTGCTATCGGTGCAGCAGTCCAGGCAGGCGTTCTCGGCGGCGATGTCAAGGATCTGCTTTTGCTCGACGTCACACCGCTTTCGCTCGGCATCGAAACTCTCGGCGGCGTTATGACCAAGATCATCGACCGCAACACCACCATTCCTGTCAGCAAGAGCCAGGTATTCTCTACCGCTGCTGACGGTCAGACCTCTGTCGAAGTTCACGTCCTGCAGGGCGAAAGACCTATGGCAGCAGGCAACAGCACGCTCGGCAGATTCAGCCTCGACGGCATCTCGCCCGCTCCCAGAGGCGTGCCTCAGATCGAAGTCACGTTTGATATAGATGCCAACGGCATAGTCAATGTTTCGGCAAAAGACAAGGCCACAGGCAAAGAGCAGCACATCACCATCCAGTCCTCCTCCAACATGAGCAAAGAGGACATCGACCGCGCAGTCAAGGATGCAGAGATGCACGCCGCAGAGGATCGCAGACTTGCAGACCTCGCAGAAGCAAAGAATGCAGCAGAGGCAGCCATCTTCCAGAGCGAAAAGGCTCTCAAGGACTTTGGCGACAAGCTCACCGACAGCGACAAAGCACCTGTCAACGCTGCTATCGAAAAGCTTCGCAGTTCGCTCGCTGCAGAGAACCTTGATTCCATCAAGGCAGACACCGAGGCATTGCAGAAGGCGATCTATGAGGTATCCTCAAAGATGTACCAGCAGCAGGGCGGTGACCAGTCCGGTCAGCAGGGCCAGGGCGGCACTGAAGGCGGCGACAACGGCGGTCAGTATTATGATGCCGATTTCACCGACGGACAGAATAACCAATAATTTATATCCACGACCTATCCCACATCGCCGCACAGCGGTGTGGGATTGTCGTGCGAATAGGGGATGACGAGTAATGGGACAAAAACGCGATTATTATGAAGTTTTGGGCGTCAGCAAGGACGCTTCTGCGGCAGAGATAAAAAAGGCTTATTATGCGTTGGCAAAAAAATATCACCCTGATGCTAATCCGGGTGACAAGGCTGCCGAAGAAAAGTTTAAAGAAATAGGCGAAGCATATGCGGTTTTGTCTGACTCTGACAAGCGCAGCCGCTATGACAGCTACGGCTTTGAGGGCACAGACCCCAATTTTCAGCCGGGCTACGGCGGTTTTGGCTTTGACGGCGCAGTCGACCTCGGCGACGTTTTCGGTGATCTTTTTGGCGGAATATTCGGCGGCGGCTTTGGCGGTGGTTCTTCAAGGCGCAACGCTCCGCAGCAGGGCAAGTCTGTTTCGGCAGGCATCGAGATAACATTTTCAGAGGCGTGCTTTGGCTGCAGCAAGTCTATAACATACACAAGGATCGAAAACTGCGAGCATTGCCACGGCAACCGCACCGCAGACGGCAGTGCGCCTCAGGTGTGCCAGACCTGCCACGGCAAGGGCACTGTCATGTATCAGCAACGCACTCCGATGGGCATTTCGATGTCGACGCGCCAGTGCGATGCATGCCGCGGCACAGGCTATATTATAAAGGAATTCTGCCCCGAATGCCACGGGCAGGGGCAGGTGCGCAGGCAGCATACCTGCAACTTTAACATTGATGCGGGCATCGAGGACGGCGCAAGGATCGGCATCAACGGCGAGGGATATAGCGGCATCAACGGCGGCCCTGCAGGTGATCTGATAGTTACCGTTTCTGTCAAAGAAGACAACGTGTTTAAACGTGAGGGTGCAAACCTTTATTGCGAAGTACCCATAACCTTCGGCGAGGCAGCGCTCGGCGCAAAAATAACCGTTCCGACGCTCGAGGGCAAGGGCGAGATCACGATTCCCGAGGGTACGCAGAACGGCACGACGTTCAGAGTGGCGGGCAAGGGCGTGCAGAGGTTCAGACAGCGTGGCAAGGGCGATTTGTTTGTCACCGTCACTGTCGAAGTTCCTACAGGCTTGTCGCATAAGTCAAAAGAAGCGCTCAAGGCGTACGAGGATACACTTGGCGACGGCAACCAAAAGATGCGCGGCAGGTTCTTTGAAACGCTTGCAAAACGCTTTAAAAAGTAATTAATGAGCAAAACAAAAGCCGCGTGAGCGGCTTTTTTGTTGTTATTTGCTGTATAAGCTTTCGAGCTCATGCTGAATCTCTTCGGCACGTTTGATCTGCTCGTTTAGGTTCCATTTGCCAATGTTGACGCCGTCCTTGATGAACATCGAGCCGCATTGGTGAAAATAAAATTCTATGCCACGTGCAGAAGCCTCTAAATAGAGGTCTCTGACCCACTCGTATCTGATAGGTCGTACAACGTTCTTTGCAGCCATCTCGCCGCCGACGTTGACACATTTGATGAGCCCTGTGTCGAGATATTTGCCCAGAGTTATAGGTGCTATGAGCGGCGAACAGAACACCTCGCGGTGTTTGAGCGGAGCTTCAAGGAAGTATGGCAGCCGCCTGTCAGCCATTTCCTGATTCTCGATAGAAATGCTGAGGTGAAAATGCTCCCAGCCGTCACCCCAATCGGACGGCAGGCATTCTCTGATGCGTTCGGGACGCTTGGTCGTTGTGACGAATATGCAATCCTTGCGGCGACGAATGAAGTCCCAGCAGCCGTCACGCCATGCGTCGGCTTCGGGAATAAAGAAATCTGACGAAAAGCAGAGTTTGACCAGAGTGCCCGGCGGGCAATCTCTGTCCTTGAGCTCGTATGTCGTCTTGCCCTTGGCTATGATGTTTGTATCTCTGCCATAGCGCTGATCCATCTTAAAAACAAAGCAGTTTTTGCAGCCGGGGCTTGCCTTTTTGCAGCCGTGCCAGGGATTCCAGGCTATCGCCTTTTCGATCTGTTCGTTTTGCATAATATCACCTCTTTGATAATTATAGCACCAAAATGCAGGAATGTCTATACATTTTTCTGCAAACGCACAAAAAACACTTGACAATCGTGCTGTTTTATGCTATCCTATTCTTCGCTGGTAAGGAGAGATGTCCGAGCGGTTTAAGGAGCTGGTCTTGAAAACCAGTGACTCGTCATGCGAGCCGTGGGTTCGAATCCCACTCTCTCCGTTAATTTATTATATATCACCATCACATGGAGAAGTACTCAAGTGGTGAAGAGGCGCCCCTGCTAAGGGTGTAGGTCGGGCAACCGGCGCGAGGGTTCAAATCCCTCCTTCTCCGTAAAAAATCCAAGTCATTTGACTTGGATTTTTTTGATTAAGTGTGCCTGCGGGTGTGACCGGCACACTTAACTTCACTTTGTGCGATGAACAATGCTTCACGGCGTAGGCTTTGTCCATGCTGCACTTTTTATCACCATTGCGCTCGAATGAGCGTGAATATCCCTTCACATACCAAAAAGCAAGAGCAAAGGTCAAGCCCGATGCTCTTGCTTTATTTCTTATCTCAGTTAGCTTTTATAGGGAACTGTTTGCAGTTGCAAAGCGCCGCACAGTTCCCAAAAACCAATGTGCATTGATAAAATATTATTTGAAATATTCAACGGCGGATTTGAACATCTTGATGTCGTACTCGCCGAGAACATTTTTATAAAGTCCGCTGCCTATGCGCTCGCTGTGTCCCATCTTGCCGATGACTCTGCCGTCGGGCGAGGTGATGCCCTCGATCGCATACAACGAGCCGTTGGGGTTGAACCTGATGTCGGAGGTCGCAAAGCCGTCGAGGTCGACATACTGCGTTGCGATCTGACCGTTTGCTGCGAGCTGAGCGATGAGCTCGTCACTCGCAATAAACTTGCCCTCGCCGTGCGAAATGGGAACATTGATTATATCGCCTACGTTGACAAGCTTGAGCCAGGGCGACATATCAGATGCGATTCTCGTGCGGACGATCCTGCTCTGGTGGCGACCTATGTTGTTGAAGGTGAGCGTCGGGCAGGTTTCGTCGGTGTCGATTATCTTGCCGTAGGGGACGAGTCCGAGCTTGATGAGCGCCTGGAAGCCGTTGCAGATGCCGCAGATCAGACCGCCTCTGTTGTCGAGCAGGTCTGTAACGCCGTCCTTTATCGCATTGTTGCGGAAGAACGCCGTGATGAACTTGCCCGAGCCGTCGGGCTCGTCGCCGCCCGAAAATCCGCCGGGAATGAATATCATCTGTGCGGACTTAAGGGCTGATGCAAACCTGTCTACACTGCGTGCGATGCTCTCTGCCGAAAGGTTGCCGATGACGATTATTTCGGGGTCTGCGCCTGCGTCACGCATCGCCTTTGCAGAGTCGTATTCGCAGTTAGTGCCGGGGAATGCGGGTATAAGCACCTTGGGTCTTGCGACCTTGATTGCAGGTGCAGGGTGAGTGTTTGATCTGTATGAGAAGGTGTTTAATGCAATGTCGGGAGCGGGAATGTTGCAGGCAAAAACGCTCTCGAGCTTATTTTCATATGCATTCAGCACTTCGTCGTGAGTGAGGCATTCGCCTGAATAGCCAAATGCACCGCTGTCGTTGGTCGTGCCGAGAACTTTGCCGACAGTACCCTCTGCCATTTCGAGCACAAAGCAGGCGTATTTATAGCCGAATATGTCGTCCATCGTGACGGCACTGTCAAAATCAAAGCCGAGCCTGTTGCCAAAGCACATCTTCATGACTGCTTCTGCCACGCCACCCATGCCGGGGGTGTAAGCGGCGACCGCTTTGCCTGTTCTGAGCAGGTGCGTGACCGTTTTGAAGTTTTCGAGCAGAGCGTCGCGTTTGGGCAAGCCGTTTTTGTCAAGCCCTGTTTCGAGCAGGCAGACAGTGTGGCGAGGTGCTTTGAACTCGTTGGAAACGACATCGGAGGTCTTGCCTGTGGTTACGGCGAACGAAACCAGCGTGGGCGGAACGTCGAGTGACTCGAATGAGCCTGACATAGAGTCCTTGCCGCCGATAGCACCGATGCCGAGGTCTATCTGTGCCTTGAATGCGCCGAGCAGTGCCGCAAGCGGCTTGCCCCAGCGCTCGGAATCTTTGCCAAGACGCTCGAAATACTCCTGGAATGTGAGATAAACGTCCTTGAATTCTGCGCCTGTCGCAACGAGCTTGCAGACAGATTCGACCACCGCAAGATATGCGCCGTGATATGGCGACGCTGTCGTAATGAACGGATTATAGCCGTATGACATGAAAGAGCAGTCGTCGGTGTGCTTCTTTTCGACGCTGATCTTTTGCACCATCGCCTGTATAGGCGTGAGCTGATGCTTGCCGCCAAAGGGCATAAGCACGGTGCCTGCACCTATGGTCGAGTCAAAACGCTCTGAAAGTCCGCGCTTTGAGCAGGTATTGAGATCTGTCGCAACAGACATAAAATTCTCTTTAAATCCGCCCTTGACCGTCTTTCTGTAGTCCTTGGGCGATGCGGTGACGGCGGTAATATGCTTGTCTGCACCGTTGGAATTTAAAAATTCGCGGCTGATGTCGCAGATGACCTTGCCGTTCCAATGCATTACGAGGCGGTTTTGGTCTGTGACATCGGCGACCTTGACCGCACCGAGGTTTTCATCCGAAGCAAGCTCGAGAAACCTCTGCATATCCTTTGCCTCGACGACGACTGCCATGCGCTCCTGCGATTCTGAAATGGCAAGCTCTGTGCCGTCAAGTCCTTCGTACTTTTTGGGTACTGCATTAAGATCGATCGTCAAGCCGTCAGCGAGCTCGCCAATCGCGACAGAAACGCCGCCTGCACCAAAGTCGTTGCAGCGCTTGATGAGCCTTGAAGCCTCGGGATTGCGGAACAGTCTTTGCAGTTTGCGTTCCTCGGGGGCGTTGCCCTTTTGAACCTCAGAGCCGCAGGTCTCGACAGAATGCGTGTTGTGAGCCTTTGAAGAGCCCGTTGCACCGCCTATGCCGTCTCTGCCGGTGTTGCCGCCGAGCAGAATGACCACGTCACCTGCGATGGGGCGTTCTCTGCGAACATTTTCGGCAGGGGCAGCAGCGATGACTGCGCCGATCTCCATTCGTTTTGCGGCATAGCCGGGGTGGTATATCTCGTCAACAATGCCTGTGGCAAGTCCTATCTGGTTGCCGTATGAAGAATAGCCGGCCGCTGCAGTGGTGACTATCTTGCGCTGAGGCAATTTGCCGGGAATAGTTTCTGCAACAGGTGTCAGCGGATCTGCCGCACCTGTAACTCTCATCGCACCGTAAACATAGCTGCGTCCCGACAGCGGATCACGAATAGCACCGCCTATGCAGGTTGCGGCGCCGCCGAAGGGCTCTATCTCGGTGGGGTGGTTGTGTGTTTCGTTTTTAAACAGCAAGAGCCAAGGCTCTTTGACGCCGTCGACAGTGATGTCTATCTTGACGGTGCAGGCGTTGATCTCTTCTGACTCGTCCATCTTGTCGAGCATTCCGTTTGCACGCAGATGCTTGACGGCGACAGTCGCAAGGTCCATGAGGCAGACGGGCTTTTTGTCACGCCCGAGTGCATTGCGAACAGCGATATATTCGTCATAGGTCTTTTGCAATAATTCGTCTGCGAACACTGCAGAATCGATGACAGTGCCGAACGTTGTGTGGCGGCAGTGATCTGACCAATAGGTGTCTATCATGCGTATCTCGGTGATGGTGGGATCACGCTTTTCTGACACAAAATATTTTTGGCAGAACGATATGTCGTCTATGTCCATCGCAAGGCCGTATTTTTTGATAAAATCGTTCAGCCCGCTCTTGTCAAGCTCTGTAAAGCCATTCAGCACAGCGACCTCTGTCGGAATATCATACTGCACAGCAAGCGTCTGCGGTTTGTCAAGCGATGCTTCACGGCACTCAACGGGGTTGATGACATATTTTTTAAACTCGTTTTTTTGTTCATCAGTCAGATCGCCGTAAAGTGCATAAACCTTTGCGGTGCGCACGAGCGGACGGTCTGCCTGCGAGATTATCTGAATGCACTGTGCAGCAGAATCGGCACGCTGATCAAACTGTCCCGGCAGCGATTCGACTGCGAAAACGTATGCGTTTTCGGCACTGATCTCTGTTGTTGCTATATCGAGCTGAGGTTCTGAAAAAACCGTCTTGACCGCATAATCAAAAAGCTCTGCGGTTATATTTTCGGCATCATAGCGGTTGAAGAGCCGAACTTTTTCAAGGCTCTGTATGCCGAGCAGATTGCGTGCCTCATTCAAAAGCCCTCTTGCCTCGTTGTCAAGCCCTGCCTTTTTTTCTACAAATATACGATATACCATAGCATATACCTCTCAGTTAGTTTGCCCGGCGGCGTTTAGTGCCCTTTGACCTATGTCGCTGCGGCAGTATGCACCCTCAAATTTAACGCCTTTTGAGATGCGATATGCTTCGTCGATCGCATCCTTCAGCGTGTCTGCTATCGCTGTCGTGCCTGTAACTCTGCCGCCCGAGGTGACCAATCTGTCATTCTCGAGCTTTGCACCTGCGATATAGGTGTGCTCGAGGGCTTCGTCGGTGAATGTGAGCTCAAAGCCTTTTTTATAGCTCTTGGGATATCCGTTCGAGGCGAGTATCACGCAGCAGGCATATTTGTCTGCAAACCTGACCTCGGTCGATGCGAGCGTGCCGTTGGTCGTCGCCTGCATGACAGTCAAAAGATCACTCTCAAGCAGCGGCAAAACGACCTGAGCCTCGGGGTCGCCGAAGCGGCAGTTGTATTCAATGACCTTGGGGCCCTGCTCTGTTATCATCAAGCCGAAATAAAGGCAGCCCTTGAATGTCCTGTCCTCTGCGTTCATTGCGTTTATCGTGGGCAGAAATATTTCGTTCATGCAGCGCTCTGCGACCTCGGGGGTATAATAGGGGTTGGGCGCAACAGTGCCCATGCCGCCTGTGTTGAGTCCTTTGTCGTTATCGCCGATGCGCTTGTGATCCATCGACGAAACCATGGGCTTTATGACCTTGCCGTCGGTGAAAGCGAGCACAGAGACCTCGGGCCCTGTCAAAAATTCTTCGATGACGACGGTCGAGCCGGATTTGCCGAATATGTCGCCCTCCATCATGTCGCGAACAGCCTGCTTTGCTTCGTCGATCGTCTGAGCGATGATGACGCCCTTGCCGAGCGCAAGCCCGTCGGCCTTGACAACGATAGGTGCTTTTGCGTTCTCGAGATAATCGAGCGCATTCTGCATATTGTCAAAGACCTCGTATGCAGCAGTCGGAATGCCGTATTTTTTCATCAGCTTTTTTGCAAACACCTTGCTGCCCTCGATGATTGCGGCGTTCGCCTTTGGGCCAAAGCAGGGAATGCCCTGCGCCTCGAGCGCATCGACACAGCCCAGCACCAGCGGATCGTCGGGAGCGACCACCGCATAATCTATCTTGGTCTGCAATGCAAACTCGACTATCTTTTTGATGTCGGTTGCGGCGATGCCAACGCATACCGCGTCAGCCGCTATGCCGCCGTTGCCGGGCAGAGCATAGATCGTTTCGACCGAACTGTTCTTTTTTAACGAGCGAATGATGGCGTGCTCTCTGCCACCACCGCCGACAACTAATATTTTCATGGATATCTCCTGATAGGCTTGTGATTTTTTGAGCTGTCTTATATACGCTGATAGGGGGCAGCGCAGCCGTCCCCTATGTGCTTTTTAATGATGGAACAATCTCATGCCTGTGAATGCCATCACGATGTCGTGCTTGTCGCACTCTGCGATGACGAGATCGTCGCGTATAGAGCCGCCCGGCTCTGCAATATATTTGACGCCCGAAGCGTATGCACGCTTGATGTTGTCAGAGAACGGGAAGAATGCATCAGAGCCCAGTGCGACATCCTGCTGTGCATCGAGGAACGCTCTCTTTTCTTCTTCAGTAAGTCTTTCGGGCTGCTCTGTGAAATACTCCTGCCAGATGCCGTCTGCACAGACATCCTCTTCGTTGCCGTTGATATAGCCGTCGATGACGTTGTCACGGTTGGGACGTCCGAGGTCGGGGCGGAACGGCAGCGAAAGTGTCTTGGGATGCTGGCGCAAGAACCATGTGTCTGCCTTTGTGCCTGCAAGTCTGGTGCAGTGTATTCTCGACTGCTGACCTGCGCCCACGCCGATGGCTTGTCCGTCGGTTGCAAAGCAGACGGAATTGGACTGTGTGTATTTGAGAGTTATCAGTGCCACGATAAGGTCGATCTTTGCACTCTCGGGCATATTTTTGTTTTGAGTTACGATGTTTTCGAGCAATTCAGAGCCTATCTTAAAGTTGTTGCGACCCTGCTCAAAGGTTATGCCGAATACGCACTTTGTCTCCTGAGGTGCGGGAACATAGTCGGGATCGATGGCAACGATGTTATAATTGCCTTTTCTCTTTTGCTTGAGTATCTCGAGTGCCTCGTCGGTATAGCCCGGGGCGATTATGCCGTCAGAGACCTCTCTTGCCAAAAGCCTTGCGGTCATAGCATCGCAAACATCACTCAGCGCCACCCAGTCGCCGAAAGAGCACATACGGTCGGTGCCGCGAGCTCTTGCATAAGCACATGCGAGAGGGTTGTCGTCAAGACCTTCGACATCATCGACAAAGCACGCCTTTTTGAGTGCCGCGGGCAGAGGCTTGCCGACTGCCGCCGAGGTGGGTGAAACGTGCTTGAAGGACGTTGCCGCGACCATGCCCGTGGCTTCTTTAAGCTCTTTGACGAGCTGCCACGAATTCAATGCGTCAAGAAAGTTGATATATCCGGGGCGTCCGTTTAATATCGTGATCGGCAATTCGCTGCCGTCCTGCATATAAATGCTTGCAGGCTTTTGGTTGGGATTGCATCCGTATTTCAAAGAAAATTCAGTCATGATCGTTGCTCCTTTTGTCGTCCTTTATTATTGTTGCCCATGCTTGTTGATCATCCGCTGCTGTATCTCGAAGGTCTCGAGGTTCGTATAGCGGACGAACAGAGATATCTTGTTGTTTTGGTCGAGGTTCTCCCAAAGCTCGTTTGTAAACGCATCGATGTCCTGCGGTATCGAAACTCTCTCGGGCTCGCCCATAAAGGTCGGTATCACAGGGTTGCCGTCGCACACATAGGTGTGCAGGAAGTGTCCGAGTGCAGGCACTGCGGGATATTCATAGAAATATCTTGCACATTCTGTGCCCTCGGGATCAGCCGACTTGAGTATCGACATTTTATAGCTGCCGTCCGACGCCTGAAGGCCTGAGATGCGGGGTGTCCAGTTGGGGCCGTCGTCCTCAAAGCGGCGTGTGCGCAAAGCCGACTCCCAGCTTTCACCTCTCGAGAGGTAATGCCATATGGTGTCGGTCTGGTCGCCGTTTGTAACTATCAGTCCGTGACCTATCTCGCGAACGGGATGATAAATGATGAGGTGAGGGTCTACCATGAGGCTCGGATCGTGTGCCTCGGTGCGAATGCCGTCGGGCTCTGATGCAAAGATGCGATTGCGTGAGTTGACGCTGCGACCCATTATAAAATAAGCGGCGACAGCATTTTTGCCGTCGGGCGTGATGCCCAGAACTATTCCGCGTCCGGGATAAGCATTGCCTTTTAAGCGTTCTGCCATTGTTTTGGTTTCGTATACATTCATTTTGATTTCTCCTCTCGTATAGCCAGACTGACTTTCTCGGCGGCCTGCGGCAATAAGACCCATTCGGCCTGCTCCATAACTCTGCGCTGCAATATTTCGGGCGTGTCGCCGTCCTGTATCTCGACCGCCTTTTGTGCAATGATCCTGCCGCCGTCGGGTATCTCGTTGACAAAATGCACTGTCGCACCTGTCACTTTTACGCCATAATCGAGCGCTGCCTGATGCACACGCAGACCATAAAAGCCTGCACCGCAAAAGCTGGGTATGAGCGACGGATGCACGTTGATGATGCGATTCGGGTACTGTGAGGTGAACCACTCTGTCAGAATAGTCATAAACCCTGCGAGTATTATCAGCTCGATGCCGTTGGCATCCAGAACGTCGCAAAGCTTTTTTTCAAACTCGCTTTGCGAAGCGCAGTCTTTTTTGACTATCACTTCGGTCTTGATGCCTGCTTTTTTTGCACGCTCGAGTGCATATGCGCCCGAGGTGTTTGAAACGACCAACGCTATCTCACCGTTGCAAAGCACCTTTCCCTGCGCATCGATAAGCGCCTGCAGGTTTGTTCCACCGCCAGAAACGAGCACTGCTATCTTGGTTTTCATTCTAATATCACCTTTTGGTCGCCCTTGACTATCTCGCCGATGACATACGCATCTATGCCGTGCTCGCCGAGGATTTCGATGGCTTTTGCCACGTCGTTCTTGGGAACTGTGACGCTCATGCCGACGCCCATGTTGTAGGTGTTGAACATATCACGCTCGGGAATATTGCCGAAAGAGGCGATGAGGTCGAATATAGGCAATACTTTGATTGCCGACTTGTCTATGCGAGCGCAAAGCCCATCGGGTATGGAACGGGGAATATTCTCATAAAAGCCGCCGCCTGTGATGTGCGAAATGCCCTTGACATCGACGCTCTCTAACAGAGCGAGCACAGGCTTGACGTATATTTTTGTGGGAACGAGCAATGCTTCGGCGATAGACTTGCCGCCGAGCTCCTCGCGGGGAATGTATATTTCAGGGTTGTTGCTGTCGATGTCAAACACCTTGCGGCAAAGCGAAAAGCCGTTTGAATGTATGCCTGTCGACGGCAAGGCGATAACTACGTCGCCTTCTGCGGTGCGTGTGTTGTCGATGATCTTTTTGCGGTCGACGATGCCTGCCGCAAAGCCTGCGAGGTCATATTCGTCCTCGGGCATAAGACCCGGATGTTCTGCGGTTTCGCCGCCTATCAAGGCAGCACCTGCCTGAACGCATCCCTCTGCCACGCCGCTTACTATCTCGGCGATCTTTTCGGGAATATTCTTGCCACATGCGATATAGTCGAGGAAGAACAGCGGTCTTGCACCTGCACAAATTATGTCGTTGACGCACATTGCCACGGCATCGATGCCGATGGTGTCGTGCTTGTTCATCAATATAGCGAGCTTGACCTTGGTGCCGCAGCCGTCAGTGCCCGAAACCATGACAGGCTCCTGCATTCCTGCTATAGGCAGTCCAAAGCAGCCGCCAAAGCCGCCCACGTCGTCGAGGCAATGCTCGTTGCGTGTGCGGGCGATATGCTTTTTCATCAGTTCTACCGCTTTGTAACCCGCGGTGATATCAACGCCTGCTGCTGCATAGCTGGCTGAAAATGAGTTGTTGCGCTCTATGATAGCCACTCTCCTTTTGTCAGCGCCCCAATAGGCGCTTTGTTTTGATAGTAATTATAATTATTATTCTTTGCCTGTCCAGCAATAGGTGCATACTTTGTCGCGGTCGAGTCCGATCGCCTCGAGAACTCCGTCGAGCGACTGATAGCCGAGCGAGTCAAAACGCATCTCCCTGCATATCGAGTCAAGCAGCTTTTTGCCGCGTTCGGTAGTTCCGTCAGAATACTCGTCGATGTGATTTTGACCCTCGTTGCCCTCGAGCTCCTGTATCTTTTTGCGTGCGAGCAGCTCCATCTCTGAATTGCTGCGCGAGAAGTTGAGATATTTGCACGAATACATGATAGGCGGACAAGCCGAGCGCATGTGTATCTCTTTTGCCCCCGATTCATACAAAAACTCGACCGTCTCTCTGAGCTGAGTGCCGCGGACTATCGAATCATCTATTAAAAGCAGTTTTTTGCCCTCGATGAATTCGGGAACGGGAATCTGCTTCATCTCTGCGACGAGGTTGCGTATCTGTTGATTTGACGGCGTGAACGAACGTGCCCACGTCGGCGTGTATTTGATAAACGGACGTGCGAACGGCAGGTGTGAGGCGTTGGCATAGCCGATGGCGTGCGGAAGCCCCGAATCGGGCACTCCTGCAACATAGTCGACGTCGGGTGCTGTGCCGTTCTCTTTTTCTTTGCGAGCCATTATCTCGCCGTTGCGGCAGCGCATGAGCTCGACGTTGACACCCTCATAGTTGGAATTGGGGTAGCCGTAATAAGTCCACATAAATGCGCACATGCGCATCTTGTCGCCGGGTGCCGAAAGCTGTTGATAGCCATCGGCGGTTATCTTGACTATCTCGCCCGGTCCGAGGTTATAGCAGGGATGATAGCCGAGCTTAAGGCAGGCAAACGACTCCATGCATACGCAATAAGCACCGTCCTTTTTGCCGATGACGACAGGCAGTCTGCCGAGCTTGTCGCGCGATGCGATAATGCCGTCCTCTGTAAGTATGAGCAAAGTGCTCGAGCCCTCGATGGTGTTCTGCGCATATCTTATGCCGTCAACCATGTTGTCGCACTGATTGATGAGCGCAGCGGTCAACTCTGTCGAGTTGACCTTGCCTGACGACATCGCCATAAACTGGCTGCCGTTTAACTGTATTGTCCTCTCGACCAGTGCATCGGCGTTGTTGATCGCACCGACTGTCGTTATCGCAAACAGTCCGAGGTGCGAACGCACAAGCAAAGGCTGCGGGTCGCTGTCCGAAATGCAGCCGATGCCCATCGTGCCACTCAGCTTGGTAAGGTCTGCCTCAAACTTTGTGCGGAACGGCGTGTTCTCTATGTTGTGGATCTGGCGCTGAAAGCCGACGGCTTTGTCATAAAACACCAGACCTCCGTTTTTTGTTCCTAAATGGGAATGGTAGTCAGTCCCAAAAAATACCTCGTATTTGCATTCGTTTTGGGATACGACACCCAAAAAGCCTCCCACAGCTATCACTCCTTAGATTGGGATAAACAGATATAAAACAGATATAACTAAAACGCGGGAAAGGTCTATAAAATAAGCCTTCCCTGCGCTTTTTGATCTCGGTTAGGCAAAGAACAAGCCGTTCAGGGTCATGGGGTCGATATATTCGCCGTCTTTATAAACGCGCATATTGCCCGATGCGACCTCGTCGATCAGCATGACGTTGCCGTCCTTGTCATAGCCAAATTCAAATTTGATGTCATAAAGCTCGAGACCTTTTGCTGCAAGGTCGTCGGCGACTATTTTTGTGATAGCCTGAGTCTGTGATTTAAGAGAATCATACTGCTCTGCAGTCATGACGCCCAGGTCAACAAGGCCATCCTTGGTGACGAGCGGATCGCCCAGTGCATCGTTCTTGAAGGTAGTCTCGACGTAATAGGGCAGGTCCTGACCGAGAGTGCAATAATCGTTATAGCGACGATAGAAAGAGCCGACTGCCTTGCGGCGGCAGATGACCTCGAGACCTTTGCCGAACACCTTTGCAGGCAGAACCTCCATGGTGGTGTTGGCGAGATCTGCGCTGACATAATGAGTTCTGATGCCTGCGTTGTTGATCTTTTCGAAATAATAGATCGACATTCTGAGGTTGACGTCGCCGACACCCTCGATAGTCAGTCCGACAGAATTTTCGCCCGGGTCAAACACACCGTCTTTGCCTGTGCAGTCGTCCTTGAAGAGCAGCAGGCAGTTGCCGTTGGGCAGAGCGTAAACGTTTTTGGTTTTGCCGGTGTAGAGCAGCTTAAGGTTTTGCATAATTCGTTGCCTCTTTCTTGTTTATATTCTTGTTTATAATTTGTGTTTTGATTTGCGCCGTTAATTGTGCAGCTCGTTTTGCAGAGCAGCATCCTTTGCCAATATCTTTTGAGCGTCGCTCTTGCGCTTTGCATCAAGGCGCTCGGCCAGATCGGCGTCCTCGACTGCCAATATCTGCAAAGACAATAAAGCGGCATTTACGCCTCCGTTGATGGCTACGGTAGCGACAGGAATGCCTGAGGGCATCTGTACCGTAGACAGAAGTGCGTCAATGCCGTCGAGATATGTTGATTTGCAGGGGATGCCGATAACAGGCAGGGTGGTGTTTGCAGCTATAGCGCCCGCCAAATGTGCAGCCATACCGGCTGCCGCAATGATGACACCAAAACCGTTGTCACGTGCCGAGAGGGCAAAATTTCTTGCCTCTTCGGGGGTTCGGTGTGCAGAAAAGATATGGCACTCATAATCGACGCCAAACTGAGAGAGAGTATCCATTGCCTTTTTGAGTATGGGCATATCGCTGTCGCTGCCCATGACGATGCCAACTTTTCTCATGATGATCCTCCAATAAAAAAGTCGGGCACACTTATACCATATTGCAGGTCAGGCGTGCCCGAACGGTCGGCTGTTGATGCCGCCTTTGTTGCGGGTGGCGCTCCGCTCGTTTGCCATATATAGAGCGGGACTTGAATCTTGTATTTATTCTATCACAGCTTTCAAAAACTGTCAAGCGGCAAACACTTGTCGACTCATACAATTTGCGAGTGCCAAAACAGCTTTTAACTGTTTAATAAAACAGCAGGTCGGAATAAGTCGGATACGGCCAATAGGATTTGTCTGTGAGCGTTTCGAGAATGTCCGCTTCACGCCGCAATGCCTGCATATTCGGAATGATCACGTCGTGGCGGTATGATGCACCCTCGGCGGCATCGGATGGCAGTCGGTTCATGCTGTGGCGCAATTTTTCGACTGCATCATACAGCGCGTCTGTGTGAGCGGAGAGGTCATTTATCAGCATCTTTTCTGCCCTGCACGAAACGCCGACGGGAGCTTTTGCATTGACCGCATCGCAAAGCGATCTCGTATAATGAAGTGCCGCAGGTAATATCTGCTGTATTGCCATGTCGAGCATTGTTTTTGCCTCGATGTTGATGATCTTGTTGTATTCCTCAAGGTGTATCGCATAGCGGGCACGAAATTCGTTTTCGTTATAGACTCCGTGGCGTGTGACGAGGCTTATGTTCTTTTCAGAGAGCATCGCACGCAGGCACGTTGCAGTGGTGGTCAGGTTGCTCAGTCCGCGCCTTGCAGCCTCACGCTTCCATTCCTCTGAATAGCTGTTGCCGTCAAAAAGGATGCGTTGATGCTCTGTCAAGGTTCTACGGATAAGGTCGTGAAGTGCTTCATCCAAATCGGGCTTTGATTCGAGCTCGTTGGCAAAGCGGCAGAGCATTTCTGCCATTATGGTATTAAGAATGATGTTGGGCTCTGCGATGGATTGCGACGAGCCCGGCATACGAAATTCAAACTTGTTGCCTGTGAACGCCACGGGACTTGTGCGGTTGCGGTCAGTTGTGTCCTTTGGCAGTGCGGGCAGAACGTCGATGCCTATGCGCAGAACTGATTTCTCGGGTTCTTGATAGTTGGTGTCGTCAATGATAGACCTGATGATGGCGTTTAATTCGTCGCCGACGAAAATAGAAACGATGGCAGGGGGTGCTTCGCTCGCACCGAGCCTGCAGTCATTGCCTGCCGAGGTGACAGAGCAGCGCAAAAGGTCTTGATATTCGTCCACGCCTGCAATGAATGCCGTCATAAACACCAAAAATCTTGCGTTCTGGCTCGGAGTCTGACCGGGGCTGAAAAGGTTTTCGCCCGAATCGGTCGAGAGCGACCAGTTGTTGTGCTTGCCCGAGCCGCTTATACCCTCAAAAGGCTTTTCGTGCAGCAGGCAGACAAGGTTGTGCTTGGCGGCACATTTTTTCATTATCGCCATGATAAGCTGGTTATCGTCGCACGCGGTGTTTGCATCTGTGAATATCGGTGCCATCTCGTGCTGGCAGGGAGCGCCCTCGTTGTGCTTGGTCTTTGACAGCACTCCGAGCCGCCAAAGCTGCTCATCGAGGTCACGCATAAAGGTAGAAACGCGCGTTCTGATCGTGCCGAAATAATGGTCGTCGAGCTCCTGACCCTTCGGGGGCTGCGCACCGAACAGAGTTCTGCCTGTCAGCCGCAGATCCTCACGCCCTGCATAAAGATCCTTGGGCAAGAGAAAATATTCCTGCTCTGCGCCGACCGAAGCGGTGACACGCTTTGTGTCGCGGTCGCCGAAGAGGCGCAGTATTCTGATCGCTTCTCTCGACACCTCGTCCATCGACCTGAGCAGAGGTGTCTTTTTGTCGAGCGAATCTCCGTTGTATGAGAAAAAGCAGGTGGGAATATAAAGGCTGCCGTCACGCACAAAGGCAGATGACGTCGGATCCCACGCGGTATAGCCTCTCGCTTCAAAGGTGGCTCTGAGTCCGCCGTTAGGGAATGATGAGCCGTCAGACTCGCCTCTGACTAATTCCTTGCCGCTGAATTCCATGATGACTCTGCCATCGCCTGTCGGCGAGATGAACGAGTCGTGCTTTTCGGCAGTTATGCCGGTCATGGGCTGAAACCAGTGCGTATAGTGCGTTGCACCCTTCTCGACCGCCCATTGCTTCATAGCCTCTGCGATCTCGTTGGCGACATCAATAGGCAGCATCGAGCCGACAGAAACACAGCGCTTCCACTCATCAAACACCTGTTTTGGCAGGCGCTCGTGCATCGTCGCCTCGTTAAAAACATCGCTGCCGAATAATTCGGGCACATTCAGTAAATCCGACATACTATCCTTCTCTCCTGTGGTTTGCGTATTAAAAACAAAATTCGATCTTATTTTAATTGTACACCATACAGCGCAAAATGTCCAGCGGTATTTGCGGATAATATTTTTTATTGCATAATTACTTGGTGCTTTTATACGCCAATCGCTGACGACAATTGCCAAAATCAATAACTTTTGCGATTATAACCATGAAAACAATGCTGAAAAGCATAAGAAAACAGGTGATCTAAAGACCGCCTGAAAATGAAAAATACCGGCTTTTTCTATCACTTATTCTCAATGGAAAGATTTTATCAACTACGCTGATTCCACAGTATATCAGTCACGGGAGCACTCGTTTTGGCACTCTCCCCGGCATCAATGTCGGAGAGTGGAATGTCAATGACAAAATAATACCGATAGAGTTTGAATTGTTGCCATATGGTTCGGGAATAAAGGTCTATGATATAAGTGGCGAAGAAAAAAGCTAATCTTATATGCTTCCGGTACTTTATCGAACAATGACACCTTAATTCTTGAGTGTATTGGAGGGAACATGTTTTACAACAATTCAGCGGAATCCCTAACTTTAAGGAAAACAAATAAATGTTCTCTGCGCCATAAGGTGCGGAGTTTTTTATGTCCGCGGCGGCAAAATCCTCAGTCCTATTGACTTTTGTGGCAAAAAAGAGCATAATTACGAGTACGAGGAAAGCAGGATCGTCCGTGCCGCCGAGGCAGATATCGCGCTCTTCGGCGAGGTCGTGGCCGTTACATTGCACTCTAAAACCGACAAGTGCTTGAGAAAGGTTTTTGATTAACTTGAAGCAGTAACAAGCCGACACGGCGAAAGAACGATTTTGTATATCTGAACAGGAAAGAAAAGAATTTCAAAAGCTCTTTCAAAAGCTTTTGAAAACAGAAAGCGGGAATAAATAAAATGCCAACAAAAACACAAAAAGAAAACAGCATGGGAACGGCAAAAATGTTTCCCTTAATTATGTCGATGTCTTTGCCTGCCATGTTTTCTATGCTTATTCAAGCACTGTATAACATTGTGGACAGTTACTTTGTGGCGCAGGTCAGCGACAAAGCGGTGTCGGCGCTATCGCTTGCCTATCCTATCCAAAACCTGCTGATCGCCTTTGCGGTCGGTACTGCGGCAGGTGTTACATCGCTTATTTCGCGACGGCTCGGACAAGGTCGCAGGGATGAGGCAGAATCGACCGCGACTCATGGCGTTATACTCAGCATTATAACTTGGCTGGTGTTTGCTGTCTTTGGCGTGTTTTTCACCACCCCTTTCTTTCAGATGTTTGAGTCCGATCCCGAGATCATTCTCATGGGTGATCAGTATCTCTCTATTTGCTGTATTTTTGCTTTCGGACAGTTTGTTGTGACTATGCTTGAAAAGATCCTGCAAGCCACAGGCAATATGTTTTGGCCGATGATGTTTCAGTTGGTCGGCGCTATAATCAATATCATAGTCGATCCGATCTTGATATTTGGATTATTTGGTTTTCCGGCTATGGGCGTTACAGGCGCAGCCATTGCCACTGTGGCAGGGCAGATACTTTCGATGATCTTGGCAATCGTCGTAGTCGCACGGCATCCGTCCATCAGAGTTTCTTTCAAAGGCTTCCGTTTTCACGGCAGAATTGTGAAGGATGTTTATGCCGTCGGTATTCCTGCTATTGTCATGCAGGCAATCAGTACGGTAATGAATATGGCGATCAACGCGATTCTTGCAGCGTTCTCTACAGCAGCATACACGGTATTTGGCCTGTATTTCAAGCTGCGCTCCTTCGTGTTCATGCCTGTCTTGGGTCTGAATCAGGGGTTGATGCCAATCATGGGATTCAATTATGGTGCTAATAAGAAAAAGCGCCTGCTCAAGTCTTTCTATCAGGGCTGTGGCATTGCTCTTGCTATTATGCTTATCGGCGTGCTTGCCTTTATGCTTTTGCCCGGGCAGCTTCTCGGATTCTTTAATCCGACAGAAGAGCTATTGCAGGTTGGCATTCCTGCACTGCGTATCATCAGCCTGTGCTTCCCGTTTGCGGCTTTGGGATTGGTGTCTTCGAATATGTATCAGGCCATCGGGCGAGGCAATTACAGCCTTATCATGTCACTGATGCGTCAGCTGGTTGTTTTGGTGCCTGTGGCATGGCTGTTGGCAAAGGCGACCAATGATGTCGGCATGGTATGGTGGGCGTTCCCTATTGCGGAAGTCATATCGCTGGCAGTGAGCGTTGCGTTCTTTGTGCATTTGTATAAAACCGAACTGAAGAAATGAAGAAGAGACAGCTTGTCTAAATAAATGAAGTGCAGAAAGCTTATAATGAAAACAAAGCCGGCATCTCGAAAATAGTATAAAGACATAGCAAAAATAAAAAACAAAAAGAGCTAACTGACTTAATCAAAATCAGTTAGCTCTCTTTTTATGAATAATGAAATTTTGCTGCCAAATCGTTGCCCGGGCTTCGCAAAATCGAGACTTTTACGGCTCTA
>CAZNCN010000025.1:0-23171 GCA_964571635.1 uncultured Ruminococcus sp. | reverse complement strand
GATCAAAACTCATAAGGCTTCACAGAAGCGCTTTTCATTTACCGCTACCGGCAAGGTCAAGATGTACCACGCAGGTCACAGACACAAGCTGGGCCAAAAGCCGACCAAGATCAAGAGACATCTCAGATCGGCAGACTATGTCAGCGATGCGCGTATGTATGACATCAAGCGCATGCTGCCGTATGCTTAATTATTAACGGTAAGGAGGATATAGACAATGAGAGTTAAAGGCGCGATGATGACTCGCAAGAGAAGAAACAAGATGCTCAAGCTCGCCAAGGGCTATTGGGGCAGCAAGAGCAAGCACTTTAAGATGGCTAAACAGGCTGTCATGAAGTCCGGCAACTATGCATACATCGGCAGAAAACAGAAGAAGAGAGATTTCCGCTCGCTTTGGATCACCCGTATTTCTGCACAGTGCAAGGTTTGCGGCATCAACTACAGCCGTTTTATCAACGGACTCAAAAAATCCGGCATAGACCTCAACCGCAAGATGCTCTCCGAGCTCGCTATTCAGGACAAAGAGGCATTCGCTTCTCTGGTCGAAACTGCAAAAGCAGCACTTGCTAAATAAGCTGTTGACAACAGACCGTGTTTTTGCTATAATCGTCACGATATAGCATGATATGCATGTCAACTCGGAGGGAGGGTAGTTAAAAATGGCAGAAGTCAGAGTTAGAGAGAACGAAAGCATTGACAATGCTCTTCGTCGCTTTAAAAAATCGTATCTCCGCAGCGGCGTTCCCGCAGAGCTTCGCAAGAGAGAACATTATGAGAAACCCAGCGTCAGACGCAAGAAGAAGTCAGAGGCTGCACGCAAGCGCAAATATAAATAATCTCATAAATAAAATCGCCATCCAAAAGGATGGCGATTTTTGTTTTATAGTGTTATAAAACGTCGATGCCTATCGAGGCGTAGTACTCGCCAAAGTCGCGAACCTGCGAGGCTATGCACTCATCAGACTTGATAAAGCGTGCAAACTCGTCATATGAAAGCCAACGATATTCGATCGTTTCGCCATCCTGTAGCGTGATGGATGACTTGTCGCAGTCGGTTATGCCGAGATAGGTATAATAGATCGTGCTCTTTTCAGGTGCGAATATGGTTTTTAAGAACGTGAGCTCGACCGATGTAATGCCTGTTTCTTCACGCAATTCACGCCTCATACCCTCGAGCGGAGTTTCGCCCTTGAGAATAGAGCCGCCTGCGGTCGCCTCAAAGTATCCGGGATAGGTTTCTTTTGCGTAGTCACGGCGCATGAGCAGATAAGAGCCGTCGACATGCTTGATGAGCGCAGCACACACACCGTGATGAACGCCATCGGGTATAGGCTCGCCACGCACAAGGTCGATGCCTGCCTTTGTTCCGTCGGCGTTTAAGCCGTCCCAAAGCTCATATTTCATGGTTTAAACAGTCCTTTTTAATCTAAGTACCCGAGCCTGCAAAGCAGTTCTGCGGTCAAAACTCCGCCGCCTGCAGCGCCACGAAGCGTGTTGTGCGACAGGCATACGAATTTGTAATCAAATATTTTATCCTCTCTCAGCCTGCCGACAGTGATGCCCATTCCGCCGTGTATGTCACGGTCTTTTTTTGTCTGCGGTCTGTCGGGCTCGTCGATGTAGGTGACAAACTGTTTTGGCGCGTGGGGGAGCTGCAGCTCCTGCGCTATTGATGAATAGTTTTGCCAGCGTTCTAATATCTCGCTCTCTGACGGCTTTTTATCAAACTTGACAAATACCGATGCTAAGTGTCCGTCTGAAACGGGAACTCTAATGCACTGCGCGCTTATCACCGGCTCTGCGGATGCGACAATTTCGCCGTTCTCGACAGTGCCCCAGATCTTGAGCGGCTCGTTCTCGCTTTTTTCTTCTTCGCCGTTTATGAAAGGTATGACGTTGTCGATTATCTCGGGGAACGAGTCAAAGGTCTTGCCTGCACCCGAGATCGCCTGCATGGTCGTGACGTTGATCTGCTTGATGCCGAAATCGAGCAGGGGAGTAAGGGCGGGCACATAGCTCTGTATCGAGCAGTTGGGCTTGGTGACGATAAAGCCGCGCTTGGTTCCGAGCCGCTCTTTTTGCTTTGCGATGACTGCGAGGTGCGCAGAATTGATCTCAGGTATGATCATCGGCACGTCGGCTGCCGAACGGTTTGCCGAGTTGTTTGAGATGACGGGTAATTCTGCCTTGGCATAACGCTCTTCAAGCGCCTTTATCTCGGCCTTGGGCATGTTGACTGCGCAGAACACAAAGTCGGCGTTCGACTTGATATAGTCGACATCACTCGCGTCGACAACTGTCATCTGCTTTGCGTATTCGGGGCAGGGGATAGACAGCTTCCATCTGCCGCCGAGCGCATCTGTATATTTTTTGCCTGCCGACGATGCGCTCGCCGCAAGCACGGTAACATCAAAATATGGGTGGTTTTCAAGCAGAGTCAGCAGCCGCTGACCGACCATGCCTGTTGCGCCTACAACGGCGGCACGCTTTTTGAGCATAATAATATATCCTTTCGCTTGTGGTATCTTGTTTGTCTTTATATGATATGAATATGCTGCCGCACTTGATAATGCAAATGCGGCAGCAAAAGTTGGTCAAATAAGGTCTTTGTAAATGCCGACCTCTGCGCCCTCGATGACAGTTGCACCGACGACCTTTTTATAAAAGTCGACAGGTCCTGCGCTGCCTATGATGGCGTAGGCATATCCCTCGTCACGCATAGCCTCCATGCAACGAATGCAGAGCGCTGCTCCTATGCCGAAACCGCGCATCTCGGGGTCGACACCTGTCGGGCCGAAATAGTTGCGGTAGGTGCATTCGTAAGAAGCAAAGCCGAGTATGCGCTTGCTCTTTGTGTCGTATGCGATGAAGCACGAAACAGGGAAATGCGTGAATGCCGTGTCGGTCTCGTTCGCCCAGCCCTCACCGAATTGCTCGGCTATCCAGGCGTGAACGACCTGCTTGTTGGGGGTCATCGGGCGTATGATCCTGATATCCTTTGCCTCGAGCTTTTTATAAAGCTCGGTGCTGTCGGGCAGGTCATACAGTTTAACTAACATATCCGGCATGTTGCGATCTCCTTATTTAGAAGCGGTCGATTCAGTCGAAGCGTCTGAAGCATCAGAGGTGTTCGAGGTATCGGTCTTGGGATCGTATACCTTGAGTCCGGTGAAGTTTGCGTTCTTATAATAGTCGGAATACTTGACTTCTTTGTCGTCGTCGCCCTTAAAGGTTATCGACTCGATCTTGTTGTCGGTGAGTGTGACGGTTGCCTTAAATTCGTCGACCTTCCAGCAATCCTCAAGTCCTTCGAGGCTGGTGATCTCGTTGTTGCTGAGGTTGAGAGTAGTGAGCTTGTTGAGGCCCTTGACCGCTGCAACGATGTCGGTGATCTTGTTGTTGGAAAGGTTGATGGTGGTTGCTTCTTTGAGAGAATTGATTGCGCTGATGTCAACGATCTCATTGTCGTTGGCAACGAACGCGGTCAGCTTGCCGAGGTATTCGACTGCGCTGATGTCGGTTATCTTGTTCTCTGAAATATCAAGCGAGGTGAGTGCGGTGCAGGTCTTGAGTGCCGAAATGTCGGTGATCTCGCAGCCGGAAGCTTCAAGCGTGGTAAGTTTGATCATGCCCTTGAGAGCGTCAAGCGTGGTGACCTTGGTATCTGAGATATAAAGCGACTCGAGCTGTGCGGCATTCTTGATAGCCGAGATGTCAGCAAGCTTTTCGTTGCTCGAGAGGTCGAGGGTCTTGAGGGCTGTGAGCTTCTCAAGTCCTGCAAGCGACTCGATCTCGTTGCTTGCGATAGAGAGTTTCTCGAGGTTTGTGAGCTCAGAAACAGTGGTGAGGTCCTTGAGCTTGTTGTTGCTGACGTCGAGCGTCTTAAGTGCGGTAAGACCCGAAAGTGCCGAAAGATCGCTGATCTCAAGACCGCCCATGATGAGTGTCTCGAGCTTTGTGCAATTCTCGATGCCCTCAAGCGAGGTGAGCTCGGTGTTGACTATGTCGAGGCTGTGAAGGTTCTCGAAGCTGTCGAGACCCTTGAGCGAGGTGATATCGGTGTATTCGAGTGCGAGAACTTCGAGCTTGGTGAGCGACTTGAGAGGCTCAAGTGTCTTGAGACCGGTGAGCTTCATGCTCTTGATAACGTCGTCAAAGCTGACGCCGCTCGAGCCGTAAAGCTGCGAGTAGATGCTCGAAATGTATGCGTTGTAGTTCATCTGATAAACATTCGAAGCGTCGAAAGCAGACAGATAACGCAGGTTGGGGAAGAGGGCGAGGTCTGCAACATCCTCGAGCACGCAGATGGCAGCGACATAGTCTTTGCCTTCGGTGGGCTTATAGTCCTCGGTATCGCCCGAGATTATCTTGTCGGTATAATCTTTATAGCCGAGCAATACGACGGGATAAGCGTTGGTAGCCTTATAGTCGGATGTCATGCTGATGTCGCAATAATAGACAAGGCTCTCAAACTTGTCAAGCATAGACTGATCAATGTCACATGCGTGGCAGCCGAGCGACGAAGCGATAGCCTGTGCAAAAAGCTGGTCGCTGAATAGCGCGTTAGTAGAAAAATACTTGTTAAGTGCAACGGCAACGATGCCTGCAACCAATGCAACGCAGAGAACGATTGCAATGATCAGATTGCGCATAGCCGTTTTGCGGTTATAGATGCTCATTTTGGGGTATCCTCCAAGAAATTGTTTTTCAACTTATTAATTGTATCACACATCGGCATGTTTTGCAAGCCTTTTTATGTCGATTTGCGTTTTTATTCGCAATATTGTATAAGCTTTGACAGAACGGTCTTGTTGTCATCGCTGCCGTCACCGCGAGTTATGCAGATAAGTGCATCCTTTGGCAACGAGCAGATGAGTGACGGCTTTTTTGCGAGTGCTTCAAACGAAACACCGTACTCAAGCATAGCGGCGTATTCTGCATCTGAAGTCGATATGAGCTGTTCTATGCCGAGCTCGTTGAGTGTCATCGGGTCGCCGTATTTTGCTATGAGCATAAAATATTTTTTGTCGGCGATCAGAATGTGGCTCTTGCCGTCGGAGAGCAGGTCACAGAGATCCTTGTGCAATTCTGCCTCGGTGAGCGCCTCCTGCGATTCGTTGCCGTCAATGATTATAGGCGGCGATACTTTATCAAAGCTGTAATTGATGTCGCCGAAGCCTTCTTTTTTGCCGATGAGCTGCAGGATGAGGTTTTTAAAGAGGAATTTCTCTTCATCGGCGATGTTGCTGTCACCGTAATAGACAAACGAAATGTCTGTGTCGTTGTATACGACGTCGCTCTTTTTGTATGTCAAAAGCTTTGCAAACAGCAATTTGTGTGCCGTCCACTGCTCCAAGGTCCTGCCGTATTTGATGTCGTCACTTTCGGGCGAGCGCCTGAGGCAGACGATAGTCGTCGGGGGCAAAGACTCAAAGCCGGGTGCAAGCGACAGACCGAGATCCTTGAGATAAACACCGCACTCGTCGTATACACGCTCGGGCATCTCAGAGGGCTGCAATATCGACGAAAGCTCTGCAAGCACGCCTGCGCTCTTCAAACGGTCGTAATAATAGTCGTCACAGAGATATATCAGCGCATCGCCTGCTCTGACCTCTGTCTCGAACCTTTGCAATACAGCCTTGTTTGTGTCATAGTCGATAGTTATCGAATCGCCGTCAGCCAGGCTGGCGTTGTCGGTCTGCGCGGTGAGCTCGAGCAGTCCGACCGAGATTTTGCCGTCGCCATTGACATCGGTCGCATACGAGGCGGTAAAATCCTTGAGTTTGCCGTTGTCGTTGATAGATAATACTCCTGCGCCTATATACAGCATATCGATGTCGTTATCTATCTGCGTAACAAGCTGTACTGTGGCGATTATCAGCGCTATAACGAGCACGCCGATGATGATTATCATCCATTTGTAATAATACCAAATGTTCGACAGCCAATCCTTAAACGTGAATTTTTGCTTTTGTTCCATGAGAATTACCTTTCAAAAGGGTCTTATTTCTGTCATTATAACACACAGTATGTATTTTTTCAACTATTTTGCTGTTGTAAAAAGACTTAATTGATGATAGAATATATACGTTGAATTTTTGTTTCGAGAGGGGGAGGCGGAATCAGATGCGATCGCTTAGAGAAATGCATCCGACGGTGTTGCTTTTTTGGTTTCTGTTTGTTTTGGTCATATCGGTCTTTACGATAGATCCTATATTGCAGGTGCTGTCTGTTTTAGGAGCTTTGTCGCTCTCGGCTTCGCTCGGAACTTTAAAAAAATCGTCGATAAAGCTTTATTGCATCATGTTTTTGCTCACCTCGCTCACCAACCCGTTTTTTACCCATGAGGGAGCGACACCCATATTGTTTATAAACGGTACGTCGATAACGCTTGAGGCGACAGTTTATGGCGTTTTGCTGGCTACTATGCTCGTCGGAGTGATGGCGTGGTGCTCGGCATTCGGTGAGCTATTAACAAGCGAAAAGATTCTTTATCTGTTTGGCAGAATAATGCCGAAGACCGCGCTCGTCATGTCGGCAGTCATCAGATTTATTCCCATGCTGATGAGGCGATACAGGCTTGTCAGCGCTGTGCAGGCGGTTTCGGGCGGTATGCACGATCAGAAATATATGTCAAGAGTCAAGACTGCGCTGGCAAGCTTTAACGCCGTGCTGATGTGGTCGCTCGAAGCGTCTGTCGACACAGTCAATTCAATGAAGGCTCGTGGCTATGGCGTGCGTGAGCGGACGAGCTATCACAGGTTTTGCTTGTTAAAAAGCGATATATCGGCTCTCGTTTTGTGTCTGCTGCTGACTGCGGCTGTTGTGACAGGCATTGCCTGCGGCTATATCGGCTTTAGCTGCTATCCGACATTCACAGAGATTTCGATAACCGCAGGTCGAGCGCTATGCTATCTTGCGTTTGCGATTTTGACGATAGCACCGACCGCAATAGAGCTTAAAGAGAGGATAAGATGGAAATATTATCGGTCAAAGATCTGAAATTTAAATACCCGTCGGCTGATAATTATGCCGTAGCCGACATAAGCTTCGGAGTTCAAAGAGGCGAGATAGTTGTTTTGTGCGGCGTTTCGGGCTGTGGCAAAACCACTCTTTTGCGCTTGCTTAAGCGCGAAATAGCGCCATTTGGCACGCAAAACGGCACTATTTGCTTTGAGGGCACAGAAGTATCCCGGCTTGACAGCGCTGTTACTGCATCACACATAGGCTTTGTCATGCAAGAGCCCGACACTCAAATAGTCACCGATGCTGTCTGGCACGAGCTGGCATTCGGGCTTGAAAATATGGGTATAAATCAATCTGAGATCAGGCGGCGTGTTGGCGAAATGGCGAGCTATTTTGGCATACAGGGCTGGTTTATGCAGTCGACCGACAGTCTGTCGGGCGGTCAAAAACAATTGCTTAACCTTGCGTCGACGATGGTCATGCAGCCGTCGCTCTTGTTGCTTGACGAGCCGACAAGCAGGCTCGACCCTATCGCAGCCGACGAATTTATAACTACCATTCAAAAGCTTAACAGCGATTTTGGCTTGACTGTAATAATTGCCGAGCACAGGCTCGACGCGATATTGCCGATAGCAAGCAGGGTATTGCTTATGCACGAGGGCAGATTGATAGTCGATTCAAAGCCGTGTGATATGCTTTCAAAGCTTCTGGCAGTCGACGGGCGGCATCCGATGCTCAAGGCAATGCCTGCGCCTGTCAGAATATGTTCATCGCTGTTTGAGGATGAAAAATGCGTCCTCACAGTCAAAGAATGCAAGGATGTTTTGCAAAAGCATTATCCCGATAAACACTTCACCGTAGGCACGGGGGAACATAGACACTTTGACAAAAAGGCGATCGAGGTCAATAATGTTTGGTTTAGATATCAAAAGCATTCACCTGATGTTTTAAGAGGAATATCGCTCGATGTCTGTCAGGGCGAGTCGGTCTGCATTCTCGGTGGCAACGGTGTCGGCAAGTCGACGCTTGTTTCTGTTATCGCAGGAATGACTAAGCCGACTATGGGCAAGGTATCGATAAAGGATAAATTAAAGCTTGCGCTGCTGCCGCAGGAGCCAAAGGCATTGTTTTTAAAGGATCAAGTCATGGCAGACCTGTCGGATGCCGCATTGTCTATCACAGGCAGCCGTGATGCCGCAGAGCAGAGAATATCTGCCGTCGTGTCAAGGCTCGGCATAGAATCTGTCATGCAAAAGCATCCTTATGACTTGAGCGGCGGCGAAATGCAAAAATGCGCGATAGCAAAGATATTGCTTTCATCGCCTGATATACTGCTGCTCGACGAGCCGACCAAAGGGCTCGATGCCGATGCAAAGCAGACGCTGGGCGATATTCTTAAGTCACTTAAGGCAGACGGAATAACCATGCTTATCGTGACACACGACCTTGACTTTGCCGCAGAATATGCTGACAGATGCGCATTGCTTTTTGACGGCGTGATAACCTCTGACGGAGACCCGTGTGAGTTCTTTGCCAAAAATGCGTTTTATACTACCTCGGCAAGCCGCATAGCTCGTGACATAGCAGACGGTGCAGTCACTGTCGAGAGCGTAATAAGCACGCTTGGCGGACGGATGATCGAATGAATGGAATTAACAGAATGAAAAAGAAGCTGTCGTATCTCATAATATTGGCGCTCATACCCATCATAACAGTCGGCGGCGCCGTGCTATTCGGCGACAGGCAATATGCCTGGATATCGCTGTGTGTTATGCTGCTTTCGTGTGTACCCTTCTTTATCAGCTTTGAAAAACGAGAGGGCAACGCCGCAAACGTCATGATAATAGCCGTAATGACAGCACTTTCGGTGCTTGGCAGGATAGCCTTTGCGCCTGTCCCGAGCTTTAAGCCTGTTGCTGCAATAGTCATTCTGACTGCGATGTATTTCGGCAGCGAAGCGGGATTTATGACAGGTGCGCTGTCTGCGATAATCTCAAATTTTTATTTCACTCAGGGCCCGTGGACGCCGTTTCAGATGTTTAGCTGGGGCATAGTCGGTCTGATAGCGGGCTTGATGGCAGAGCCGCTCAAAAAGAGCAAGCTGATGCTTTCGCTGTACGGTGCTTTTGCAGGTGTGCTGTTCTCGGTGCTCATGGATGTTTGGACGGTGCTCTGGGCCGACGGATATTTTAATATATCGCGCTATCTCGCCGCGATCGTTTCGGCATTGCCCGTAACAGCGGTTTATGTCGTTTCGAACATCATCTTTCTTTTGCTGCTGTCAAAGCCAATCGGCAATATACTGCAGCGCATTAAAACAAAGTATGGAATATAGATTCAAAAGGAGCTTTTTATCATGAAATGGCTTATAGCATCGGATATACACGGCAGCGCAATGTATTGCAGGCAATTGCTTTTGGAGTTTGAAAAGCAAAAATGCGATCGCCTGCTGCTGCTTGGCGACATTCTTTATCACGGGCCTCGCAACGACCTGCCGCCTGAATATGCACCAAAGGCGGTCACCGAAATGCTTAACCGCTATGCAGACAGCATTTTTTGCGTCAGAGGCAATTGCGAGGCAGAGGTCGACCAGATGATGCTGGCGTTTCCCGTAATGGCTGATTATGCGTTGATAGAGGTCTGCGGCAGAATCCTGTTTGCCACGCACGGACATATCTTTAACGAGCAAAAAATGCCGCCTCTTGCCAAAGGCGACATATTGATCCACGGGCACACGCACATACCCAAATCTATGCTTTGCGGCGATGTATATGTTTTAAATCCTGGCTCGGTATCGATCCCCAAAGAGCAGAGTCCGCACAGCTATATGACGTTTTGCGGCAATACATTTGTCTGGCACGAGCTCGGCGGAGATGAATATAAAAGGCTTGAAATATAATAAATATAGCAAAAAGAGCACGTTTGCAGTGCTCTTTTTTAATTATTCAGCCAGTTCAAAAAAACCGAGTTGACCTTTTGCACCAGCGTTTGCCTTGCTTCTTCGTCGACAAAAGCACCGTTCGCCGCATTCAGTGCGGCAGAGAGCAAGTCGTTATCGCAAAGGCTCAGGTCGTGCTTTAGCTTTAAATATTCGCTTTTTAATGTCGTGCCCGAAACAGTGCTGTTGTCGGTGCAGACAGTGGCAGGAATGCCGTTTTTGATATAATAAGCAAACGGATAAGCTTTTCCCTCGGCTATTGCGCAGGTCTGTATATTGCTGGTATAGCAGTTCTCGAGCAATATCGACCTTGTTTTTATGGCTTCTAAAACTTCGGGATCCTGATAGGCGCGTATGCCGTGACCTATGCGCTTTGCGCCGAAATCGATAGCCTGCATTATGCTTTTTGCACCGTCTGCCTCTCCTGCATGGATGGTAAACGGCACTTTAAGGCTTGAAGCGACCTCAAAGAGCACACGGTATTCATGAGTTTTGAAAGCCGCCTCGTTGCCTGCAAGATCTATTGCACACACGCCGCTATTCAAAAGTGTGCTTGCCGCATAGACAGTTTCGAGGTTTGTTTTTTCATCTGCTCCGCGCATACAGCACAGTATCAGATTAAAGTGCGAATCGCACTCTGCTTCTGCCAGCCTTGCACCCTCTGCGGCGGCAAGTGCTATTTCTGCCTGCGAAGCACCGCGTGACGTGTGCAATTGAGGCGCAAATCTTATTTCGGCATAGATGATGCCCTGCGAGCTTAGGCGCAGAGCGAGCATCCTGACTGCCTGCCTGACCGCTTCGGGCGTTTGAAGCACCGATAGCGGCAGATCAAAGCGTTCTAAATATTCGGATAGGCTCTTGCAGTCTTTGGGAACAGTTAGCAGACCACGCAATTTTTGGGTGTCATAGGTTGGCAAAGCGACATCCGTAATGCCTGCAAGTGTGATTATCTCCTCTGGCTCAAGTGAACCGTCGAGGTGTATATGCAGCTCGATCATTTTTTATATAAGTCTTATGCGAGCTTAGAACAGACAGCGGTGACGAGTGCCTTGAATTTGCCCTCGACTGCCTTGCCTGTTTCGATGACCTCGGCGTGCGAAAGCGGCTGATCGAGTATGCCTGCCGCCATATTTGTCATGCAGGATATGCCCAAAACTCTCATTCCGCCATGAACGGCACATATGACTTCTGCGACGGTAGACATGCCGCAGGCGTCTGCACCGAGTGCACGCAATGCTCTGATCTCTGCAGGCGTTTCGAACATTGGCCCTTTTGCATAGCAATAAACGCCTTCTTTAAGGTCTATGCCGCAATCCTCTGCCGCTTCACGGGTGGTCTGCATGAGCTCACGGTCGTATGCGCGGCTCATTGAGGTGAACCTTTCGCCGAGCCTGTCGTCGTTTGCTCCGAAGAGGGGAGAGTCGCAGAAAAGCGAGATGTGGTCTGTTATCAGCATGAGGTCGCCGGGTGTGAACGAGGTGTTTATAGCGCCTGCTGCGTTTGTAACTATCAGATTTTTGACGCCCATGAGTTGGAATACTCTGACATAAAGCGTCACATCCTCCATCGAATAGCCCTCGTATCTGTGAAATCTGCCCTGCATGGCGATGATTCGCTTGCCGCCTGCCTTGCCGAATATCAGCTTGCCCTCGTGACCGGGAACAGTAGAAACGGGAAAATCGGGGATGTCCTTGTATTCAATAACATTTTCGCACTCGATTGACCTGCCGAATGCGCCAAGTCCGCTGCCGAGCACTATCGCCGTGTCGGGTACGTCGTGAACGATCTCCTTTAAAAACTCTGCGATTCTGCTCGCTCTTTCGTATATCGCCATGATGATGCCTCCTGAAATAATTATTTTGTATATATAATATAGCACATCCCACGCCCAAGGTCAAGGCGATAGCTGTATATTTTGTCATTCCGCCGTCAAAACAGCCAAAACAAGCTCGGGGCGGTTGTTGAACCTTATGGGGAACGAGCTGTTGCCTATGCCTCTGCTGACCACCATCGAGGTGTTGCCGTCTGTGAATACGCCTGCATCGTATTTAGGAAACACTCCCTGGCTGGGCGCATACAGTCCGCCGACAAACGGCAGTCTGAATTGACCTCCGTGGGCGTGTCCGCTGAAAACAAGGTCGATGCCATATTTTGCGTATATCTCGAACATTTCGGGCCTGTGCGAAAGCAGTATCGTATATTCGCCATCTTGATGCTTGATGTCTGCAAGTGCATCATCGAGCACTGCGCTCTCGTTGTCGGTCTTATAGACAGTCTTAAAGCTCGGATCTATGACGCCGACAATGTTTATCGTTTCGCCGTTTTTGCTGATGGTTGCCGTTTCGTCCTCGAGCACTGTCACGCCCAAGCGGTCAAAAGCCGCCTTCAGTTCTGCATATTCGCCAAGCCTTGATTCGTGGTTGCCCGAAACATAATAGCACGGCGCTATCGTGACGGCTTTTTCTGCAAATGCTATCGCAATATCAACGTGGGTGTCGTATGAATCTATCATATCGCCTGTGATAACTATGATGTCGGGCTTTGCATCCTGCAAAAGCCCGATAAGGTCTTTGTTGTCGTTGCCCATCTCATCGTTGTGCAGGTCAGAGATCTGTGCGATTCTAAAGCCCGAGAAAGCCTTTGGCAGCCTGCTGCTCTTTATCTCATAAACAGTCATCTCGACGGCGGTATTCGCCCAGAGCGTCCATATGATAAGCAACACTGGCAGCAAAATGACGGCAGACCATATGACTGTTTTTGCTTTGATTTTTTGTTTTAATAATTGCATGTTAAGTGCCGACCCTTTTGATAAAAATAGAACCAAAAATATTATAGAATATCATTTTGCAAAAGTCAATCGAAATTCTGCCGCAATTCAATTAAGTCAATACCTTTGATATGTTTCGAAAGGGATTTTTGCATATGCTTGCGCTTTTTTCTCGTAAAACGCTTGAATTGCATAAAAAACCGGCCTGTGATAAAGTATCACAGACCGGCATATCAGATTGTATGGTGATTTTAATCCAGCGACTTCATTGTCGGGAAGAGCAACACATCGCGGATGGCAGGGGAGTTGGTGAGCAGCATGACAAGTCTGTCGATGCCATAGCCTATGCCGCCCGTGGGGGGCATGCCGATCTCGAGGGCGTTCAAAAAGTCCTCGTCGGTGTGGTTTGCCTCTTCGTCGCCTGCTGCGGCGAGTGCATCCTGATCGGCAAAGCGCTTGCGCTGGTCGATAGGATCATTGAGCTCAGAATAAGCGTTGCACATCTCCCAGCCGTTGATAAACAGCTCGAATCTCTCGACGTGACCCGGCTTATCGGGTTTGCGCTTTGTGAGCGGCGAGATCTCGACAGGATGGTCGATGATGAAGGTGGGCTGTACGAGGTGGCTCTCAACATATTCTTCAAAGAAGAGGTTGAGTATGTCGCCTTTTTTGTGGCGTGCCTCATAGTGAATGCCGTGCTCGTCGGCGATGCACTTTGCCTCTGCCTCGTCGGCAACGGCGTCAAAATCGACACCGGAATACTGCTTGACGGCATCGGTCATGCTGAGCCTTGCGAAAGGCTCTGTAAAGTCTATCTCGTTTTCACCATAGGTGAATTTGAGTCCGCCGCAGACCTTGCTTGCAAGGTATCTGAACATCTCTTCGGTCAGATCCATCATGCCGTTATAGTCTGTGTATGCCTGATAAAGCTCCATGAGCGTAAACTCGGGGTTGTGTCTGGTGTCAAGTCCCTCGTTGCGGAAAACTCTGCCGATCTCATAGACCTTTTCGAGTCCGCCGACGATGAGGCGCTTTAAATAAAGCTCAAGTGAAATGCGCAGTTTGACATCTTCATCAAGTGCATTGTAATGCGTTTCGAACGGTCTTGCGGCAGCACCGCCTGCGTTTGAAACGAGCATGGGGGTCTCGACCTCCATAAAGCCCTTGTCGTCGAGGAAACGGCGTATCGAGCTTATGATGAGCGAGCGCTTTACGAACGTGTCGCGCACGTCGTCATTCATGATGAGGTCGACATAGCGCTGACGATAGCGCATATCGGTGTTGGTGAGTCCGTGATATTTCTCGGGCAGTATCTGCAGACTTTTGCTGAGCAGCAATACCGACTCGGCGTGAATGCTGATCTCGCCCGTCTTTGTCATAAATACCTTGCCCTTTATGCCGAGGATGTCGCCGACATCGTATTTTTTGAAGTCTGCATAAGGCTCTTCGCCGATGCTGTCGCGTGCGACATATATCTGAATATTGCCCTTGAGGTCGCGTATGTTGCAGAACGATGCCTTGCCCATAACGCGCTTTGACATCATGCGGCCTGCGACTGAAACGTCCTGTCCGTCGAGCGTTTCAAAGCTCGATTTGATCTCGGCGGAATGATGCGTGACGTCGTATTTGGTTATAACGAACGGATCCTTTCCCGCGTTCTGCAGATCCGACAGCTTTTCACGTCTTATGCGCAAAAGGTCGTTTAGGTTCTGTTCGGGCTGGTTTTGCTGATTATTGTTAGGCTGGCTCATGTTAACCTCTTATTTTGAAATCTTGTTTACAGTATAGCGCAGAAGTCCCGAGGGAGTCTCGACAGAAACGGTGTCGCCGCGCTTGCAGCCGATAAGCGCTTTGCCGAGGGGGCATTCGTCGCTGATAAGTCCCTCGATGGGATCTGCCTCTGTGGTAGCGACAATTTTATATTCTTCTTCCTCTTCGGTGTCGATGCAATAAACATTGATGCGGTTGCCGACGCCGACCTTGTCGGTCGAGAGCTCGGAGTCACTCATGATTATTGCGTTGGCAAGAGTCTCTTCAAGCTGGGCAATGCGGTACTCGACCTCTGCCTGCTCGTTTTTTGCCTCGTCGTATTCGCTGTTCTCAGACAAGTCGCCGAATGCGCGTGCCTTTTGAATGGCGAGTGCGACCTCTTTACGTTTGAACGCCTTGAGGTGCTCGAGCTCTGCCTGAAGTTTTTCAAAGCCTTCTTTGCTTACGGTGATCTGTTTTGCCATTGCGTTATATTCTCCTTAATCGTTTATCTTGATCGTTTATCTTTTGTCGTTAATTGGTGATTACTTGTTAAGCTCTGCTATTGCTGCCTGCAACTGAGGGTCTTGGTCGTCGCCGAGGAAATAGAAATATTTTTGCTGTTCCTCATTAAGCTCGATCACTATGTCGGGCGTGATGCCTGTGCCGTCATAGCTGACATTGCAGGGAGGATTGTAATATGCTATCGACATTCTGAATCCCGAGCCGTCGGGCAATTGTCTGATGGTCTGCATGGTGCCTTTGCCGAAGGTTGTCTGTCCTATCACGGTTGCTTTTTTATAATCTCGAAGTGCCGCAGTAAAGAGCTCGCCTGCCGATGCCGTCGAGCCGTTGCAGAGCACGACCATCGGGGCTTTAAACTCGTTTGCATCGGAATTATATACCTCGGTCTCGCCATCGGCATACACGATGTTGATGATGGGGCCTTCGGGCAGGAGGTAGTCGAGCACTTCCTCGATTGCGGTAAGGCTGCCGCCGGGGTTATTGCGCATATCAAAAATATAGCTCCTGCAGCCCTCGTCCTGCGCCGTTTGCATTGCAGCCTTGAACTGGGCGGGGGTGGTGGAAACAAACTCGGTTATCTTGATGAGTGCGATGTCGCCATCCAACTTGCGGTATTCAACAGTGACATTGTTGACTCTTTGTCTGGTGCAGGTGACCTCAAAAGACTCTTCGCCACGCTTGATGGTAAGCTTGACATCTGTGCCTATCTCACCTCTGATGAGGTCGAGACACTCGCTGTAGTTGTCTTTGCCGACCTCTGTATCAAAGACCTTGATTATGCGGTCGAGCGGCTTGATGCCTGCTGCCAGTGCCGGCGAATCGGGCATGACGCTCATGATGCAGATGTGTCCCGTATCGGGGTCGGTGACTGCTCTGACGCCTATGCCTGCTACGATGCCTGCCGAATCTGTCATCGTGGCGTCGTACTCTGCCTTATTCATATAGAACGTATAATCATCTCCGAGCGCATTGAAGAACGCATAAAGTGCCGCGTCCTCTGCCTCTGACAGGTCATAGTCCTTGATAAAGCTCGAGCCAACAAACTCCTCGACACTCTTGAATTTCTGCAGGAACGGTGTAAGCTGGCTGCTTTGCAATAATTCTGAATAATATGCTCTGTATTGATCGCTTACCGCCTCTCTCGTCATTGAAAAGGTTATGAGCGCAGTCGCTATGACTGCAACGACCATGATCGCAACGAGAGTGACGGTTGATATGCCTTTATGCTTTTTGTTCGGTTTGCTATTGGGTTCTTGGTTGTCGGTGTTGTCGGCTTGCGGCTCTGTTGGCTGCAAAGAGGGGGTGTTGTTGAGGTTTTCGTCCATAAAAGCCGTGCTCCTTTACACTCGTGAAATATTGTTCTGGATGGTATTTTCGGGATCAGTGTGAGATCGAAACGAATATCTTTTCGTCGATATAGTCGAGCGGGTCGACATACGAGCCGTTGATGAGGACAGAGAAGTGCAGGTGATAGCCTGTAGATCTGCCTGTCGTGCCGACGGTCGCGATGGTCTGTCCGCGCGATACGGTTTCGCCGACCTTGACAAGCCTTTCGGTCGCGTGACAATAAAGCGTCGAAAGTCCGTTGCCGTGATAAACGACAACGACATTGCCGAGGCTCGAGGTCTTTTCGCTCCTCGTGACTGTGCCGGACTTGACGGCGTATATCGGCGTGCCCTTGTCGGCAGGGATATCTATGCCGCTGTGATATGCACTTTTGCCTGTGAACGGGTCAGAGCGCCAGCCGAAATCGCTAGAGATCCTGAACGCCTTTGAGTTTCTGGCGAGGGGGAAGAGGAAGTCGGACATAGAGTCGAGTATATCCTGACGCTCCTCGCGCAGCTTTGCGATCTTTTGGTTGACCGATGAGATCGTGCTGTTGACTGTCTGGTATCTCTCGGTAAGCTCGGAAAGGCTTATGCCGAGCGATGCCGCCTGCTGTTCGAGCATATCGGTCGCTTCGTCAAGTGCAGCTTTTGCCTCCTGCTGCGATGCGGCATATTCGTCGAGCTTTTCAGCTGCGGCTTCGAGGTCTGCCTCGAGTGCTTCGAGGTCATTCTGAACGGTTTCAATGTCGCTGATGAGCGAAGCACTGTACTCCATGATAGAACGTGCACTGTCGAGCCTGGTCATGAAATCAGAGAAGCCGTCCGACGAAAACAAAAGCTCAAAATTGCTGGCGTTGCCGTATTCAAAGCTGTAGACCATTATCTGAGAATAAAGGTCGAGCGCAAACTGCTTGTCAGTCTCTTTGAGTGCTATTTCTGCCTCGATAGATGCCTTTTTGATGCCGTAAGCCTCGACGGTCTCGGCTATCAGCTCGATCTCTGCCTGTATCATCTCGCGCTGCTCGGTATAGAGAGCCATCTGCCTTTCCATATCCTTTGAGTCAGAGCCGAGTGCCGAAAGCTCGTTGTTGATATCATTGCGTTCTTTTTTGAGAGTCGAAAGCAATGCATTGCATTCTGCAATGTCCTTGTCGACGTCGGCGAGCGTGCGCGCATCAGCCGTCTCTGACGGAGAGATGCATGCCAAAATTATCGCCGCGACCGCCGCAAATGTGAGCAGTATGCATATTGTACGTTTTATAATGGTGTGTTTTTGCATGATTTAAACCTTGAGATATTTCTTGATGCACATGCCGCTGCCCAAAGTGCCTGCGAGCAATCCTATCAGGATAAACGCAAACAGCAGAACAGGCATATATTCGGCAAAAGCACCTGTCGTGCCTATGCCGTATTCCTTGAATATGTCGGCAAGTACGAAATTATAAACATAATACTGCAAGCCGAGTGCGACACCTGCCGAAAACAGTCCTATCAAAACGCCCTCGATGACGAACGGCGTGACGATAAACTTGTTGGTAGCACCGCAGAACTTCATAAACTTGATCTCGTTGCTGCGTGCCTTGATGCCGAGCTTGATGGTGTTGATTATAAACAGCAGAGTGACGATGAACAATATCACCAAAAGCCACACGCCTGTGACGGTGATGGCGTTCTTGACGTTGGTGACCTTCTCATACAGAGTGAAATTCTCTTTTATGTCGCTCTGATCGATGCCGTCTATATTGCTTATGCGGTATTTTAATTCATAAAGCTTGTCCTTGTCTGAAAAGGACGTGAAATGTATGCGATAGCTTGCGGGCAGGGGGTTGTTGTTCTCGTCAAAATATTTGGTGAGTATATTGCCATCGCCCGATTCGTCATCAGAAGCGTTTGACTCATACATCTCTAAAAATCTGTGCCAGTTGTCGCTCTTTGACATAAATTCATAGCTTTCGACTATGCCGAGCGACTGGTCGTTCTTGATCTTTTTGAGCTCGCCGTCTATGCGCACCAATGCGTCATCGTCGAGCTTGTCGCCAATATAGACCTCGATGACGTTCATGTCATCGATCGCCATAAAATTGACCTCGATAAGATCGATCAATATATAAAATGTGCCGAGCACGACCATGCAGCAGACGAGCGCAAGCATAGAGCTGAGGCTCATCACTCCGTTGCGGAATATGCCGACAAAGCCCTGCTTTAATTCATAAAAGAAAGTCGATATGAGGCTGACTATTTTTTTCATATAATTGAGCCTCCCGTCGTATCGGATGCCGTATCAGAGACTATCGAGCCATCCTCCATGCGTATGATGCGCTTGGCATATTTGTGCACGAGCTCGTCATCGTGCGAAATGACGACGACTGTCTTTTTGAGCCTGTTCATCTCGCTGAGCTCCATTATCTCAAAGCTCATCTCGCGGTCGATGTTGCCTGTGGGCTCGTCGGCGATTATCAGCTTGGGATTATTGATTATTGCACGTGCAAAGGCGACCCTCTGCATCTCACCACCGCTCAGCTCTGACGGAAACACCCTCTCTTTGCCCGTGAGACCGACAGCCTCTATCATTGCGGGCACGCGCGAGCGTATCTTTTGAGGATGAGCACCCACGACACGCATGGCAAATGCAATGTTTTCGTATACGGTCTTGCGCTCAAAAAGTCTGAAGTCCTGAAACACTATGCCCATCGAGCGCCTGAGATACGGCACTTGCGATTTAGGCATATCGTGCAGTTCAAAGCCGTTGACGCTCAGCTTGCCGGATTCGGGCACCTGCTCGTGCGTGATAAGCTTTGCCAATGTCGACTTGCCCGAGCCGTTTGGGCCGGTGATAAAGACAAATTCGCCGTCGTTTATGGTGAGGTCTATGTTTTTGACACCATAGGTGTCTTTGCCATAGTTTTGTGATACGTTAGTAAACTTGACCATGTCGTCCCTCGATGTCGGATCAATACATTGCCGATTTGCTCGAGAGATACTTTTTGACCATCAAAGCGACTTTAAAGGTTATGGCGTGGTCAAATTCACGCAGGTCAAGTCCCGTGATCTTCTTGATCTTGTCAAGCCTGTAGACAAGTGTGTTGCGGTGGACAAACAGCTTGCGCGATGTCTCTGAAACGTTGAGGTTGTTGTCAAAGAACGCCTGAATAGTCGTCAATGTCTCTTTGTCAAGGCTGTCGAGCGAGCCACGCTTAAAGACCTCCTGCAGGAATATCTCGCAAAGAGTGGTGGGCAATTGATAGATCAGACGGCCGATGCCGAGGTTCTCATAGTTGACCACGTTCTTTTCGATGTCGAAAACTTTGCCGACCTCCAGAGCGATCTGAGCGTCCTTATAAGATCTTGCAAGCTCTCTGACACCGCTGACGACAGAGCCGATGCCGACGACGACCTTGAGATAAAACTCGCTCTGAACGGTGTCGATGATCGTATTTGCGACTGCCTCGAGCTTTTTGGTGTCGTGCTGAGAGCGTGTCTCTTTGACAAGCACGATGTCACTTTCGGAAACGCTGATGACAAAGTCCTTTGCCTTTTCGGGGAACATATTGCGTATGATGTCGTATGGCACGACGTCAGCGCTCTTTGTCATAAATCTTATAAGCAGCACAGAGCGGTTGATGTCGTTGTCAAAATGCAGCTCCTTTGACTTTATAAACACATCGCTGGGCAGAATGTTGTCGAGCAATATGTTTTTGATAAAGTTGATCTTGTCATACTTTTCGTCATAAAGCGTCTTGATGTTTGCAAACGAAACAGAAAGCAGCGAGGAGATGCACTTTGCCTCATCGTCCTCACCCTCGACAAAAATAATATAGTCTATGCGCGCGTGAGAACCCATGGGCTTGTAGGTGTATCCTGCGGAGATAACGGTGTCAAAAGAATATGACACCTCTTCGAGAATATCCTTGCGTGACTCTCCTATGCGGGTAAGGCTGCTGCACGCGATGATTGAGCCCTTTTCGTCGATAATGCCGATGCTGCGGTCGACACTGTCTTTCATTTGATAAATGAGGCTCTGAAAGAGTTTGTTGCTCATGTTTTCCCTCCGAAAATAAGTAATGCAAAAATGTAATATAGTAATCTGCGTCTATTATATCTCAATTTTTTTGGTAATGCAATAGGTTTTGCTTATTTTTCACAAAAAAATAAGCCCCATTTTGTCTATTGCAGACAAAACAGGGCCAAAATCGAAATTTTTGGGATTGTGCAATGTTACTAATTAACATAATTTTTACGCGTGCGTAAGCACCTCGATAGCCGCCAAAACAAAGCCAGACGCGGTCTCGGTGCGCATTATGCGATCGCCAAGCGAAACGGTTTTGATGCCCATTGCTCTCGCAAGCTCTATCTCACGATCGGCTATGCCGCCCTCCGGGCCTATCAAAAACGATATTCCGTCAGAGCGCTTTTGAGAAACATCCCGCAAAAGTCGGCTTATGTGCATATCGGCAACGCCCTCATAGCAGACGAATGACGTTTTACCCTGCATCTCGCGGCACGCATTTTCAAAGCTTATGTCTTGATGCACCGTCGGTATCCTGCATCTGCCGCATTGAGCCGAGGCAGCTTCTGAAATGCGCTGCCAGCGCTCGAGCTTTTTTTTGAGTGATTTTTGATCGGGCCTTGAAATGCACCTGTCTGACAAAACAGGCACTATATCTGTTGCACCGAGCTCGACCGCCTTTTGTATAACGATCTCCATCTTGTCGCCCTTCGGCAGACATTGATAAAGCGTGATAGGGCAGTAGGGTTCTGTGCCGGGCTCTCTGCATTCGCCGAGCGCCGCCTCGACATAAAGCTCTGAAATATGCGTCAGCACGGCATCATACTCGCGTGAAACGCCGTCGCATATGCAAAAAGCATCGCCGACTCTAAGCCGCATAACCTTGACAAGATGCTCGGCATCTTTGCCCTCGATGACCGCCGAATTGTTTGATATTTTGCTGTTTGAAATATAAACTCTGGTCAGACTTGACATGCTATCACCTCACTTACCTGCATTTTACATTACTTGGCGCAAAATGTCAATAACTCATACTTGACATATCTCGCATTGCGTTGTAAAATATTGACAGAACGGAGGTATATGATAATGAACGATAATTTCGAAGAAAGCACCATCACCCTCACAGACGAAGAGGGCAAAGAGACTGTATTTGAGGTCATCGGCACCTTTGAGGTTGAGCAGGAGCAATACATCGCGCTTATCCCCACCGATACCGACGAGGACGAATGCGTTCTCTTAAAGATGACCACCGACGAGAACGGCGAGGGTATGCTGGTCACTATCGATGACGATGATGAGTTTGAGCGTGCCGCCGCTGCCTTTGAAGACGAGTTTATGGGCGAATGCGACCTCGACGATTATGACGAAGAGCCCGAGGACGTCGATGCCGATACCGAAGAAGACGGCTGAACTGATATATAATATTAATTAGTATCATTTCTGTTTAAATGCCGCTCCTGCGGAGCTCGTGATATGTTGCCGCTTTTTTGCGGCTTCTCCATGAAAAAACCCACAATTACGAAAGGGAGGACCGATCTTGCCGTGTTGCGCAGGCCTCTCGCATTGCGGCTGCTTTTGTCACCCGCCTTGCGAACGTTGGAAGCGCTTAAGCGTCAGTACGTCCACCCACCTGCCTTAAAGCAGGGTTTCGTCTCATGGTAAACGGCTTTGCGGGGGCGCATATGACTTCGCAAAAATGCTGAAAACAAGGCTTTCACCCAAAGTGGCGAAAGCCTTTTTGCTTATATATGCCTTTTAAACATTGAATCTGAACAGCACGACATCGCCGTCGCGCATGACATATTCCTTGCCCTCGCTGCGCATGAGTCCCTGCTCTTTTGCTGCGTTCACAGAACCGAGGCGAACAAGATCGTCAAAGCTGACTATTTCTGCTCTGATAAAGCCGCGCTCGATGTCGCTGTGTATCTTGCCTGCCGCCTGCGGAGCTTTTGTTCCGCACTTTATCGTCCATGCTCTGACCTCGGGCTTGCCTGCAGTGAGGAACGAGATGAGTCCCAAGAGGTGATAGGACGCCTTGATGAGCTTGCCGAGACCGGATTCTGTCACTCCGAGATCGTCGAGGAATGCTTTTGCTTCGTCCGGCTCGAGCTCTGCGACCTCTGCTTCGATCTCTGCGCATACGGATATGATCTCTGCGTCCTCGCCCTCGGTTGCGTTTTTAAGCTCAACAAAATATGGGTTCTGCTCGTCCGGCTTTGAGAGGTCGTCCTCGCTGACGTTGGCACAATAAATAACCGGCTTGCCCGAAAGCAGAGGTACGGCAGAGAGAAACGCTTTTTCTGTTTCGTCAAGCGGAATGAGTCTTGCGGGTGTGCCCTTGCTGAGCTCGGCTGCGACCTTTTCGAGTGCTGCAAGCTCTGCGGCAGCCGACTTGTCGCCCTTTAATTGCTTTTTTACATGGTCTATTCGTCTGTCGAGCACTTCTATGTCTGACAGAATAAGTTCTGTGTTGATTGTGTCGACGTCACGCCTCGGGCTTACGCTGTCGGAAACATGTATGATCTTGCTGCCGCCGAAGCAGCGCACGACGTGAACGATGGCGTCTACCTCGCGTATGTGCGACAGAAATTTGTTGCCCAGACCCTCGCCGTCGGCAGCACCCTTGACAAGTCCCGCAATGTCGACAAACTCTATGACCGCAGGTGTGACTTTGTCGGGATCGTATATTTCGGCAAGCTTGTTCAAACGCTCGTCGGGAACGGCGACCATGCCCGTGTTGGGCTCGATCGTGCAGAAGGGATAATTGGCGCTCTCGGCACCTGCCTTTGTAAGCGCGTTAAAAAGTGTGCTCTTGCCGACATTCGGCAAGCCAACGATACCTAATTTCATATATTTCGAAGCTCCTTTGCTCTCAATAGCCTTCGCATC
>CAZNCN010000024.1:10729-23944 GCA_964571635.1 uncultured Ruminococcus sp. | reverse complement strand
AGGTTAAGACGCAGCATAACTTTATTATAACATATCTTAAAAAATATAAAGTAAAATCCAATACATGCAAAGTTCATCAGGCTGCTTGCAGATAATCTAAAAAGACCGGTGACATTGCCGCCGCACTCGCCGCAACAAACACCTCACTGTGCTCAAACAATTATGACGGCTGGCTGACTATGCTCGGATTATTTGCAGTCGGACTTTTGATATCGCTGTCGTTTGCGAGAAAGAATGGCGAAAGCATTTCATACAGGATCATAGCAAAGCTTTCACGCAAAAAGCTTTGAATGAGCAGCTCGCCGCACTTTGCGAGCAAAAAAAGAGCTCGCTTCGCTCGAGTGGTTGTGCTTCGACAGGCAGATCACCATAGCAAGCTTTTATAAAGAATAAACACGCCGCAAAAAAACAAGGGATGACCCGATAGGTCATCCCCTTTTTGTTTTTTATCATGTACACACGCCAAAAACAGGTTCACATCTTCGCAGAGTTATCCCATAAAAGAAAATAGTCTTAGTTCTACATTTCGTACTAATTGTAGCACAAAAACATCCGAATTGCAAGGTATTTTTACAAAAAAAGTGAGCAAATGTATCCCCAAGATTTCCAAAAAGAAAAAATCAAATCGACATTATGCACTTTTTACTCTTTTTCCGTCAAGTAAGCCGTCATTTTTTCTTGATAGAATACTGCGTGCAAGCAGTTCGACATATACGAACAGCGATTTTATTATTAAGGAGTAATTGATCATGGCAAGACGAGGCGAAAACATTTATAAGCGAAAGGATGGTCGCTGGGAAGGTCGCTATGTCAAGGGCTACGGCTGCAACGGCAGGGCGATGCTTGGATATGTTTATGCAAAAACTTATCGCGAGGTCAGAGAAAAGCTGACCGCAGCAAAGAATAACGCCGCGCCTGTTGGCGGCAGGAAGTATTTCTGTGCTTTCTGCGATGAGTGGCTCACGCTGTCGCGAAACAGAGTTAAAGAGTCGACCTATGTTAAATATCACAGCACAGTCAATTTGCACATAAAGCCCATGCTGGGTAATCATCTGCCGCAAAGGCTTAATACTGTGGTGATAGAAGAGTTTTCAAACGCGCTTTTAAGCGATGGTTTGTCGGCAAAAACAGTGCGTGACATTTTGGTTGTTTTAAAATCGGTGCTCAAATACTGCCGCAGGCAGATGGGCGCGGCGCTCCCCCAAATTGAGGTGATATATCCTAAGGAGCACAAAAAGGATATGCGAGTGCTGACAATTGCCGAACAGCAACGGCTGATAGATTTTTTGGTTTGCGATATGGACGAAGTAAAATTCGGCGTGCTGCTTGCCCTGCTTACGGGAATACGCATAGGAGAGATCTGTGCCTTAAAATGGGGCGATATTAATATAAATGATGGAATTATTCATGTTGCTTCGACCATGCAGCGCTTGCAAGTGCTCGGTGGCGATAGCAACGCAAGGACAAAAATCAATGTCGGAGATGCTAAAAGCAGGGCATCTGAGCGAGTTATTCCCATGAACGATTCTATCAGAGCGCTGTGCGAAAAAATGTTCGTTTCAGACAGTGAGGCGTATATTACGACCGGCGAGAGCGCAAGGTTTCTCGAACCGAGAGCCGTGCAATACCGACTTGCAAAATATACCGCCGCCTGCGCTCTGGCAGGCGTGCATTTTCATACTTTGCGGCATACTTTCGCAACGAGATGCGTCGAGGTCGGGTTTGAAATAAAATCACTCAGCGAAATACTCGGTCATTCCAGCGCAAAGGTCACGCTCGACCGCTATGTGCATTCATCACTCGACCTTAAGCGTGCGAATATGGATAAGCTCACTGCTGTCGATCTGCAATATAAGCCGTCAAAATAAACCGTCAGAATCAGTGAAAAGCCTTGACTTACATACACTTTTTCGGTATTTGCCGCACATGGGATAACTCTGCGAGAGGTGATTTTTCGCAGAGGTCAGAGCCCAAAAAACGATGCGGGAGTGAAATTTGAACATGAAGAAGGCACTTAATATAGTCAAGACCGTTTTGGTATGGCTGATAGTTCTGCTTGCGGTGTGCATGATGATATTCACCGTGGTTTCTGTCAACACGTTCAATCAAAACGACCGCGATCTTTTTGGCTACAAGCTTTACATAGTCAATTCAGACTCTATGGCAAAGACCGATTTCAGCGCAGGCGACCTGATACTCGTCAAAGAGGTCGATCCGCAGACACTCAAAGAGGGCGACATCATCTCGTTCGTTTCGCAGGATACAGAGAGCTTCGGCGAGACCATCACCCATAAGATACGCAAGGTCGTGACCGATGCCGAGGGCAACCCCGGCTTTATCACCTATGGCACGACCACGGGCACTGATGACGCAAATATAGTCACTTATCCATATGTTTTGGGTCAGTATCAAAGTGCAATACCCAAGCTCGGGCTGTTTTTCAACTTCTTAAAGACCACGCCGGGCTATTTCATATGCATATTCGTCCCGTTTATGCTGATCATCGTTTATGAAGGCGTCAAGTTTTTAAACCTTTTCCGCCGCTACAAGAGAGAGCAGTACGCCGAGATGCAGGCAGAGAAGGACGAGATCGAGGCAGAGCGTGCCGCAAACGCAAAAATGCTCGAAGAACTTCGAGCATTAAAGGCGCAGCTTGACGGCAGCAAGCCTGACGAAGCGTCGACGACCGCTGAACCGCAGGACACACAGTCTGCAGGCAATACAGGCAACACCGGCAACACAGGCAGTGCGGGCATCCCCGACGATTTCAGGATCATATGACGGCAAAGTCGGCGCAATTATATTGGAGTTGTATAGAATGAAAACAGTCAAAAAGGTTTGGAGCATAGTTTCGACCACCCTGGTCGTTCTGATGGTGCTATGCGCCGTGTTTCTGATGGGCTCTCGGATGCTGGGCTATCGCTGCTTCAACATCATTTCACCCAGTATGGAGCCCGAATACATGGTCGGTGACCTTATTTATGTCAAAGAGGTTGACCCCTACACCATCAAAGAGGGCGACGTCATCACCTTTATAGTCAACGAAGACCTTGTTGTCGGCACGCACAGAGTTGTACGCATTGACACCGAGAACAAGCGCTTTTATACCAAGGGCGACCGCAACCAGATCGAGGACGGCGAGCCCGTTCATTTCAAGAACGTTATCGGCGTTCCGCAGTTCAAGGTTTCAAAACTCGGTTATGTCTCTGACTTCATACAGAATCCTCCGGGCATATATGTCGCAATCGGTGTCAGCATAGCGTTGATACTTGCGGTATTCCTGCCCGATCTGATAGTCAAAAAGAAAAAAACTGCCCCCTCACCTGCCTCCGAAGCGGTCGCAGCCGAGAATGAGCAGCTCAAAGCAGAGCTTGAGCGTCTGCGTGCCGAAATGGACAGCAAAAATCAGGAACAATAATAACCAATCGTTTTCATATTCATGGCCGTGATCACTTCGCGCGGCATGAATTGGAATAAAATCTCGAAGAAAGGAGGAAATATGACATGAAAATGACAAAACAAAAGGTGTTTGTTGTTGCTCTCGTTGTCTGCCTTGCTGCCATAGTTTCTATGGGATCACTCGCGTGGTTCACAGCGCAGGACAGCGTGACCAACAAATTCCTTGTAGCTGATTCTGACGACGATACTCCCGACAAGATATTCTCTGTTGACGTTTATGAGCAAGACGGCACACTCGACCCCGAAACCAGCGAACCCATAAACTATGATGACGGTATAGAATACGAGGACATCCTCCCGGGCGACGAGCTCAAAAAGGAGGCTATCGTCAAAAATACCGGTCACTATGACCAGTATATCAGAGTCATCATCACCATCAGCGACAAAGCTGTATGGAAGGCTATGGTTGAAGAAGCCTCGACCGTCGATTTTGACGATTATGACATCCGCCAGCATTTCGTCGGCTTTGATGCCACAAAATGGGATCTTGTCCACTCCACCATGGACAACACAGGCAGCAGCATCCAGTATGTCCTTTATTACACGGATATACTCGCAGCAGGTGATTCTTTCAGCGTATTCACAGGCGTTGAAATTCCCGAGGCACTGACCGCAACGCACGCTTCTCACTTCGGCGATGACGGCGAGCCCGGCTTCACTATCGACGTAAGAGCGCAGGCAGTCCAGACCGAGAATGTCGGTACAAGCTGCTATGAGGCGTTCACAACCGTCGGCATGTCTGTCAACTGATAGACATTTCCTCTGATGCGGTGGCAGATGTCTTGGTTTATCGTCTGCCGTTGTTATAACACATAAACCTAAAATCAAAATTAAAAAACACAAACTAAAACTAAAATTTATAAGGAGAAAAATATAATGACAAAGCAAAAAAGCACTAAACGTGCATTGCTTATGAGCGGCCTTGCACTGCTCATGTGCGTCTCTATGCTTATCGGCAGCACCTATGCATGGTTCACCGATACCGCATCGACCGCTGTTAATAAGATCCAGTCGGGTACTCTCGACGTCGCTCTCGAAATGTGGGACGGCGAAAAATGGGTCGACGCCGAGGGCGAAACACTTGATTTTGTAAAGGCAGAAGGCCACGAAAACGAGCAGATCCTCTGGGAGCCCGGCTGCACCTATGAGCTTCCCGCACTCCGTATCATAAACAAGGGCAACCTTGCTCTTAAGTTTGCTGTTGGCATCACCGGCATCACTGGCGATGCAAAACTCAACGAAGTTATTGATTGGACAATTACTTATCCCAGCAACATATTTGCAACAGAAGAATACAAGCTTGGAGAAGCCGGACGACCCGGCAGTGCTTTGTCCAACGCAAGCGGCAACGATGGCATGTGCACTCTCATTCCCGAAGCAAGCCTCGAATTCAAAATCAAAGGCCATATGCAGGAGACCGCCGGCAACGAATATCAGAACCTCACTATCGAAGGCATCGGCATCACTGTTGTCGCTACTCAGCTTCCTTATGAGTACGATAGCTACGACAGAGATTACGACTATGACGCAACTCTGCCCAGCTTCTGGGATGGCAAGGTTGGCGAAGTTCCCGCAGAAACCGATGGCGTTATTCATATCACCACCGCACAGCAGCTTGCAGCACTCATGAGTGCTACACAGAACGGTAACTCGCCTTATGCTGGTAAGACTTTTGTTCTTGATCGTGACATCGACTTTGCCGGCAAGCAAATCACCGGCATCGGCGGTTTCAGATGCAATATTGTCTTCACATTCGACGGCAACGGTCACACCATCAGCAACTTTGTCATCAACGGCATAGATGACGCACACAAAGAACCTCAGGCTGACGGTTCTATCGAATATCGTTATGCAGGTCTCTTCCAGCAGTTCACCGGCACTGTCAAGAACCTTACCGTTAGAAATGCCACAATTATCGGCGACCAGATGGTTGGCGTAATCGCTGCTAACGTTGACGACGGCGGCAAGATCGAAAACTGCAAGGTTTATGATTCTGTCGTTATCGGCGCAAAGAAGGTCGGCGCTATCGCCGGCTATTCCGCAGGTGCAAGCTGCACTGTCACCGACTGCTATGCAGAAAATGTTAATGTCTATGCTTCCGATTCTCGTGCAGAACAGTCCGCTGAAATGGTCGGTTATGTAGGTGCCGGCTCTAGCATTAACAACGAAGATCCTGTAAACGTTAACGTTTATAGAGGCATCGCCATCACCCCCGTTTCTACTGCTGCTGAGCTTAAGGACGCTCTCCTCGCCGGCGGCACTGTTATCCTCACTAAAGATATAGATATGGATAACGCATGGGAAACTGCTAATGTGCAAAATAAAGACCTTACTCTCAATGGCAACGGTCACACAATTAAAAACCTTAACGCAGCTCTTCTCAACCTTTATGGTGGAACATTCAATATCAGCAATCTGACTGTTAAAGATTCTGTCGTAACAGCAGCAGACGGAGTACTTGGCGCTGGCATCATCCTCGAGCAAGCACAGTGGGCAAACCTTTATATGGATAACTGCCATGTAGCAAATTGCTCGCTTACCGCCGGCGACACTCGTGCAGCTGCAATCGTCGGCTACTGGATAGGCGGCGGCGAAATTAAGAATTGCACAGTTGACAACTTCGAAGTCAGTGCAAAAGGCTCCGCTGCAGGCATCGTTGGTCACAGAGCACCGCAGGGCAGCTATGAAGCAAAAGCTACTATCGTTGATTGCTCAGTTACCAACTCCACAATCAAAGCAACAGATGATGGCTGGCGTATAGGCACTGCTATCGGCACATCCGATACAGGCACAGTCACTGTCGAAAGATTCACCGCGAGCAACAATACTCTCCAGCAAACCAAAACTGATGGAACTCCTGAAACCGACCCCCTCCATCCTATCTATGGCCGTGTAACCACTGGCGGTAGCGTAGAAATCAAATAAATTACTTTTATACTTTCGCCTCTCGACCTCGGTCGAGGGGCAATCAAAGGGCATAAGGTTTTGTGCCTTTTGATTGCCGACGGGCAATATCTAAGATCGATATAGATTGCCAATGCATATTATTCCGATCGCTATATTGATCATATCATTTTATTCCGATTATTCCTATTATTCCCAAAAGGAGTGAGCTTATGGGCAAGATAAAACTAAAAATCGCCGTTGTGGCGCTCATTGCGATGTTTTTGACATTGATGAGCCAAGCGACGCTTGCCTATTATACTGCGGTCGGGACGGCAACCAACGTCGTGACCTCGGGCAATATTCGGTTTATCATCAACGAGACCACCGAGAGCGGAACGCAGTTTCCAAAGGACGGCGTTTATATCGTGCCCGGTGATATAGTCAGCAAAAAGGTCAACATCACAAGCGACTGCACTCACCCGTTTTATCTGCGTGTCAAGCTGGTCTATGGTATCGACTCGCAGGAATTATCCGCTGACGACTGCTTTAAGCTGAACATAGACACCGAGCACTGGCAGGAGCACGACGGCTGGTATTATTATAACGGGATAGTCACACCGGGCGAGACAACGCCTGATGTGTTCTCGCACGTCGAGATGGTCGGCTCTAAGCTCGACAACAGCTATATCGGCAGAACTCTGACTCTGACTGTCAATGCGCAGGCGGTTCAGAGCGAAAATAATCCCATCACGGACGGCAATACCTATACCGCCTCGGGCTGGCCGGCAGAACAGTGAGGTGAACGCTGTGAAAAAGCTGCTTGCAATTTTTGCCTCGATAGTCATGCTTCTTTCATCTGTTCTTGTGTCATACGCCGCAAACGGCGTTGTGACATATGACGGTGGCTCGCAAAAATTTATTTTCGAGCCGGGCAGCAGCCACTCGCCCACCGATCTTTTTGCTTCTCTAAAAAATGTTATGCCGGGTGATGTTTTGACACAGCGCATAACCGTCAAAAACGATTCGGCAAACGGCGTCAAGGTCAAAATATATCTGCGTGCGCTCGGCGCACATGAGGATTCAACAGATTTTCTTTCAAAGCTGCATCTGACAGTCAGCAAGCACGGCGAAATGGATTATATGTTCGATGCACAGGCAAACGAGACTGCACAGCTCGGCGAGCGGGTCTGCCTCGGCACACTCTATTCGGGCGGCGAGGTCGAGCTTGATGTCACATTGACTGTGCCCATAGAGCTTTCAAACGAATACCAAGACAGCGTCGGCTATCTCGACTGGGAGTTTGCGGTCGAGGAATTTCCGATCGAGCCCGACGATCCGCTGCCGCCGACAGGCGACAACTCGCATTTTGCGCTGTGGGTCATGCTCGCGGTCGCTTCGCTGCTCATAATCATTGCGATAGTCAAAAAGAAATATAAAGAAACAAGCAAAGCCTGAATCAGTCCAAACAAGGAGGAAACAAGCGTGCTCAGAACAACGCACAAAATCAAATATAAGAAATTTGCTTTGGCGTTCAGCCTCTGCGCCGTTATCCTTTGGTCTGTGCTCGGCACAGGCGCTTCGCTCGCGTGGTTTACTGATAATTCCGAGCAGGTCACCAACATATTTCATTTTGCCGATTTCGAGCTCGAGGTTTCGCACCGACTGCCCGACGGCACATATGAGCCCATCGACGGCAAGACAAATGTTTTTGACGACAGCGCCCTTTATGAGCCGGGATATGTGCAGATAGTTTATCTCAAGGTCGATAACAAGGGCACGCGCGCGTTTGATTTTGCGACCGCAGTCAGCGTTATGGGCTATACCACAGCGACAAACGTATTCGGACAGCATTTCTTTTTGCAGGATTATTTGAAATTCGGCATTACAGCGGCTGATACAGAATCGGCGCTCGATGCCGCAGTCGCTACTCGTGACGCCGCAAAAAGCATTGCCACAACTAATTTAAAAAATTATTCCACCGACACATTTTCGCTCGAGCCCGGCGCAACTAAATATATGGCGATCATCGTCCGTATGCCCGAGGAGGTCGGCAACGACTCGAATTTCAGGGGCGACACCGTTCCTCAGGTCGACCTCGGCATCATCGTCAGAGCACAGCAGCAAAAATAATTTTTTATAAATTCCCCGAAAGGAGGTTCGTGTTATGCGAGAGCTGTATGATGAATATTTCTGTGTGCCCGAGGATGGTAAGATTCGTGATAAGGTCATGCTGGCACGTACCGCCGTCACCGTTTTGATCATGCTGCTTTGCCTCTTTGCAATGAGCATCACCGCCTTTGCGTATTTTTCAAACGATTCCACCGCCCACGTCAGTACAATTAAAACTGCGGATTATACATTGGGAATTGTTATTCGAAATGTGGAAACTTCAGAAGCACCGGAAAGTACATCGACTTCAGAAAATGGATTTGTGTATGATTTAGAACCCGGAGAATATGCCGTTACTCTTAATAAACACGGCTCTGCCTCAACCGGCTTTTGTATAATAAATGATACATACCATACGCAACAAATCGGAGTTTCAGGTAGCGAAACGATTGAAACGATAACCTTCACACTCACTATTGAAGAAGAAACCACAGTCACCTTTAAACCTCATTGGGGCACTTCGAGCTGTTATGGATATGAAAATGAAAATAGCCAAAACTATATCAAAAACGCCATCACCCTCCCCGCTGTCACCAGCGACCAACCCCAAACCCCTGTAACGCCACCTGTAACACCAAATGATTAAAACATAAAACCAAACGCCCCGATAACACATCTGTTATCGGGGCGTTTTTTTGCGTTGCTTGAATCACAGCTCGGATTCATGTGCGACTTGCCGAGCGTGAATATAGATATCTATGTCGAGCACTATGCTGCCGCTGTCGGTCCTCATAAGACCGTACATCGTTTCAAGATATGATCCGATGCCGTTTTGCACAAAAACCCTTGCACCTTCCGCCTCGCTCATATGCTTTGCATCAATGTATGATTCAAAGCAGAACAATTTAAAAATCAGCGTTTCACTGGGCTTTGAAATGCAAGCACTGCCATTGGCTTCCACTCCAACGTCATCGCAGAGCTTTTTTGCCGCGTCCAAAATCGACGCAGCATCGAAAAGTTCGTAGTTCTTTTTGATGCTTTGATAAACGTCAGAGACGACTGTTTTTGCGAGCGCCCAGTTTTCGTGCATTCCTGATAACTCTGCCACATCAGATGCGAATACCGCAGCAGTCTGAAGATAAGCGTATTTGACATATTGACTTTTCATAATCACTATCCTCTATAAAACTATCTGATGGTTTCTAACTTTTCTATTTTTTCATACTCTGCATCAAGAATTCTTATCATTTCGGCAAGACGTTCCCGCTCTTCAACCTGCTCTTGCAGCTCGGCTATGCGGCTTTCTGTCCCGGCGTACTTTGTGACGACCTTTTTACCGTCACGATATTTGAAATAGCAATATTTTCTGCCATTTGATTCGCGAATGGTTAGTGTGCCACGCGGAAAACTCAAAAGCCGCCTTTCGTATGCAGCGCGCATTTCTCTGTTTCTGACTTTTTCTTTTTCGATTATACTATCGATCACAAATTTTTCTGTAGACATTTGTTTCCAGCCTTTAACTAATAAGACGATAATTATTTATATACCTTAGCTCTAATACTTGAGAAATCAGGTGTCTCAAATTCCCAACCGTAATATCCTTTGCAAACAGCCAACGAGCCATCCTCACGCACGCCAAGGCAATAAGTAAAGTAATTATTGCAATTAGCCAACTGACAAATGCCCTCCCAAGACCTAATGTCTGTGCAAATTTCGCAATCGCAGCACAACGATTCTTCATATGTTCCTTCGGTATTACATGGAATCACCGTGCCATCCTCTCTAAGAAAAGCTAAATGATAACCAATCGTAACAAATGTACAATCTATTATGTTTTCATACTTATCACTGATCCAGTCAATTTGCCACTCGGTATGGTTGAAATCAAATGCGAAAGCAACATGATTTGAATTGGTTATGAAAGCCAATGCATAATTGCTGGCGTATTTGATGTCAGCTAAGTGCGAGGTCTCAATTAATTCGGCATATTCCTCTGATGTCGCTCCCGCAATCACTACAGAGCCATCAGTTCTAACGCCAAACGATATGCATCCACCAAATTCAGAGATTGTTTGAATCGAAACGATATCGGTCCATCCGCTCACATCGCATTGTCCATAATCATTGTTGCCGCAGGCGAGCACGGTCCCGTCTTTTTTAAGTCCGAGAAAGTAGCCGCTACCCGCCGAAATTGATACAATATCTGTCCATTCGAGATACGAAATATATTCAAACTTATCTATCGCGATTACAGTTCCGTCATTCTTCAAGCCCACAAACGTGTCGTTGAATCCCAAAGAGATGGCGGCTATATCACGCCAATCGGACACATCACAAACGACTTGTTTGTCCAACAACGTTGAAACCGTGCCATCCTGGTTTATCCAAATGATACAATTGAAACCACAGACTATCACAGTTTGCTTTAAATGCTTATCAAGGCGGCTCCACGCCTCGTCGCTTCGTGAACGGGCATCACTATAATCACCGCATTTTGCAAACGCTATTGCGGCGGCGCCAATATTGCCGTTAGCCAAATGCTCTTCGGCTTGGCTATACAGCCCAGCTCTTTCGTCGAAAACAAAACGAGACTCATCCGATTTGCTTGTCTCGTCAGAGGTGTCTGATCCATTCGGCTTGTCTGTTTCTCTGTATCCGCACACAAGGCAAATGCCGTCCTTATACACGTGGGGAGCATAATCCCACAGCTTCATACCGCAAAGGCACACCTGCCGACATCTTTCCTCGTCACGTTCAAAGATGCCGTTATTAAACGGATGCCAGAAGTCATAAAACTCACAGGTCAAGCCGTGTACTTGATGCGACACAAATTCACTTAATTCAACCTCTTCTCCACAGTAGCAGATTGCCTGATTGGAGCCATACTCCTTGGTGAGCAATTCGGGCAATGCGTGCAGGTTATGAAGATAGTGCGGAAACATAAACGCCAAAGCAGCGTGTGCAGCAATAATGACAACGGCGGTTATCGAAGATATGCGCACCCCGCTTTCGCCATCGATTTTTTCATATATCGATACAATAATATAAGCTATCAAGGCCGCTGGCGCTATGTATAGCAAAAGCCACCACTGGATCGCCTCAAAACCCCCGGGTATGCTCGTAGCAACAGCCAAATTGCACGCCACCAGTACGACAGGCAGCTTTATATAATCATCTGACCAGCTATGATGGTAAGAATACGTGACGTGTGCACAGGCAATTGATGCTATAGCCGTTCCTAAAGCAATGGGAAGTGCCATCGTGGAATACTGCATCGGGAACAACCATGCCAAGGCGACATTAACAACAGTAACTCCCAAAATGACCCACGGTCGGAAAAAAAGATCGGATAACTGTGCAATCGCCGCTAAAACTATTATAAGCGCAACAACTATGCCAACCAGCCATTGACCGATTTGCCAGGAATAGATCGACACACCGACTATAGTGCCTATAACGAGCAGCACGGCCGCTGTTACAGCAACCTTCTTCCAAGGAAAGCTGTGCCTGTTTGCGCACGATGACAGCTCTGCACTTGGGGTATATGCAGGATTGCTTTGTGAAGGTGTGGCGGTTCGACAAGTGCTGACCTGCAGCCCTAAAACCGTGCACGCCGCATCAGCGAGCTGAAGAGCTATGGCTTCATCCATAAAAGCGTCGCTTTTTAACACACTGACGGCTTGCAAAACTGCTGTATCAGGATTTGCAGAGCCTTCAGCTGCTGAAAGAATAAACTCCATTGCACCCGAACTGTACATGCACTCCAAGGCTCTTCTCTCTGTTCTTGCATTGGCAACAAGGTCAGAAAAAAGCGCCGTAGTTTTTCGTGCATCGTGCAATGTGGCGATGCCAAACTGATTTTTGATTTGGCTTAGTCCGTCTATCAACAGCTTAGTGTCCATTTTGATTCCCCTTTGCGTTAATTTGTATTAGTTTTGTCGCTGATCATATAGCGATATTTACAAGTCTTCCTGCCACAGCGTTCACTTTGGATGAACCGGTGACACTGCCGCTTGCGGTATAATCAATAATCGACGATTTTTCGGAATCGGTTTCACCGTAGCCAATAAGTCCACCGACGCATTCAGCACCGTGTACCGTGCCGAGGTTTTGCAAATCCGTCATATAAAGCGTATACGAATGAAATCGATCACTCTCTTCCAGTCTGAGATAGCCGATAAGTCCGCCGACAAAGTCGCCGCCCCCCGTTATATCGCCCTCGTTTGCAAAATCGGCAATGTTGATCGTGTAAATGTCAAAATCCGATGTGCTCGTAATCCACCCGCCAATAATACCGCCAACAACATTTTCGCCACTTATGCTCGCCGTGTTTTTGAGGTTTTGCATAGAGATACTCTCTGCCGCATCGGTATAGCCAATTATACCGCCAACATTGTATCCACCTGCTGTATAGTTGATGCTTACGGTATTGGTACAATTCTGAACAAGATATCCATAACCGACATAACCGCCAACATATGCATATTTATCGCCCTCATCGGTGATGTATTTGGTGGCTTCAAGCGTTGAACCCTCGTTTGAGCAGTTGTTAATGACAATCGAAATCAACTTGCCCGCTATGCAGCCGACGCAAGCCTCAGCTTTTATCGCCCCTGAACTGCTGCTGTCTTTGATATATGACGTATTACCATCAGCCTGTCCATAGCCTATCAAGCCACCGACATACGCCTTGCCGCTCACGCTGGCGAGGTTTTGCAAATCCGTCATATAAAGCGTATACGAATGAAATCGATCACTCTC
>CAZNCN010000024.1:0-10629 GCA_964571635.1 uncultured Ruminococcus sp. | reverse complement strand
CGAGGTTTTGCAAATCCGTCATATAAAGCGTATACGAATGAAATCGATCACTCTCTTCCAGTCTGAGATAGCCGATAAGTCCGCCGACAAAGTCGCCAGCCCCCATTATATCGCCCTCGTTTGCAAAATCGGCAATACTGATCATGTAATTGTCAAAATCCGATGTGCTCGTAATCCACCCGCCAAAAATACCGCCAACATTGCTCAACGCCGCAACATTCGCGGTGTTAGTCAGATTATTTATAGCTGTATTGCCGGATTTATTGCAGAGTCCTGCAATGCCGCCAACATTTTGGCAGTTGTCTGCCTTGATAGTACCGGATGTGGAAACATTATACGCAGACCCTTGCAATGTTCCGCACAAAATGCCAATATTTTCGCGGCTGCCTTGCACTGTGATATTTGCATTTTCAAAATTCAAATTGGCAACTGTACCAGCTAGTGTAGAGAAAAATCCTACATTATGTGCAGAAGTTTTTATTTCCAAGTTTTTAATAGCATATCCATTTCCAATAAAGGTTCCCTTGAAGCCTTCGATAGGAGTCCAGTTAACGCCGGACAAATCTATGTCATTCTTTAACTGATATGTCGCTTCTGAACCAACAAGTTTTTGGAGATCGTCAACCGTTTTAATGAAATATTCATCATTGCCGCCAATTGACCAATGCATGCTGTATTGTGAGCATTCAAACGACTGGTATTCGTCAATTATTTCTACCGTCATTGTTTCAAGAGTAATATAATTATCTGGCTGAATCACCCATTGTCCCGGACTCAAAGACAACACTAAATTACCATTATTCTTCTTTTCGGTTATTACTCCCGCAATTTCATATTTACCATATGTATTACCAACGATAAACTCAAAGAATCCTGTAAGATTACCCGATTGATCACATGACGTAATAGTTACAACAGCATTTCCTTCAACATTGTCAGTACTATAAGTACCACTGTATGTTTGAATAATTTCCGGCGTGTAAAGTTCTTCGTTCGCCATATTGGGGTAAATCATCTTAGGCCATACAACAAAGTATGCCAAGGCCGCTAAAACACACAAGGTTATAGTCCAACCAATGAGTTTCTTCGGGACTTTTTTCTTGCGCTTTATGTGATTGTTGAGGTTCAAACCATATGTATTATTATTGTGCGCCGTGCTCTTAGCGTTCGATGCACTTGTGCCTTTGCCTGCAGCGTTATAGGAGCTGCCGCCGATAGCATGAATCGATGCGCTGGAAGATTCTCTTTTCTTTGCGCCATGAGAATAAGTGCCCGAGCTATTGCTTGACTGTGGCCGAACAGTCTTCTGTGGCTGAACAGACGGCTGAACAGATGGCTGAACAGATGGCTGAACAGACGGCTGAACAGATGGCTGAACAGGCGGCTGAACAGGCGGCTGAACAGGCGGCTGAACAGGCTTTGGAAAGTTCGGCTTTCTCTTGCCAAGCGCACCGCAGACCCATCCTATTGCCATCTCGGCGCGATCCTCAGACAGTGACTCTTCGTCGACCAAAACCATCTTTGCCGCCTTGCAAACCCCATCCAAATTGTAATCGCTCGCAGCAGAGATCTTGACAAACGCATCGGTATCGATCAGCGATTTGATTAGCTTGCGAGTTTTTGCATTATCATTCCCCGGAAAAACGTCGCTGACAAAAGCGTTGGCTCGTGCGCGATTGTTAAAAAGCGAAACGCCTGCCGAATCGACCGTTCTCTTTAAGGCAGATATTATTTCTGTATCATTCATTGCCATAAGTATGCCCCCTTCTCATTTAACATCTGCAGACAGATGCAGACATCAGCGTATCAGATCATTCGTTATTAAAGAATCTATTTATGATGCAATGCCTATATATTAATACATACAGGCTAATATCGTTAACCATACACGACGAACCGTCGCATACAATGCATATAACAATATTACTATTGTCGCCCAAAGAAAGTATGTCGGCAACAACATATTGCTTTCCCACATCACGCATCATGTGATCTTTTTCAGAATCAGAAAAAGCATCGCCCTTCATATCATTTGCTGGCAACATGCGTATTCTTCTTTATACATAAAAGCTACCTATTAAACGGGTTGCCATCACCGCTTGTGGTGCCGGTGTTTACACGGTGCTTGGCATCATCCCAACCATGCTTGAGGCACTTAAAAATACTATCTGCCCATTGATGATTATTGCCAATAGTAAAAATAATCCGATCCCCTCGAGAGGCATCGACGAGGATAAGCCATTCCACACTGTTGTGCCACAATATACGCAAGTTCGTAATGCAATCATAACGTTGTACTTCCCAAGAGTAATCTTTTTCACAATACAAATACAAGCATTGATTTGTCAGATATATATTGGTGCTTTTGCGCTCTCTTGTAACGGTTCCGCTTAATTGTACCCTTTCATTCGGCGCGAGTAAATCGTTTATAGTCATATTATTATCTCCTATTCTGCAGACATCTGCACTTTTTAATCATTGTCACTAATTATTTTTTTGATCTCGCGAATATTGCCCAGGGTCAGGTCGTTCTGCAATTCATCAACTGCGCTTTTGAATCCGTCCATGACAAACTGAGGGAACAACCGCTGCTCGACAAGTTGATCGTATTCTCTCTGAATTGCTTCGTCCCAAAGCTCTTTGGTCTTGAAATCGTTTCGTGTGATAAATATTTCGATAATAATGAATTTGAGCATGCTTAATTTTTCAAAGAAGGACACATCACAGCCTGGCATCGAAAATCCGTCATCTACATTGTCGGTATCACATATATACTCTATCACAGCTGCTAAATCCTCAGGAATGCTCGTGAAATTTTTGATGCCGTTTGCGACTTCATCAATTCCTCGCTCTATGATGTAATCTTTAAACTCATAAAACCTTAAATTGCTCGTTTCTTTTCTTCGCTCTTCGGCGCTGGCTTCTGCATAACTAACAGGCGTCCTCGGGGCAAAATCAAACGGGCTGCAATATTCATATTCGTTGTCATCATCTTTTTCTACGGGAATATAAAAAACGTCGGTTGCGTTGAACTGATTTTGCTCGCGATAATCATAAAGTGCAATTTGATTTTGAGTCATATCGAGCTCGGTCGCACGTGATTCGAAATAATAATTGACAAGACATTTTTCATCCAATCCTTTGTAGAATACGTTTTCGCCATCAAACTCAGAAAAAAGCTCGATCGTGCTCTCGACAGTCTGACCGCCACCCTGGATATATTTCAACATTTTATATTCGGTGCTTGAAATATCAGGCGGAATATCGTCTGGCGTAAATAAAGTCTGACGATAATCAAATGTGTTGTGAGGATAAACATCGTCGATGTTTTCTGCAGGATCGTATTCTTCGCATTTATAGAACGCCTCAATGTATGTCCTTGTCAACGGGCGTCTGTTGGATTTGATAAGTATATAACCTTCTTCAATCAGATTCAGGCTTTCGGGCGTCATCAAATCAACAACCTCCAAAAGCGGCTTTTGATTGTCTATCAAGCTTGCAAGAGATTCGATCGTTTTTTGTCCACAAGACTTTGCAAAACGCACCTCGGTTTCATAATCATGCGAGCCCATGAATACTTCGGTGCTGTTTGCCCTTATTATCTTGCCTATGTTTGCGTCATATTTTCTATCAATTTGGGCATCGCACTGAAGGATCATATGCCAAAACATGCCAAACTTGCGCGAGGTCGTCAGCATTTTAATAAATTCGGGACCGTCGGCTATATTGCAATTTGCAAATTCGTCGAGGAAGCAATGTATCTTTCTCGGCAACTTTTTGCTCTGGCTCTCTTTGCCGATCTTCACCACTCGAGTATATATATCGTTTACCAGCAGCGATATCAAGGCGTCGCCTATCGTTGTGTTGCCCGATTGAATAACAATAGCAGTGGGGTTGTTGATAAAATCAGATATATTGATCGTGTTGCTGGAAGAAAGCGCATAGAGCGACGGCTGGCCAAATGCATCATAATGGTTTTCAACAACGCCAAAATATGAGGCTCTGGTCTTATCAGCGTTATTGGCAACCGAAATCATTTTTTGCACAGAGAGCGCATCTGTTCCTTTTTCCTTATAGTGCGGTATTGTTAAAAGCTTGTCAAGCTTGTCGATTTTTCCCAATTCCTTGCGCAACCAGTAATGGTTATGAATAATATTGTATATAGTAAGGCACTCTTTGGTAATATCACCGCTTATAAGATCCTCAAATTTATCAAGAATGCATCCGTTTGTATAAGATCTTGCGCCTATATCCCAAATGGGATCAGAGCTGGACTCAACAGGCTGAATGATCTCGGCTATTTTGCGAATCATATTAATAGCATCGCTGCTGATAGTCTTTGTCCTTATACAGTCTTCTGAAATTCCTAAAAACGGATTGTAGGTGTCAGACCTCTGAGGATTGTCACAATTCAATATCTTTATATCATAGCCGTTTGCTTTGAGATGCTTATAAAGGCTCTCTATGATCTCGCCGTGGATATCGACTATAACAAAGCTTGGCTTGTCCTTGAGGCTCGAAAGCGCATAAATAGACTGCATAACAAACCTTGTTGTTTTGCCCGCACCGGTTTCGCCTTCTATGTACGTATGCACAACTCCCTTGCGGCCTCCGTAGACAGTTTTGCCGTTTTCATCTTTAAAGCAGCACAACGGAAACCAATCATAATCTATATTTTGCAACTCATCTGCGCCGCAAAACATCAGATCGCTGTCTGGATCATTATAGTTTAAAATTTTTGAGTTTGGATAATTGTTGTTGATATGTTCTTGTATTGCACGATCTCTTAACGCACTCATTCTGTTCACCTCTTTTTAGGTACTACTATTTCGTCTATCAGACCATATTTTTTTGCCTCGTCGGCACTCATATAATAATCGCGATCGGTGTCGGTCTCGACCTCTTCTATGCTTTTGCCGCAAGCCTCAGCCAAAATGCCGCTTAATATCTTTTTGGTTTGTAATATGTTTTTGGCATATATCTCAATATCCGATGCTTGAGATATTCCAAAGCCGCCTAATGGTTGATGTATCATGATAGTGCTGTGCGGCAATGCATAACGCATTCCTTTGGTTCCCGAAGCTGCAATAAGTGCAGCCATGCTCGCGGCCATTCCGCAAACCACGACCTTAACTGGGCTTTCTATGCAATTCATGGTATCGATAATAGCAAGCCCTGAAGAAACTTCGCCACCGGGAGAATTGATCTCTAGTGTTATCGGCTTTTCTGAGTCAAGATAATCCAAAACCTTTAATCTGCAGCCAACATCATATGCTACTGCCGAATTGATTTCGCCATACAAAAACACCGTCCGCGTTTGAGTAAAGAATTCACCCTGATCTATGCCGTATATATTGGAATTGCTCATTTTATTTCTCCTCCGTTAAAAACCGAATTCTTTATTTGCATACTTGCTTTCGATGTGCATGATCAAATGATAGTTAGTGGGCGACGATATCTTTTCCATTTTGGTTTCATAATCATCGGTGCTCTCGAGCAGATATTGAATCATCGATCGGTTGATGCACTTGTCACCATTTTTTGCAGAGTTTTGAGCCATAAACATTATAATGTTTGCGGTTTGAACCTCATCGATAGTATAATCCGGGTAATTTGAATATGTGGCTATCGCCGAAAAAGTATTATATTCAGTCTCTAATATGTTTTTTATGTTGAGCCACATCTGGCGCTTGGCGCTCTGGGCATTTGTTTTATTGGTATCTATAATCATTTCGATCGACAGCAAATCGCCGCTCATTGCCAAAAAAGACCATATTTTTTGAGCTACAGTTTTATTCTGCGGCAAAATAATTCCCATCCAATACATAACCGCCAAAAGCCTGCAAGAGTTGGGGTGCCCCATATTTGCGTCAGCAATAAGCTCTTTTGCAAAAACGTCAACATTAAATCTTTTAACTCTTACAATCTCTGCCGCAATAAGCACGTCGCGCTTAATGTCACATGCAGCACTGTCGCGAGAGGCAAACAAAGAGTCAAACAGAGCGACATCTGCACAGGTCTGCAAGCAATCGGCGTTTCTTATCATTTGCCAGCATGCTGCATTTTGTTTGGTGCAATCCTTTATCTTGCACAAAAATGCAAGTACCTTTTGTTCTATTTCAATAATCTCGTCACAATCCTCATAATGAAGCAGCGGAGAAACTATGTCGAAATATGCAATGAGTAATTCAAACTTAATATCGTTTTTCATTCACGATTCCCCTTTTAAAAAGCTGTTTGTTAATTTCGCATTTCTCGATAAGAGATGCGCTGCGTAAGAAATAATTTTTGCGTGTAAACGCCACTTGACCACAAGCCGAATATCGCGCTTAAACTTATGTGTCAAGTGATCTCGATACAAATGTTGTGTGTTTCATCAGACACAGTATACGTACATGCAATGCTCCTCGAAGCGCCGGAAAGCCCTTTCTCGACGGCTCGCTTTATAGCGTCCTGCGGCGGCATGGCTCCGACAAATTTAACTGCCATATATTTCTCGTTTGCACGTACACGAGAGCATATAAAATCAGATAATTCACGAAGCGTTCTGACGAGCAAATGATTCTTATAATAGTAATTCTGCTTGACAGAATCACATTTAGGATAAAGAGCAGTGTCCCAAGTATGATTTACGCCGATCGAGCTATCGGTGAGATTAAAATAGTCGTAGCAAAGTGAAACGTTTCTTTTTTCTTGAATATCCCATGTTACGTCAACGTGATAAGATTCCCCACCAAGCTTAACTATATTCCAGGCGTGTCCTGCATCGTATCGATTTGGAATCGTATTTCCGGTGACAACAATGCTCTTTATTCGGCAAAAATCGCAAATCAGCTTAAATGCACACGCTATTCCCTGGCAAACAGCGCTACGCTTTAAGAGTGCGCCGAGCACATTGTATGCGTCGCTGATTTGGTTTGTATCATCAATGGCTTTATGATCAAACTTGACGGTTTTGATCAGATAGTCGTGTATGGCTTTTTCTTTTTGATACTCGCTCATGGTGGGAGCAATATATTTCGCTCGGAACGATAAAAGCCCCTGCATGATCCGGCTGTCGTATTCTAGAATTTGACTATCAGTATAACTGTATTTGATTGAAAACACATAGCCATAAGGCTTTAATTTGTAGTCAAATCTGCCAAGATTCAAATAGTAAAACGATGGAGTATCAATGCAGACGAAACGGGCTATTTGGGCAATGTCATCAGGCGAGACCAAATGCGGATTGACAAATATCGAAATCTCCTTTTTACATGCCTTAAAGCCCTCGTACAATTCTTTGTATATAGCCTTTTTCTCTTTGGATAAAGCGTGATAATAAAACTTTGTGTATTCAACCAGCATTTGTCTCTCCATGCCCTGCAGGCATTACTGCCTGCAGGGCATCATTGGTTTGGTAAGGATTATGGCGTGTTGTTAAGCAGGCCTTTTAAAAAGTTGCCAAAGCCTTTTTTGCCTTGCCCCTGAGTGTCGGATTCAGTGGCAGGAGCTTGACTCGAGTCATTACCCTCATCAACGGCAGGAGCATCTTGAGATGACTGATCATCGTCCGAAGGCTCACCGCTTTTGACTTTGCTTTCGACGGTCTCGCCGTCAGCTGTATCACCGGCGACTGCCTCAGACTGCTGATCAGATTCGCTGTGTTCCTCTGCTTCAGCAGGCTTTGGTGTAGTCGCTTCGGCAGAAGCCGCCTCATCGGTACCCGAAGCATCGGTGGGCTTGCCCGTAGCCGCTTCGGCAGAGGCCGATTCATCAGAATCAGCAGACTGTTCTGAAGACTTGGCAACTGTCACCTCTGCGCCACCCTCCTGTGCTGCGGGAACATCGTGAACTTGCTTTTGAGACTGCTCGAGTGCTTTTGCGGCGGCTGCCTTGTCTGCTTCGACCTCATTCTCAAGAGCCTTGATAGTTCGTTCGCACCTAGCAAGCTCTTCACTTCGAACCTCCAAAACTTTGCGATTGGTCTCTGCAAGCCTCTCGTTTCTTTGAATTTCAGAATTAACTCTTTGAATTTCAGAATTAACACTTTGCAAACGTGCTAAGAGCTCTTTGTATTCTTTCTCTTTTGCTCTAAGATTTTCTTGCTCAATCTTAAGTTTAAGCAAGCGATCTTCAAACTTTTTAATATCGTTTTGCAAGTTGGCGCAATTTGGCACAAGCTCGTCTCTTCTCGAGCAGGCTATTTTGTAATCTATTGCTCTCTTTGCGATAAGATGCATATTATAGAGCTTTTTAGCACGTTCGGTCAAACCATCAAGGCGAACAATGCCCGCCATTGAGGTATCGTCCTTTTTACGATGCTCGGCTTCATTCAAAAGAATCTTTTTGATTCTTTCAACAGCAGCATCAAATTGCTCGACAAAAGATGCACTCATGTTTAAATAGACATCATTGCGAACATCGTCGGCCATAAATGAATCATCTATTCCGTCGGTATGTGCAAATACCATCTGCGGAATCTCGAAGCTAAGATAATGACGAAAATGATCTAATGCATCAGCCTGGCACAAAGATGCCGTCGATTCTCCTTTGCAAGCCGGATCTGCCGGCACACTTTCTGCAAATTTGCCGTCCCCGCAATATTCCTCTATGCTGTTGCCATCACCAATATGCAAAGCAAACCAGCACTTAGGCGTAACAGCAATTGCAATCAGTGTTGTACCGTATGCCCAGTCAATTTTTTTCTCATTCGAATACCTAAGCTTATACTTTAAAGAAACATTGTCAATTTCTGCTTCGGTAAAAGGATTTTCGTCATGATCCTGCTTGATCCTTTCACGCCACAGCTCAACAATTTGCTTTTTAGCATCGCCCATCAAAGATCCCTGCTGCTCGGGATCTGTTTTGAATGTCTCGAGTTCTTCATCACTGAACTGAGATATTTTGCTTGCGAACTGCCTGATCACCTCCAGTGCGACCTCTGTCGCGACACGAGAACCGATATGCGATCTGAAATAATCCTCAGATCCATGTCCGTCGGCAACGATCGCAATCTCATATAGATCGCTTGTTTCGTGCAGTGCTGCATCCTGGCATACCTTGCCGACTTTGGTATGTTCGGCACCGGCAAGCGATATCGAAAAAGATTTGTATCCTTCCAAACAAATTCACTCCTTTCAGTCATAAGTAGTATTTGTTGCAAATCCCGCACCGCTAAACGGATCATCAGGGTCAATGTCATAGTCAAGAATATACAGATCGGTATCGAGGTCTGCTAAACTGCCGCTTATACTAGCTAACATCTCTGCCGCGTCCATTGCCGAGTCTCTGAAATTTTTTTCTCTCCGGGCTTGCAGAACAGGATCTTCGTACATTATTAATTGCCTTGACGATGTAAATGACGATGCAACGTGAGCAACCTTAGCGAGGAGTTTGCTCCATTCTATATTGACATTCACCCTTAAAACTGTTTTGGGATGCCCGGTAAATGCCTCGAGGCAATTGATATCGGCATCCTCGCCGATTGCAAAAGCAAAACGCATTGCTTTTGTAAACCAATCATTCAACATAAGAGCAGAAATACCTGCGTTCACATTATCGGTAGCGCCGCCATCGGATAAAAGAATAATTACTGCACGTTTATATCCGAAATACACTCCTTTTTTGAGCAATTCTTCACGCGATAATTTTTTATCAAGTTCTTGAAAAGCTGCACCCATGTTTGTCGAACCGCCTAAGGTAAAGGTTGTAGCCATTTGGTTGGGATCTTGATTCATAGTTACCCACCTCGGCATATCATCAAAGCAAAGTATAGATACTTTAACGACTGCATCTGGATTGAGAGAATTAGCCTCACTAAGTGTTGCTGCTATATTTTTCATTGCCTCTGCAACCTGCTCGATTTTGCGTTCCGCTCCCATGCTTTCGGATGTGTCGACCAGGAAGACTACCGGCACAAGATCTTTGCTGGCTTCGCTGGCGGTCATATCACGATCGGCCACGTATTCAGGGAAATCAAAATCGCTCATTATGCTTTGTTCAAAATCATCTTCGTTAGTGTTCATTTAATTTTCCTTTCAGTCATAAGTAGTATTTGTTACAAATCCCGCACCGCTAAACGGATCATTAGGGTCAATGTCAGAGTCAGAAATATTATATGAATCGGTATCGGGGTCTGCTAAACTGCCGCTTATACTAGCTAACATCTCTGCCGCTTCCATTGCCGCGTCTCTGAAATTTTTTTCTCTCTGGGCTTGCTGAACAGGATCTTCGCCGTTTGACAAGCCATGCGTTGCAGTTGACGATGCAACGTGAGCAACCTTAGCGAGGAGTTTGCTCCATTCTGTATTGACATCCACCCTTAAAACTGTTTTGGGATGCCCGGTAAATGCCTCGAGGCAATTGATATCGGCATCCTCGCCGATTGCAAAAGCAAAACGCATTGCTTTTGTAAACCAATCATTCAACATAAGAGCAGAAATACCTGCGTTCACATTATCGGTAGCGCCGCCATCGGATAAAAGAATAATTACTGCACGTTTATATCCGGAACACACTCCTTTTTCGATCAATTTTTCACGCGATAATTTTTTTTCAAGTTCTTGAAAAGCTGCGCCCATGCTTGTTAAACCGCCTAAGTCAAAGGTTGTAGCCATTTGGTCGGGATCTTGATTCATAGTTACCCAC
>CAZNCN010000023.1:0-23957 GCA_964571635.1 uncultured Ruminococcus sp. | reverse complement strand
GGATGCATTACCTTTATCGTATATTCGCCGACGACACTGCCCTCGAAGCTGACCTGAATGTTGACCTCGCCGAGCTTGCCGTTTGAAACGAAAGTGCCGTTCTCGATAGTGCCGAATGCTTCATCAGACAAGCTCCAGGCGATACCCTCGGGCATGTCCATTGCATAGCCGTGGGTATCGAATGCACTTGCGGTAAAGGTGTACGAAGAATACGGAGCAAATGCTTCGTATTCGCTTTCGATCTCGACGCTGCCAAGCTCGCCCGTGGGAGCGACGTTGGAAACGACGATGATGCTGTTGAGCGTTGCACGTTCTGCACCGTCAGAAGGGGTAGAACGCATGGTCAGTTCGGTTTCGCCCTGGCGCTTTGTAATAAACGTAGACGATCCGCCACCATCGCAGTTGAATGCCCATTTGCAACCGAGAGACTGCATAAATTCGCCGAGCTCATAGTCGTTCAGACCTGCAGAGCCGGTTATGCGTCCGTTGACCATGGTGAGAACGAGAGTGCCATCCTCTTTTATGCCAACAAGTGAACGGGGATGAGCAGTGCCGCCTCTGCTTTCGGTGTTATTTACAAGATTGCCATTATTAAGCACCATGCCAAAGTTGGCGCCGATTGCCTGCCACTCGTCACCACGCAAACCCTGCTCATAGGTGCGGAGCTCGCAGTATGCGGTGCCGTCTTCGTTTTTGTAAACGCAAAGCATGGTGGAGCAAACGCCGGTGTGATAATCATTCACATCGTTCTTGCTGTCGACCAATACCTGACCGTTGTATACGAGGAACGAAAACGGTGCTTCGCAATCGTATGCGAGACCGGTGTTCATGCCGCCAACAACATTATAGCCAAGTGTTTCTTCATAGTATTTGACCGTCTCTGTCAACTGCTTTGAGTTCCAGTTGCTGCGGTCAGTGGGATCTTCGATGAATTTGTCGATCCCATAATAGCCGGGGACCAAAGAGACGTCCGGGTTCGACGGATCGATCTCCATCACATGCACCTCTTGGCGACGCGTGCCGGAAGCGTTGTTAAGAACGATGTCCGACTCGACAGCCGCGCCGGGTACGAGCACGTAATCTTTTTTGGAAATCACGTTGTAATAGCCGTTCGTGCCGAATTTGTCGCCGCTCAAAACGGCGTTGTCATCCTTCCATGCCGCAAATGCCGCTATCGGCAATATGCCGATAAGCATCGCAGCGCTGAGAAGACCCGCAAGTATGCGGTTGGGGTTGCGCGTTTTCATGGTATTTTCTCCTTTTGGGTTTTATATGTAGCCGCTTGATATGCAAAACTGTACCAAGCGCTTGCTTTTCAATGTGTTCGATTTTTCTTCTGACCTTTAATCAGCGTCTTTAAAACAAGCAATTGATGTGCGTTCGAGCATGATTATTCTCTGGTGCAGAATTATTTAATCGCGTTTAAAATGCGTATTTTAATAGTTTAATGTGATACTTTTCCCTTAGAATAATAAGTACATGTCCAAACACAATTATAAGTGCCAATGATATGGCAACCTTAACAAGATTGTTTTCACACTGGCTAAAAGGCAAAATTTTAAGCAGAAAGCCCACTATTCTTTCGCAAGTCCCATGAGAAACATAGGCAATCACGCTTATTTCTCTGAATCGGAATGGACTTGAAAAAGAGGTGTTATTATTCAACATCAATAACAAAAGCAGTGGGCAAAAAAATGCAAGCATAAAATAGCAATCGTCCATTTCGGGTTTGCCCAAAAGAAGCGTTATACATCTTTCCACAGCGAGCAAAGCACCCGAAATAATAAGAAGTGACCGCAGTACGCGCTTGTTGAGTTGTATGTCAACCTCCGCAATAAATCTACCGATTGACATCCAAAACAGCGCTATTGGCAGACTTGTGTTATAATATTGCCCTGTAATCGCATGATAACCAAGTCCAAGTTGCATCACCGTCGACTCGGTTCCTAACAAGCAGGAATAATTAGTAACTAACACACCGAATACATAAAGCGGGAACGTTATTATCAGCATTAATCCTGCGGATACATTTCTCGAGCAAATACTAAGCAGCAGCATTGCAAGCACAGACGCAATTATATACCACGAGCCTGTGAACCCATCACCCATGATCACGTCCTTAACAATAGATACAGCGCCACTATAGAAAAAATTATTTTGATATCCGCGCATAAAAACCAACAATGGAGCTTGCAATGTTGCCCAAAACAAATACAGCAAGATATTGCGTTCAGCAAATCGTTTTAGCATCTTTCGCTTAACCGCTCTGTCAGGTGATTTTTTTGCTTTCGAGAAGAAAAAGTAAGCAGAAACAATGAAGAAAAGCGGTACTGCAATCCTAAGCAACGGCGACAGTATTGTTTTATCAATTCCGGAATGAATCAGCATTACAAAAACTGATAAAACAAATTTCAAGACATCGATTGTATTGTACTCCTTTAAAAAGCATTCGCCCAACATGTTCCGCCTCGCTTTACCTTAATTTCCTGACAACTTTTCCAATATCATGTTTTAATGTGCGTAAAAAAGCATAAGCTTTAGGGAAATTGTAAAAGATGCGAAACTTTATGTCAGACTCCTGTTCAAGAACACTCTCCCGATTATCTGCCAGAAAGGCCTTTGCCAAACTCAGCAATTCTGCATCTACGCTGCCCCACAAAGAACAATCATACAAGCGACGTGCTGACAATGCCACCCACGAAAATGACAGCGACGCAGCCGATGGGCATTCATTCAACATTGCAATATGGCATTCGTAACGAGCAAGAAAAATATCGCCTATTGCCTTTTCGTCGATTGCCTTGGAAATGCTCCCCTGCCTCGTGAAATAAAAATACAAGTTTTCTGCACAGCAATACACACTATCGCAGTTAAGAATTAGCTTATATGCAGTAGCCATATCTTCAAAGACCCTGCCCTCGGGAAAACGTATCCCGTCAAAGACATGCTTCTTATAAACCTTGTTTACAGCATAATTATTGATATTACCTTTCAATAATTCGTGCATCGCCGTTTCTGGCAGCATCATTCCCTCGGGCACATGTTCGGTTGATGCATATACAATTCCTTTGTCGTTCACTCTCGCGCACCCAAATGTCACTATATCGGGATTATATTGGTCAAATATGTCAATCACTTTTTCAAACATATCTTCGGAAATCCAATCATCGCCATCAACAAAAGCAAGAAAATCGCCATGTGCTGCTTCAATACCGATGTTGCGAGCAGAAGAAGGACCGCCGTTTCCTTTATGTATGACTTTAATGCGGCGATCTTCGCGAGACCAAAGGTCGCAAATTTCCGATGTGTTGTCCAAGCTGCCATCGTCAACCAAAATGATCTCAAGATCACGATATGATTGGTTAACTATGCTTAAAACGCATCGGTCGATATATTCCTCAACACAGTATACCGGCACAATAACACTAACTAATTGCTTCATTAAATCAACCGCCCTTTTTCTTGACAACGGCAAATGCCATTTTTTTGATTTCTGTATATGCAAAACGCGGATTCAAACTTTTAACAATCAAGTGATTATTATCTCGCAATGGCTTCCATACAAATCCCAAGACGAAATTAGCCGCAACTTGTGTTATCAGCGAAGCCAGAGCCGCACCGCAGGCACCCATAGGCCTTATGAGCACAGCGTTAAGTAATATATTTACTGCCGCACCACTAATATTGATAATCCAAAGATATTTTTGCTTTTGTTCTGCTAATATCCAAACATTTCTTACCGAGCCCATCGTCGAAAATGCAAGAAACCAAACTAATATTCTCAATACCGCTGCTGAACCCGCAAACTCGCTTCCATAAAGGAGACGAATGATAAGATCGGAAAAAACTGTAAACGCCAAACTTTGTGCAAACGAAAGGTATATAGTCACACTGTACAAGCGCGTTATATTTAAACAATACTCGTCTGAACCGTCTTTTTTATTAGCTAATATAACAGGCCTATACGAGTCAATCACCGCGCTATACACAAATTGCAAAACGGATGCCGAATTAATAGCCGCCGAATACAATCCGTTTTCCGACTCACTTATCATATTTGTGAGCATAATATGATCGGTGTTTTGTATTATGACAAGCATCAAAGCCGCAATAATATAATGCTTGCTGTTGCACAGCATTCTTTTAGCAACTGCAAAAGAAAAAGCTAATTTGCCGCCCTTCTTAAAATATACGATCAATAAAAAGATTGCAACCAATCCGTATTCTATAGAATGCACTACCGCAAACCAATAAATGTTCTTACCTGCGACAAGCAAAAAAATCCTATACGCCGATACAACAATATACGATATAAGCATTATAATCGAGGAATACTTTGACAAAAGCTTATATTGAAACCAATACTGAACCATTTCTGCCGCTCCGAATACAAGCGACAAACTGTAAAGTACGCACACGACCACAGTCGTTGAATCGTCAGCGTTTGACGCAGCAGAAAAGCCAACAACTCCAAAAACGCAAAAGGTTGCAGATAATAAATTGAGTATCAACGATGTGCCGGCAATCTCTCGCTCGTTGTCCGGAAACTCAACATATTCGCGCACTAATGTGGCATCAAATCCAAGTCTCATGAACGGAATAGCAAACGCAACTATCGATGCCGCGTAATTGATAAGTCCGTAATTTGATGGCCCTAAATATCGCGCACTAAGTACACCGACAACCAATTGCAGTGCCGATTGCATAAGTTTACAAGCCACTATCCACTTTGCGTTATCTATTATCTTTGAATTATTCATAATTCTCCAGGGCTATCCTGCACCCTCACATATTAACGGCGGTTGTGCCAACTCACGATTGGCATTATTAAGTCTATTGCAATCGCTTTTTCTAATTATGGTTATTATATCTCCATTCACACCGCACGCTTTTGACGCACACTTTCGGAAGACTCGAATACAAAAGGCAGCGCCAAGACAAAGAAGAAAATATATGCAATATCCGTTCTAAGAGAAGAATTGTAGAAGAACAGGGCCACGCATGTCGCTGCAGAAATTGCGGCGATATCACAATGCTCTGCATTGCTGTTGTGTTTTTTCTTAAGCTGCATTGCACAAATAAATATTATAGCAAAAAACGACAGCGAAAAAAGCACGCCAAAATAGCCGGTTTCTATAAATGAAAATGCGCTTGAAAACCAGTTGTAATTCAAATATGAGTGCGTCCTGTAAAACGGAGTATTACATATTTCGAACGCAGAAGTATCGCAATTACCAAGCCCGAGTCCAAACAGCCTTTGCCATGTGTCGGTCATGATAGTGTCGGATATCGCAGGAATAGCCGTGAATCTACCCAAATCAATCGACGATGAATAGCTTGTAGCGGTTATTAATTTGATTACTCTCTCGAGGCTCAAGGCAGCATCTTCTCCCCATATTGCCGTAAAAATACTGCCAGCGATAAAAACGGCAAGTGCAGCACTCGCGATAATAGATACTTTTTTCCACGAAAATTTAGTAATCATCGCCGCGCCAATAAGAATCAGCAGAAACAAAACAAAAAAGAATTTAAGTTCCGCCATCGCCGCAACAACCAGTGATAAAGCGCACCTTGCGATAGTAGCAGCCAATGTCTCTTTACCATACATGTACATTATCAACGACTTGATACATACGATCAGCATCAACATCATAGAATTTCCATTGCAGCCGAGCTGCACACCGAAAATTCCTCCCAAATAATCTTGCTTATAGCCCAACACGAAAAATTGAAAAAAAGTGACGACAATATGTAATGCAAAAGTAACATCAATCAATTTAGTGCATAATTCGACATCATCCTTGTCAAAAAAGTAAACAAACGCCATAAAAGCAATATAATAGCGCAAGTTGTTTCTTATTCCCCACAGAAAATAAAATATTGATTGGTATTTGAACAAATACACAATCGACACATATACAATATACGCAGCAATAAACGCCACCACTGGGGCAATTTTTTTATGTATGATAAATTGTTTTTGCTCGAATATCATGCAAACTAACACCACGACCAGTGCTAGGTCCAATGTGTATTTTATGAGGCTTGGAAAACGCAAAAAATCTTGCAAAAAATTCAGTGCAAGCGACATGATTATTATGTACAAATTCAGCACTTGGCAGAAAGAGCGTTTTTTTATGCTCAGCACGTTTTTGCCCTCCAGTATAATAAAATCATTCTTTTGCTGCGATCTTCTTTGCATTGCTGATCTTTTATTACCGCAATCATTATCCTGTCAGTTGGTCTTTTTTCTGATAATTGTATAGCATGTCCGCCTCATTCCGAACTTAAATGCTAACCAAAATAATCTCACACGAATAGGTTCCATACATATAATGCTAGCGCTTAGCGTCGTGCGCAAAGTTTTGTTGTCGAAGACCTTGTCAAATTCAGCCTTTTTTTCACAATCATTTATATCAGATGTGATTATCTGCTTCATTGCAGCGATTGAATACTTATGATATCTAGCGCCTATTGCATTTGCCACTTTTTCAGAAAGTTGCCTTTCCGCCACAAGCTCGAGCATCTTTTTATAGAACTCATCATTTCGGATTTGACGATCGTTTTTATATGTGCGGGTTAGAGAGCCGTCTCGATGACAATAGTAATAAAGATTTTCGGGAACTATCGATACAATTTTAATGTCAGAAAAAAGATCTAACATAAAATACGCATCTTCCGACACGATTTCACGCTCGGATTTGAATCGCTTATCAAGGCCAAGCAATATACTCCGTGCATACATTTTTCCACAAGCGCTTATGCCAAAGCCAATACTGTACGTAAACATTCCGCAAAGAATCTCCTTGACTATACTTTCACCAGTATAAGCCCCCTCTTTTGCGCTGATTTTCTCAACTTCTATTCTCCCATCTTCAGAAACATTATTTCTCCCAAAAGCTACTATATTGGATTTATACTTAAGTGCACTTGCAACGCAAACTTCCACTGTATTCAAAGAAATATAGTCATCGCTATCAATAAAAAACAGAAACTTGCCAGAAGCGTTTTCGAGGCCTGTGTTTCGTGCCATCCCGAGCCCAGCATTTTCTTTATGAATCACTTTTACTCTGGCATCGCATTTTTCGTATTTATCGCACAGCTTCGGACTCCCATCAGTTGAACCATCGTCAACAAGAATTATTTCAAGATTAGAATATGTTTGCTCCAGCAAAGACTTCATGCACCTTTGTAAATAATGTTCAACATTATAAACAGGCACAATTATAGAAACAAGTGGCGTCACTTTACTCTCCTTCTAAAAACGAACGTAGTTTTTGTACTGCACAATCCCAATCATATATTACAACGGCATTGCGTGCATTTTGGTCGCAATCGCACGCAGCATTAAATATCAAGGCGTTTAGATAATCCGGCTCAAACGACTCTATGAACCAAAATCCACTTTTTCCTTTGAACTCTCGCATCTCGCCATATGATGTAGTTACTACGGGTTTTCCACAGGCTGCTGCTTCAAGGCAAGAAAGCGGAGCATCAATGCAATGTCCACTTTGCGTGACAGGAAAAAAATAGACATCAGCCAATTGATATAGTTCCTGTATGTTTGGGACATATTGGTCGATAATTCTTATGTTGCGTTTCGCAAGCAAATCGTTTTTAAGTTTTGGATCAGATTCTGATTTGGTCTGAGTGCTTGCAACAATCAGTATCTGATAGTCATCGCAAAGCTTTTGTAATTGCCGCAAATTGCGCCCTTCGTTTAAATGTCCTACATGCAACACAACCGTCTTTCGCGGATCAAATCCATATTTTTTCTTTAATTCGTTCGAGCGTTCTCTCGATACAGGCACAAACCGGTTGATGTCGACTCCTGCATTGACATATTTGATGCGAGATTCGCCGACGATTTCGCCATAAAACTCGGCAGCATCACGAGAAAGTACTATAATTTTTGCGCCGCTTTGTTTGAGCAAAAAACTTGATATCGCTCCTATCGGCGTTTTTAGTACCAGCACGACACTCACTTTTTTTATGTATTTCGAGAGTAAATATACACGAAGAGACATGACCCACTTCCTTGTTGGAAAAGGAACATACAGCAAGCTGTTGTGCCTACTACAAGCTTCGCGAACGCACTTATTAAGCAGCAACTTGTTTGGCTTTATGCATGTGTCTGCCATGGCAGAATTGCGTTCAAAAGACACAACTTCGACATCTTTGCAGTTCTCCTTTAAACGTTTTACAAGGTTATTAGCCACCTTTAAAAAGCCTTCGTCAGGCATTTCGACCAATCCGTTTGTCAAAACTAACATTCCTGTTCCCCACACATTTCGCACGTGCTGCAAGCATCCAATTGAGCCTTTGTTATCTCGCCATCCCGGAATTTTCTAACAACCTCATTCTCATACATTGAATACTTTTTCCTCTTCCAAAAGCGCAAAAACTTGTGTTTTATTACCCATAACAATGGTCGCCAAATATACTTGTGCATAGCAGGTGATGCCGAACCGATCATCCAGCAATTGCGATCACAACAGCGCACTTTTTTGCGAACTGACTCAGCGGTTTCGCTTTCCCATAGTTCGTCCCAGGTCTGCAAATTCAAATTCCCCATTACTTCTTTTTCTTTGGTTCCATTGCACGGCATCACATCTCCAAACGGATCTATAAAAAAAGTATCAAAACTCATATCGCAAGGAAGCAAACGCTTTTGACCAAAAATGTAGTTAATCAATCCATGATTAAAGTACGCCCTAAACCATTTTTTAGGACTATTTGACTTCAGCAATTTATTAATAAGATCCTCAAAACACTGCGCAACTGTAAGCCTATCGTGTATTATGTTGTGCGACTCGACAAAATAAAAGCTGTTATGCACCGAAGCAGTAGCAAACTCCATGCCAAGCTCATCAGAAATATTATACAGCGCGACCAAATCATGTGCATTCGAATCTTGAACCGTCATGCCAAAGCCGACATCTTTCATGCCCATTTCCAAAAGCGTTTTTAATGTTGAATACCCACGATTAAACCCATCTTCTAGCCCTCTTATTGCGTTATTGGTTTTTTCGAGCCCTTCTATAGATATTCTAATACCAACTTGTGGGAATTCCTTGCAAAGTTCAACAATTTTATCTGTAAAAAAGCCGTTAGTCGAAATAACAACGCGATCGCTCTTTTTGTACAGTTCTCGAACTATATCTTTCAAATCATCACGAATAAAAGGCTCACCACCCGTCACATTCGTAAAATACATTCTAGGCAGCTTTTTAATTGTCTCAAGTGTAATCTCTTCCTCCGCCTTTGAAGGAGCCATATATCTATTACACATTGTGCATTTGGCATTGCAGCGATATGTGACTATCACCGTGCCGTTAAGTTTGTTCGCCATTTTTACCTCGGCAACTAATTATTTTCAAATAATGTTACATATTCACGCGCAACAGCACTCCAGCTGTATTTATCAAGTATGTCGTTTACCTCGCTGCTTGAAAGTTTATTGCGAGTTACGTTTTTTTCGACCATCGCAACAAACTCTTCTCTTGAATGGTACATGCAGAAGCCGGAATCAAGATCAAACATCAGGTTATCTCCCAAAACCACTGGAGTCCCCGCTGCAATAGATTCAATGATAACGAGTCCAAAAGACTCAAGTTCGGATGTAAATACACAGCAATCTGCGATATTATAATAAGCATTAAGCTGCTTGCCAGGCGCACATTCACCCGCATATACAATTCTGTCAGATATGCCCCGCTCAAGAGCAAGAGCATCAATTGCATGCTTATATTCTTCATCTAATAATCCGCCTACATACATATACATCGCATCTTCGTGGCATTTCAAATACTCGGTCAACATATCGATTGCGCCCAATTGATTCTTGCGTTCGCAAACCGAGCCCACCTGTAATATGATTGTTTTTCCTTCAAGACCATGTTCAAGTTTTAGTTTCGCAATATCTGTATCATCAAGCGGAGCATAACATTCAGTATTTACACCATTGACGATTTTATGGATCTTATTACGATCGACTCCAAGCTTAGAAACGAAATGCTCGGTTGTAATGTCATTGAGAACAAACACTATATCTGCGTTTTTTACGCACAAAACTTCTTGAAAATACTTTCTTTTAACTTTGCTTTTTATCTTTACCCATTCGTCACCCCATATATAAGAATGTACAGTATACGCAACTGTCGCTTTCTTGAACAACGAACGCGGTATAAGCTTTAATGCAAAATAAAGATTGTACTGATTATGAAAGTGCAATACTATTTTTTCGTCAGAAGTTGTCAAAATTTTCTTTAAGTACATTGCCAACGACACCGAATATGCCACGCGCTTAAGCTTATGCATTATTCCAAGAGTTACATCGGATGCAGTAAACCTTTTAGGAACACGCACTTCCTTAATTGGCAAATCGCTTTTTTTCCTGTCATTTGCACATATATCGATTATTTCCACATCGTATCCATCTTTTAATAATGCTCTCGCTAACTGTTCGACAACTATTTCAGTTGCTGCTCCCATTTGCGCAGGTATTGGTGTATATCCGGTTCCGATCTCATATATTCTCATATTGTCCACCCATATATTTCAAGTAATTGCTGATAATATGTGTCAGGAGTTTCAAACTTAGCGTTCTTGCACCCTTCAAGAAAGGCAGACACTTTGTCTTGATCAGCAAGCGCAACAAAATGGCGAAGTTTTTGTTCTAAATCATCTACATTGCCAGGAGCAAAAACGTACCCAGTAACACCCTCTTGAATTAGTTCTGGAATGCCGCCAATATTGGCGCCTATCACTGGCGTACCCAACATTTGAGATTCCATAACAGAATACGGGCAATTCTCGTACATTTCAGAAGGGCAAACTGTGCAAATTGCCCCTTTTATTAAGTTTTCCAAATCAGCTCCGGTTTTGTAGCCGACATACTCTGCATTTGAAACCTTTAATATTTCCGCTTCTGCCTCACCGTATCCCGCAAAAACAAATTTGACATTTGGCATTCTCTTCGCGCACTCAAGTAAAGTTAACGTTCCTTTGTCACGCGAAAGATGGCCAAACTCTAGAACATAACCGTCCTTTGACATTAATTCAGAATCATATGACTCAATAAAATTATGAATTGCAACTGTTTTTGTCGCAAATCGTTCTTGGCGATCGAGCTTTGCCTTTAAAAAATGCGATGGGCAAATAATGGTATCTATACAGTTATACGTCTCTCTCTGCGCCCAATAATATGCATCAACCATCGCAAGCAAACTCTTTGCGCAAGATTCTTTAACGCATTTAGATTTAACACAATTCCAATAATCACCGTGTATGCATTTCTCGCATATATTCATGTTACTGTCAAACAATCCGTGACTCGGGCAAATCAACTGATAATCATGCGCTGTATATACTATTTTCAGAGACTTTTTCGCCTTTTTACGGTATTTCGCTGTAGCGAGTATTATACTTGGCGTTAAGTGAAATTGTATGTTGTTGAAATGTACCGCATCAGGGTCAAAATCCTCAAGGACTTTCGTGATCTTTTTGTACGCTTCAGCGGAATATATAATGCGAAAGGGCAGCACAACATTTTTCAATGTCCGCTTGTTGAAGTCGACGCTCGAAACATATGCTTCTGCGCTATTTCCAACTACATTACGCTCATCCCAAAGCCCAAAATATTGAACCTCGTGTCCGTGCTTTTGCAATGTTTCACCTAGTTTAAAGACGTAAGTCTCAGCCCCCCCTTTGGGATACAGAAATTTGTTTACAAGCAGCACTCTCATTATTTATCTCCCTAAAGCCCCCGCTTTTGTCTTGCGTTTTTTTCGGAAAATATAGTTCAAGCGTACGAGCGGCAACATCATCCCAATTATACTTATCGCAAACATACTTAGCCGCGCCGCACTTATATAGTGCCGTCTTGCTAGGATTGTCGCAAAGCTCCTGTAACTTTGATGCGAGATCATCGATGTTTCCTTTTGCAAAGGTGATTCCGTACTCAGAAACAACCTCTGCACACTCCGGAATATCTGATGTTACACAACAATTACCATAACTCATAGCTTCGAGCAAACTAATCGGCATACCTTCTAAATCGGATGGTAATACATAAATGTACGCATTGCTTAATAGCTCATCAAGCAGTCGCCCATGTACAAAACCAGTAAAAAGAATATTACGATCCCCGTTAACCAGCTTTTGCAATTCGCGCAAATACTCATTGGAATCAGATGTGCCGCCAGCTATCACCAACTTTTTATTTGTCCTCAGCATTTTGAAAGCTTTTATTAGATAGTGTATACCCTTCTCCGGTACAAGGCGTCCTAAAAACAAAATGTAATCATCTTTCCGAAGACCATAAAGGTCTACCATTCTCTTGGGCTCAACAACTTTGGCGGCCGAAACGCCATTGGGTATTAGGACTGTTTTTCGACCATATCGTACATCAAAATACTCTTTTGCGCATTTAGTAAGAACTATTATTTCATCAGCAAATTTAACTGCGCACTTCTCTCCCGCTCTTATATACCATGATGCAAATTTACCCCATTTCTTCCGCTTGTGATCTAATCCATGAATAGTTGCGATGCACCTTTTTCCAAACAGCTTTGGCAACCACATCATCGCACAAGGCCCTTCTGCATGAAAATGCACAACATCATACTTGCCAATTGCAGCCAAGAATGCCGCAGAGAATGAAGAAGTGACCGCAGCTGCACCTTTTATGTCTATTGTAAAAACGCTTTTAAGCCTTACATTTTCATTCATATTAATTTGCTCGCAATCGAGCTCTTCGCCACAAGCATGATGACCTGTCCGATTGAAGCAAGTGACGCTATAGCCTTCCTGAGCTATTCGTGTTGCCAACTCTTCAACAACTATCTCAACGCCACCCTCACGTGAAGGTATTCTTTTGTGCCCTAGCATTGCTATGCCATAATTACCATTATACATTGCAGACACTATTCACCCTCCTGCCCACAAATTGCACCAATAGTCTTGAATAATATCTTCAAATCGGTTATACAACTACGTTCAGCAATATATTTAAGATCGAGTTCAAGCCAACGATCAAAAGGCACGCTGTTACGTTTAGGTTCAATTTGCCAATAGCAAGTTAATCCCGGTGTTACCTGCAAACGTTGGCGTTGGTAGTCATCGTACATATCAACCTCTCGAGGCAAAGGAGGGCGCGGGCCCACAAGTGACATTTCGCCCTTAAGAACGTTCAAGAGTTGCGGCAATTCATCAATGCTCGTTTTGCGTATAAACTTGCCAAGAGGCGTTATTCTGGGGTCATCTTTGATCTTAAATGCCGGCCCGTCCATCTCGTTTTTTTCAAGCAAAGAATCGAGCATTTTATCGGCATCAGGTACCATAGATCTGAATTTATAAAACTTAAACCTTCTTCCTTGCTTGCCAATTCGTTCTTGAACAAATATAGGCGATGCCCCGGGGCTATCTATAACAATTGCTAATGAAAGCAGCATAAGTGGAACCGAAAGGATTAGAAGTCCGAAAAGTGAGCAAACAATATCAAAGCCGCGTTTAGCGACTGCATAGCTCGGCTTATCTTTTATGTAAATATTCAATTTTTCTTTTTGGTCGCAGCCAAATTCGTTTTCAACAGTTATGACTGCTGAAATTTCATCCCGAATATTCATTGCCAAATCCCAATAAAGCTTGATAAAAACGACATACGAGCCAGTCATTTTCCTATAACCACATTCTATGGCATAAATTGATAGGACTCTATAATAGGTAGATAGCCATCTCGTTAAATTGCGGCTTTGATAGCTCCATATGATACTGCGGTCATGCAGTGATTGCTGTATTAATGATCATTCGTTTGACCGTATCTATAGCTAGTGCTGGTAAAACCATACAATAGTGGTATATACTGCGTGGCAGAATAGCATGTCTCGTTAAGTTTTATAGCAATTACCTCCCGTGGCATACGCCACGGGAGGCTTGATCAATATTGCTTTTATTATTTTTCGATATAAAAGAGGTCGATAACGAGCTGGCGCAGGGCTTGCTCATCAGGGTAGAACTCGGCGAACTGCTCACCTATCTTGGTTTCGCCCTCGATCTGTCTTACACCGAGGAACTCATAGCTATCGAACTTCTCTGCAAATTTCTGCATTTTTTGGTCGGACGAATCATAGACGAGATAATCATCCATAGTGTCGACCGCCCTGATGATAAAGCCGTCATCGGCGCTGACGCACTCGGTGAACTGCTTATGCAGTGCTTCGATATACTGCTGCTGCCTGGCCATGCGGGTGCTGTTGGAGCTATCCTCAAGTCCGTATCTTGTGCGAACATAGCGCAGCGCCTGCTCGCCCACAAGCCTGACAGTCTGACCCTTGACAAGTGCATCGTCGATGCCTGTAAAATCGTCAAGCACCTCTATCTCAACGCCTCCGACGAGGTCGTTGAGCGCAGGCACAGAATCCATGGTAAGCGAGAGATAGTGGTCTATCTTTGCACCATGAAGAAGCGCCTGAACAGAGTCCTTGGTGTTGCCGCATCTGACCTTGTCGTTATCGTCGGCGACATAGTTATAAGAAAGCGCTATCTGCTTTGTGAACGAATCGATCCTTGCACCACCAACACCGAGCTTATTGACCTGTGCCATAGTGTCGCGGTTGATATGCACAGCGGTGAGCTGCTCTGACGTATTGTCAAAGACAAACAGCATCAAAAAATCTGCCTGAACGCCGCTCTCGTGAGAGTCGGCAGTGGTCTGACCGTCGAACTTATCGAGTCCGAGCACCAAAAACGTCTCGATGCCGTCCCTGAGCTTATATTGCTTGCCGTTATAAACCACATCCTCGCCGATGCTGGTCTCGGGGAACTTGCCCTCGCGGTTCTCCCACACTTCTATAAACATAAGGGCGGCGGTCACAACGAAGACCACAACAAGCGCGACGGCTATGTATTTGAGGTAATTCTTTTTAGTCTTCATACGGATCACCGTCCTTATTCAGTTTAAATTATTGAGCCTTCTGCTTTTTTCTGCTTGCTGCGAAAACAACTACGAACGCAACAGCTGCAACTGCCATGATGATGAGGTAGGTAGCTATCTTAGAGTTGTCGCCGGTAGCGGGCAGGTTCTCGTCGGTATTGACGACGATTGCAAAGGGAGAAAGCGAGGTAGCAGTGAAGGTGAGAGTCTTGCCATCTTCAGAGACCTCAGCGTCGCTGACAAGCTCCCAACCGCAGTTTGCATCCATGTGAAGCAGGCCGACAAAGCGGTCGAGCGAATCAGCCTTAATGGTGATTGTGAAGCTTACATGGCCGTCGTGCGTGGTGCAGCCCTCAACATGAGCGTCGAACAGGTCACCGACAGCAAGCTTCTTGGTATCGAGCTTATTGTCAGCTGCGAGCTTTGCAAGATCAGCGTTGAGCTTGGTGATATCGTCGGTTTCGGCGATTGCTTTATAAGCGGTCTCAAGCAGAGCCTTGAGATCGTCAGAGAGGTCGCTTCTGTCAGCATAAGCGGTGATGATGAGCTGTGCGGTGCACTGATCATCAGCGGGATCGAACGAAACGAGTTCGGGAGCAGGGTTGCCAGAGGGGCTCGAAACGAACGAACCGGGCGCTGCAAAAACGTTGATGCTCATGCAGAGCATCATTGCCATGACGAGGCAAACTGCAAATAATTTTTTCATTTTTTGATTCCTTCCTTGGAAAGTAAGTTTATTTTTTTATTTTTATTCATGGGTTAACCGAGCAAAGAATGACCGAAATCATCCATTTGTCTGACAAATCGATCACCGAATTTCTTTTGGATGATCTCATATGCCTTGCCGATCCTGGGCGGGCGCGACGTCAGATTGTGGCAATCAGAGCCAATGAAATGCGCCGTACCGTCCCTGAGGAACGATATAGCCTTATGCCTCGACGAAAGCGATGCAAAAAAGCTTGCGTTGACCTGCATCAGAATGCCGCAATCAAGCAGCCTTTCCCAGACCGACCTCTTTTGCAATGCATAATATCTCTCGATATGTGCAAGAATTATTTTGATATTGCCCTTGCCTGCAAGCTCACAAAGCTCTCTGACGGTGTACTCCGTCCACTCGGACATCGACATTTCTATAAGCAATGCCCTGCTGCCTTCGATCTTAAGCATAGCGAGATCCTGCATACGGCTGATGCCTGCGTAATATCTGACCTCGGCACCGAGCCTTATCTGCGGAGAATCGGCAGGCAGTTGCTTTGAAAGTGCTTCGAATGCCGCGCTGCGCCTTGACAGAAACGACTCGAGCGTCTCGTCGTTGGCATAGAAATGCGGTGTGGCTATGACAATATCAACGCCCTGTGACTGCTGCATGGCAACCAGTGACAGGCTCTCTTGAATATTGCGACTGCCATCATCCATCGACGGCAATATATGTGAATGCCAGTCAATCACCTAAGCCGTCATCCTCTGTTTCGCTGCGATAGTATTTATAATACTTTTTGTATTTGCCATAAGAGCCGCCGCCAGAGCGTGACTCGTTCATGACACAGCCAAGCACCTTGACATTTGACAGCTTTAGCTGACGCATACAGCGCTCAAGCTCTTTCTTTTCGGTATAATCCTCACGGATAACGACGATCATGCCCGAAATAAGGCTCGAGATTGAGATCGCGTCAGACACAAGGTTGACAGGCGGAAGGTCGATGATGATATAGTCAAATACTTCTTTGAGTTGTTTTAATATATTCTCCATCCTGCTCGAGCCGAGCAATTCAGAGGGGTTGGGCGGGATGTCGCCCGAAGGCAGGACAAACCAGTTGTCGAGCAGCAAAGAGCGGAACTCTGATATCTGTGCGCCCCTGCCGCGAAGCAGGTCGGTGAGACCCGGAGTGCTCTCTATCTCGAGCTTTTTTGCGATAGACGGGATCCTCAGGTCGCCGTCGATCAGTATGACCTTGCTGCCTCTCTCGGCGAACACATACGACAGGTTGACCGCCGTAGTGCTTTTGCCCTCGCCTCTCATCGAGCTTGTAACGCCGATGATGGGGCACTTCTCGTCCACGGGAAGTGTAAAGTCGAGGTTAGCTCTGATCAGCTTATACTGCTCGGTAGCAGTAAAGTCGAGGTTTTTATGCAAAGTCCTGTTGTTTTCGTTATTGCCGGACGCGAATTGCTGTTGTCTGCGTCCGCTTTTTGATGATGCCATTCCCGAGCGCTCCTTTCATCAATTGCCGTCGCGCGTCTTGCGGCTGCCACGTGAATAATAGCCATAAGACTTGCCACCGGCGTTCAAGAGGTTGGGAACCTTGCCGAGTATAGGATAGTCGTAGGTTCTGAGGACATATTCTTCGTCATGGATAGTGTCGTCCATCAGTGCGGCAACGATCAGTATGAGCACCGCAACGAGCATACCCAGAACAAGACCGACTGCAGTATATTTTGTGATGCTGGGGGCGATCTTCTCAAGATCGGGCACTGCAGAATCAACGACCTCCATAGATGCGCCGTCAATGATCTCCGAGATGCGGACGGGAAGGACTTCGGCGATGGTATTGGCTATCCTGCTCGCCTCATAGGGGTCCTCACAGGTGACGGTAACCTGCATGATCTCGGTGTTGTTGGAGGGAGAATAATCGATCATGTCGTGTAATTCTTTCCAGGTATAATCAACTCCCGATTTATCAATGACCCTTTCAAGCGTGGTGCGGCTGCCGAGAATCTCGCCATAGGTTCTGACAAGGCTCTGCGCAGCAGATAACTCTGACGAGCTGATGCTGAAATTGGTGCTGCCGAGCGAGAACGAGCTGTTGTTGACGTATAGCTTTACATATGAAGAATATGTGGGTGCAATAGCGAATGCGGAAACCGCAAAGCCGATTATCGCTGCAAGAACACCGCAGAGGACGATGACCCATGCTCTGCGCCACAGCGACTTGACTATATGCATCACGTCAACTGTATAGTATTCTGCGTTTGTATTTTTATCCTGCTTTTCCATTTAAATAAATGCTCCCTGCTGTCAGGGCACAGGCAGCAGCCAAAGCCAAGGCAGCGATATTGTCAAAACGATATTGAGTACTATGCCGCTTCTTGTGCGGCGATGTGTCTCCAATTCAGAGACATTATACCACGTCTGTTTTGATTTTGCAATATCTATTAACACATTTTGCCGAAAAACATTGTGTTTTTATTTTCAAAGGCACTTAAAAGGCTTTGGCAACATCTTAAAAGGCAAAAGCGGCAGCATAGCCGCCGCCACTTTTTATAGTATTTTATATTATTCGTCGATGTTCTCGACCTTTTCGATATTATAACCGAGCGCTATTATCAGCTTCAGGGTCTGAAGCGCCGTGACACGATCATATTCCTTCTCGCTGTCAGTCAACTCGGAATAAGGTATGAGGCAAGGCGTGGTCTTTAGCGTGTCATTGCGTGCTTCGCCATAGGTCCAGCCCTCGGCGATACGTCCCGCAGACCAGTTTTCATGGACGTTTTCGGCGATCTTTTCGGTGAGCTCCAAAAGCTCCTCGGGCAGTTCGACTGCACTTGTGTCTATGGGCTTCGGTGTGTACATGTTATCCTCCTGTTATGTTGGTCTGTGATCAAAACTCCCGAACGGCATTGGTGACCGCATTCGCCAGAGTGCGCATACCCGACGCATCGGGGTGAAATCTGTCGATGGTGTCATACGGCTCGGTGTCAAGATAAAGGTCGACGACAAAGCAGCCGTATTTTTGGGCGCATTCGCGTATTGAGGTGCAGTATTCCTCGATGTCGCGGCAGGAATAACACCGCAGAAACCGAAAATCCGCTTTTTTCGAGCAGCAGCTTTCCACAAGCGTCATATGCCATATTTCAGCATTCGGATAATTCCGCTTTAGTTTTTCAAGCATCCGACCATACGCCACGGCAAATGTGCGGTCGTCACCGCCGACTATGCTCGTGCCACAGCCCCGGTCTTTCGTGCCCATATAAACTATAATGACGTCCGGCGAAATACCGTCCTTGACAAGCAACGACGTGCGCTCGTCACTGCAGAATAAGACACTGTATCTCGTATTTCTCATGATAGCACACCGTGCTGCCGGCGAACGAATTGTTGACCAGCAGCTCGCCGCCGAAACGCTCAATGCCCCCCACCAGGCGTCGTACATGGTCAAAACATCAGCCTCAAGCTTATGTGAAAGGTCATAGTAGCGGCAAAATCAGGCTCGCTGTAATGCTCAAACGTGCTGATAGAGTCGCCAAGGATCGAAAAATGTTTGTTTTTGTAATCATTTTCCAATCATTTTTGTGATCGTTTCGGTCGCTCATATCGCGCCCCTCCCGTTTTGCAAAAGGCCAAAAGCAAACCGTTCCCCTCACGCCCCTGCCAGTATTCCAATCATAAACAAATTCCATCAAAAAGTCAACCCCCTGCTTACGCTGTATAACCGCAAGTGGTATGAGGATTATTTGCCGCCTTCAATCCGCTTTTTCTTCAGTCTCAGCTCTTCGGCCTTGCCGTGCTCGCCGATGGCGTCGTACATATTTGATAAGGCATTCATTGACTCCAAAGTATCAGAACTATTCTCGCCAAGTGCTTCGGTTCTTTGCAGATAGACTTTTTCAAATAGTTCCAATGCCTTACTTTGATTCGCATTATACGCATACGATAATGCTAAGTTATAGAGAGATGACAATGTGTCCGGGTGCTTTTCACCCAACACAAAAACTCTTTGTGTGATAATTTTTCGAACAAATCAAGTGCTTTGGAATACGCTTGTAACTTATTATATGTAACAGCCAAATTATTTAATGAAAGCTATGTATCCGGATGATAATTCCCAAGAATATTGACGCGCTGTACATATACATTCTCATATATTTCTAGTGACTTATATATGCTGTTTAAGTTTGCATAGGCAGAAGCTAAATTGCTCGCAGCCATCAATGTGCTCGCATGTGTATCTCCGAACAGATTCATTCTTTGCTTATATACAGTTTCGTGTAACTCTAACGCTTTTAATCGATTCCCACATTTGCTGTATGAATAAGCTAAATTGTTAAGAGATATCAATGTATTAGGATCACTTTCCCCAAAAGCGACGGCACTACTTGCATACGATTTTTCATAGAGCAGAAGAGCTTTTTGGCAATTGCCGGTTTTTTCATATGCATACGCCAAATTATTAAGCACTGTTAGAGTGTAAAGATGTTCTTCACCGAAATCTTTGATGCTGAATTCGTACACTTTTTCGTATATGTTGACCGATTCTTCATACTGTCCTATGCTGCTATATAAATACGCAATGTTATGAAGTGATGTTAGTGTATCAAAACTATCCTCACCAGGGGTATGAATGCTTAGCCGATATGCTTTTTTGTATAGGTTGAGTGCTTTTTCATAAGAGCCTAATGAGATGTGTGCATTAGCTAAAATACGAAGCGAAGCCAGCGTATCCGGATGTTCTTTTCCGTAGATTTTAATTCTAAATTCATATATTATAATTTGCATATTCGCATATGTCAACAAATTTTTGCCAAATCTAGTGAAATAAACTTCGTCACACACAAAACCGCCCGGTAGATAATTATTTTTGCCGTGATTTTAAAATTGCACGAAACAGCTGCGAAAAAGTTTGACAAATCGGAAAACGTGAGTTATTATATAATAAAAGAAAACATTTTTTGTCCACTGCCGACGGTCGCTGCGGCAGCGAGTTCGGCACATCCCCCATTCTGCAACAGGAGAAATATACTTCAGAAAGGAATGCATGATCACATCGTCCGTCAAAAGACGGTTTCATCATGCCTTATCAACATGAAAAAGCCACACATCGCACAGCGCATACTGCTGCAATTTGCATCGTTTTTGGTTTGCACGATGCTGATAACGACTATTTTTTTCTCAGCAGCTCTATACGATCTCGCCATCGCTACTTCATCAGGCACTATCGAAGCAATAATTAATCAGGCGCTTACGAACCCCGACATGTTCATGCCGCCTCTTGCGAGTGCAACAGGCAGAGGACATGCAGCGCTGGCTCTCGATGAAGAAAAGGACATCATGCACGACATAGATTATTCCAACACAGACGTGCTCGCAGCGCAAATATACGACATGCTTTATGAATATTTCGGCGACGAAGTACCATTGACTGTCGAGCAGATCGACACGCTCATCGAAGAGTCGACCGTCACGGATTTCATCAGCACAAAGGTCGCCGAGTTTGCCAAGGATGCACTGACTGGCGAGAATACCGCTGAAATCACCGTCGATGAGGTAATGAAACTGCTCGACGAGAATGCACCGCTCATAGAGCACGAGCTCGGCATCGCCATTACCGACGAGATGAGGCAAGCGGTTTCTGACATTGCGACCGAATATATTGTCGAGTACGACATCAACGAGGTCATTCACACCAAAATCGAGGAGATTACAAATTCAACCGTCAGCAGTGCGACAGGGCTCACGCTCCGCGATGTTCTGGATGTTATAAACAGTCTTACCTCGCCGCTCGTTATCATTGCCACGGTGGTCATAATGCTGTTCCTTATCGCTGTGCTGATGCTTTCGAACTTTTATAAGCCCGCGTGCGGACTCACCTGGGCTTCTGCAGCATTCATCTTTGAGGGAATCATCCTCTCGCTCTGCATCCCTGCGGTGAAATTCATCGCCACTCAGTACGCCTCGATCGGCGATTATATGAATATACTCGATGTTTTTCTTTCGCAGATAGCGCCCATCCACTATGGCGCGCTCATTCTCGGCGTTCTCATGCTCGCCGGATCTGTCACCTGGCGCATATTGGCAAAGTCACATAAGCATACCACCACACCGGTGATGGGATGACAAAAAGGCCTGATGCGGGCAAATCGGCTGCCATTTCGGTACGGTTACTGCAGAGTAATACTCTGCAAGAAGCCACGCCGTCAGATGATAATACACGGGAGAATAAATAAGCAAAAGGCAAGTGCAACAACAAGCACTTGCCTTAATTATTAAACTATGCTTTTGCCAATCGGTAGAGGAAGTGCCATTGCCAAAGCGTTCCGCCATACATACTTATAGCACGGATTTCTCCTTGTTTTATGATTATATATATCACCGCATCGCCCTGCGAATTAAACCGCGACTATTGAAATGCACATCAAAGCGTGATATAATGTGTGCGCCAAGCACGCAAGGTTTCGGCAGGCAAATCGTATATTGTCCCGCACATTCGACACTGTTAATACCCACAGCCGCATCATCAGATCCCAAACGATCTATTGCGCGATAAAATACCTTTGGAGGAACGAAAATGGGCATCACATTCAGACAAATGCAAAAAGAGGACATTGCAAAGGCTATACCTCTCTTCATAGAATATTGGAACGGAACGGGCGACGAATGGACTCCTGAACTTGTACACCGCAGAATATGGCAGGTACTTGGCTCTCCCGATTCTTACTGCATAATTGCCGAGAATGGCGATCATGCAATTGGATTTGCAATGGGCAGATTTGAAACCTTTTACGATCTTACGGCGTATAATCTCGTTGAGATCATTGTTGCTTCTGAATACCAAAAAAGCGGCATCGGGACAAGAATGATGGCAGAGCTTGAAGGGCGAGTAAAAGAAATGGGCGCTGCTATGGTTCAGCTTGTTTCTGTCAGCGACGAAATGCACGAGCATTTCTATGGCAAGCTCGGCTACAGAGATGCCACCAACCTGAAATTGAAAGCGAAGGTTTTATAAGGCACGATATATCAGAATGACGAAAAGAGCAAAAAAGATCAAGTTGGTCGACATAGATCCAGACAACTAGCGGTCGGACCCGCAGGTTGCGGAAGCACAAAACCATTATGTCGCCAATTCCGCCGTTATCCTTGCAAGGGGCTATGCCTATCACAATCAGCGAAGCAGAACGTTTATTATTTATGTCGATGAAACGCCGGTGGCATGCGGCTTTATTATGATCTGCCGGGTATGCAGTGCTATGATCTCAGCCATATCTTTATTGACGAGCGGTATCAGGGCAATGGCTATGGCAAAGCGGCGACAGAGATGATTCTCGACGAAATAAGAGGCGGCGGCAGATACAACAAGGTCGTGCTTTGCTATATTGAGGGGAGCGAAACCGCAAAAAACTTTATAATAGTTTCGGTTTCGCAGAAACAGACTGCGATAAAGACGAGATCGGCATGGAGCTTATTTTGCAATCCCATAATTATGCAAACAGCAAACAAATAACTTAATCAAAACTCGAGGCAGAACAAAAGATCATCGACTTTTTGAGATCAGATTTCCCGATATATGCCTCCACAGATGGCGGCACTTTGATTGGATATACCGTGTGCAGAATCGATAAGCCTTGTCTGTGGGTCGAGCACTTCTTTATCAGCATAGCGTACAGAAGAAAAGATGTTGCGACAATGCTCTACGGCAAAGCAGAAGAGATGGCCATCTCGATGGGCGAGGATATGGCCTACAACTTCGTCCATCCAAGCAGCGAAAACATGATTCGATTTCTCCGCTCGAAAGGCTATACGGTTGTCGAAGCCTTTAACGATTAAACTCGCACCGCCGACCACTTGCAAAAGCAAAAGTCGGCGGATTTTTATATGTTCTTATAAAGAATGAGGCACAAGCCGTATGTGCTTAGCTTCGCTAAACAAATGGGTAACAAAGCCGCTGTGGATCATTGCTTACTTTCGCAGAAAGTACATTTTATCAACGCCGTAAGCCGTTATATCATAATGCACGTTTCGCGTGACGAAATACAAAGTCGCCTAACGGCACCCTTGCTGAAATCCAGCCTTTTTGAGGCTTATAAAATGCCGAGCCGTCGACTTAAATAAAAAAATCCTCGTTCCGAAGAACGAGGATTTTGACGCCCCCTGTAGGACTCGAACCTACGACCCCCTGATTAACAGTCAGATGCTCTAACCGGCTGAGCTAAGGAGGCAATTACAAATACCGCACACAGTGCGTGTGCGGTATTAGTGTCGGCATAAACCAATCTTCCCAGGCCGTCGCCAGCCAAGTATTGTAGGCGC
>CAZNCN010000022.1:0-25433 GCA_964571635.1 uncultured Ruminococcus sp. | reverse complement strand
CGCAGGATACATGGCAGTGCAAGTGCGGTGCGACTGTTTCGGGCAAGTTCTGCCCCGAGTGCGGCAGCAAAAAGCCCGAGCCCACACAGGCCGGCGCTTGGCAGTGCAAGTGCGGAGCTACCGCAACAGGCAAATTCTGCCCCGAGTGCGGTTCGCCCAAGCCTCAGGATGCCGACGGCTGGACCTGCTCGTGCGGCACAGTTAATAAAGGCAAATTCTGCCAGAACTGCGGCAGCAAGAAACCCGCAGGCGTGCCTCAATATCGCTGCGATAAATGCGGCTGGGAGCCCGAGAAGGGTGCTGTTCCGCCCAAGTTCTGCCCTGAATGCGGCGACCCCTTTGACAGCGGCGACATCGTTTAATCTTATCGGTCTGTTAGATGACTGTAAAAAATATTACAAGGGCGGTATCAATCATGCTTATGCTGACCTTGCTCGGTTCACTTTTCGGCTGCGGCGGCGCACCCGCCGCAGCACACACACTGCAGCAAATAAATGGCGTGTCTGCTTCGTGCGGTGAGTCGGACAGAACGCATTCTTATTCGTTTTTCGTTCGCCTTGAGGGCGACAAATGGCTTTTCGATGCCGAATGCTTTACAGACGGCTTTGAGAACGAGGCCTGCATTAGAAACGCCGTTCTGACAGACGGTGAAGTCAACGAGCTTTTTGAACTGCTCGACAAGAACGACTGCATAGCCTTTGTCGAAAACTATAAAAAGCCTCTTAATGTCTTTGCGTCTGATGCTGCGGCATACAGCTTTTGCATGACTTTTAGCGATGGCAAACAGTATGCTGTGCCCAAAAGGCAGGCAGAGGCAGAGCAATATTTTTATCGCCTTGCGGATAAATACAAGCAATAATTATCAGAGGGATTTTGTAAATAGGTTTTTCTAAGATTATATCACGAAAGGGGAAAACACATTTTGAGCACAGGATTACAAGAATATAAGTGCCCCTGCTGCGGTGGTGCGATAGCCTTCGACAGCGAGACACAAAATATGAAATGTCCTTATTGCGACACCGAATTTGAGGTTGAAGCATTAAAGGGCTATGATGCCGACCTCGGCTCTGATTCGACTGACGATATGCAGTGGCAGACCGATGCAGGTTCTGAATGGCAGGAGGGCGAGACAGACGGCCTCAGATCGTATGTCTGCAAGTCGTGCGGCGGCGAGATAGTCGGCGACGAAAATACGGCAGCGACATCCTGCCCGTTCTGCGGCAACCCTGTCGTCGTGATGGGACAGTTCAGCGGAGCACTCAAGCCCGACATCGTCATTCCGTTCAAGCTTGACAAAAATGCCGCTAAGAAGGCTTTGCAGGAGCATATCAAAGGCAAACGCCTATTGCCAAAGGTCTTTAAGGATCAAAACCACATTGATGAGATCAAGGGCGTTTATGTTCCGTTCTGGCTGTTTGACACAGAGGCGAACGCATCGGTCAGATACCGTGCAACTCGTGTCAGAGGCTGGAGCGACGATCAGTATAATTATACCGAAACACAGCATTATTCGGTCATGCGTGAGGGTACACTCGGGTTCGATGGCGTTCCTGTTGACGGCTCAAGCAAGATGGCAGATGACCTTATGGAGTCTATCGAGCCTTACGACCTTTCGCAGGCAGTCGATTTTCAGACCGCTTATCTTGCAGGCTATCTTGCAGATAAATACGACGTCAGCGCCGAAGAAAGCGTTGAACGTGCCAACGCACGTGTCAAGCAGTCGACAGAAAAAGCGTTTGCTGCTACCGTCACCGATTATTCATCGGTCAAGACCGAAAGCTGCAGCATCAGATTGCATGGCGGCAAGGCAAAATATGCACTGTGCCCCGTCTGGCTGCTGACCACAGATTGGAACGGCAAAAAATATACCTTCGCCATGAACGGACAGACCGGCAAATTTGTCGGTGACCTGCCTGTTGACAACTCGGCAGCCAACAAATGGCTGTTCGGACTTGCCGCTGCGTTTGCCGCAGCAACCTATGGCGTGGCATTGCTGCTCAATCTGATTGGTCTGCTTTAAGAAAGGGGAGTAGTGAAGATATGAAAAACAAACTGTTTTGCTTAGTCACTGTTATCCTTTTGTGTATCGTGCTTGCGGTCAGCACCTTTGCACTGTCTGTTCCCGTAGAAGAACCGCATTTTATCGATGGCGCAGGCTTGCTCACCGAAAGCGAGGCAGCTTCTCTCGAAGCAACGCTCGAATCTGTCGGTGCAAAGCATTCGCTCGAAGTAGCCATATACACCACTGAATCTCTCGGTGATAAAACCGTCACAGAGTATGCTGACGATTGTTTTGACAGCATTTACGGCGATGTCGACGGCGTTTTGCTGCTGATCAGCATGGAATACGGCGATTGGCAGATCTCGACCTGCGGCAAGGGCATAACGATCTTTACCGATGCAGGCATCGACTATATCGGCAAAAAGATAGTTGCTCATCTTGCCGAAAGCGATTTTAAAGCCGCATTTGACGAGTTCGCACAGCTTTGCGACGAGTTTGCAGTCCAGGCAGAGAGCGGTGAGCCATATGACAGCAGCAACCTCCCGCGTGAGCCGTTGTCGGGCATTTGGATAATCATAGCAATCGTCGTTGGCTTTTTGCTTTCGCTGATGGTCGTCGGCAATATGAAATCAAAGCTCAAGACAGTGCGCTCGCAGGACGGCGCGGCAGATTATATCAGAGGCGGCAGCATGAACATCACAAACAGCCGTGATCTCTATTTATACCGCACAGTTACACGCACCAAAAAAGCGGAAGAAAGCAACAATAACTCATCCGGCAGCAGTACGCACACATCGTCCTCGGGCACGACCCATGGCGGTGGCGGCGGAAAATTTTAAATACATACATTAATTATTGGAGGAGTTTATCTATGAAAAAAGCTCTCAGCGTTCTTTTGATCCTGGCAATGGGCGTTGCACTCGTTTCGTGCAGCAATGGCGGCGATGATCAAAGTGAAGCCGGCACACAGATTAAAGATCCTATCCAAGAGGTCGCAGTGACCTATGGCCTTGACCTTGAATCGACCGAACAGCAGCAGATGAGCACCGAGCGTGCAACTGCCGAACAGCTTGGCAATGTTATGCACGGCTATCTCAAGGATGTTACCTATTTTGGCTATGATCCTGACGAAAAGATAACCTATGCTGACCTCAAGGCGCAGATCGGCTATGACGCAACTGTTTATTATGCCGAGTCGGGCAAGCAGTCGTTCCTCTGGCTGGCAAGCGACGAGTCGACTGCAAAGTTCCTCGCAACATTTGTTGACGGACTGCTCTATGCAGTTGGCAGCGTTAATATTTAACAATGCAGTTTGACGAGGCACTTTTGCTTCGAAAAACATGAAAGGTATTTATAAAATGAAATCAAACAAACTTAAAAACATTATATCGGCGCTTATGGCACTTATAATGCTCGTTGGCGTTATTGCTGTGGTTTCAACACCTGTCACGGCTGCAGAGTCGTATGAAAGAGGCTTTAACAGCATGATAATGACCGAGTATCCTGCCACCTATCCCATAGCTCATGATGGCTATCTTTCGATGTACGCAGGTGTCTATAACTATCTTAACATAGATTATCTTGTCGATAAGTTCTCAGAGGATCTCTCGAAATTCAAAGAATATTCACTCGAAGTGAAGCTCACTACCTATTATAAAAATAAAGTGGATGCGACCGACAACACAACCATGACGTTTTACGGAATGGAGTCCTCTGTGGCGGGTAGTGCTGTCACGAGTGACTATTATGATGGTAAGATAGTAAACAATAAAGGCTATAAGACCGTTCTGTCACACAGCAATTATAAAAACAGCGACGGACTGCCTGTGATGAAGACCGGCGATGTTGCTATCCGCATTGATACCGAGCACGGTTGGGGTGCGGGTACGGCTGATTATACGATCTTTATGACTGTCAAGCTCAAGGGCAATCGCAATGGGTCCAAGGGCACATATGACGTTGAGAAAGAAAGAATCTATTCTCTGAACCTGCTTCCTGTCGGTAATTCCGTAAAGAACCTGACAATTTACGATTTCACCCAGCCCGTGCACGGTGTTGCGTTCGATAGAGAAGCGACTGCGGATTTTGGCGAATGTGTATCGATCAAGTATTATAAATTTGATGAGCTTAGGCTCGAGCATAGATTTATCGAGGTCACAGAAGCGGTTGCGGGTGAACATCTCATGGCAGAGTTCACGATCGTAAAACCGCATACCGATTTTGAGATGTATTTGAGCGGGCAGGATCGCTATAACGACGGAGTTAAGTGGGATCGTGTGGCACAAGCAAATATAAGAGGCGGCAATGTTGCTGATACTGGTGCAGCTTTATTTGATAAAGATGTTGATCCTAATGCTGTCGAGATGAAGTTCTATACAAGCGTGTTTGTAAAAGACAACGATAAATATGTCATCAAGCAGGGCACGATATCAATCGTCGCTCCCGAAGAGGGCAAGACGCCCAACAGCCGTGTAACCACCCGCAATGTTGAGGACGCAACAAATAGATATAAAAAGTTCACCGCCAAATCGCTCGTTTGGCTTGACGGTGATCTCAAGTCAGTCGATACCTTCAAAGCGGGCAAGATATATATGGCTGTTGTCAAGCTTGATCCTTATGGCAGCTATTATTTCAACAATGATTCTGCAAAGAGCATTAGCGTTCCCGGTGCAGACAAGATCAGCTTTGCCTATCTAAAGGCAGGTGATTATTCGTATATCACCGAGGATGGCTGGTATATGCTCGCCGTTTTCCCCAGAGTTACATCAAAATACTTTGACATTGCTATCAGCTATGACAAGCCCGAGGTGAACGTTCCCCAGAACAGCTCGGCATACCTCTCGGCACTTTGCGCTGCTGATCTGTCAAGTGCGACCGATCTCGAGGTCAAGTGGTATTGGTCCGCTGATATAACCAAAGACAAGGTCGGCGAGGTTTGTGCTGTCAGCGATGGCGACCTCAGATTGCAGCTCGACACTTCGACAGTCGGCACAAGCTATTATAAGTGTGCCATCACCTGCAAGATGAACGGAATCGAGAGCCGTATGCAGTACCCCTCATCCGAATGGGTCAAGGTCACTGTTACCGAGAAGGCTTCTGATCCGCTGATGCTCAGCGCAGTCGGCAAGCAGAGCGTTTCTGTAACCAAAGAGGGACAGACCGTCACATTTGAGGTCGCAGCCAAGAATGCAAGCGGCACCGTCAACTATACGTGGTATGAGTGCGATGCTTATGGCAATTTGGTTGACAATGTTGTGATCGGCACAGACAAAAAGCTCGTGCTCACGGGCATAGACGGCGACTATGGCGATTCTTATTACTATAAGTGCGTCGCAAGAGACAGCAAGGGCACAGATTCGCTTATGTTCACAGCTACCGTGCTTTATGAAAAAGAGATCTCGCTGCCGGATACCTCGCGTCCCGACACAAGCACACCCGACACAAGCACGCCCGACACAAGCACGCCCGATACAAGCACGCCCGACACAAGCAATCCCGAGTCGAGTGATCCCGACGCGAGCGATGACGATGCAAGCAAAACCGATTCGAGCGAACCCGAATCCGCCGACCCCGGCACGAGCAGCGATCCCGATGCAGGCAACGACGATGCAAGCAAAACCGCTTCGAGCGATCCCGACACAAGCAAGCCCGAGCAGAGCAATCCGTTCGGAGATAGCGATAAAGACGGCGGAATGCCCGTCTGGCTGATAATAATCATCGTTGTTGCAGTACTTGCGGTTGCCGCAGCAGTTGTTATTATAATAATTAAGAAGAAAAAGCAATAAAACACATACTGAAAAGGAGCATTAACAATGGGTATTTTTGACAAACTTAAAAATTCCGCACAGCAGGCAGTCAGCTCTGCCGCTAAATCAGTTGGCACAAAGAGAGAGACCTTTACATTCTCTGCTCTGCCCGAAAGCCTTGCCGAGATGCAGGCTCTGCCCGAGGCATCGCTCGATACTCCCTATAAGACCGCAGCTCTGACAGTGCTCGCTCTCTGCGCTTATGCCGCAGACAAGGGCATCGGCACCGAAATGCTCAACTGGCTGCGTGGCCCGCGTCCTCTGAACGGACAGGAGATCTCGTTCCTCAACGACCGTTTCCGCGACGGCAAGACTTATCTGCCGTTTACCTATTTCGCAGGCTCGACGCCCGACAACAACTATACTCCGTCAGAGCCTTATACTATCGTGGTTGAGACCAATCACACGTCCAATGACGAGCAGGGCTATGTTAAAGCGTTCATTCCCTGCGGCGGCGCTGATGACCCCAGACCTATCAAACTTCGCCAGCGCGGCAGCGACGGCAAGTGGTTCCTGTGGGAGCAGTATCTGCTCACAGGCGTCCGCACTCCCAAGGCTGCTGACCCCTGGGCTTGACCAAAGGAGGCGGATATAATGGATTTCATCGGTAAATGGAAGCTCAAAGGCATCAACATGCCCACCGAAAACGGTGTTCAGTTCTTCACCCGTGAGACCGCAAGCGAGGATATGCTCGACGTCTTTGATGAGGGCGAGCAGATGCTGCTCGAGTTCTGCGAGGATGGTACCTATAACATGATAGTCGAGGCTGTCGGCGAGATAGCTGAGGCTGCGGCTGCAGAGGGCTATCCTATCCGTGAGGACGGCTATGCCGTTGTATCCAGTGCAAAATGGGAGAATCGCGACGGTACGATCTTTTATGACTCTCAGGCAGAGGGCACTATCGGCGATGAAGAGGTCGACCCATTCGTCGAGCTTACTTTCACCCCCGAGGGATATATACTTTATAATTTCCTCTATGTCTACGAAAAGATCTGAATAGACTTAAATTAAAGCAAAATAAGCGCCAAGGGAAAATCCCCTTGGCGCTTGTGCGTTATGTGGTTTTGCCGTTATTCTCCATACACTATGAGCAAGGTCTTGCCGTCGGAGGAGAGGTATACGGTCTGGCAGTCGCCCAATACATTATGCTGGAAGAAAGTCACGCCCCGGATCTTTTTTGCTTTGTCATATTCGATAAAGTATTCGTTCCAATAGATCGTGCACTCCGCCTTTTTCTGCCGCTCTGACCGAAAAATCGCCGTTTTGTACAGATTCGGTGGTAAGTGCTTCATCGTTTTTGCCGTATATAAGTGTGCACGAGCCGTCTGCGACCTCGGACGAAATGAAAATGTGTATTTTGCCAAAATCTCATTTTCATATTTATATCTCACTATATCTCAAATCTGTACCCGGTTTTATATACTGTCTTTATGCGTTCTGAAATGTCAAGCTTTTGCCGCAGCCTCTGAACACGCACGTTGACCGTCCGCGTGTCGCCCTCATAATCATAATCCCAGACGAGCAGCGACAGCTTTTCGCGTGAAAGTGCGATGTTGCGGTTGGTGACAAGTGCCGCAAGCAGGTTGAATTCCTTTGGCTTCAGATCGGTGCGCACACCCGACTTTGTGATATAATCGTCAGCTCCCGGCCTCAGCCCCTTGAACCTGTTGCCTACGGCAGACCTCGCTGTGACAAAAATAACGGGCGTGCCTTTGATTTGCTCCATGATCTCAAAGCCGGAGCATTTGGGCAGCATTACATCGAGAATTATAAGATCATATTTGAGTTTCAATGCTTCTTCAAGACCTGTCTCATCGTCAAACACTTGATAACAATTGTGTCCAACTAATTCAAGATTGAATTTCACGAGGTCATTTATCGCTTTTTCGTCCTCGACTATCAGAATTTTTGCCATAATATTCACCCCTTGTGGCTTATTATTGCATATGTTTGTTGCCAAGTTGTTGTCCGAGAAAACGAAATGCAAATTTTTTTGTTTTAAAACGTGGTGCAGGGAAAGACGAGCGGGGGTGTAAGAGAACGCCAATAAGGCTAAATGCACATAAACACCTCTGATTTTCAGGCTATGTTTGTATCAAAGTCACATGAAAAAAGTGATTTATTGGCGCTTAATGCGATTTAGCCTATTGACATTTGGCACTGTGTGCATTATAATATTGTCAGAATAAGCCAAAGGCTTAAAAATGTGGAGGAACATATGAAAAAAATTCTCAGCATCATCATTTGTGCTGTTATGCTCGTTGCATGCCTCGCTGCCTGCACGCCCGTTGACAGCATCGACAAAGTACCCGAATCACCCGATGGCAAATATCAGATCGCATTTATTACCGACGTCGGACAACTGCTTGACAAGTCGTTCAACCAGGGCACCTGGGAGGGCGTTGTCAATTATGCCAAGACCTTCAACGAGACCGCTGAAGAAGGCGCTAAAAAATACTATAAGTATTATCAGCCCGCCAACGGCGACAAGGCTACCGACACCGACCGCTATGACGCGATGAAGGCTGCCATCGACAACGGCGCAGAGATACTCGTTTGCGCAGGCTTCATGCAGGAGGCTGCACTCAGACAGGCTGCTAACGAACATCCCGAAATCAAATTCGTTTTCATCGACGGCTATCCCGTAACCAAATCCGCTGATGATTCGACCATCCTTACCAATATCGCTCCCATCAGCTTCCAGGAAGAGCAGTCCGGTTATCTTGCCGGCTATGCTGCTGTTAAAGAAGGCTACACCAAGCTCGGCTTCTCGGGCGGCGGCGGTGGCGGCAACCCTGCATGCTGCAGATTCGGCTATGGCTTCGTCCAGGGCGCTGAGGCTGCTGCAAAAGAAGCAGACGTTGCAGTTTCTATCAATTACAGCTGGCTGCACGGTGCATCGTTCAGCGCTTCCGATGAGCTCCAGACCATGCTTAACGGCTGGTACAGCAACGGCACCGAGGTCGTATTTGCTTGCGGCGGTCAGATGTGCAAATCTGCATTCGCAGCTGCTTCTGCAAACAATGGCAAGGTCATCGGCGTTGACGTTGACCAGTCTCCCGAGTCTGAAACCGTCATCACCTCTGCTACCAAGGGTCTGCAGAGCGCAGTCAAGTTTGCTCTTGACAAATTCTATGACGGCAAGTTCGACGATATCGGCGGCACCGACACCAAGCTCGGCGCTACCGATGACGCAGTAGGTCTGCCTACCGACGGCTGGAAGCTCACCAAGTTCTCTGTCTCTGAGTACAATGAGCTGCTCGGCAAGATCAAAGACGGTTCTGTCGTCGTTGATGCCGACTACACCAAGCTTGAGACCGCTACCTATGAGAAGGTCACTGTCAACATAGTTAAATAATTTGTTTTACCTGGGCAGCCATATATTGGCTGCCCTTGTGATATTGTGTTTTTTCATGATCTCCTTTTAAATTGATTTGTTAGTGGACAAAGCACAAAAAGTCTCTGCCTGCAGTTTTTGCGGGATAACAGGGACTTTTTGTGCTTTATGACGATATTCGCTATTGCAATTTACAAAAAATGGTTATATAATTATAGTAACTTATAGGACGGAGAAACGCTTATGCAGAATGACTTTATCATCGAGATGCAGCACATCACAAAAGAGTTTCCGGGCATCAAAGCGAATGACGACATCACATTGCAGCTGAAGCGCGGCGAGATACACGCCTTGCTCGGCGAGAACGGCTCGGGCAAGTCAACGCTCATGTCGGTGCTCTTTGGACTTTATACTCCTGAGCATGGCACTATCTTAAAGAACGGCGAGCCTGTCAGCATCAAAGACCCCAACGACGCTACGGCGCTCGGCATAGGTATGGTGCATCAGCACTTCAAGCTCGTCGAGGCGTTTTCGGTGCTCGACAATATTATTTTGGGCGCAGAGACCACAAACTTTGGCTTTTTGCAAAAAAAACAGGCGCGTGAGCGCATAATGGAGCTGTGTGAGACTTATTCGTTGGGTGTCGACCTCGATGCAAAAGTCGAGGATATTTCGGTCGGCATGCAGCAGCGTGTCGAGATACTGAAAATGCTTTATCGCGACAACGAGATATTGATATTTGACGAGCCTACCGCGGTGCTTACGCCGCAGGAGATCGACGGTCTGATGGACATCATGCGCGGCTTTAAGCGTGAGGGTAAGTCGATATTGTTTATCTCGCATAAGCTCGGCGAGATCATGCAGATCTCAGACAGAGTTACGGTGCTTCGCAAGGGCAAATGCGTCGGCACTGTCAATACATGTGATACCAATGTGGCTGAGCTGTCGCAGATGATGGTCGGCAGACCTGTCCAGTTGACTGTCGACAAAAAAGAGGCTGTCGTCGGCGGTGTCGTTTTGTCTGTTGATAATATGACTGTCGCATCGAGCAGGGGCAAAAAGAATGCTGTTTCAAATGTCAGCTTTGACGTAAAGGAGGGCGAGATAGTTTGCATCGCGGGCATCGACGGCAACGGTCAGTCAGAGCTCGTTTATGGCTTGACGGGACTTACCAGGGCGTCCGGCAAGATCACGCTTTGCGGCACTGATATATCGGGTCTTAGCGTCAGAGGACGTGGCAACGCAGGCATGAGCCATATCCCCGAGGATAGGCATAAGCACGGACTTGTGCTTGATTTTTCGCTCGAGCAGAACCTTGTTTTGCAGAAATACGGCGAAAAGCAGTTTCAAAAGCATGGATTTATCCTTTTCGGTGCGGTCAGAGAATACGCCGAAAAGCTTATAGAAGAGCACGATGTCAGATCAGGCAAGGGCGCACTCACTATCGCACGCAGCATGTCTGGCGGCAACCAGCAAAAGGCAATAATCGCACGCGAGATAGATAGAGATAAGCCATTGATAATCGCCGTTCAGCCCACCCGAGGACTCGATGTCGGCGCTATCGAGCATGTTCACAAGCAGCTCGTTGAAAAGCGTGACGAGGGCAAGGCGGTGTTGCTCGTTTCATACGAGCTTGACGAGGTCATGAGCCTTGCCGACCGCATACTCGTTATGTATGGCGGCGAGATAGTCGGCGAATTTTTGCCGAGCGAGGTCAGCTTGCAGGAGCTCGGTCTTTATATGGCAGGCGCTAAACGCCGCGGACAGGAGGATAAGGCATGAAGAATTTTAGCAAAAGCCTGCGCTCGATATTCTTTTCTGTCGACGGACAGCCCTCAAAGATCTCGAGCGACGGCGGACGTACCCTGATAGCGTCGTTTATATCTATAATCGGCGGATTTTTGATCGGTGCTTTGATCATTGTCATCGTCGGTCTGACGTCGGGCAGCACTCCCCGCAACATTGGCGCTGCCGTTGAGCTCGTTTTGCTCGGACTGTTTAACACGGGCAACGCTTCGGGCGTTTCGATAGGATTTAACCCCACAAACTTTGGCAATATGCTTTTCAGGGCGACACCGATAATATTGACAGGTTTGTCGGTGGCTGTTGCTTTTAAGACAGGCTTGTTTAACATAGGCGCTCCCGGACAGTATCTTATGGGTGCTTCGGTAACATTGCTCATAGCGCTCGGAATACCGTCGAGCGTGCTTGCACCCGAATTGATCTGGCTGTTGGCGTTCATTGGCGGTATGCTCGCCGGTGCACTCTGGGGTGCAATACCCGGTCTGCTCAAGGCGTACCTCAATATCAACGAGGTCATCGCCTGCATCATGACCAACTGGATCGCTGCTGCACTCGCTACGTGGATATTTGACGGCAGCGAGTTCAGAAACATGGAGCTCGGCGGAGGCAGCAAGCTTTATAAGACGGCGACAAACAATGTCTTTACGTCGAGGATGGGACTTGACAAGCTGTTTCCCGGCTCGCAGGCAGACGGCGGCATATTTATAGCAATACTGCTTGCCGTTGCGGTCTATATCATTCTCTATAAGACCGTGTTCGGCTTTGAGCTCAAGGCGTGTGGCGCAAACCGACATGCCGCACAGTATGCAGGTATCAAGAGCCGCCGCAGCATAGTACTTTCGATGGCGATAGCAGGTGCGTTGGCCGCCGCAGCCGCTTCGCTTTATTATCTCAACTACAATACAGAATTTGACTGGCAGACCTATCAGTCGTTGCCTGCGGAGGGCTTCAACGGCATACCCGTTGCGCTGCTTGCGGCAAACAACCCGATAGCCGTTATCTTCTCGGGTTGCTTTATGTCAATGCTCAATATCAACGGCTTGCAGATCAAGAACTTTACGGTCGGCTATAACGAATATATAACCGATATAATCATCGCGGTCATAGTTTATTTCTCGGCGTTCTCGCTGTTTATGCGCAACCTGCTCGCAGAGCGCAGCCGCAAAAAGGCAGAGAAGCGTGCCGCGGCAGCAAAAACCGAGGGGAGGTAAGGCAGAATGACATTTTTGATTCAACAGACACTGATGTTTGCGGTACCGCTTATGCTGGTCGCTCTGGCAGGTATTTTCGCCGAGCGCAGTGGCATAATCAACCTCGCACTCGAGGGCATAATGATCATAGGTGCTTTTGTCGGTGCATTCACGGTCAGACTTGTGCAGCAGGGTGGTGCTACTGCCGAAAGCGCACAGCTCGTCGCATTGCTTGCGATGCTTATGGCGGCTATAGTCGGTGCGGTGTTTTCACTCTTGCTTTCGTTTGCTTCGATCAACCTTAAGGCTGACCAGACTATCGGCGGCACGGCACTCAACCTGCTTGCACCTGCACTCGTAATGTTCCTTACACTGCGTGTTGCTTCTTCGGGCACGCTCGATATGTACAGAGGCGACTCGCCCGAGTGGTTCATGATACACAAAGAGGACCTCGGCATCGCAGCCGAAAGCGGTGGATTCTTTGTTGATACGTTCCTTGACGGCTTTTATCTGAGCACTTATATCTGCATTCTGCTGTTTGTGGTGCTCTCGATATTGCTTTATCGCACGAGATTCGGACTCAGACTCAGAGCCTGCGGCGAAAATCCCCAGGCTGCCGATTCGCTCGGCATCAATGTCAAAAAGATGCGTTATGCAGGCACGACTATTTCGGGTGCGCTTGCGGGCATCGGCGGATTTTTGTATGCGCTCACTGTTGCCAACTGCTCGTCGACGGGTGGTGTCGCAGGCTATGGCTTCCTCGCACTCGCGGTCATGATCTTTGGCAACTGGAATCCGCTCACAACGGCAGGTGCGGCGTTTATATTCGGACTCTTTAAGTGTATCGCCGCATCCTATCATTCGCTTGACCTCAACGGCGATGGTGTCGCATGGCTCGCGACCATCGGACTCAACAGCAATTTCTATCGTATATTACCTTATCTTATCACGCTGCTCGTGCTTGCGTTCACGTCAAAGAAATCACGCGCACCCAAGGCAGAGGGCGTTCCTTATGATAAGGGAATGAGATGATCGTATCAGCAAAGGAGAATGACATGCCGGATATTTTAACAGTCGGCATAGCAGGCGGCAGCGGCAGCGGCAAGACCACCTTGACCAAAAGGCTCAAGGAACGCTTTGGCGACCTTGTTACCGTCATCAAGCACGACGATTATTATCTTGCACACGACGATCTTGATGACGAGCAGCGCGCAAGCCTGAACTACGACCACCCGGATGCGTTTGAAACCTCGCTGTTGATACAGCAGCTTTCAGAGCTCAAGCAGGGCAGACAGGTCGTGGCGCCTGTTTATGACTTTACGGTTCACAACAGGTCAAGCGAAACGCAGGTCATTGCGCCGTCGGCAGTTATGGTGCTTGAGGGAATATTGATTTTTTCTGATCCTGTGCTGTGCGACCTGCTTGACATCAAAATATTTGTCGATACCGACGCAGATGTAAGGCTCGCAAGGCGCATCATCAGAGATGTCAAAAAGCGTGCACGCACGGTCGACAGCGTTATCGAGCAGTATTTTGCTACCGTAAAGCCTATGCACGAGCGGTTCGTCGAGCCGTCAAAGCGTAACGCAGATATAATTATTCCCGAGGGCGGCAAAAATCCTGTTGCCGTCGATATGGTTTGCGGACGCATCGAAAGGCACCTTTCGGGACTTGAATAGATGATTTGATATTTTAAAAAAGGAGCTTCGCCCTATGCGAAACTCCTTTTTATCTCAGGCTTTGTTTGTGCTTGCTTTTTGCTATAAAGTATGGTAGAATAAGGTGAAAACAAAAGCAAGGAGCACAAATTGATATGAAGGTCTTATTTTCTGTCAAGGGTTACGGCGACATAACCGCTGAACTTTATCCGCAGGTTGCACCTCTGACAGTCAAAAACTTTGTTCAGCTCGTTGAGAGCGGCTTTTATGACGGCTTGATATTCCATCGCGTTATACCCGGGTTTATGATTCAGGGCGGCGGCTTTACACCCGATTTTAAGCAGAAGAATGCAAAGTCGATCAAGGGCGAGTTTGCGGCAAACGGCTTTAAGCAAAACACCTTGCCGCATGTACGCGGAGTTTTGTCGATGGCACGCACGTCAGTGCCTGATTCGGCTTCGAGCCAGTTCTTTATAATGCACGCAGATGCACCGCATCTCGACGGTCAGTATGCCGCATTCGGCAGAGTGGTCGAAGGCATCGAGGTCGTTGACAGCATCGCAGGTGTTCGCACCGGCAACTTTGGCTATTTCGGCGATGTTCCGACAGAGCCTGTTGTCATCGAGAGTGCAAGAGTTATTGCCGATTAAATTTCTAAAAACTATTGACAAAACGCAGTTTATGCGATATTAATCATTAAAGATAATTTGAAAGGAAAAGGCTCTTGCTTTCAAGAGCCACATTATCAATATGAAAAAGAACGTAGTAGTCGTCGGTTACGGCGGCATGGGTGGCTGGCACACCCAGGGCATAATGGCGAGCGATGTCGTCAACCTTTGGGGTATTTGCGACATCAATCCCGCACGCATCGAGGTTGCTGAAAGCAGAGGCATTCGTGCTTATCACTCGATCGACGAGGTTTTGGCTGATCCCAATGTTGAGATCGTTACCCTCGCTGTTCCCAACGATCTGCACAAGCCTATGTGTATCGCCGCACTTGAGGCAGGCAAAAATGTTATCAGCGAAAAGCCTGTTACGCTCTGCTCGGCAGATCTCGATGAGATGATCAAGGCTTCTGAGCGCACAGGCAAGCTGTTTACAGTTCACCAGAACCGCCGCTGGGACGGTGAGTTCCTCGTCATGCGTGACGTTTATCAGAGCGGCGAGCTCGGCGACGTCTTTGCTATCGAGTCGAGAGTTCAGGGCTCGCACGGCATTCCCGGTGACTGGCGCAAAGAGAAGGAGCATGGCGGTGGCATGATGCTCGACTGGGGTGTTCACCTCATCGACCAGATGGTCAATATCGTCAACGACCGCAAGCTCCTGTCTGTCTATTGCCGCTGCGATCACCTCACCAACGCCGAGGTCGATGATGGTTTTAAGATGGATATGTACTATGAGGGCGACCTTTGCTGCCGCATCGAGGTTGGAACCTCCAACTTTATCAGCATGCCCAGATTCTATATGTGCGGCATGGATGGCTCGGCTATAATTCCCGATTGGGGCAAGGATTGCCATATCGTAAGCTGCCACCAAAAGCACGATGCCAACGTCGTTCCCGTTCGCACCGCCGCAGGTCTCACAAAGACTATGGCGCCCCGCAGCGAGTCGACTATCACCTCGCGTGATATTCCGCAGCCTAATGCCGACGTTCACGATTTTTATCGCAATGTCGTTAAGGCTATCGACGGCGTCGAGCCTCAGCTCATCACTCACGAGCAGCTCAGATTTGTTATGCACATTATGGAAGCAGCGTTTGAATCTGATCGCCTCGGCAGACCTGTCGATATTGATTTCTAAGTTAATATTCAAGAATATTCATACAAAAAAGCCTCTGCGGAGTACCGCCGAGGCTTTTTTGTCATTGCATACCGTTTGCCGACATATAGTCGTAAATCATCTTGCCGTGGTTCTGTTCTTGCTTTTGTATGCTGCCCAGCAGCATTCTTGCGTTCTGATCGTTAAACTCAAAAACGCAGGTGTCGTATAACGCCGAAGCGTGCTTTTCTGTGGCAAGCACGTCAGAACAGAGAAATGCATCGGCGCTTTTTTCTGCCGAAGTGCAGGCTTGGCAGGCTGTGAAGCTCGGCATCTCGACTTGCACAGTGAACGGCGCTCTGACATTGCCTGCGGCGAGATCGTTTATAGCGTCAAGATGCTGCTGTTCACCTGCAGCGATGGTCGAAAAAAGGTTTTTAAGCTGCGGGTCGACTGCGGCTGACGAGTGCCTGGTGTATTTGTCGACGCACAGTTTTTCTTCGTTTTGCAGGTCTTTGATAAGTCCTGCTTCTTTTTGTGTCAGTTGCATATAAATCACCTCGCATTAATTATTGACGATAACACAAAAAGCTATTCATGCTGTATAAATAAAGGCGTTGCGGGCTTGACAAATCGCAATAAATATGATAACATTACGGCGATATGTGATGAAGGTGTGTCAAGTAGCATCTGCCGCAGCGACCGAGAGAGCGTGCGCCCTTTGGCTGTGAGCGCCGCCGAACGGGCAGGTGACGAATTTCAGCACTCGAGCATCTTGCGGTAATATGCTTGTTCATTTAAGCGAGGCTGTGCCGACAGCATCATTTTTTCGGCATAAAAGTGCGGCGTGTTGTGCGCCGAAGCACGGGTGGTACCGCGGGCTGTGGCTCGTCCCTGTTTATTGCAGGTGACGGGCTTTTATTTTTTGCAAAATAAAAATATATAAACCTTATAAATCAGAAAGAGGCAGACAAATGAAAGAAAAATTATCGGCTTTGCTCGCCGAGGCACAATCGGCGATAGCATCGGCAGCCAGCGAGTCTCGCCTGCAGGAGGTCAAGGCTTCGCTGCTGGGCAAGCAGGGCAGTCTCACCGAATTGCTCAAAGAGATACCGCAGCTCGACGTTTCTTTGCGTCCCGAAATGGGCAAGGCGGTCAATGAGGCTAAAAACATGCTCACGCAGCTTATCGAATCACGCAGAGAAGAGCTCAGGCTCAAGGCATCTGAGGTCCCTGCGGACTTTGACTATACACTGCCGGGCAGTATTCCCTGCGGCGGCGGATTGCATCCTATCACGCAGATGAGATACGATCTCGACGATGCATTCAGATCGATGGGCTTTGAGATATTCCAGGAGGACGACATCACGTCAGAGCTTTATGCGTTTGACAAGCTCAACTTCCCTCCCAACCATCCCGCAAGAGAGAGCATGGATACCTATTGGATCGAGGGACACAGCACGGGCGATGCCGCAGAAAAGCTTTGCCTGCGTCCGCACCTCACAGGCGGCAGCGTCAGATATATGCAGACGCATCAGCCTCCCTATAGATTTGTTTATCCCGGCAGAGTTTATAGAAATGAAACCACCGACTCGCACCACGAGCGCGCTTTCTTCCAATACGAAGCGCTGATAGTCGATCGCGAGTTCACGTTTACTGCCGGCAAGGTCATGATAAAGACCATATTGTCAAAGGTCTTTGGACGTGACGTGCCTGTAAGAATGCGTGCGGGCTTCTTCCCGTTCGTCGAGCCCGGTTTTGAGATCGACATGGGCTGCCAAGTCTGCGGCGGCAAGGGCTGCAGCGTATGCAAGCATGTCGGCTGGATCGAAGTCATGCCCGGTGGTACTCCGCACCCCAACGTTCTGCGTGCGGCAGGACTTGACCCCGACGAATTCACGGGCTTTTATGTCAACATAGGTCTTGACAGGCTTGTAATGATGCGCTACGGCGTCGACGATGTCAGGCTGTTCCACAGCGGCGACCTGAGATTCTTAGAGCAGTTCCGCTGATCAAAGGGGAGGTATAAAACAATATGAAGCTTTCACTTAATTGGATAAAAGATTATGTCGCCATTCCCGATGATGCCGATCTCAAGCAGCTTGCTTTTGATCTGACCATGTCGACCGTCGAGGTCGAGGGAGTCACCGAGTTGGCAAGACAGTTTGACGGCATAGTTATCGGCGAGATCAAAGAGGTATTGCCGCATCCCAATGCAGACAAATTGCGTGTGTGCAAGGTCGACACCGGCGATGGTGAGATACACGACATCGTGTGCGGTGGCACTAACCTTGAAGCAGGCATGAAGGTCGTCGTCGCTTGCCCGGGTGCTATGGTTCGCTGGCACGGCGAGGGCGAGCCTGTCGAGATCAAAAACGCAAAATTGCGCGGTGTCGCAAGCTATGGTATGATATGTGCGTCGGTCGAGGTGGGTCTCAGCGACCTTTTCCCTGCGGCAGACGGCGAAATAATGGATCTCACGTCGTTGGGCTGCGAGGCAGGAACTCCGCTTGCAAAGGCACTTGACCTTGATGACGTCATTCTTGAGATAGACAACAAGTCGATGACAAACCGTCCCGACCTCTGGGGTCATTATGGCATCGCACGTGAGATATCTGCACTCTATGGCTTGCCATTAAAGCAGATAAAGCCGTTTGAGACCGAGGCAGAGGAGCTCGAGATAGAAATATCAGACCCCGAACGCTGCCCGAGATATATCGGCGTGAAAATGCAGGGACTGTATGTCAAGCCCTCTCCTTATAAGATGCAGAGCCGTATATGGCGTGTAGGTATGCGCCCGATCAACGCGCTCGTCGATGTTACAAACTATTGTATGCTCGCTCTCGGTCAGCCGACTCATATGTTCGATGCCGACGTTATCGAGGGACATATCAACGTCAGGCGTGCCGAGGATGGCGAAAAGCTTACGTTGCTCAACGGCAAGGAGCTGTCGCTTAGAAATGATGACCTCGTCATATCCGACGATGCAGGCGCTATCGCACTCGCAGGTGTTATGGGCGGCTCAAAAGATTCTGTACTGCCTACAACCCAAAATACTATACTCGAGGTAGCAAGCTTTGAGTCACGCGGTGTTCGCCGCACTGCGCTCAGATACGACAACCGCACAGAAGCCTCTTCAAGATATGAGAAGGCAGTCGATCCCGAGAGATGCGATCTTGCGCTTTCTATGACTATCGAATTGCTGTCTGAGCTTTATCCCGAGCTTAAGATAGTTGCTTTCACCGATATATATCCCAAGCATCTCAAGTGCTGCGAGATAGATGTTTCGCTTGACTGGCTGTCACGCAGACTCGGCAAGAGCATTCCCAACGATCAGATAGCCTATAAGCTCGGACTGCTCGGATTTAAAACAGAATTTGATGGCGACAATATGCATGTCACAGTACCGACATGGCGTTCGACGGGCGATGTTTCGATCAAGGCGGATATAATGGAGGAGGTCGCGAGGATGTACGGCTATGAGAATTTCGAGCCGACTCCGATAACCACCAGCTTTGTCGGTGCTGTCAACCAGCTCGAGATCGACCTTGTCAGGCGCATCAAAGAATATCTTGCATTCAGATGCGACATGCAGGAGGTCTTTAGCTATCCCTGGATACCCGATGAATTTGTCGATCCCATCATGGGCGACAAGAGCGATATGCTGCGCCTGTCGACGCCGCCCGCTCAGAACGAAAGCTATATACGTTCGTCGCTGTTGCCCGGACTTTGCCGTGCTGCAGTTAAGAACGAGAGATATTTTGGCGAGTTTGCACTGTTTGAAGAGGCAGAGGTCTTCTTTGACCGCGGATATGGCTCAAAGTATGACGAGAAAGAAAAATTGCCGCTCCAGCGCCGCAATATCGCAGGTCTGTTTGCGGGTGATCCGACTGACGTTATGAGCCTTTTCAGACGTGCAAAGGGCGTGCTTGAGGTCATGCCGAGAGTTACGCATATGCAGGGCTTTGAATTCAAGCACGAGCATAAGCCTAACTGGGCTGACGATGTTGCATGGCTCAATGTTTATGTCGGCGAGACCGAGGTCGGTGCAATGGGTCTGCTGGCAAAAAAACCGTCGCTCGACTGCGGCATAAAGAATATCGCTGTCGTTATGTTTGAGATAGACAGCGACCTCTTGGTGCCCTTTAAGTCACGCACCAACGGTTTTAGCCATCTTGACGAATTCCCGACTATTGATTATGACGTTTCGCTTTTGTTCGACTGCGACACCAAATGGCAGGATATTTATTCTGCGGCGATCAAAAAGAAGAACGCTGACAGCCTGCTCAAGGATGTTTCGTTTGTCGAGGAATATAAGGGCGCACAGGTCCCCTCGGGCAAAAAATCAGTCACTGTCAGACTCACCATCGGTGCTGCCGATCGCACACTCAAGTCTGACGAGATAGATAAATGCGCCGCCGCTGTCATCAAGGCACTCAAGAAGGCACTCGCGGCAGAGGAACGCAAATAAAAAGCATATATGCAAACGAGAGCATTCGGCATTACCGCCGTCTGCTCTCTTTCTTTCTATATAATATAATATGTGATCATATCAATATTGGCTGCAATTGCTTTTTGTCGAGTGCAGATATAAGCGTTTCGTTTATCCTGCCGAAATCGCATATCAGCGACGACGGCTTGCCTATCGCGTTGTCCTGCCCGAAAGGAACAAAATAGACATTCTTTTTTTCGAGCGTCATCGCTATGTTAAACAGGTTTGCGGATAACCCATCGTTGGTGGCGAGTGCGATTATCACAGGCAGCCTGTTGCGCAATTGGCATTTGGCACACATCGTTACAACTGTATCGGTTATGCCGTTTGCTATTTTGGCGAGAGTGTTGCCTGTGCAAGGGGATATTATGAGCGCATCTGCCTTCATCGGTGTAACTGTCGCCTCTGCCTCGCAGATATTGCTTATATATTTCCTGCCGCATATTTCGGTAACCTGCTTGACGAGCTCTGAAGCTCTGCCGAATCTGGTGTCCTGCATAGCTGCTATCTCTGATATCACAGGTGTTATCTCGTTGCCCTGCGACAAAGAGCGCAGCGCATCCATGGAGTTTTTGTGGTTGCAAAAAGAACCGGTTATGCAATAGATCAGTTTCATATGATATGCTCACTTTCAATAAGCTCTTTAAGCCGTTTGTATATTGCTTCGCCTGCGGTGATATAAAAATATTTGCCCGGCAAGCCCGGTGCTTTGATATAGTCAAAGCCGCAGTCGCGCGCATCTGACGCCGCTATGCAGTATGGGCTCGAAGCAAGCTCTATCAGCGGCATTGAAGCGAGATTGCAGTCGGCATACGACGAGTCGAATATCCTTGCAGGGACTGTGTTGAAGACCATATCGGTTTCTTTTAATATGCTTTTTATGTCGCTTATTGCGCACGCTTTGCACGAAATGCTCTCAAAGAACGCTCTGTCGCCTGCCTTGCGTGCTGCAACCGTTATATCGGTGCCGAATGCTTTAAGCCTGAGGGCGAGCGCTTTTGCAATCCTGCCACCGCCGATTATCAGTGCTTTGCACTGCATCAGAGCCCTGTCTGTGTGCTCTATGGCTATGGCAATGGCAGCCTCTGCCGTAGGAACGGCATTCATGGTCTGCAATGCATCGTCAAAATAGTTTATAAACCTTTCTGTACCCTTCATTTCGCCGCCGCAGAGCACAGGCTTTGTTTCGGCTATCTGCTGCACGTCAAAAAGTGTAACGGTTTCGGCGGAATAGGGTGCATAAACAGTTTCACCGTCAAAGGTGTACGGCAATGGCAGTATCACCGCATCGCACAACAGCATCTGCTCTTCACCATGCCTGCTGCCTGCCATGGCGTATCGTGAAACAGTATAGCCGTCTTTTTCAAACCTGTCGGCAGCGACCTGCATACGCTTGTCGCCACCCACAAAGCAAAGCTTTTTTATATTCATGACACTCATAGCTTGATGAAGATATATGGCGTGCCTGCCGCAATAGCGCCGTCTGCGTCAAAAGCATTCATGTTCTGCTCTCTTATGGCGGCAGGATCTGTGGCATAGTGCTTTGCTATGCTCCAGAGGTCGTCTGACAGCGACTGGAAATAATATGCCGCGGTCATTCCATCGTCGATTGAAGTGACAGGCTCTTCTTTTGTCACGCCGACGATAAATGACGTTTCTGCCGTTTTGCAGCAGAATATTTTTGCTTCATATGTTATCCTGAACGATATGGTTCCGTCCGAAAGCATATTCGCCTGTATGTCGAGAGGGCAGAGCGATATGCCTGTTATCTCGCAGTCGGCTGTGTCGATAACCGATAACTGCTCGAATGCGTCACATTGTTCAGCAGAGCCTATTCCGTGCTCGTTTGTGCCCAAGACCTCGGCACAGCAAACTCCGCTTATACGCACTCCACCGTCGACAGGCATTGCCGTAACTCCGTGAAATTCTGCTTTGCTGCACAATAGGGCATCAAGCGGCTCTGCAGGCGCAAGCCTCATATCAAGGCTAAAGGTCTTTGTAAATATGCTTTCGTCTGCAATATAGCACATTTTGCTTTCTTCGCATTGTGTGTGGCTGCCCTCTGCAAACATATCGGCGGCAAGATTTATGGTTTCAACTTCGGTGGTATAGACTTTGCCGCTTATATTCAGCTTGACTTTAAATAGCCTGTTTTCGCCGTAATTGTCCGGTGCAAGTATCACTGACGAAGCACCGACTGCTATCTCACATTCGGGTTCTGCAATATCACCGTTATCACTGTCTATGTCGATCGCAACAGGCATCGAGCGTGTAACTGCCGAGGTCGTGCCGCTTTCTGTTTCATAAATGACGGTGATATGCGCATCACTGCGCAGAGAAACTCTGTTTTGTTGAACCGTTATACGCGGCGGCTGCAGCAAAACCGAATGACTGATTATCTCACTTGCAGGCATATCACCTCTGCCAAGCAGTATTTCGCCTGTAATCTCGGCGCTTGCGGCATCGGGCACGGCAGGACGCCGCAGTGAGATCTCTTTCGTTTTAAAATAATAGCCGCTCGAGCTGTCTGTGTCGACACATTTTATTCTGTCGTTGCCGTGCACCGAGCATTTGACAAAAAGCCCTGCCTTAAAAAGCGGACTGCGGACATCAGATAGCCTGCAGGTCACAGAGGTGGTTTCGGCAGTCGCTCTGCAGACAGCATCGGTCACTCCCGACGGATAGTCAAAGGCGTGACTGAATTGCTTTACAAATGTTGCAGAGCGAGTCTTGCCGTTATAGCCTGTCGCATAGAGCAGTCTGAATTCCGCTCTGCCGTCGACAATGCATTTGCCTGCTGAGGCCTTGACGCTTTCGATGGTCGGAATGCATTCGGCTCTGATGATGGCGAGAATATCAGGTGAATAATCGGGCAACGAGCAGCCGAATTCTATCTCTTTTTCGGCAGTCAGCGCAATCGGCTTTGATGGGATATAAACATCTTTGATATGTGGTTTTATGGCAGATCGCATCCTTTCAGATATATTTTTTGATATTTGCTTGATTATATGAGCCTTTGGGGCAGGTTATGAATAAAATAAAGTGAAGGGCGGTGATAAATGATGTGCCTCGGCATAAAAAATCTCGGGCTTTCGGCTCTGTTCTTTGGGGCAGGGGTAATATTGTGCTCGTTTTTACCGCCTGCGGTGATGGTCGTCATACAGGCAGGTGTCATAGTGGCGGCGGGAGTTTTGATCTTGATAGGCAGGTGATTTGTTTGAGGATCAGGGTTATTAAGATGCCTAAAATACTGTCCCCCGTAGTTCGACTTATTTTCGGCAAAAAAACTATTGACAGCAATAATTCGCGGTAGTATAATCAAAAGTGCAGAGTAAGAATAGGTGCGTCAAGTGCCGATGGGACGGGGAGTTGCCTGTCGGACGAAAGCACGTTTGCTGCGGTGCCTATTCTGCATCCCGCTGCGGCAGCATATAAATCGTGCGGATGTTTTTGCCGTGCCTTCTTTTCTGCCGCTTTGGCGGTCAGACAAAGGAGGCGTTTTTAATTATGTCTGCAAACCGTAAGAGATTGCTTAGAGTCACGATCTGCGCCGTATTGACGGCAATGAGCGTTATTATAGGCATTCTGTGCAAAAATCTTTTTACGTTTGGACTTTATTATCGCATCACATTCGAAAACCTGCCTGTCATCGTCTGTGGATTGATGTTCGGCCCTTTCTATGGTGCTGTTTGCGGCTGCATGGCTGACATCCTGTCATGCGTGCTCTCGACAAATCCTGCCGTAAATCCGCTTATAACGCTCGGTGCGTGCGCCGTCGGCGTCATATCCGGTCTGTTTTCAAAGCGGCTCATCAATGGCAAGAGCAGGGGCTCTGTATGGCTTGCAGCAGGTCTTTCGCACGCTGTGGGACAGGTCGTCATCAAATCGGCAGCAAAAGTGCTTGTGCTTGGTATGCCGTGGTGGGGAATGCTTATTGGTGCGGCGATATCGCTTTTGGTCTGCTGCATTGAGTCGATCATAATTTGCAGGCTGCTTTTGGGGCAGGATCTGCTGACAAAATATTGCGGAGGTTAATATAATGAATAATATGAATTACGACGAGGCACTCGAATATATACATTCCGTTGCCTCTCTCGGCAGTCGCCCCGGGCTTGAACGCATAACCGAACTTATGCACCGCCTGGGTGATGTGCAGAATAAAACGAGGTATATTCACGTTGCGGGAACTAACGGCAAGGGCTCTTTTTCTGCGATGCTGGAGTCGGTTTTGCGTGCACAGGGTTATAAAACGGGTCTTTTTACATCACCTCATATACAGCGCATAAACGAGCGCATTAAAATTAACGGCGTCGATCTTGACGATGCAACCTTTGCCGATGTTGCAAGGCGAGTTGCAGATGCTGCGGACGGCATGTCCGATCATCCTACCGAGTTCGAATTGCTGACGGCAATGGCATTTGTGGCGTTTTCTGAGTCAGGGTGCGATTTTGTAGTGCTCGAATGCGGCATGGGCGGCAGATACGATGCGACAAATATAATAAATACAACTGTACTTTCTGTTATAACCGGTATATCGCTCGACCACACGCATATCCTCGGCACTACCATTCAGGCGATAGCGCACGAAAAAAGCGGCACAATCAAGCAGGCGACACCTGTTTTGTATGGCGGCAATTCAAAAACCGCGCTCCCGGTTATAGCAAAAGATGCAGAAGATCATGGTTCTGAATTGCTCGTTGTCGACCAAAGCCTTGTTTCTGATCCTAAATATGATGTTTCGGGCACGGAATTTACATATAAAACTATGAAATATAACATCTCGCTCGCGGGTGTTTATCAGCCGTATAACGCGGCAAATGTCATCGAAGCAGTCGGGCTGCTGCGCAAATACGGCGTGGAAATATCAAGTGATGCACTTTCATACGGTCTGTCGCACACTGTTTGGCAGGCAAGGTTCGAGCTGATACGCCGCGAACCGATAGTTGTTTATGACGGAGGACATAATCCCGAGGGCGCACAATGCGTTGCCGATTCTGTCACCGCCTGCCTTGGTGGAAAATGTGTCGTGGTTAGCGGTGTGCTCGCAGATAAGGACCATCTCGGCATCGCCATGAATCTTGCCGATGTTGCAGTCAGAGCGTATACGGTCACTCCGCAAAGCAAGCGTGCACTCTCCGCCGAGCACTGGGCAGATGATTTTCGCATCTACGGAGTCCCTGCGATCGCGTGCGAAAATTTTGATGAGGCAATAAAAAAATCTTTTGCCTATGCCTTAAAAAACAAGCTTCCGGTGGTTGTTACGGGTAGTTTGTATATGTATAACGACTTTAAAAGAGCAATTCTGTCGACATAACGCGATGATAACGCAGCCTTATGTCAACCCCAAAATAAAAAACAAAAAAATCCGAAAAAAAGTGAAAAAAGGG
>CAZNCN010000021.1:0-27463 GCA_964571635.1 uncultured Ruminococcus sp. | reverse complement strand
ATTGGTTGACCGCTCATCACACGGTCAACATGACCTTTTTGTCAGACAAAAATTAAAGCTCGACTTTAAAATCAACACCTGCGGGCAGGTCAACGCTCATGAGTGCGTCAACGCAAGCCTTGTTGGGGTGAAGAATGTCGATAAGGCGCTTGTGAGTTCTGTACTCGAACTGCTCGCGGCTGTCCTTGTATTTGTGAACTGCACGAAGAATGGTGATAACCTCTTTGTCGGTGGGAAGCGGAATAGGACCTGAAACGGTTGCGCCGTTGCGCTTTGCGGTCTCAACGATCTTTTCAGCTGCCTGATCGATCAAAGTGTGATCGTAGGATTTAAGACGGATTCTGATTCTGTCTTTTTTGTTTGCCATGGGTTTGCCTCCATAATAAAATAATAAAATGAAATAACTTTGGCGGCAAAGTCTTGAACACGCACTCGGGCGTACCGTATGTACCCCTTAAAAAATGCTCAAGCTTTCGCCCGATTAACGGACATACTCCACGGAAGTTACCTGCCAGATGGCAGCAATCTCCCGTATCATCGCACACCAAGCTCATGTAGAATATCATATAAGTGCAATATTTGCAATACCTTAGAGCAAAATTTATATGTAAACTTTTCGTGAACAGCACATTCGACAAAAAGCCGATGAAAAAAGCAGTTGCCAAGACGCCATCGGCGTGGTATAATACAATTAATGACAGTAAGCCTTGCAAAAGCAAACAGGAGGATAATTTCATGCGCTACACACATAAAAACGTCGGAACATGCTCGCGCACCGTTTCGTTTGACATCGACGAGCAGGGGCTTGTGCACAATGTTGAATTTGTCGGAGGCTGCAACGGCAACCTCAAAGGCATTGCGGCTCTTTGTGAGGGCTGCAAGGCGGACGAGCTCGCCGACAGGCTCAGTGGCATAACCTGCGGCTTTAAAAGCACGTCGTGCCCCGATCAGCTTTCGCACGCCTTGAGAGAAGCTATCTCGGAGGGCAGCAATGCAGAATAACATTACAAACAAAGAATATTTAAATTGGATCACCCACCTGCCCGAAGGCTCGGAGCTCAAGCAAGAGCTTGATTCAATATCAGGCAATGCCGACGAGATCTCGGCGAGGTTTGACATTCCCATGCGCTTTGGCACCGCAGGACTGCGTGCAGTCATGGGTGTCGGCACCGCGAGAATGAATGAATACACCGTCGCACGCGCAACGTACGCGCTCGCATATATAATAAATGAAAGAAACCTTGCATCGCGTGGCGTTGCCATTGCTTGTGACAGCCGCAACAACAGCAAGCTTTTCTCAAAAGTTTCTGCCGAGGTCCTCGCCGCATATGGCGTAAAGAGCTATATCTTTGACGACATACGCCCCACCCCCGAGCTTTCGTTCGCAATATTGCATTTGGGCTGCACTGCTGGCATCAACGTCACCGCAAGCCACAACCCCAAGGAATACAACGGCTATAAGGTCTATTGGAATGATGGCGCGCAGATGCCGCCCGCTGAGGCAGACGCCGTTGCCGCTATTGCCGATGCGACCGACGTTTTTGAAGTCAAGCGTATGCAGTTTGACGAGGGCGTTTCAAATGGCCTTATCACAGTCATCGGCACAGAGGTCGATGAGGCGTATATCAATGCCGTGCTCGACTGCCGCATTGACAAAACGCTGCTTGCCGAATACGGCAACAAATTGCACATGATGTTCACTCCACTGCACGGCACAGGCTATAAGCTCGTTCCCGAGGTACTGAAGAGATGCGGTCTTACCGAGCTCGGCACAGTTCCCGAGCAGACGATACCCGACGGCAACTTTCCCACCGTGCAATCTCCGAACCCCGAATACACCTCCTGCTTTGACCTTGCAATCAAAAGTGCCGATCCCGAGTGCACGCTGATGATAGGCACAGACCCGGACGGCGACAGGATAGGCGTTTGCGTCAGAGATGACGAGGGCAGGTTCTTTGCGCTCTCGGGCAACCAAATAGGCGCGTTGCTTGCCGACTATATAATTTCGTCAAAAAAGGAACAGGGCACACTTGCCGATAACGCCTGTGCTATCAGATCGATAGTCAGTGGCGGACTGTTTGATGCGATCTGCAGCGAAGCAGGTGTCGAATATATCGAGGTGCTCACAGGCTTTAAATACATTGGCGAAAAGATCAAGCAATGGACTGCCGACGGCTCGCACGAGTTTATCTTTGGCTACGAAGAGAGCCACGGCTATCTCTCTAAGGGCTATGCGCGTGACAAGGATGCGGTCGCGGCAAGTATGCTCGTTGCCGAAATGGCGTGCAAATGCTATTCAGAGGGCAAGACTGTCTATCAGGCACTGCGTGCGCTTTATGCAAAGCATGGCTGGTTCGCCGAGGCTGTTGTCGAAAACAAGATAAGCGGCGCAGATCCTATGGCTGAAATGAGCAGGCTTATGTCTGCACTCAGAGCAGACCTCCCGCGTGAGATATGCGGTGTCGCCGTCAAAGCGGTACGTGACTATAAGTCCGGTGTCGTTACAGAGCTTGCAGACGGCTCGACACGCCCCACCGACCTTCCCAAGAGCGATGTGCTTTATTTTGAATTGACAGACGGCAGCACGGTCATCGTGCGCCCCTCGGGCACAGAGCCCAAGGCAAAGCTTTATATACTCGTCAAAGCCGAGTCAGAGCAGGCGGTCGAGGACAAGCTCAGCTTTTTCTCTCAGTTCTCTATCTTCAGATAATAAAAAGCAACACACTACAAAACGCCCCGACAGTATTTTGCACTGTCGGGGCGCCGCTTTGTTTTAGGAATATTGCTTATAATATTTTAATGCATACGGTGAAATATCCTCGCTCCATTCCTGAACAGGCAATTCAATGTCTGTGCTGTACTGCTTGAACTCCTCAACGGTGTGCTGATACGCTATAAGCGAAACAAAATCCATCACAGGTGCAAGGAACCCATCCTTTGCCATGTTCTCTAATATTTCGGGATTATTGCATAACCAAAAGTTGTTATAGACCTTGCCTTCATAATAGCACGCGCTGACATCGACAAGCTCGCGCCTTATGGTATCGTGATCGCCTTCATAAAGAATGCTCAGGTCACGGCGCAATCGCTCTTCATAGGTTTTGCCAAAGCCCTTGTAAGGTGAGCCTATTTGCGACACGAACCTGTCGCTGCCACACTCAAGCTTGAACGCCTGGAACCATTCTGTTCGAGGCTTAACAGCTTGGTCAAGCTCATAATCGATAAGCTCTTCAAGCGTAAAGCCCATATCCTTTAAACATTGAACGACATAATAGCTGTCAGGCAATTGAAAATACTCGAGCGATTCTTTTGTAGCTAAAACAGCCGAATTCAAAGCGGGGTAATATTTTTCACGTGCTGCTCTGCGCTCGGCAATAACCTTGTCGTATGTCTTTTTCTGCTCGGCGTCAAGCATTCCGCCGAAACCATAAGAAATGCCCCAAATATCAAATGCCCAGCAATCTTCAAAGGTCAGAGCGTAGCCGTTGGTATAATAGAACGAAGCGTTGATGTATTTGGTCTTATCAGTCGTACCGGACTGATAATTGCTGATCTGCGTAGGCAAAACGACGACCTCGGCAAACCTGCCATAGCCAAGATAGATATTTCGCCTTTCGATGGCGATCTCGACAGCGTTGGCCTCTATACCGCTATCGGTATTTTTGATAGTGAAGCCATAATAGTTCTTGTCAAAGCCACGACCCACAAACGAAAAGCCATAGCCATTAGAAATCTGTATCTCTTCGAACGGCATATCAACTATCGCATTACCGTCGTTGTCGGTGATGATATAGTAATAAAAGTCCAAGCGCAGGTCACCCTGCCCATTGGGAACGACCGCATATGCCTTTGCAAAATCGCCGATCTTGCACCACTCACGCACAGTAGCATCAGAGTTTATCGGAGCGGTAGTCACATTATAAGCATCGGTGTTGTCTGCTCCTTGTGGCGAGTCATCGGCAGGGACATCCGATGGTTTTTGTGACACTTCGTCCGAGGCGTCCTTCGACGGCTCATCGGATATACCGTCCGACGATTCATCTAAAGAAGCATCACTGACCCCCGATGCATCTGCCACATTGCTCGGTGTGTCTGGGGGTGTGGTGTCAGCACATGAGCATACGCAAAGTAATAGCGATATGCATAGCAAAAGTATAAATGCTTTTTTCATGATAGAGGGTCCTTTCTTAAAAAAATAATATCAAATGCATAAAATAAAACATATTCTACGCCCCATTTACATTGTATTGACACGATGAAATGTTGTCAATGCACAAACTACACAATAATTCCGTGTGTTTTTTATATATTATATCCAAAGAATGTGCAATTGCCCACCCAACTTTTGCAAAACGGGCGATACTTATTTTGCACAAACAGTTAGCGTCTGCTAACTGCCGCTTTTGTGCATCCCGACAAAATGCGTTTTTTTGCAAAAAAGCACTTGACAGATGGCTCAAAATGATATATCATTGCCAATGGTTAGCGGCGGCTAACTAAAATTTAAGCATATGGGTTAGCAACTGCTAACCCGGAAGTGAGGCAAGCGATGATTCCGCTTTCTGTCAGCGCAGTCGGTGAAAACCATATAATCAAAAAGGTCGGGGGATCGCCCGAGGTCAGGCAGCATCTCGCAGATCTGGGGCTCACCGTCGGCGGCAGCGTTATGATAGTCACAGAGCTCGGCGGCAACCTGATTTTGAATGTCAAGGACTCCCGCATAGCGCTCAGCAAAGAAACAGCATTAAAAATAATGGTATAAATCACAAAGGGGGAACAACATGAACACTCTCAGACAAACACCGATAGGTCAGACAGTGACCGTGGTCAAATTGCATGGCGAGGGCGCCGTCAGACGCCGCATCATGGATATGGGCATCACCCGCGGAACATCAGTAACAGTCCGCAAGGTCGCACCCTTAGGCGATCCCATCGAGGTGACCGTCCGCGGATACGAGCTTTCTATTCGCAAGGCGGATGCCGAAATGATCGAAGTAAACTGAAAAAAGGAGATAGCACAGCATGAACATTCGCATTGCGCTTGCAGGCAACCCCAACAGCGGCAAAACGACGCTGTTTAACGCACTGACAGGCTCAAATCAGTTTGTCGGCAACTGGCCGGGCGTCACCGTCGAGAAAAAAGAAGGCAAATTAAAAAAGCACGACGGCGTTACGATAACCGACCTGCCCGGTATTTATTCACTTTCACCCTATACGCTCGAGGAGGTCGTTGCTCGTAACTATCTGGTTGACGAGCGACCCGATGCGATACTCAATATTATCGACGGCACCAACCTCGAACGCAACCTTTATCTGACAACTCAGCTCACAGAGCTCGGCATTCCCGTAGTCATAGCGGTCAACATGATGGACATCGTCAAAAAGAACGGCGACAAGATCGATCTCGCAGAGCTTTCAAGACAGCTCGGCTGCAAGGTTATTGCAGTTTCGGCTCTCAAGGGCGACGGCGTCGCCGATGCCGCAAATGCCGCTATCGAGGCGGCAAAGAACGGCAAAACCGTTCCGATGCATTCCTTCTGCGGCTGTGTCGAGCACGCACTCGCACACATCGAAGAGGCGGCACTGCATTCGATGCCTTCAGACAGACAGCGCTGGTACGCCATCAAGATCTTTGAGCGTGATGACAAGGTGCTGGCAAAGCAGGACATCGATCCTTCAGTGCTCGCACACATCGAAGAGGATATAAAGAGCGCCGAAAAAGAAATGGATGACGATGCGGAATCGATCATCACCAACGAGCGCTATATCCATATAGCAGAGGTCATCAAGGCGTGCTATAAAAAGCACAGCAAAGCAAAGCTTTCAACCTCAGACAAGATAGACAAGGTCGTCACAAACCGCTGGCTCGGTCTGCCGATATTCGCAGTCATCATGTTCCTTGTCTATTATATCTCGATGGTCTGGGTCGGTGCGGCAGCTACCGACTGGGCAAACGACGGATTATTTGGCGACGGCTTCCACCTCTTTGGCATAGGCGCTGCCGAATATGAAGAAGAAGCAGAAAGATACGGCGACACCGACGCGATAATCGAGGCAGTGCTCGAAAAATACGGCACTGACGAAATAAACGAGCTTTTCGGCGACGAAGAAACCGTCGCAGAGGCTATTGCAAAGCTCAAAGAGCTTATTCCCGAGGGTGCCTCGATCGATTATGAAATAGTTAACGACGAGGACCTCTCGTCAGAAGAATTCACGGCAGATCACGATGCCATCACCGAAGCACTCGAAATGTACGGTACATTAAAGGAAGCATCAGAATTTGGCATATGGGTCGACGGCATTCCCGTGCTGGTTTCCAACGGACTCGAAGTCATCGGTGCAGCAGACTGGGTTCACGGCCTGATAGTCGACGGCATAGTCGCAGGTGTCGGCGCAGTGCTCGGATTTGTTCCGCAGATGCTGGTGCTGTTCCTGCTGCTCGCATTCCTCGAAGCATGCGGCTATATGTCGCGTATCGCATTCGTGCTCGACAGAGTATTCCGCAAGTTCGGTCTCTCAGGCAAATCGTTCATTCCTATGCTTGTCGGCGTCGGCTGCGGCGTTCCGGGCATTATGGCATCACGCACAATCGAGAACGAACGTGACCGCAGAATGACGATAATGACCACCACCTTCATCCCCTGTGGCGCAAAGGTTCCGTTCATCTCGATGGTCGCAGGCGCAATATTCGGCGGCAGTCCCTATGTTGCCACATCGGCTTATTTCGTCGGCATGGCAGCAGTCATTGTTTCGGGCATCATGCTCAAAAAGACGCGCATGTTCGCAGGCGAGCCCGCACCATTCGTCATGGAATTGCCTGCATATCATATGCCCACCGTCGGCAACCTCTTGAGATCGATGTGGGAGCGTGGCTGGTCGTTCATTAAAAAGGCAGGCACTATCATTTTGCTTTCAACGATCATCGTCTGGTTCACCTCCAACTTTGGCGTGATCGACGGCACATTCAAGATGCTTGAGGGCGAGGAAGAGCTTGCACAGTCGATACTTGCCGTCATCGGCAATTGCATCGCATGGATATTTGCTCCTCTCGGCTGGGGCACCTGGCAGGCAGCAGTCGCTTCTATCACGGGTCTTGTTGCGAAAGAAAACATCGTCGGCACGATGGGAATACTCTATGGCTCGGCAGACGGTGCATACAGCGCCATCAATGCCGCATTCTCGGCAGTCAGCGGATATTCGTTCCTCGTATTCAACCTGCTCTGCGCGCCCTGCTTTGCAGCCATCGGTGCTATCAAGCGTGAGATGAACAACGCAAAGTGGACTTGGTTTGCAATACTCTATCAGTGCGGCTTTGCATACTGCATCGCTCTGATGGTCAACCAGTTCGGACTGCTGTTCACCGGCAAGACCGAGGTCGTGGGCCTGATATTCGCCATAGCGATACTCGCAATCATGGTCTATATGCTCTTTAAGCCCTACAAAGAGGCAACCAAGCTCAAGAGTGCCAAATAAATCAAACATAATCAAACAAAATCAAAAAGGAGCAATCATTATGCTTGCATGGTTAGCACAAAACATAGGAACTATATTAGTATGCCTTGCACTCGCACTTATCGTGACGCTGATAATAGTCGGCATGATAAGTGACAAAAAGAAGGGCAAGAGCCAATGCAGCGGCAACTGTGCCTCGTGCAAATGTTGCTCGCACAAATAACCGCTTTTTAAAAAACATATCTCTCCTTAAATAAATAAGTACCTGCAATGTTGAAAAAATCGCCCGACGCACAGTCGGGCGGTTTTTCATTTAACGATTAACAGCTATTTAAGGCTGTTCAGGATGAAAGACAAAAGCATGGCAAATCCGTAGACTGCAAGTATTGCCGCTATCAGCTTGGGAATAAAGCTCTTTCTGCGGCGCTCTCTGTCACGTTCTATGGCGGCGATATTCTTTATCGCCTTTTCGTACTGCGCCGCCTTGGCTGCCGCCTCGGCATCGCTCTCCATAAACTTGCCCTGATCGTAGTTATCATGCCGCGTGTATGTGGTGTGGACCTCGTCGGCACGCTGCTCAAGCTCTGAAGCGACTATGTTTTTGAGCTGCCAATCACGGTCACGCATACAATTTTCGCAGGCGGTGTCAGAAAGGCTGTTTTTGTGTCCGCAGCAGCAGAGCCACGCATTAGTGCCCATCTCGGGCTCAACTATTGCGGGATGCGCAAGCTCCGCCTCGCGATAGATATTGACCTCGCTGTAAGCCGCCTTGAAGCCCCAGTCATCAAAACCGAGCCTTGCCTTGCTGTGTCCTGCGATCTGCTTGATGACGCACTCTGTGCCGTCGTCATAGCACACCGACATCAATTCGAGCTCGAGCTTGGTGAAATAGCTCTCGGGCAGCGGAATATATACGCACTCGCCGAACGTGTCGCCGTCAGAAACGAATTTCTTTCTGAGGTCGTTCTCTTTGATCCTTTCGTTGCGGTGGCGCATAACGCCAAAGGTGCAGTTGTCATAGCAATACTCAAAGGGTATCTTGAGATACGGAATATTCTGGTTGCTATAGCACAGCAGCCTTATCTTGAGTGATGCGATATTCTTGCCCGATGCGTTGCGGTAAATAAACGATGCAAACACCGACCAATCGTCGATGTCGCTGACTATATAGCCCTCACTGACCTCAACCGGGCAATCGTTCAGTGCCGTGCCATAGTCGATAAACTCAACCACTCGAATATTGCGCATTCTGTCAAGTCGTGCACTTTTCTCGAGCCTGCGTCTTTCTTTGGTTGCCATGCTTTTGCTGTCCTCCGTGTCATTTAAAATATTCTTCCAGCGTTGTCAGGACCCCTCGCCTTGTCAATTCGCCGCTGTATTCAAACATAGTGCCATCGGGATTTTTAAGTCGGCACTCCCCTGCTGCCTTTGCGTTTTTGTAATTTATTTCTATTTCAAGAGGCTCTTGTATAAGATAAGGCACTATATCCGCCTGCATTTTGACCGAACGCCTGACTGCGTCGTATATCTCATTGCAAACGATCAGTGAATGCTTGCTGATGCATTGATTAAATGCGAGCGCCTTTTTGGTGATGACACACGGAATATCGCCAAACGAATCTTTTGCCTGCGACACGCAAATGTCGTCACCCGATGCAAATATGACGGGCACACCCTTTTTGCCTGCGATAGCACCGTCGATCTGCATTTCGCCGACCTTGGTGCCGTTTATAACATGAGTGCCAAGGTCTGCCGACGAATAGACATGCGACAATACGGCATTTTTTGTATCGTACGCATGAGCTCCCAGGAACAGCACTCCGCCAAAGCTTTGGTCGATATCGGGAAACCGTATGCCGCAGCCTGCACCCATAACTATTTTGACGCGCTTGTCGAGCGCATGATAATCCATATTGACGCCTGTGCCGTGCGAATCCCAGACATACACCTCTGTCGCTCCGCTGTCAAAAAGTGCATTGACCGCGGCGTTTGTCTCCAAGACCGCTTCTTGGCAGGCAAGATCATAGCCTGCCGTGCCTGCATAAAGTCCGTGACCTCCCGTGCCGCAAACGCACGCAAGCCCCTCAAGGTCGGTGCTGATATAGTATTTTGTCTTTAAACTGGTATGCAAAGCCCTGCTCCTGTTTTTAGTGTTTTTTGATGTTGATTTTGCCGTAAAATAATGGTATACTAAGTTGAAGAAACTATTTTTAAAGGATACGCATATATGAATGATGCACAGCGCGAGATCTTAAAGCGCACAAAACTTTTTGTGCTGGACATGGACGGCACGATATATCTCGGCGACAACGTTTTTGACCACGCACTCAGGTTCGTACACACCGTCAGAGAGCACGGCATAAGAGTCGCTTATTTCACCAACAATGCGTCACGCAGCCCCGAGATCTATTATGACAGGCTGAGACGAATGGGGTTTGATCCGCATGACGGCGACATAGTCACCTCAGGCGATATAACCATCGACTATCTCAAAAAGCATCACCCGGGCGAAAGCGTTTATCTCGTCGGCACAAAGGCGCTCGAAGAGAGCTTTATTAAAGCAGGCATAGAATTGTCAGAAAAAGCAGGCATAGTCGTTTCGTCGTTCGACACCTCGCTGACATATGAAAAGCTGGTCATCGCGTGCGATCTCATACGCGGCGGTGCCGTCTTTTACAGCACACACCCCGATTTCAACTGCCCGACGGCAGACGGATTTATACCCGACAGCGGAGCAATATGTGCGCTCATAACCGCCTCGACAGGCAAAACGCCCAAATATTTCGGCAAGCCGTATCGTGAAACGGCAGAGGGTATATCCGCAAGGTTCGGCGTGCCACTCTCTGAAACCGCCATAGTCGGCGACAGGATCTATACAGACATTGCGCTCGGCCGCAACAACGGCTTGACCTCGATACTCGTGCTCACGGGTGAAACGAGCATCGACGAGGTGAACGAAACGAACGCACCCACGATAATTGTCGACAGGATCGGCGACCTGCTCGGCGAACTCGGATTCTGAGCAGCAAATCAAGAAAGGAAGCATTAAAATGAAATCAGCCAAAGCATCACGCACACTCGACGAGTTCGGCCGCATCTCGTTGCCTATAGAAATGCGTCGCCAGCTCGGCATAACCTCACGTGACCCGCTGTCTATCGTCTGCGACGGAGATGCGATAACCATACGCAAGGCACAATGCTCATGCATTTTTTGCGGCAGGACCGACAAACTCTTGGAGATGTCGGGCAAATATGCCTGCGAGGACTGCGTCAAAGAGCTGTCATCGCGCCAATAAATATATCAAAGCCGTATTAAAAACGGCTTTTTTATTTGCTCTCGACGAATATAAAATACGGTGAGGTAGGCGAATTGATTATATTAAACCTGCCAACACAATATTTGCGCCTGTCGAGCTTTGAAAGCTCTGATATAAGCATCTCGCCCTCGGCAGCGCCCTCGGCGTGTCCCGGATAGACCGCAACCAGCACTATGCCGTCGTCGGACAGCATTTCAACTGCGCTTTTTACTGCGACGAGCGTTGACGGGCGCATAGTCGTTATGCGCTTGTCGCTGCCCGGCAGATAGCCGAGATTGAATAAGCCTATGCATATAGGTTCGTGTATATATTGCTTTGCATTTGCGTGAGAGTCAAGTATCAGCCTGGTATTGGTGACATTGTTTTCGGTCATCAATGCACGGGTATTTTTTATTGCCGCATACTGAATATCGAACGCATACACCCTGCTCTGCGGCAGCATCTGCGAAAGCCACAAAAGGTCGTGACCGTTACCCATCGTAAAATCGGCGGCGGCAACACCATTTTTGGCGTGCGGCAGAACAAGTTCTCTGTGCATACTGTGCAGATCTATCATTGTGTGCTAACCTCACTTGGCTGTGTCATTTTTATCGTTCCGAGCCTTCTGCCGCCGACGGCACGCATTCCAAATGTTATGACAGCACCGTACGGTATTTCGGTCGGCATCAAATGCTCTTTTAAAAGCACTGCGTCGATCGGCATGAGCGGAACCAAGGTTTCGTCGATCGTTCCTCTTACAGGCACCGCACCTGCTATATCGCCACAGCAAAACAGTCCCCGCAATACGGAATTCATATTCAAAAGTGATTCGTTTGTCATTCTGCCGCATCTTATGTCGATCGGATCAAAAAGCGAAACGATCATTCTGTCACATATCCGAATATCAGTGCGGACTGCGACGGTGTAGCCGACATGAAAGCTTTGTTTGAGTCTGCCGAGACCGTAAGTCTTTGCAGCAGAATAAACGCCGAGCAGCGAAGCAACGAGCGACGACAGGTCGCCGCCAAAGCCGATATCAAGCCTCTTTGCACTGCAAGCCGCATCAAGCGACGAATAAACGAGAGTTTCTTTAAACGAGCGCCAATAATATTCTGCGTGCTCCGGAGTGATGACTATGCCGTTTTCGCTGTCATCAAACAATTCCTGCTTTAATGCATCCATTCTGACCACTGAATCCACCGAAACACGCACTCTGTTGCCGCCGACATATCCGACGGTACGCGCGTACAAGCCCCACGATCTCATAAGCAGCTCGTTGCCCTGAGCACGCTTATGTGGGCAAAAGAAAAACCTTGCGCCCTCTATCGACTCATATTCATCTGAAGTAAGATCTATCGCAATGCCGTTGGTGCGTGAGATCAGTCTGTATATACCTGTGACCACGCTGCTTTCAAACCACGGTATATATTTTGGCGGAACATTGCCCTCGACCAGCAATATTGCATAGCCGTCACGTGCAAAGACGTTTTTGCCCGTTTTTGCCGTATTATGAAACTCGAGCAGGTCACAGGGCCGTATATACTGAGCGTTGCGAACACTTGACATAATGTCGTTAAAAGCATTTGCCGCACCTGCAAAACCTATGTTTGCGGACGATATTTTTTTAAACATCAGCCTGCCTATACTGTTTTCATTCTCGAAAATCGGCAGCAAAAGGTTGCCACGCATCTCTTCAGAAGGGTTAATATTCATCTCTTGTCCTTTCCGACGGCTATCAGCATCTCGCCGTCATCGCCTGTTACAGATGCCGAAACTATATCGCCCACGGCAAAATCAGAGCCTATTATGCGGCACTCGATATAATCTGCCGTGTGTCCGCGAGCAGACAAACGGTCAGTACGCTCAACAAGCACCTCGCACTCTTTGCCGTGCTTCGACTGCAATATACCGGCATGTATCTCGTTGGCGACCGCAAGCAACATCTCGTTGCGGTGTCTGCGCAATTCGACAGGTATTTTGCCGTCCATCGTGGCGGCATATGTGCCTGCACGCTCTGAGTAAGGAAATCCGTGAACATGCAAAAACCTGTATTTCCTGACCATATCAAGTGTGGCGGCAAAATCATCATCTGTCTCGCCCGGGAAACCCGAAATAATGTCGACCGAAACCATAAACGTTGGCAATTCAGTCCCTATTGTGTCGAATGCGTTATAAAGCATCTCGGCTGTATAAGGTCTGTGCATTGCAGACAAAACGCTCTTCGAACCGCTTTGTGCCGAGATATGCAGATGCGGCATAAACTGCGGTGTCTGCCTGATCGCCTCGATAAAATCGGGCTTGATGCAGTTCGGTGACAGCGATCCGAGCCTTATGCGCTCTATGCCGTCTATCTCGCCTACACGCTTTATAAGCTCGCCGAGAGGCATAAGACTGTATGCGCCTGTTTCTATGCCTGTCAATTCGACCTCACGGTAGCCATGCTCAGACAGCCTTTTGACCTCGTCGATTATATCATAGGCATCACGCGACCTGCTGCGCCCTCTCGCAAACGGAATAGTGCAATAAGAGCATCGGCAGTTGCAGCCATCCTGTATCTTGACATACGCACGGCAGGACGAGAACAGCTCTGTCGTCATATCGCCTATGCTAAGCCTTTCGAAAGTGTCGGGAACGTCCGAAACTGCGTTTTTGACATCTGTATTGCCGTCAATAAAATCTATCAGGCTTGCTTTGCTGCCACAGCCCGCAACAAAAACCACACCATCTATGTCAATAAATGTCTGCGGCGTGAGCTGCGAAGCACAGCCGAGCACCGCCACAGGAACACCAAGCCTTGCACCACGCCTGACTGCCTGTGCGCTCTTGCGAGCCGATTCTGCCGTGACAGCGCAGGTATTGACTATCACGAGGTCGGCATCCGCCATTCGCTTGGTGGGCGTGTAGCCACGGGCTATAAGCATCTCGCAAAGCGAAACGCTCTCATATTGGTTGACCCTGCACCCTAAAGTGCAAAAGTATACTTTTTTCATTCATCCTCCAAAGCCGCCCTATATTGCTCTGCCGTAACAGTGAGGTCTATCGCCTCAATAAGCGCGTTTGCGGTAAGATCCTCAGGCAAGCCGAGCTTTTTTGCAAGTGCTCTGCGCCTTGCGGCACTGTCGGGCCTGCCCGACAAGCCGTCACGATAGAAGGTCATTTTATCTACCCCTGCACGCTGCTTGCCCTCAGCCGAAACATACGGCAAAAGCAATTGATACAAGAGCTCATCATCCATGCCCTCGACACCGAGATAGCCCTCGGCAGAGGGCGAGGTTTTGCGTTTTTCTTTGCCCTTGATCTTAGGAATATATAGATCAATGGTTTTTTTAGGATCTAAATATTGTCTGATCCTCGATCTGATAAATCTGCCTGCGTTGTCGCTGTCGGTCAAGACTATCACTCCCGAAGCTGACAGCTTGGCAAGCAACATTCTTTTTTGCCTGTCGCCAAAGACGGCAAATCCGCCGAGCGTAATCACAGGCGACGAAACGATATTTTTAAGCTTTTGCAGGTCGTATTTGCCCTCGACTATTATCGGATAAGGCAGGCACAGCTTATCTCGCATTTGCACACACCCGACATATTGCCGTTTCGACCACGAGATACGGGTCCTCACGGCTTGATTTGATGCGCCTGTCGGCGCTGTCGAATATCAGAACTGCGGCGGCAAGCGATTTATAATCCCTGCCCCTGCAGCCCGAGGCGATTGCGCTTATGCGGTTTTGCTGCATCTTGAGCGATGACGCTATCTCATAATAATTCTTGCCGTCCGCAACACCTGCGGTTATCATAAGTGCCTCATAAAACGACCTCGAAAGCTGCGAAAGCATTGTCGAAGCGTCTGTGCGATTGAGCCTTAAGTTGTCAAAAACAGCCTTTGCGGTATAAAGATCACCCTTCATGACCGCATTCGAAAGCTCGTATATCTTATAGGTTTCATTTGAGCAGCAGATGTTTTTGACATCGGAACGTGTTATCGATGTACCTGAATAAAACGCAGTCAGCTTTTCTATCTCGCCGAGCAGAACATACATATCGTTGCCGCACATCTCGACGAGGGTATATACCGCGTTGTTATCTATCTCGACCTTGCGGGAAATAAAATGCCGCCTAATCCATGCATACAGCTTGTCGCCTGTTTCTCTCTCAAAGCAGACGGTTAAAGCGGCGGACGACAGCTCAGACATAAAGACGGAGGCAGGCGACTCGCCCGAGGACGACTTGCTCTTCTTTTTATATGCACCGGATGAATAGCTCTCGTCGGGCGTTTCTCCCGATCTCATGCAAAACAGCACGACGCAGCCTGACGGCAGGTCGCTTATCGCGTCGATATAGCCCTCAAGCACCGCTTTTTTCGCAGAATTGACGTCAAGATGCCTTACCTCGATCATCTTGGTATCGCACATAGACGGCGGAGACGCTATGGCATCGGCAAGGTCGAGCGGTGTGGTCTCTTCGGCATCGAGCGTGACATGGTTGAATTCGGGCAGCGGACACGACGATACACATTTGCGCAGCATATCGACATATCTGTCCTTTGTATACTCCTCGTCACCGTAAAAGAAATAAACGCCGTCGTATTGCCTGTTTTTAAGTTTTTCTTTTAATTTATCGATACTCAATACATTCTACCTCATAATCGGGCTCGAGCGTTATCCTTACGCTGTCAAAGCCCGTCGTATTGACAAAGCGCTTATATGAAACGTGGCTACTGCTGTATGCTTCGTCAGAAACAAATACGTCGCAGAGTATATCGGTCTCATCCACGACCTTGGCATATTTTGTCATGACCGCCGTTTCGGCAGTGCAGATGCCTGCATCGCCGAGCGCAAACGCTATGTCGCCGCTTTGTGATGCCACTCTTATCTCGCTGTCTGACAAATAAAGCTTCATATCGCCCAAAGTGATGTCCGACAGCTCGTCATATATACATATCTCAAAGCCAAACTTATCTGCAAGGTCAGAAACCTCGCAAAACGCCTGCTCGCCGCAATCATACGGCAGATGCACGCGATCGATATAAACATTGCCCGCAATCTTTGCAAGGCGTTCGTGCGATATTTTGCCCGCAAAGACAAAGTCGCTTATCCTGTCATAGCCGAGCTTGACAGGCAGAACATCGTTCGCACGCTTGCCGCCGAGGTCGATATAGGCATAATTGCCGTATGACCTTGCAAATATCGCGTTCTCGCTGTTTGCAAATGAATATTCGACGGTCATTCCGCTTGCCGCAGAGGATGCAAAGCACACTGCCACCAACACAAGTGAAACAACGGTTGCCGATGCCGAAGCGATCGCACCGAGCTTTAAATATCTGCCCTCAGCAAAGGCTATCACGATGATGAATACCAGTGCCAAAACGACGCTTATCCAAAACATGGGCATCGCCGACGAGATCGAGCCGAACCTCATTGAATAAACAAGGTCAAGCAATTGATATATGCCCTGATAGCATATTCCGGGCAGAGCTCCGAAAAACGAAAGCCCTGTTATAGCAAACAATATCAGCGACAAAGCATCGGCGATCAGCACATAGCCAAAGAACGAGGTTATCAGCATATTGATAAGCGGCGAGATATAGCATACCGTGCCGCCGCAAAACAGCATTATCGGCATAGTCACGAACGACACCGCAACAGAAAAAATAAACGGCGTGACAAAAAACGTGAGAAGGTTTTTTAAAAAGAAATTCTTTATGCCAAAAAGCCTTGATTCCACATGCGGCGACACAAGCAATATTGCAAGGCACGAGCCGAACGACAACAGTGTCGACATCGACGACAAGAGATAAGGGTTGGCAAGCGCCAATATCATCAGTGCCGCAAACAGGGAATTAATGCTGTCGTGGTGGCGCATAAAAAGCCTGTCGAACGTGATAAAGGCGAGCATTATCAATGTTCTGAGCACGCTCGGCGTAAACCCGACGAAAAATCCATAGCACACAGCCAGCAAAAACGACAATATTATTCTCGGTCTCATTCTGACACCGAATATCTTTAAAACCGATGCAAGTGCCATCGAGATAACAGAAACGTGCATACCGCTGACGACCAACAAGTGCGACACGCCGGAATTGCGGAACACGGCATAGGTATGTGCATCAAGCACGTCGCTGTCGCCGATTATTGCCGCCGCGGAAATGCGCGATATTTCGGTAGGCGAATCACGGTGAAGGTCGTATATAAGCTGCTTGACATTCTGTCTGAGCCTGACAAAAAACGTGCCATAATCCCATGACTCTGTCACTCTGCCGTCGGCGCACAAAAGCACAAAATCGGCGCGGTTCGAGTGCGATCTGCTGATATAATAATTCAATTCCGCCACGACTGTATCGCCCTCGTCATAGACAGGCATATCGTCGGTGACAAGCTTGACCTTAGTGCCGTATGCGACGCCCGAGGAGCTTGCGACTATCCTAAGCGTAACCCCCTCGCCATCGGTATAATGCTGTATGTCGACGACCTCGGCAGTGACAGTGTCGTGCTTGCCGTCATATAAAGTGGCGCTGTCAAACACGGTCATTCCGTAAAAAGTCAGGTATACCGCACCTACCATAAAACACGCAGCATAAACAGCGAGTGCGCGGGTGTCTAATGAAAAGAAACGGTGTGCTGCCGCAAAAAACGCACACAGCACACCTGACATAGCAAAAACAAGCGCCAAAACAAGACCCTCGGTGTTCATAGCGGCTATGGCACCGATGCAAAAGCATATTATCGCCAAGGTCATCTTTCTTTGGCGCAGCAAAGCAAACTACCTCCCAAAAGCGGGCTCAGCAGACTTTATCGGGCATTCTCGTGCCGCCGAGAATATGGAAGTGCAGATGCTTGACAGTCTGCCCGCCGTCCTCGCCGATATTCGAGACGACTCGATAGCCGTTTTTAAGTCCGAGCATTGAGGCGATCACAGGTATCGCCTGCATCACGCGCGAAACGTCATCAATATTGTCGGCGTTTATTGCGTCGATTGACTCGATGTGCTTTTTGGGCACAACGAGCACATGCACGGGTGCGTTGGGATTTATGTCGTGAAAGGCATAAACATTGTCGTCTTCATACACCTTTTTTGAGGGTATAGTGCCCTCTATTATCTTGCAAAAAAGGCAATCCATAATAAAACCTCTTTTTAAAAACTATTCGAGTAAAAAACTATTTTATTAAAAACTATTTGAGCATTTCTCCGAGCACATTCGATGCTTCTTCAAGTGCCTTGGGAATGCCTGCGGGATCCTTGCCGCCGCTGGTAGCGCTGTCGGGTCTGCCGCCACCGCCGCCCTTGACGTATGCGCTTATCGCCTTGAGCAGTTTACCTGCGTGAGCGCCCTTCTTAACTGCGTCGGCACCGCAGGAAGCGGCAAGCATTACCTTGCCCTCGTTTGCAAGTGCAAACACGCAGACGAGGCTCGGATTCTCGGCAGCCATCTTGTCGGCAGCCATACGCAACGAATCGGAGTCGACATTGCTGAATTCACGTGCAAGCATCTTGACTCCGCATATTTCGGGAGCAGAAGCCATGCCCGATGCGATAGTAGCCTCGGCAAGTGCCATATGAGCCGTGATAAGCTCTTTTTTGGTGCGCCTTAATTCATCCTGCAAAGCGATGATGCGCTCGGTCATATTGTCGCCAGTAGCCTTGAGCGCTGCCTTTGCCGAAGCAATGGTGCTCTCGCTCTGAGCAATATGCTTTAAGGTGTTTCTGCCTGTTACGGCGACGATCCTGCGGACACCTGCAGCAACAGAGCTCTCGCTGATTATCTTGAAAATGCCGACCTTGGCAGTGTTGTCGAGATGCGTACCGCCGCAAAGCTCGGTTGAGAATGCGCCCATCTTGACGACACGAACTATATCGCCGTATTTTTCGCCAAACAGCGCCATTGCACCCTCAGCCTTAGCCTCTGCAATAGGCATTTCTCTGATAGTGATGGGAATAGCCTCGAATATCGCCTCATTGACGAGGTTCTCGGTCTCGGCGATCTCTTCTGCCGTCATTGCGGCGAAATGAGTAAAGTCAAATCTTGCGACTGTGCCGTCGACATAAGAGCCTGCCTGCTCGACGTGAGTGCCGAGCACCATGCGGAGCGCTGCCTGCAGCAGATGCACCGACGAATGGTTGCGCATTATATCATGTCTCTTTTCGCTATCGACAAGCGCGTGAGCCTTGCCCAAAGCAAGCTGACCGCTTATCACTTTGCCAAAGTGCAGATACTGCCCCTCGTGAGTCTTTTTGGTATCGGTGACGGCAAATTCACCGGATTCTGTTTTGATAACGCCTGTATCGCCGACCTGTCCGCCGCTCTCGGCATAGAAAGGTGTGCGATCGAGCACCAGCACAGCCTGTCCGCCCGAAACAGCGGATGCTGCCTCACCGTCGAATATTATCTGCTTTATCTCGCAATCGGTTTCAATGGTATCATAGCCGACAAACTCGGTCTTTTGCGATTTGTCAAGGCAGGCAAGCGAGTCATCGCTCCAGCCCATATCGCCGAGCGCAGCCCTTGCATCTCTTGCACGCTGCTTTTGAGCCTTCATAAGCTCGATGAATTTGGTTTCGTCGACCTCGATGCCACGCTCTGCGGCGATCTCCTTCGTCAGGTCGATGGGGAATCCATAGGTGTCATAAAGCTTGAATGCATCGCTGCCCAGCAAGAGTTTGCCGCAGACGGCGAGTGCCTTTTCGAGTATATTAAGTCCTGCATCGAGAGTCTGATAAAAGCGATCCTCCTCCATATCGATGGTCTTTTTGATATAGTCACGCTTTTCAACGAGCTCGGGATAAGCTTCGCCGTTGACCTCGATGACCGTATCGCAAAGTTCGGAAAGGAACGGGTGATCGATGCCCAGCAGTCTGCCATGGCGTGCCGCACGACGCAGCACACGGCGCAATATATAACCTCTGCCCTCGTTGGAGGGGATGACGCCGTCACTGATAAGGAATGTCGCAGTGCGTATATGGTCGGTTATAACTCTGATAGAAACGTCCTTTGCGGCAGCACTTGCATCATAGGTCTTGCCTGCGATAGCGCATGCGGCATCGAGTATCTTGCGGTTGGTGTCGACCTCAAAGAGGTTGCCGACGTCCTGCATAACGCAGGCAAGTCGCTCAAGACCCATACCGGTATCTATATTGGGATGCGCAAGTCTGGTGTAGCCACCCTGTCCGTCGCCCTCAAACTGTGTAAAGACGATGTTCCAGACCTCGATAAATCTGTCGCAGCCGCAACCTGTGCCGAAATGATGCTCAGGCGTGCAATCGCCATAGCGTTCGCCGCGGTCGAAATGTATCTCACTGCAGGGTCCGCAAGGGCCTGCACCTATCTCCCAGAAGTTATCCTCTTTGCCGAGCCTGAAAATATGGCTGTCGGGCACGCCTGTCTTGAGCCAAATGTCGCGTGCCTCGTCGTCATCGAGATAAATGGTAACATAAAGTCTGTCTGCGGGAATACCGAGCACAACAGTCAAAAACTCCCAAGCCCAGGGAATTGCATCTTCTTTGAAATAATCGCCGAACGAAAAGTTGCCCAGCATCTCAAAGAAAGTGCCGTGGCGTGCGGTCTTGCCGACGTTGTCAATGTCAAGAGTACGCACACACTTCTGGCAGGTGGTAACACGCTTGCGAGGCGGAGTAAGTTCGCCCGTGAAATAGCGCTTGAGAGGTGCCATGCCCGCATTAATGAGCAAAAGCGAATTGTCGCCCTGCGGCACGAGAGGGAAAGAATTTAAGCACAGATGTCCCTTTGATTCAAAAAACTTAAGATACATGCTGCGCAGTTCATTGACAGAATATTTCTTCATACAAAACCTTCCGTAAAACACATATTATTACAAAATATTATTATACACCTATCTCGCAAAAAGTCAATAGCGGCACATCAAAAATAAACACTTCGTGCCACACTTTGCAGGATATGCGCCTTATTTTTTTCGATGCCTGCCAAATACCCGTTGCCCGACGGGTCGGTATCGCAAAACGCACAAAGCCACGAGCACGCCACGAGATAGCTGCCGTCCTTTGAATGATGGCTGCCGTCCTCGGCAAACAGCTCTATATCGCTATGCTCCTTAATACATTTTGCAAAAGCGAGTGCGGTGCGGCAGGTCTTGATACCGAAATGATGTGATAGCTCGCTGTATATTCCGCAAAGCCTTTCCAACCCTTCAAGGCTGTTCGTATGACGCATATAAAGCAAAGGCTCTGCACCGTTTGCTCTGACGAGCGGCAATATGGTTTCAAGCGATGCCCTTGTATTCTCAGTGGCGGCGGCTGCGGCATCCTGCAATACAACAAAATCATATTTTTTATCCAAAAGCCTTTGTCTCAGAGCCATGCCCCGCTTATGCGTTTCGTCGGCAAATTCAGAGAGATATGCGCTGCCGAAAGTGCAATATTCGGCTTTCACATCAAGTCCCGCATCCCTGCACAGTGCCTCGAATTTGACAGGCGTGCCGTTGAAATAAGTGCTGCTGTTGCCGACGAACAAAAATCTTTTTGTGTTCTCGGTCTCCGGCACGGGGTTGCCGCAGTCCACCGTCAACACGTCGCCGTCAATATGTGCCGTCATGTCATAGGTCATCGAAAGCGTAGCGTTATACAGCATTATGCCATCAAACACTTTTCTGAAAAGCCTTGTTAGCTCGGGGTCCGACTCACGGTCGAACAAAACCGAAAAACCGTTTTTGGGAATATAAAACCTCGTCTGCGCGCCGTAATATTCATTTTGGCTCGGCAGAATATCCTTGCCTGCCTCATAAAGCCTGCCGCTTGCGTCAAATGTCAATATCAGCGCTCTGCCGATGTCGTATTCCCGTGAATCTATCACTCTGCCGCCGCTGCCTGCTTTATAGACTACTATTCCGTTGCCTATCTGCCTTGCATCATAGGCGGTTATTGCAAAGCTTATTGTCTGCATACAAAACCTCTTTAAACTTTATAAGATCAGTATAACACAAAAAAGCCGATTTGCAACAGAAATCGACTTTTTTATAATAATATGCTGTATATGACCTGTCAGTTGGTGCCGCGGATATCACGCATTTTTTCTTTCATTCTGAGCGAATTATCGAGAATGCGCTTGCGTATGCGGACAGACTTGGGTGTGACCTCGATGAGCTCGTCGTCGGCGATGAACTCGAGTGCCTCCTCGAGGCTGAATCTGACCGGCGGGATAAGCCTGAGTGCTTCATCGGCGCCTGCCGAGCGTATGGCGGTAAGATGCTTCTTTTTGCAGACGTTAACGACGATATCGTCGCCCTTCGACGAAATACCAACCACCTCGCCGGCATAGACCTTTTCGGCAGGAACAACGAACATAGGTCCTCTATCCTGCGAGTTGAATATGCCATAGCTGGTGCATTCGCCTGTTTCATAAGCGATGAGCGAGCCTGTAAAGCGCTTGACCACGCCACCCTTTTCAGGCTGATAAGAGTCAAATGCGGTGTTGATTATGCCCTCACCCTTTGTATCTGTGAGGAATTCGGTCTTATAGCCAAAGAGTCCGCGTGTCGGAATAAGGAACTCGAGGTGCATTCTGTTGCCCTTGGGGCGCATCTCGCAGAGCTCGCCCTTGCGGTAGCCCATCTTCTCCATAACGGCGCTGACAAACTCCTTGGGAACGTCGACATAGCATCTGTCGATAGGCTCGCATCTGACGCCGTCGATCTCTTTATATATGATGCGCGGCGTAGAAACAGTGAACTCATAGCCTGCACGGCGCATGTTCTCCATCAATATCGAAAGGTGCATCTCACCTCTGCCGCAGACATTAAAGCTGTCAGTGGTAGCGCCCTCGGTGACACGAAGCGACATATCCTTCATTGCTTCTTTAAAGAGGTACTCGCGGATATGGCGCGAGGTAACGAACTTGCCCTCTGTGCCTGCAAAAGGTGAGGTATTGACCGAGAATGTCATCTCCATCGTCGGCTCGCCTATCTTGACGAATGGCAAAGGCTCGACACAGTCGGCTGCACAGATCGTGTTGCCGATGTTAATGCCTTCAATGCCGCTGACGCAGACTATATCGCCGACCGACGCGCTCTCACACGGAACGCGGTTGAGTCCGTCTATCTCAAACATCGCAGAAATGCGGCACTTTTTGCCGACCTCGCTGTTGTGATAGTCGCAAAGCACAACCTCCTGCTTGAGCGACATATTGCCGCGCTCTATCTTGCCGATGGCGATCTTGCCGACATAATCGTTATAGTCGACCGAGCTGACCAGCATCTGCGCAGCGCCCTCTGCATCACCCTCGGGTGCGGGAATGGTTTCGAGTATCGCATCGAACAGCGGTGCAAGGTCAGTGCCCTGCTCGTCGGGCGTGATTGACGCCGTTCCGTTGCGTCCCGAGCAATATATAACAGGTGAATCAAGCTGCTCTGCTGTGGCGTTGAGGTCGAGCAACAGCTCGAGCACCTCATCGGGAACTTCATAGACACGAGCATCGGGCTTGTCTATCTTGTTGATGACGACGACAATGCGCAGGTTCATCTCGATTGCCTTTTGCAGAACGAAGCGTGTCTGCGGCATTGGACCTTCGGCAGCGTCAACGAGCAGCAAAACGCCGTCGACCATCTTGAGTATTCTCTCGACCTCGCCCGAAAAGTCTGCGTGACCCGGGGTGTCGACAATGTTTATCTTGACGTCCTTATAAAACGTCGACGTGTTTTTTGCCAAAATAGTAATGCCGCGCTCGCGCTCGAGGTCATTGCTGTCCATCATTCTTTCGCGCAGCTCTTGATTCTCTCTGAATAAACCGCCGAATTTGAGCATCTCGTCGACCAGTGTGGTCTTGCCATGGTCAACGTGTGCTATTATTGCAATATTGCGCAGGTCGTCTCTTCTCATATGATCCTCCAAAATACTTGTCAATCAAACCTTGTTATTATATCACCAAATAACGCATTAATCAATAGTTTTTTGCAACAAAACTAAGCCTTCAAAATGTTTTTTGCCCGTGATTTTGCCGCATCCGCACAAAAAGGGCGGAAACACCGTATCAAAGTATTTACAAAAAGCTCAATCGATGTTACATTAGAAGTGTTGTGTGTTGACTTTACCCTTATTAACAATGGTACACAGCAGACCCTGCCGCGGCTTGACGACGAGCGCCGCGCGAACCTGTATGACCGTGCAAACCACTTCCGTCGCAACAGCGAATTTGACAAAGCAATGTCTATATACGAGCAAATTTTGAGCGAGGACACGACAGACGCCGAGGCTTATTGGTCTATTGTGCTCTGCCGCTACGGCATCGAATATGTCACCAAAGAGCTTGCGAGTGCCAATGCGAACGCGCTCTAAACATTATGTCAACCGCAAGGGGCACCGTAGACTATGAAAAGGCTGCAGCATTATTTGATGGTATAGAGTCCACGAAAGATTCTGCGACTTTAGCCAAAAAATGTCGTGAGCGTGCCATTGTTTATAAATATGACACCGCACACGCCGTGATGAAGAACGCAAACAGCGTTAACGAATACAACAGGGCCGCCGCTTTGTTTGAAGAACTCGGCAATTACAGAAGATCAAAGTTATTTGCATCGAATTGCCGCAAAATAGCAAATCGCAAAGCAAAGCGCTCGGCTATTGTCAATGCTGTTAACGCATTCCTTAAGCAGCACAAAACCGCATTAATTGTTTTCGGTGTCATATTTATAACTATCATAGTGCCGCTTATCTACCGCCTGTGCCCGACAATAATGCCCGCTTGCACAATTGTATTAATTGTCCTTGCATTGGTTTGTCCGTTTTATGTTTTCAGTGGTTCGAACAAAAAAGGCTGTCTAGGATTCGTCGCCACATGGATACTCGGCTTTTCAATCATTTTTGTGATCGTTTTACTTTTTGCCCATATAATACTGCCTTTATTATTCAGCTTGCTCGGGATCAATGTGTTTTAGCACGATTTCGCAACAAAAAGCACCTCACATGCAGCATGTGAGGTGTTTTATGTTATTCACCCATTGATGAAGCGCGAGAGGAAGTCCTTGGTCTTTTCGTTGCGGGGGGACTCGAATATTTCCTGCGGTGTGCCTTTTTCGCAGACGACACCATCGGACATAAAGACAACAGAAGTCGAAACGTCGCGTGCGAACGCCATCTCGTGCGTAACCACTATCATGGTAAGTCCATCTTTTGCGAGGTCCTTCATAACAGCCAGCACCTCGCCGACCATCTGAGGGTCGAGTGCAGAGGTGGGTTCGTCGAAAAGCAGCACCTCAGGACTCATAGAAAGTGCTCGTGCTATCGCCACGCGCTGCTTTTGACCGCCCGAAAGCTGTGACGGGCGTGCGTTGATATACGGCAGCATTCCGACCTTGGCGAGATATTCCATTGCGATATCTTCGGCATACTTTTTGCTTCTGTGCAAAACAGAGGTCTGACCGACCGTGCAATTTGCGAGCGCAGTCATATTATTGAACAGGTTAAAGCTCTGAAAAACCATGCCGACACGTGCACGATAGGACGACAATTCAAAATGAGGTGCGGTTATATCCTCACCGTCAAAAAGTATCCTGCCCTCGGTGGGAGTTTCGAGCAGGTTAATGCAGCGCAGCATAGTGCTCTTGCCCGAACCCGAAGCACCGATGACTGACACGACCTCGCCCTTTTTGACAGCAAGATCTATGCCCCTTAGCACTGCACCGCCGCCGAAATCCTTTTTAAGTCCTATGATCTCGATAACGTTTTCGCTCATTGCTCTGCCCCCTCTCTGCTGATGTGTATCTCTGCCTCGGGATCTGTCTGCGAGCCAAAGACGGTATAGCTCTTGCTGCCGCTCAATTTCTTTTCGATCAATCTCAAAAGCCTTGTTACAGCGAATGTGAGTATGAAATAAATGATGCAGATGACGAGATAGGTCTGGAACATCTTATAATTCTCTTTTGTGATAACGCCCGCAAAATAATACAACTCGGCAACACCGATGACATTCAGCACCGAGGTATCCTTGATATTGATGACAAACTCGTTGCTGACAGACGGCAGTATATTGCGTATCACCTGCGGCAGTATGACCTTGAACATCGTTTGCGAGTGCGACATTCCTATCGAAAGCGCACCCTCGGTCTGCCCTTTGTCTATCGACATTATGCCGCCTCTGACTATCTCTGCCATATAGGCACCCGTGTTGATAGAAACAATAAACATACCCGAAGTCATCAAGGGCAATGTATTGCCGCCGCTGATAAAGGCGTAGCCCCAATAAATAACCATCGCCTGAACCATCATCGGAGTGCCTCTGAATACCTCGATATACACGGCGATAATGGCGTTGAGTATCTTTTGCAGCCAGCGTACAAACGTCTTTTTTGACAGCGGTGACGATCTCGCTATGCCTGTCAGCAGACCTATGACAAGACCTGCCAAAGTGCCGACAAGCGCAATAAGCATCGTAACGCCGACGCCCTGCAGGAGGTGATCATAATGCTTGACGAAAATGTCGATTACGTCGTTTATAAAGCTCATGATCTTATTTCTTGATGACGACAACGAGGTCGGAGGTATAATAGGTGTCTGTGAAATCAACCTCTTTTGCTCTGTCCTCGGTGGGGCTCATGCCTGCAACGATAGCATCAACGCTGCCAGACTGCACTGCGGGGATAAGCGAATCCCACGCATACTGATATATCTCGAGCTTCATGCCGAGCTTTGCAGCAACATATCGTGCGATCTGAACATCGTATCCGTTGGCATAGAGTCCGTCCTTGCCCTCGCCGCTTATAGCGACAGAGCCATATGTTGCGTCCGCCGAGGTGTCTGTCCAGTTAAACGGACGGTATGCACATTCCATAGCGACCTTGAGAACGCCGTTTGCACCGTCTGTTTCGGGGACAGTGACAGCGAGGCTGTCAAGCTTATCGCCCGCCGCCATATCGACTGCCTGCTGCATAAGCTGTGCGCGCTGCTCGGGGGTTATTTCGGCAAGAATGGCATTGATGCGCTCTCTGAGCTCAGAGCCCTTCTTGAGGCCCATTGCGATGCCGACCTGATCGTCGGTGGCGGTAAAGCCCGTATCGTTATTGACAAGCGGAACATAGGTGAGTGCTTCGTTTGCCTTGCAGACGGTAAGTGCCGTGGGCTTTTCGGCTATATAGCCGTCTATTGTGCCCATGTTGAGGGCGACGAGCAACTGATCGAAATCGGGCAGATCGGATGCCTGAACGTTCTCGATCTGTGTGAGTGCCTTCTGATGGAACGTGCCGGACTGTGCGGCGATGCGTGCACCTGCAAGGTCTGCCAGGGTTTTTGCGCTTGTGAGATCCTTGCTCTGCGACGGTGCGCACGAGGCGAACATACCGATGCATACAGCAACGGCAAGCACTAAGACTGTGATGCGTGTGAACTTCATTTTTTGGTTCTCCTTAGATATAAGAAATAATAAAAATACAGCAAAAAAACAACCCGTGACCTAAACAAGTATCACGGGCATTGTCTGCTGTCAAGAGAAAAAGCACATTGCCGATGATAGCTCTCCATATGCACAAAAATGTACATATGACAGTTGTACGCATATTTTGCGCACCCCCAGCAAATGTCCGTGACGGCGTGTCACAGCGACAAAAGCTTCGGCAGAATCGCCTTGCGCCCGCGGCACACGCCGTTTTAATGTCCTCGGGCTTATCATCTCATCTGCATCCTCTATCAGGTCTGTTATTGAATTTTTGCATGGAGCGTAGGGGATTCGAACCCCTGACCCCAACACTGCCAGTGTTGTGCGCTCC
>CAZNCN010000020.1:25552-30378 GCA_964571635.1 uncultured Ruminococcus sp. | reverse complement strand
CAAGAAGATAAGCACAAAAATCCTCGGGCAGGTCATTGACCTGCCCGATTTTTTAAGTTGAATTTGGTACGCAACACAATATGTAGGGTTGGTGTCGCTTTCAGTCACAATATAATGACAATATGGTATAAACGGTCGAAAATATATTAATTTTTTTGGTAAAACCTCTTGCAATTACCGCTGAAATGTGCTATAGTATAGCCGTGGAAAGCAAGGCGGCACAAGGGTTTATCGGCTCTTTTGCAAAAAAGTGCGTTCTCTTGAATATTGTCACAAAAAACTATTGACAATTTTCGGGGGGGGGCGTATAATTATATTACCCACGGCAAAACGCAATTTGAGTGCAAATTATTCCTGTTTCGCAACGCCTATTTTTTCTGCGAAAGTACTTGCATAATCCGATACAATGTGATATATTACAGTCGTGCAAAATGTCATCTGTTCATCAAGCTTTTTGACCGCTTGACATTTTTTATAAGATTATTTTATCGCACGCTAAAAACGGTTCAAGCGGAGGTGCAACGTGTTATCGCCCGAAGTCCACAAAAAGCAGAAGTTTGCTCTGATGGAGGCGACTGTCAGATCGATCGCCGATAACGGCATGACCAACACGACCTCGCGCGTGATCGGCAGCTTGAGCGGTGTCAATCAGGTCTACATATACAGCTATTTTGAGAATATGGAAGATCTGATCACCAAGACCTTTGACTATGCCGATCAGCATTTTCTCAATTTTTTGCTTGACAACTTTGATGTCATGTATCTCGAGGGCGTCGATTATCAAACCCGCTGCCGAATGCTGTTTGACAAGTGCTGGGGTCACATACTTACACATCCCGACTGGCTGAAGTTCTATGTCAGATACTATTATTCGCAGCAGTTCATCGACAACTCTTATGCCGATCATATAGAGCGTTATAGAGTGCTCGCCGACAAGGTCGCACCTGCGTGCCATCCCGACGCCAACGTCGATACGGTCGTGCACCACGTCATTGACACTTTGCTCGGGCAGGCTCGCAAGCAGGTTCTGTGCCCGCAGGACGGACAGCGTGCCGCCGACGACACCTTTTGGCTCATCTTCAGTGTTTTGAAGTGTGGCAAGGGCATCTAATATTCGAGAGGAACATTTATATAATGAAATCAACCGTCAAAAAGGTCTGGAACATTGTCACCACCGTCCTGGTCGTGCTCGTCGTGCTTGTTGCGATAGCGCTCGTCGGAGTCAGAGTGGTGGGCTTGCAGACCTACGCAGTCGTTTCGGGCTCGATGGAGGACTCTTACCCCACAGGCTCACTGATCTATGTCAAGAGCGTCGATTATAAAGAGCTCAAGGTCGGCGACCCCATCACATTCATGCTTGATGAAGATACTGTTGCGACCCACCGCATCATCGAGATAATCCCCGATGATGAAGACCCCGAGGTTTTGCGTTTCCGCACCAAGGGCGACAACAACCAGATAGAGGACGGCACGCCCGTGCATTACAAAAACATCATCGGCACACCGATCTTCTGCATTCCCCGGCTCGGCTATTTTGCACATTACATTCAGAGCCCGCCCGGCATGTATCTTGCCATCGGCGGTGCAGCGATACTGCTGATATTGGTCTTTTTGCCTGACCTTTTCAAGGATGATAAAAAGGATGATAAAGATAAGCAGGCGGACGCTGACAAAGCAGAGCAGCCCTCTGCCGCCGACACCGAGCAATCGGACGGCGAATAACCCACAATGTCAACGCCGCAAGGCTGACATATAGTTCACTTATCGAATAATAAAGGAGGAAAACTTTTATGAAAATTAAAAGCAAAGCACTATTGCTTGCACTTTGCGCAGTTTTGCTCGTGGTTGCTTCGGTGCTGACGACGCTTTCGTACTTAACCGACACCAAAGAAGTTAAAAACGTCTTTACCGTCGGCAATGTCAAGATCACCCTCGACGAGGCAAAGGTAAACACGAGTGGCGAGCCGCTGAAAAAAGCCGCTGATACGAGCGAGGATGTGCCCGCTGAATCCGTGGCAGCTGCATACCGCGTTACTGCAAACGAGTACAAGCTTCAGCCCGGCAAGACCTATACAAAAGACCCTACTATCCATGTTGACCAAAACAGTGAGCCTTGCTTCCTCTTTGTCAAAATCGATAACGGCCTTGTTCAGACCATTGAGGGCACTGCTGTTAACATCGAAGCAGCTACACAAACAGACGGCTACAAAACAATCGCCGACCAGATGGCTGCACTCGGCTGGGTCGAGGTCACAGGTGCCAATTTGGTTGACGGCATTTATGCTTATGTCGGCACTGCTGATGGTGCAACTTTGCCGCTGCAGGTTGCAGGCAGCACAGACATTGCCATTTTCGAGAAGTTCAAGATTGCCGACTCGGTTGATGGCACAACTCTTGCCAACTTCGACGGCAGCCAGATCACCGTCACCGCTTATGCGGTTCAGGCATCGGGATTTGAGGGAGAATCTGCCGCCGATATAATCACCGCCGTTGCATTCCCCGGCCTCGTTAAGCAGTCCACCAACTAAATAAAAAAATTATAGAAAGGCCCAAAGATATGAAAACTAAAAACAAAGCATTATTGCTTTCGCTGTGCGCAGTGCTGCTTGTTGCGGCAACAGTGCTCTGCACCATCGCGTGGCTGACAGCAGAGCAAACAGTCACCAACACCTTCACCTACGGCAAGGTAGCAATCGAATTAAAAGAGCCCAAAACCGATGCATTCGGCGAGTATTATTATCGCGATGTGACATTGGGCGACACTACCACTGAAGAATCGTGTGATCCTAAGTCATGTTTCTACTACGAAGTTAATGCCGTTACTGCAAACTCATACACCCTTCGCCCGGCTCATGAATACATCAAACGTCCCTACATCGAAATTCTCGATGGCTCCGAACCGTGCTATTTGTTCGTCAAGATCGAAAACCAGCTTGCAGCTATCGCAGCAAACGAAGAAGGTTACGACACCATAGAAGAGCAAATGTTTATATGTGGTTGGAAGGAAGTTGACGGACATACCGGCGTCTATGTATATTGTGGCGCACCCGAACAAGAAAGAGATCATTCAACTGGAACTAGCGTATACAAGGAGTTAGGCGACCGCTGCATTGCCACCAGAAGTGGTGGTAATGGTGGTAGGCCGTATTACGACGTGTTTTCTACCTTCAAAGTCAAAGGCGATGTTGACAGTGAAACACTTGCAGAGTACGACGAAGCCCAGATCAAGATAACCGCTTACGCAGTTCAGGCTGACGGATTTGAGGACACTGCAATTACGGACGCAATGCTTTGGGAAACAGCATTCTCCACTGAATCCCCGGTTACTGACCCCGCAGCATGATCATTACGAAAGGATAATTTACGAAAGGATAATTAACGATGAAAACCAGAAATAAAGCATTATTGATAGCTCTCTGTGCCGTTCTGCTCGTTGCCGCAACCGCACTCACCACTATCGCATGGCTGACTTCTACCACCGACACGGTTGTGAATACGTTCACATTCTCTGATAGCGACAACATCAATATCACCCTCGACGAGCTTAAGGTCGATGAATATGGCAAAAAGATGGCGAAGGTTACTGATAAAGATGACAAAGTCAGCTATATAAAACCGGAAGATATAGATGCTCATAAAGAACTGTATCCCGATGATGAAATTGAGTACCCCTGCCGCGTTATTGCAAACACTTACAAGCTCATCCCCGGTCACACATATATCAAAGACCCTACCATTCATGTAACTAACTCCATCGATTGCTATCTCTTTGTCACTGTTGACAACGCAATCGCTGATATCGAAGATGGTAATGGTACTACCATCGCTGCCCAGATGGCTGCACACGGCTGGGTCAAGGTCACTGGCTACACCAATGTTTATGCATACTACGGAGATGCTACCGCATTGAAGAAGATCGAAAGAAGCGAAACTGCTGATCAAGATATCGTAGTTTTCGAGTCCTTCACAATCAAGGGCGAACCAACCGCAAAAGAACTTGAAAAATATCACGAAAAAACCGTTGTCGTCAAAGCTTACGCAGTTCAGGCTGAGGGCTTTGAAGGCAAGACCGCAGTAGACGTTTGGGAAGCAGCTTTCTCAGGCAAGGGCACTAAAGAAACATCTTCCACCCCTGTTGAAGAACCCTCTACCGATGGCGCTGACGGTGAATAATCAACCTCTGCACAATTAAATATTTGAAAGGAAAAAACACCATGACTAAAAAGACACTGATAGCCATCACCGCTGTCGTCCTCGTGCTCTTTTGCACCGTCGGCGCAACCCTCGCATGGCTCGTCGCAAATACCTCCGAAGTTACCAATACGTTCACCTATGGTGATATTAATATCACTCTTGACGAAACTACAACTTCTTACAAAATGATTCCCGGTTATACCATCGCCAAAGACCCTAAAGTTACTGTAACCGCAAATTCTGAAGCTTGCTATCTTTTCGTTAAGATCGAGGAGTCAACTAACTTCAGCACCTTTATGGAATATAAGGTTGCTGCCGATTGGGAGCAACTCACCGGCGTCACCGGCGTTTACTATCGCAGAGTTGGTACAAGCCCATCGGCTCAAGACTTTGCCGTACTTAAGGATAACCAAGTGAAAGTTGGTTCTGAGGTTACTAAGGCTCAGTTTGATGATCTCACTGATACTACCAAGCCTACGCTTACATTTACCGCTTATGCTTGCCAGCGTTATAAGGCTAGCGGATCAGAATTCACTCCTGCTGAAGCTTGGGCAATAGTTAACAACGGCGGCAAGACCCCCACCACCTAATCCCCCGACACGACATTTTTGAAAGGAAAACACCATGAACAA
>CAZNCN010000020.1:24316-25452 GCA_964571635.1 uncultured Ruminococcus sp. | reverse complement strand
CCCCACCACCTAATCCCCCGACACGACATTTTTGAAAGGAAAACACCATGAACAAAAAGAAGATACTTACACTGGCTGCTGCCGTTATCGTTGTGGTTATGGCAGTCACCGGTGTGACTCTCGCATACTTTAAGGACACCGATAGCCTTAATAACACCTTCACCGTCGGCAATGTTACGATCGACCTCATCGAGCAGCAGCGCGGTGTTAAAGACGGCAAGACCACACTCGTTGATTTTGAGCAGGGCAAAAAACTTCTGCCCATAGTCGGTTCTGCTCAGGGCAAAAAGGACGAGTTCGGCATGCCCACCGCAAAAAACTATGTTGACAAAATGGTCACCATAAAGAACACCGGCACTGAAGATGCTTATATCCGTGCATATTTCGCAATCCCCTCGGCACTCGATGACGGTTATGAAACCTTCAACGCAGGCCTGAACATCCTCCACTTCAACTTCGGCACAGAAGTCGACGATGACGGCACAGTTAAATGCACCGAAGAATATGCTTGGAGCTGGAAGCACACTTCCGGCACCGACACAAAGTGGAACTATTTTGAAACCACTATAGACGGCATCAAATACAACGTTTATTATGCCGACTATTATAAGACACTCGCAGGCGGTGCAACTACCGAGCGCCTCATCAACGGCGTCTATCTTGACTCTTCGTTTGACTATCAGGATATGAGCGATACGAGCGAAGATAGCTATTATACAGCTTTTGGCGAAAAGATCGCTCTCGACCAAGGCTGGAACTGGAGCAATGTAAATTGCCCTGTTTATGCAATAGCAGTTCAGGCGCAGGGCTTTGACAGCGCTTCGGAGGCATTCAATGCAGCCTTTGGCGAACAATTCAACCCCTGGGGCGGCACTGTCACCAATTGGCAATAATTAATTTAGTTTTCTCCCCACACAAAAATAAAAAAATAAATCACAGGAGAATTTAAACATGAAAAGAAAAATCATCGCAGCATCTCTTATCGCTTGCATGGTTCTCGTTGCAGTTACCAGCGCAACCCTGGCATACTTCACCGATAAAGACGCGTTGAAGAACGAGTTCACTATCGGTGCTGTTGACATCGACCTCTGGGAGATCGTCGACGCCGATGGCAAGACTGTTGGCAAGGATACCGA
>CAZNCN010000020.1:20070-24216 GCA_964571635.1 uncultured Ruminococcus sp. | reverse complement strand
AAGCAGCTTTCAACGCTCTTAACGAGACTCTGCCCATCGGCCACTGGAACGCTAAATAAGTCATTCAATTCCCTGAAACAATATTTCCCTCAACTCTCCCGGTGTGGGGGGGGGGTACTATCGGGATATATGGTCTGCGTATGCAGACCGTATATGAGTGCATGATGCGTCGTGCACCCATATATAGTCTGCATACATCAATGCTTCAATACTTCAATACCCAAATCGAAAGGACGGAGTGTTTATATGAAGAAAAAAATAATTGCAATTGCTTTGATTGTCATATGTGCGTCGTTGGCGGCATATGGCACGTTGTCGTATTTTACATATGAAGATACTGCAACCAACGTGATAGTTGCCGGCAACATCAAAATCGAATTGCAGGAGCATTCGCTGCAGCCCGATGGCTCGCTCGCTCCGTTTGAGAACATTACTGATGCTATGCCTGCAACCGATTATTCCAAGATCCCGCAGGTCAAAAATTCAGGCAATGGCACAGCGTGGCTCAAGGTTGCTGTCACAAAATCCATCACGCTCGCAGAGGGCGTCGAGGGTGAACCCGACGTCAGCCTGATAGGGCTTGACATCAATACAGAATATTGGACAGAGCAGGACGGCTATTATTATTACACAAAGCCGCTGCAGCCCGGTGCCACCACCGAGCCGCTGTTCACCACGGTCTCGTACTCGGCTGATATGAACAACATCTATCAGCATTCGAGCTGCGAGATCACCATCACCGCATATGCAGTTCAGGCAGCCAACAACGGCAAGACCGTTTTTGAAGCCGCAGGCTGGGAACCGCAGGACTAAGAGGGCATAGACTATGAAAAATATCAGAGTTTCAAATTTTCATAAAGTGTTGGCGCTGCTGCTCGCATTCGCCACTCTTTTGCCTGTCGTATTCGCCAGCAATATAATTCCGTTTGCTGATAACTATGAGGACGCGTTTATGAGGGACTTTGCGATCGTCGATTGCAAGGGCGCTTTTAAGCACGCTACCATCCGCCTTTATAAAAATCCCAGCAATACGAATGACTATATTGCACCCGAAGACCTGCCCGAAGAATTTGTCGTCGAGTTTTCGTTCACCGATTCCACAACAGGCAAGGTCTGGTATATCCTCGATACCGATAAATGGGATAACTGGGGCGATGACGCCGCATATTGCTATGTCAACGCCGATGACGTCATCCTGCTCGACACTAAAGTTGTTGACGGCGAGGGCAACGAGATAGGCGAATATATCATCGTCGACGGCGAGAACTATGACAACAACTTCCGCAAATATTTCATCGCCAGAACCGGCCTCGTCGGCAACCTGACCTATCAGTGGCAGGTGCTTTATGGCGCAAAGTGGGTCGACATCAGAGGCGAAACCGAAAACCAGATCAAATTGACCCACGGCAAGATTCATTCGATGATGGATTCAAGTCGCATCTATTTCCGCTGTGTCGTCACCAACGGTCAAGAGACTTCATACAGCCCCATGCACTGCATCCATATTCAGCATGATGTTGATACCGTGCAGAACGATTATTATGCACCTGCACAGCCGCTTTTCGTGCTTGAGACCGTCGGCAACGACGTTATGCCGCTGGATCAGAGCGATGTCAAAAAGACCTACAACATAGTCATCAACTATGTGTTTGAGAACAATGAGGTGGTTGCTGACCCCTACACCGCAAACCTTGCCGAGGGCTCGTCATTCTCTGCAACCGTCACTTTCCCCACGGTTCAGGGCTATCTGCCTTATGTTGGCGAAACCCAGCAGAACAGCATCGAGCTTAATTATGAAAGCGAAAGCGTCAGCAAAGATGTCACCATCAACGTTGTTTATAAACCCACCAATGTCAACTATACCGTTATCCACTATCAGCAGAATGTTGATAACGATCAGTATACGGTGAAAGAAACCGAGACCAAGCAGGGCTTGACAGGCTCGCAAGTCCCAGAGGTGGCAAAAACCTATGAGGGCTTCTATAACCTGCTCTATGAAAGACCCAATATCGCAGCCGACGGCAGCACCGTCATCGAGATCTATTATGATAGATACTATTATCTCATAAACTTCGATATGGACGGCGGCTATGGCACAGACCCTGTCTATGCACGCTATGGCGCGTCCATCGGCACAGTCGAAGGCCCCACTAAGGCGGGATATACGTTCGAGGGCTGGTCTGAAACTGAGGGCGGCACTACTGCTGTCACCCTTCCCCCCACAATGCCTGCCGAGAATAAGACCTACTATGCTATCTGGAAAGTTTGCGACACCGCCAAGGTTACAGTCGTTTTCTGGGGCGAAAATGCCGATGATGAAGGGTATTCCTACCTGGCTGATCAGACCAAGGTCATCAACCTGAAGCCGGACAGTGAGTTCACTTATTCCGAGTCAGGTATGCTGACTTGTACTAAGGAAGTACACACTCATACAGATGCTTGTTATGAGTTTATCTGCACCACCGAAGCCCATGAGCACAACGACGATTGCTATACCTGTGGAAACGCAGCGCATAAACATACCGTTGGTTGTTATCCGGGTGCCGGTTCGAGTGCAAGGCCTCTTAATCCTCCGGATAATCCCAAAAACGGACAGGTGTATAGTGGCCGGGTTCTACTTATTAGCTATAGCTATATCTATATTGATGGTAGCTGGTACAACTATTCTGGCAGCGTAGCCAACGGCAGCACCGTTTCTGTCAATTGCGGTATGACTGAGCACACCCATACTACAGCCTGCATTGGCTGTGGCAAGACTGAGCACGAGCATACCACAGCAAATTGCTATAAGCTGACCTGCAATGAGGAACAGCATACACACAACAGCGACTGCTATATGCAGGGTGCGGGACTTGATTCAAAACTTTGGAAGTTCGTCAAGTCCGATACCGTCATTGTTGCAGCCGATGGCTCAACTGTTGTCAATGTCTATTATGACAGAGTTGAGTATAGCGTGCAGTTCTACGAGAATCAAAACTGCTCCTCCGACCGTGAGTATACAAGCCTCAAGATCACAGCTAAATGGGGCGAGAACATTCTTGAAAAGTGGCCTACCTACAATGGCAGCTCGAGCTGGTATGTTAAAGACAAATCCAACACATGGCAGAACAGCATTCAGATCATGCCTGTTGGTGGCGCCAAGTTCTGGGGTCCTAAGTCCGGCAGCAGCAAATATACGGCAACGTATTATGTTGAAGTTTTGGATGGAGAACAATACGATGTCATAGGCAGCGATGGTCGCTATTACAAAGTGCATCACACCGATACATCTAATTCCAGCGGTAATGTTACCGACGAAGAACGCTATGGCATAGATGGCTTCACCATCAACAACAGCATTTCTACTTCGAATGGTACTTCGTATGGTGGCGCTAAATTCTACTACACCCGTAACTCATACAAGCTGACTTTCAATGACCAGTACAGCGATGTGAAGACCGAAACCGTCAAGTTCCAGGCTCCGCTGAGCACCTACAAGGATTATATACCCGAAGTACCGAGCGCATACGAGCCCGGCTCGGTCGAGTTCGGCGGCTGGTATCAGAACCCGCAGTGCACCGGCGATGAATATAAGCTGGATGGTCACAAGATGCCCGCCAGCGACATAATCCTCTATGCCAAGTGGGTTCCGGTCAATAGAACCGTCAAGTTCTATCTGACTGAAAGCAGCAACGAGGTTTATAAACCTACAGATGCCGATGAAGCATCGTTCATCATTCCTCACGGTGACAACATTGCAGAAGAGTATGTCAAGAAACACCTCGAGAAGTCTGCAATGAACGAAGCTAAACCCAATGGCGACTATACGTTCGTCATGTGGTATTACTATGAGAACGGCGACAAGAAGCCGTTCGACCCGACAATGCAGATCCGCAAAGATCTTACGCTCTATGGCGAGTGGTCTTCAAACACCTTAAAGCAATATACCGTTCAGTATGTTCTTAAGAGTGACCACAGCGTCAAGGTCGCCGATGATCTGACAGGCTCAGGCCTTGCAGGCACGACCAAGACGTTTGATGCCAAGGGCGGCACCGACCTCTATGCGGAATATCAAGAGGGCTATTTCCCCACTGTTCAGTCGCAGTCGCTGCTGCTGGATATCGAAAGCGATAGCCTCGTCATCACCTTTGAGTACGTACAGAAAGA
>CAZNCN010000020.1:0-19970 GCA_964571635.1 uncultured Ruminococcus sp. | reverse complement strand
CGACAACCGCAAGGCAGTCGTTACCGAGACCTTCAAGCCGATAAGCGGCTATATGCCTGACGCATATCAAAAGCGTTTGGTCGTCACCGCAGAAGGCGAGAATGTTCTCTACTTCTACTACACCAAGGACACCGAGCACGCTTTCTACAAGATAACGCACTACACTCAGAACACCGATGGCACAACCTGGACGGAATATGCTTCCTCTCAGGCTACGGGCGATATCGGCACAAGATACACCGCTTCGCCGATGACTATCCCCGGTTTCACTTATAAAGAGACCAAATATCTCGTTAACGGCACTGAGGTCACCGATGTCACCGACGAGGGCGCAAAGCTTACCGAGAACGGCCTCGAGATCAACCTCTATTATGTCCGCAACGAGTACCCCTATCAGGTGAGATACCTCGAGCAGGGCACGGGCAAACAGCTTGCTGACCCCAAGAACGGCAAAGGCAAGTATGGTGAGATTATTTCAGAGTCCGCGATTGATATCGATGGCTATGACAATGTCGAACCGACCTCTGCAACGCTCAATATCCACATCGACGAGGGCGAGGGTGCTCCCAACCTCAACATCATAACCTTCTACTACAAAGAAAAAGAGGTTACGATAAACTATGTCGCAGTCGGACCTAAAGGTGCCGGCTCTGTCGACCCCACTACCGAAACTGTTAAGCTTAAATCCGGTACGGCGCAGGGCTCGACCGCTACCGCGTACGACGGCTTTAAGTTCGTCGGCTGGTATAAGGATGAGGCTTGCACGCAGCGTGTCGATGCAAGCTGGGTTACAGACAACAAGATTGTTCCCCAAAAGACAGACGACAAGAACGTCGCAGCAACATATTATGCCAAGTTTGAGGCTGATGTCACTTCGCTGACGATCAAAAAAGACCTCGCAGACGGCACTACCGCCGATGCAGGCACAAAGTTTGTCTTTGATGTCAAACAGGGTGAAACACTTGTCGCAACCGTCACGATTGCAGCAGGCGGTTCGGTCACCATCAACGGCCTTAAGGTCGGTGCGACCTATACCGTGACCGAACGTACCGATTGGGCATGGAGATATGAGGTGAAGTGCGATAAGACGGACGGCAAGATAACGCTTGTCGCCAACGCCAACACCAACACGATAACCTTTACAAACACGATGAAAAAAGACAGATGGCTTGACAAAGATTCTTCGTGTGTCAACATCTTCGGTAAGAAGAATAATACGGAAACTCCGGCAACAAACTAAAGGAGGGATATGTTAATGAAAAACTCAAATGATAATCAGCAGCATAGCACTCCGAGCCGCTACCGCAAGCAGCGCAGAAAGCAGGAGCGCAGAGTTTCGGCTCTCGCGCTCGTCTGCATCATCTGCTGCCTGGTATCCGGCCTTACCCTCGCATATCTTGTGACCTCCACCGACGCTCTTGAGAATGTCTTTGGTGTGCCGAACTTTGATACAGGCATATCAGAGGATTTCAGTGCTGGACAGGTCAAAAAAGACGTCAAGATTCAAAACACCGGCGACGTCGATGCGTATGTCCGCGTGATGGTCGTTGTCACTTGGGTCAATGATGCAGGTGCGGTTTATCCCCAAATTCCTGTCAAAGGCACTGATTACACAATCACATGGACAACAGATCCCGCTTGGGTTCAAGGCAAAGACGGCTATTGGTACTACACCAAGCCGATTGCACCCGATGCTGCGACCGCTGTTCTGTTCACCGACTGCGAGCCTGGAGAAGACAAAGCACCCGATGGCTATACTCTCTCGGTCGAGATACTTTCGCAGTCGATACAGGCGGTGCCTGCAAATGCAGTCGAAGACGCTTGGAAAGTTATTATTTCCGAAAACAGCGTGACGGAAGTTACAGAGGAGGCTGCCGAGAATGAATAAGATCATCAAAAAGCTTTTTATCCTCATGACGGTGCTTTCGCTTGCACTCTGCTGTGTCGTTTCGGCATCGGCAGCTGGCACTGTCACCTATGACGGCACTGCAAAGGACTTTATCTTTGCGCCGGGCAGTGAACATTCGCCCACCGATCTCTTTTCGGATTTCAAGGGCGTTATGCCCGGCGACAAACTCACGCAGACAGTCACCATCAACAACAGCATCGACAAGAATGTCAAGATCGACATTTATATGCGCTCGCTCGGCGCACAGCAAGGCTCAGAAGACTTTCTGTCGCAGCTTACGCTCGAGGTTGCTTACTCGGGCAAGCCCGAAATGGCAAAAATGTTTTCTGCTCCCGCAGATCAGACCGCACAGCTCACCGATTGGGTGCTGCTCGGCACGGTCTATTCGGGCGGCGTAATCGATCTCGATGTGACACTGAACGTTCCCATCGAGCTCGGCAACGATTATCAGGATGCGATCGGCTATCTCGACTGGCAGTTTAAGGTCGAAGAGAAGCCTGTCGAGCCCGACGATCCTCTGCCCCCTACGGGCGATGTTTCGCTCGTTCCGCTCTATATCATGCTGATGATTTTGAGCGCCGCAGTCATTGTGCTGTTTGTTGTCAAAAAGCGCAAAAACGCAACTGCTGAATAAATATTAGCAAAAACCGAGGGCCATACAGACCCTCGGTTTTTTATTTTATGCAGTTTTTATTTATCAAGCATTTCTGCAGCGTTTTTGAGCTGCTTGATTATCTCGATGTGCTGCGGGCACGCATTCTCGCACTGTCCGCAGGCGATGCAATCCGACGCCTTGCCGCTGCCGCCGTTTATCACTGCACCGTAATAAAGGTGCGGCCGCGCGTGCTCACCGTATATCTTGAGCATGTTGTAGGGCTTGAATATCTCGGGGATGTCGATGTTCATCGGGCAGCCCTTGGTGCAATAGCGGCAGGATGTGCACGGAACCGTTTCGACATCGAACAGCGATTTTTTGACCTCTTTGATCGCCTGTTGCTCTGCTTGGTCAAGCGGAACGAAATTGTCGAAGGTCTTTATGTTGTCAGCGAGCTGCTCGTGCGTGTTCATGCCCGAAAGCACCATCATTACGCCGTCGAGTGCGCCGACGAAACGCATTGCATAAGATGCCTGCGAGCGGTCAGCACCGAGTGCCGAAAGCTTTGCGGCAGAGCGCTCGGGCAGGTTTGCGAGATATCCGCCTCTGACAGGCTCCATAATAATGATCTTTTTGCCGTGCCTGCGCGCGACCTCGTAGTTTTGCGATGCGAATATTGCGGCGGTGTCATCCCAGTCGATATAATTGATCTGTAATTGCACAAAATCGACCTCGGGGTGCTTGGTCAGCAGCTCTTCGAGCAATACGGGATCACCGTGGAACGAAAAGCCATAGTTGATTATCTTGCCCTCTGCCTTCATCCTGTTGCAGAATTGCCAGCAGTCATAGTCGTCATAGTCCTTTATGCGCGAGGACTGCAGGCTGTGAAGCAGGTAATAGTCAAAATATTCGACGCCGCAGCGATCTAATTGCTCTTGAAACATCTGCTCGGGAGAGAATGTGTCGCTTAGCAGCCAGCCAGCCAATTTTGTGGCGACAGTGTATTGCTTGCGGTCATAGCGGCTCGATACCGCAGCTTTGAAGGCTTCCTCAGAGCCGGGATAGCAGTATGCCGTGTCAAAATAGGTGAAGCCCGAATCGATGAATTCGTCGACGAGCACTTTTACGGCTTCGATGTCGATCTTGCCGTCCTTTTGCGGCAGTCGCATCAATCCAAAGCCGAGTTTTTTTGTTGGTTGCATAGCGTGTTCCTCCTTTTGTTTGACTTATTATAGCAGAAACGCCTCCATTTTGCAATAGACGCTATTGCATGTTGTGTAAAAATCGGTTATAATATTGCCATTGGAGGTTTTAATATGATAGAGATCAGCAAAAAGGCTATTGAATATATGTCGTCTGCAAAGCCCGTGGCAGAACTGCGTGAGTTTAGCTTGCGCGCTGCCGAGGAGGGCGCGGTGCTCTTGAAAAACGAGCATGACGCTTTGCCGTTCGACGAAAACACAAAAATTGCACTGTTCGGCAGGATGCAGCACTGCTATCTCAAGGGCGGTACAGGCTCGGGCAACAACAATTGCGGCAGGGTCGCGAGCATTTATGATGCGCTGACTACAATGGGTGCCGATGTTGACAGGGTAATAAGCGGAATATATGAGCTTTTTGCCACCGAAAACCCTTATGACAACGGCACGGGCTGGCATCATCCGCACAGCCAAAAGGAGCTTGTCGTTTCAGAAACCGTTGTCGCTGCGGCTGCAAAACGTTGCGATGCGGCGGTGTATATCATCTCGAGAACAGCGGGCGAGGACAAGGATCAGGCGGCAGAAAAGGGCAGCTATTATTTCAGCGACGATGAGATGCAGGTATTAAAGCTCTTGCGTGCGCATTTCGGCAGGGTTGTTTTGCTTTTGAACACCTGCGGAGTGGTCGAGCTGACCGAAGCGGAAGAATATTGCGATGCGATTCTTTGCCTGTGGCAGGCTGGCATGGACGGCGGAACTGCTGCCGCTGCTCTGCTGATGGGCTGGGCTTCGCCCTCGGGACGCTTGCCCGACACGTTCGCAAGGACGCTTGACGGATACCCTGCATACAACTACGGCAGCGACACCGATGTTTTTTATTCAGAGGACAGGTATGTCGGATATAGATATTTCTCGACGTTTGCGCCCGAAAAGGTGCTTTATCCTTTCGGTCACGGCTTGTCTTATACAGAATTTCAGACCACATTTGTTTCGGCGGAGCATTTGGAGTCGGGCATAACGCTGCATTTCAATGTCAAAAACGTCGGCAAACGTGCCGGCAAAGAGGTCGTGCAGGTCTATCTGTCTTATCTTGGTGAGCACGATATGCCGCACCGCATATTGGCAGGCTTTGCAAAGACCGAAATATTGCAGCCCGGCAAGGGTAAGGATATAGAGGTGTTTGTCGATCATAAAAACATAATGCTTTATGACGATATAAACGGTGGCTATTATCTGCCAAAGGGCGCTTATGTGCTGTCTGTCGGCGATTCGCTGTCGGGCGATGAGGTATACAGGTTCGATTATGACGGAATATTTATCAAAGACGAGCCCTGCTGCCTGCAGGAAAAGCCGTTTGACAGGCTGACAACAAAGGGCTTTGCGCCTGCTCCGATCACATCTGACGGGCGCACGAAATGCGAGATTCCAAAAGAACTGCCGCATATCGAAAAGCATTTTACATTGACAGATGTGCATGAGGGTATATGCACTGTCGAACAGTTTGTCGCTTCGCTCAGCGACACCGAGCTTGCTTGCCTTACACGTGGTGAGGGAATGAGCAGCCCCAAGGGAACACCCGGCTCGGCATCTGTATTCGGCGGCATAACCGAGGCACTGTTTGACAGAGATATTCCCATTGTAAATACAACCGACGGCCCTGCAGGCGTAAGGCTTTCGAGCAATGTTGTCGCAACGGCTCTGCCCAGCGGAACGACGCTTGCCGCTACCTTTAACTGCGAGCTTGTCAAGCAGTTGTATGAATTTGAGGGCTATGAGGTCATAGCGTACGATTGTGATGTTTTGCTCGCTCCCGGTGTCAATATTCATCGCAGCCCGCTTTGCGGCAGAAATTTTGAATATTATTCCGAGGATCCTCTGCTTGCAGGTCTTATGGCTTCTGCCGCCTGCATCGGTCTTGACAGGGCGGGCGCAAAAGCGGTCGTCAAGCATTATATGGCTAACAGCCAGGAGCATTGCAGATACACATCAAGCTCGGTCATCAGCGAACGCGCTATCAGAGAGATATATGCAAGGCCTTTCGAGATCGCAGTCAGAGAAGGCAAGGCAAGTGCAATAATGACCTCCTACAACCGCATAGGAGGCAGGTGGGCGGCTTCAAATGAGCCCATGGCGGTGCTTTTGCGTGACAGATTCGGCTTTGACGGACTTGTCATGACAGACTGGTGGGCAAAGCTCGGCGGCTGTGAAGATCCCGAGAATGTCACCGACTTCCGCAGCCTCATCAAGGCACAGAACGATATTTATATGGTGCTGCCTGATGCGCTCACGCATGACGATAATATAATGCAGTCGCTTTCCGACGGCTCGTTGACACGCGGCGAATTGCAGCGCTCGGCAAAGCATATCATCTCGTTCGTGCTTGAAACGATGGCGTTCGCAAAGCAGGTCAAATACGGCAAGCAAAAAATCGATGACATAAGGCGCATCGCCGAAACGGCAGAACCGTTTGCGGTCATCGACATAGTCGACGGCAGAGCAGAATACATTTCGGACAGTGCCATTAAGGCGGTTGCCGAGATCGCATTTGAATGCGATGCCGAGGGACTTGAGCAGGTCACGGCGGCACTGTTCCTGAACACCAAGGGTGCAGGCGTATTTGCTGTCCCTGCGGGACACTCAAAGGAATATTGCACGCTTTCGCTCATCTGCGGCAAGAGCGAGATAATCGTAGGTGCTTCATCGCCTGCGGCAAAAGCTTTGCAGATAAAGCTTTATAAGCAATAAAAAAGAGGGGGGACGCTTCAAAAAGGCATCCTCCCTTAAAATATATGCCTTATCATTCTTCAAGCGGTGTGATCACCCACGGCAAAAGATACGCATCAAACCGCTCTGCAAGCGTGACGAGCTCGTCGGTCAGGAAGTTGATGTCAGAGCCCATAAAGCATCCCGCAGTCGTTGCCTCTGCAATATTGCCGCCATCATATTTAAATCTGAGCGTGCAGTCTGCGGCAAGCAGCTCCTCGGCTCGGCTTTGATCGCCATTAAAGTATATGGCAAAGCTTAGCTTGAATTGTGCTTCGGGCTGTGCTTCGAGTCCAGGGGCAAAAAGCGCATTGTATGCTCTGAACAGCCTCTTTTCGTCAGGCAGAAGGCTTTTGTATACCTCATAGTTCTCGTCGTTCTTGATCACAATGCCTGCGATCTCGCTGTCGATCAACGAGGCGATGTGCGCTTTTAACGTTTCTGCGGATTTTTCGTCGCTGCAATAGGCTATGTAGGTGACTGCAGGGTCATATTTTGTGGCACGCAAGCCGACATAAGTCATTTTCTTTCGCCTGCAAAACGATGCAATGTCAGCTGCCCTGTTTACGATATAGCGCTTTTCGGCACCGGGCAGTGACGGGTCGACATTGACAGTTACGGCGCAGACGACAGGCTTGTCGGGCTTTATAAGTCGGATAGGAATCGATATGTTGCTGCCGCTGTCGTAAGCAGGCAGGTTGAATTTCGTTCGGCCTATATGCCTTGCAAGCAAGAATATCAGGAAAGCAAACACGAACAATACAGAAACGAGCAATATCAGTGCAGTGACGATTGAGGTGTCGGCAAGTGCTTTTATGCGGTCACCGCACATAACGATCACTGCCGCGAGCGCCATTCCGCAAAGCCCTGTCAGAATGCCTCTGATATATCCAAGACTGACTATGCCAACGCCGCCGAACAACAGCAGGAACGAAACCAAAAGCACATCCTGCTTCATTTCGTCCGAAAACATGAAGGTGATCAAAAGTGTTATGCTGAATAACGCCATGCCAAGCCCGACAAACATTCGCAGAGCGCGCAATTTGGGCGGAACACGCTTTATAGAATAGCGAGGGCTCGCAAAGATAGGCCAGTATTCATAATAGGCATCGCTTATCGGCGAAGTGAGCCCGATGATCTCGGGCGTGTTGCTGTCGTGCTCTGCCACAGACCCCTGTCGAGGCAATATTTTGTCGGCTATCTTAAGGTCGAGTTTGACTGTGATGAACAGAATATTGATCAAAAAAACACCTGCAAACATTATTGCCGAGTTGAGCCGGGCTTCGGTGCAGCCTAATAATATCGGTATGTACGCCAAAAAGACGAACAGTGCGAGTATTAATATGTCGACGAACGCTCTTATCAAAAAGCGCAGCAGTACAGTCTTTTTGTTGTTCATGACAGTTGCCAAAATCCTTTTTGTGTGATATTATCTAATTGACAGGAGGTGCATTTATGAAATACATCGTCAAATGCATAGAGGTCGGCATAATGCCGACAAACTGCTATATAATCAAAAAGCCCGATTCGCGAGATGCGCTCGTGATAGATCCGGGCGATGATGAGGGCTTGATACGCGATGCTTTGCACAGGCTTGATGCTTCGATGCGCGGCATATTGCTGACGCACGGACATTTTGACCATATTCTCGCAGTCGGTGCGCTCAGGCAAGTTGGCAAGCCTGTGCTGATACACGAGCTTGATGCTCACAGCCTGACAGAGCGTGATATGTTTTCACCGCTCGTGCGCAACGATCCACGCCCGTTTGAGAGCGCAGAAGAGATAATAAGCGACGAGGGATTCTATGATTTTTGCGGATTTGAGTTTAAAATAATGCACACGCCGGGTCATACCGACGGCAGCGTGTGCTATATCTTTGATGATATTATGTTCAGCGGTGATACGCTGTTTAAAGACTCTGTCGGCACGCTCGATTACGGCGGCGACAGAATCAAGATGCAGAGCACGCTCAAAAGGCTCGTTTCGCTTGAAAGAGATTATACGATATTCCCGGGACATGGCGAAATGACATCGCTTGCGAGAGAAAAGCAATATAACCCATATCTTGCAGGGCTTGTCAGTCGGGATCAAACATAAGCTCTATTTTTGCACCGTCATGCGGAATGACGGCGTGCGGAGCGGCATCGGCATCTGCCTCGGGGTAGGGGACTGACGGCGAAAAATGTGTTAGCCACAAGCGTCTTACGCCGCCTGCCTTGACGCAGAGCTCATCCGCCTCTGAGAACATCATGTGCCGTGTTTCGAGTGCCTTGGGCAATTTGTCTGCCTCGCCGTACATGCCTTCGCAGATAAACAGGTCTGCGTCCGCTGCGTGAGCGACTATCGAGTCGCACGGACGTGTGTCGGTGGTATAGACAAACTTTATTCCGCGCCTTTCGGGGCCCAAAACCATATCCTGCGTGTATAAAGCGCCGTCAAATTCGACGGTGCTTTGTTTTTGCAATAATCCCCACGCACGGATCGGTATCCCTGCCGCCTTGGCACGCTCGGGATCAAACCTGCCGGGGCGCTTGAGCACTGCCGAATAGCCATAGCAGGGCACCGTATGCTTGACCGAAAATGCGGTTATTTCAAGCCCATAGAGCGAAAATACCTGTTCTGATGCGGATAATTCTATGACCTCGAGCTCAAACGGCAGGTGAGGTGCGACGGTACAGAGACCTCGCACCGCATAGCCGATGTTCTTTGGGCCTATTATTGTGAGCTTGTCTGTCTTGCCCTCGTTGCCCATCGAAAGCAAAAGTCCGGGCAAGCCGCTTATGTGGTCTGCGTGCAGGTGGGTTATCAGCAATACTCTGATCGGACAGAGTGCGCAGCCTGCCTCTTTAAGTGCTATCTGAGTGCCCTCGCCGCAGTCTATGAGAAACGAACTGCCGCCGTATCTGAAATATGCGGTAGTCAGCCATCTGTTTTTTAACGGTATAGTGCCGCCTGTGCCGGCGAGACAAACATCAAACATATATACACCCTTTTATTTTATCATTTCGAGCAGCAAAGGCAATGCACCCTCAAAATCAACGCCGTATCTCGGTTCTGTGCCTGCCTGTTTGGTGCGGCGTATCGCTTCTGCGGTGTAAACCACTGCGCAGTTGACCGCATCGCCAAGGCTCTTGCCTGCAAGATATGCAGCGAGGAACGCCGAGCCGAACACGTCGCCTGTGCCGTGGAAATAGCCGTCGAAGTGCTCAGTAGACCTTTCGCCTCTTTCGCCGTCGTTTGTGCAGTACATGGCGCCGATAAGTCCTTTTTCGGGTGTTGCGCCTGTGAGTACAGTGGCTTTTGGGCCAAGGCTCGTAAGCTCGCTTGCGACGTTAAACCACGCTTCTTTGCAAAAATCCTCGCGATATTCCTTGCCCAGCATCAGCGATGCTTCGGTTATGTTGGGGATGACTATGTCAGCCTTTTTGCAGAGCTCGAGCATACCCTTGACAAAATCCATGTCAAAGCCCTTATAAAGCACACCGTTGTCTGCCATGACAGGGTCGACCAGCCTTATAGCACTGTCAAACGTGTCAAAAAGCTTTGAAACTATCTCGAGCTGCTTGAATGAGCCGAGATAGCCGGTGTATATCGCATCGACATGCAGATCAAGGCTCTTCCAGTGGTCGATTATAGGGTTGAGATCGTCGGTGAGATCTCTGAAGGTATAGCCCGTAAAGCCGCCCGTGTGTGTCGAAAGCACTGCCGTGGGCAGTACGCTGCATTCTATGCCGCAAGCCGAAAGTATGGGCAGCGCAACAGTGAGTGAGCACTTGCCGACACATGAAATATCATGCACGGCGATAACTCTTTTTTGCATATAGAACACCTCGATCTTGAATCATGCCATGTTGGCGAGCATTTCTTTTGTGACCTCGCCTATCATTTTTTCGCCTGCGAGGTATCTGTCTATCTCGTCGCAGACATGCTTGCCTATTTTATAAAGTCCGTTCTTTGCGAGTCCTGCAAGGTGCGGACTCATTATGCAGTTGGGCAGCTCACGCAGACAGTCGTCCTCTGCGGGCGGCTCGGGGTCACGAACGTCGAGGCAAGCGTATTTGAGATTGCCTGCCTTCATGTGATCATAAAGTGCCTTTTCGTCAATGAGCGTGCCGCGTGCGGTGTTTATGAGCACTGCATCGGGCTTCATCATAGCCAGAGTTTCTGCATTGAACATGTGATAGGTCGAGTCTATCGAGGGCGCGTGTATAGAAACAACATCGCTTATTTTGAGCAGCTCTTCGAACGAAACGAGCGTTGCGCCAAGGGCTTCGACAGCTTCTTTTGACGCAAACGGATCATAAACGACCTTCTTGACGTCGAAAGGAGCAAGCAATTCGCAATAATGCCTGCCCGCCCAGCCAAAACCGACTATGCCGACAGTGAGGTCATAAAGCTCTCTGATGTTCTCTTTGCCCTCCTGCCAGCCGCCTGCGTGCAGAGAAGCGTTGAGATTGAAAAGATTTTTGCACGCTGCGATCGTAAAGCCGAGCGCAGTTTCGCTTACACCCATCGAAAGGCAGCACGCCGACGAAGTAACCCTGACACCCTTCTGCCAAAGCTCGTCGCTGACGATGGGCTTTACGCTGCCTGCTGCGTGACATACAAGCTTGAGGTCGGGGCATACTGCGAGAATGTCGCTGTCAATAGGCTCGTTGCCCCACGAGGTGATAAGCACGTTGGCACCCTTTGCAGCGGCTATGACCTGCTCTTTTGTCGAACCTTCGCCGATGACCAGCTCGCCGTAGGTCGACAGGCGGTCTATGGTCTTTTGGTCGATGACAATAGAATAAGAATCTTTGTGCATAATAATAGCGGTCTTCATTTTTTGTTTTTACCTCTCAAAAATTGCGGCATAGCCGTTGGTTTCAAATATTTTGCCCGAATTGCCAAGGAATTCATCACCTGCGATAAACGCACCGCCTGCGGCATCACTCCATTCGAGCGATTGCGGCAGCAGCCTTTGCATATCGTGCCAGTTTTTATAATTCTGGTCGCCGTTGACCTCGACCGCACCGACAGCCATGCCGGGCAATGCATCAAGATACGATGCGAAAATGCGGTTGAGCATGGCGAGCAGGGGGTTGACCGTAAGGTCTGCCGTCAAATAGCCTATGCCTGCACTGTGTGCGATATGTGCCATTTCAAACGAAACAGACAGCGTTTTTGCCGCAGGCTTGAATGCGGCGGCTTTGTAGCCCTGCTGAATGCGTGTTTTGAGATCCTCAGCGGAATGTGCCGACTCGTCGGCGCCGACTGCCGCAGGGATATCCGAAACGTCTGTATCGTTGCCCTCGGCGAACGGCTCTTCTATCAGCTCGGTGCATTCAAGCGCTCCGAACCCGTCTATCGCATCAAAGAACCGAATAAGTCGCTCTTTTGTGTCATACCTGCCGTTAGCGTCGAAATAATATCTTATCCTGCCGCTTTTGGTCATATCGGTGCTGTATTGCGAAGCAACGGCGTGTATCTCTTTGACACGCTTGATATCCCACTCGAGCATTGTCTGCATGTCGTTTTCAGAGCCGTTCTCGCCCGAAATATGTCTGCCGAGCTTAATTTTTAAAAGCGATGCACCATCCGACAGCAATTTGCGTATGCCGTCGTTGTCGACAGAATAGTTGACGAGCGGAATGCACGACAGCTTGCTGTGACGGCATTTAAAGGCATCTTGGTATTGCAAAGGGATTATATCATAAAATTCTTTTGCGCCCGAATTTCGTGCATACAGCGACCACAGAGCAAGGTCTATGCCAACGAGCGAGTTGAGCACAAATGTCTTTGCGGTCTTAAAGCCGCAGACCGACTCTGCATATGGCATCAAAGTATCTGCCAGATAGCTTGTAACTTCATAGGGCGTTTCAAAGCCTGTGCCTTCTATCATTTTGCAGGCACGCTCAGTGACCAAAAGCATTTTGGCGTTGCCGCCTGCTTCGGTCGAGTCCGAAAAAACTCTTGCGTCAGACCACAAAACGCTTTGCACCGATGGGCAGACCGCAGTGCCGACGTCAGAATCTATCTTGACCACCGGCTGCCAGAGCTCTGAAAGGTATCCGCCCTTAAAGCCAAACGGTGCTAAAAGCGGCTCTCTTATAAAATCAAGTGAGCATTTTTTGATATTGATCATACGATCACATTTCTTTCTTCAAGACCGCAAGGGCAGGGGCGGGTATGTATTCGCTGACATCCTTGCCGTACTTCATCAGTTCTCTGACGAATGTCGAGCTTATAAACCTGTGCTCGTTTTTTGCGGGCAGAATTACCGTCTCTTCAACTCCGAGCACGGAATTGATGTCATAAAGGTCTTTTTCACCGTCGTATTCACTGCCGCAGCGTGCTCCACGCACGATAACACCGCCGCCGATGCTGGCGACATAGTCTGCGGTAAGTCCGTTCCATTCCTCGACCCTGATCTTTTTGTTGTCTGCAAAGCAGGCACGTATCGCTTCGGCACGCAGTCCGCGCGAAAAATGATATTTTTTGCCGCTGTTTACGGCGACGAGCACCACGACGTTATCAAAAAGTCTGTATGCTCTTTCGATCAGGTCGATGTGACCGATTGTTATGGGATCAAAGCTCCCTGCTACGATAGCAGTCATTTTTTATAAATACCTCGTGAGTTTAATATTTTCAGTTGCCTCGGCGCAGTATGCACACATGTGCCACGCCATAGCGATAAAGCTTTTGCTGCCAGCCGTCCTTGGGCTCGGGAACGCGGTCGGCGGAGGTTTCGATGACCACGATGCAGTCGTCGGCGAGCATTTCGGCACGCTCGAGCGCGTCAAATGCTTTTTCTGCCATGTCGCTGTCATATGGCGGATCGAGGAACACGAGTTCGAACTTTTGCTTGCCTGCCGCACCTCTGATGTATTCTTTATAGTCATAGCAGGCGATGCGAGTGCGCTCCATGAGCTTTGCACGCATTGCGTTCTGCTTGATGATCTCGCATGCGGCACGTGAAGCGTCAATCATAACTGCACTTTCGGCACCTCTCGAGAGGGCTTCGAGCGACAATTGTCCGCTGCCTGCAAACAGATCAAGCACCTTGCGGTCGTGAAGATCAAACTGTATTGCCGAAAAAATGCCTTCCTTGGCTTTTTCACCTGTCGGACGTGTCTCTTCGCCCGGCAGTGTATCAAGCTTTGTGCCTCTTGCGATGCCTGTAATAATTCTCATATTTTCTCCTTTGCGGAATGTAAAAAGTCATAGACCGCTTTTGCCGTCTCGGGATTTATGCCCTTGACACATGCGATCTCGTCTGTGCTTGCGTTCTTGAGAGCCTCGAGCGTGCCGAAATGCAAAAGCAACGCATTTGCCTTTGCTTCTCCGACACCCTTGACAGATGTCAGACTGCTCTGCTTGACCTTTTTGCGACGGCGGGCATCCATGCGCTCGAGCGCATATCGATGAACCTCCTCCTGTATCTTATAAAAGAATACAAACAGATCCTGCCGCCTGATGAGCCCTATCTCGCTCATGCCGTCGGTGAGTGTGCGTGTCTTGTGATGCTCGTCTTTTATCATGCCAAAAACAGGAATCTCAATGCCACGCTCTGCCAATATTTCACGGCAGACCAGCACCTGCTGTTCTGCGCCGTCCATCAGGATAAGATCGGGATATTCCCAGCCGTTTTCGTCACTTGCGTGATCAAATCGCCTGCCGAGTGCTTCACGCAGCATCGAGCAGTCGTCGTTTATCTCACCCGAAATATTGAATGACCTGTATTTGCGTTTTGCAAACCTGCCCTTTTCGAGCACTATCATGCCGCACGAGGCGAGCTCTGTGCCGCTGTTTGATATGTCATAGGATTCTATCCTGTCAGGCAATGTCTCTAAATGCAGAAAATCTGCGACCTCGGCAAGTGCACCGGTGCGCTTTGCCTCAACCGCGCGTGAATGCAAAAGCAATTCGCGTGCATTGCGCTCTGCCGTCTCGACGAGGCTCTTTTTGATGCCCCTTTGAGGAACGGCGATGTTGACCTGCGACTTTGTTATCTCTGCAAAGCAGTCACACAGCAATTTCTTTTCGTCGTCGTCGATGTCAAAGCCCAAAAATATATTTGGCGGAACAAATCCGCGCCGTGTGTAAAACTGCGCCAAAAATCCGATGAGCGCCTGCTCGTCGATGATCTCGTCTGCACCGAACTCAAAATTCTGTCTGTCGACTATCGCACCGTGTCTGATGAAAAGCACTGTCAATTCTGCACCCAGGTCGTCGGCATAATAGCCCACGGCGTCGCAGTCGAGGTCTATATCGGCAACGATCTGCTGCTTGTCGCCAAGCCGCTTGACCGCCTTTATCATATCGCGGTATCTGGCAGCAAGCTCAAAATTGAGGTGGTCGCTCGCCTTCAGCATACGCGCTTCCAATTCCTTTGTTAAAAAAGCAAAATCGCCGCGCAGGAAGTGTACGACAGACGATATCGTCTCGGCATAATCCTTTTCGCTGATTGCGCCCTTGCGGCAGACGCCGATGCAGCGCCCTATCTGATAATTGAGGCAGGGGCGTCCCTTGCCTATATCCTTGGGGAACTCTTTGCCGCAGGTGGGCAAGCCGAATGCGGCGTTTGCGCTCTCGATAATGCCTTTTGCGACAGATGCCGACGAATAAGGCCCAAAATATCTGCCGCCGTTTGTCCGCCGCCACGCTATCGAAAGTGACGGATAGCACTCGTCGGAAACGCGAATGTAGGGATAGCCTCCGCCATCCTTGAGCTTGATATTGTATCTCGGCGAAAACTGCTTGATAAATTTATCCTCCTGCAGCAGTGCCTCAAGCTCTGTTGCAGTTAAATAGACCTCAAAATCGTCGACTGCGGCGACCATTCTTGCCGTTTTGCCACGGTGGTGGGACGACGGCGCAAAATAGCTTGATACTCTGTTTTTGAGTGCGCGCGACTTGCCGACATATATGATTTTGCCCGATTTGCTGTGCATGAGATACACGCCGGGCGAGAGCGGCAAAAGCTTTGCCTTTTCCCACAGCTCTTGACGGGTCATTTAAAAAACCTCCGTTGGCATCTTTGGGGTCTATAAAGACCGCCCCGAACACCTTTATAGGCACGGGGCGACTTGAAAGCTGATATGACGAGATGATCAGAGATAGAAACCGTTCTCGATCTGATCTGCGAGTTTGTTGATGGCTGCTTGTTCGTCGTCACCTTCTGCGATGAGCGTGATGGTGTCGCCCTTGACAATGCCGAGTGCGAGCACAGAAAGCAGGCTCTTGGCGTTGGCAGTGCTGGTGCCATCGCCGCTGACCACCTTGATGCGGCTGCTGAACTCATTGGCAGTGCGAATAAAGTGGGATGCGGGCTTTGCACAAAGACCTACCTCTATATTAACAGTTATCTCTTTGCTGGTCATAGTATCTCCTCCAAAAGCGATATGAATGCTCATATCAATTATATCACAAATTAAGTTTTTTACAAGAGCGACGGTTTGTATATTTCAACAAAATACCGCACCGAGCATAAAATGCAGTTGTTGATTTTAATCAAGCAGGCTTATCTCGTTGATACATATCTCGTATTCCGAGAACCCATCACGCACGACATACCTGCATCCTGCGGCGAGCAGGTGCTTGCCGTCAAGATAATAGCCGTCTTCTCTGACCTCGGCGACTGCTGTGGCAGTGCCCGAGATCGTTATATAATTGGGGTCGGCAGGTGATGCCGTATCCTTGTTTATCATGGTTATAACGCCGAATTGTGTAAGCTCGTCGGCAAGGTATATCGCCGTCACATCCGGCAAAGTCTCGGCACATGAAAACCTCACGGGAACAGACGAGAAAGAATAGCTGACTGTCGCCGTTTCTGCTTTGTCGAAAGCGGCGATTATATCCTGCCTGAATATCAGAGTGACGAGCATGGCGGCTGCAAGCAGTATTATGGCTATGTCAAGCATATTAAAATGCGGTCTGTTCTTCATGACGCATCATCTCCAATCTCGCTCCACGATACGACTATCGCCACAAGCTCGGTGCTCTTTGAATGTAATTTTATCTCGCTGCCTATCAAGAGCGGCTTGCCCTCGCAATAAAGTGCATCGGGGCGTCTTTCTGCTCTTATCAGGACAGAGGCGTTGAAGGTCGAAGCCGTAGTGCCTGTGTATATGCTGCTGCCGAAAAGCTTTGCAGTGCCGAACGTCGTGCCGTCCTCAAAATAAAGTGTCGTGCCGTTCGAAACGCGCATCGCGTTGCCGTCCGAATCCTTGAGTACAACGTCCACACGGTATTGCTGCAGCTGCGCACCGCCCGAGCGATCGACAAGCTTGACCGCACCGAATGCAACGCCTGCTATTATGAGCAGAATGATAAAAATGTCGACTATCGGCACTGATATCTGTCTGCGGGGCTTGTTATTGATTTTCATCGTCGACAGCCGTCCTTTCAAGCATTTTTTCACACGAAACGAATGTACCGAGCGTCATCCAAAACAGCATCTGCACGCCCAGCAGTCCGTTTGGCGAAACAAACAGTGCCGCGGCAGGCAATGCAAACGCCACGGTTGCATAGCCGCACATCGAATATCTCAGCGAGCTTTGGCGCGATATGCGCAATGATGACGGTATTGAAAGCGTCAAAACGAACAGTATGGCAGCAAATCCGAGTGCACCCGCAAGTCCGCTCTCTGCAATGATAGACTCAAATGCGCTGCCGGTCTGCAATGTGTGATTGCTGAATATCTCGCCGAGCGTATAGATAAGCGGCAGTGCGAACGCCGAGGTTATCAGCACGGTCAGTCGTCTTCTGAACGCCACGAGCATAAACAGTGCCGTGAACGCCGCCGCATATACCCACATACTGCCGTCGAATATCAATACAAGACACACTATCGAAAGTGCGAACGAAACAAAGCCGTACACCTTGTCTCGCTTGTCACCGCTGCCGAGCATACACGCGAGCGTGAGCGGTATCGCACATGCAAAATAAATACCGAGTGCATCGGGCGAATAAGTTGGCGCTATGTCAAAAACTATCCTGCCGCTGAAGAACGGCATTGACAGCAGATAACGTATCAATTCGATTGCCGCTGCGACAGATATGCCAAGCGATATGCACGAGATATATCTCGAGTGCAGGTCGCTCGATCTCAACAGGTTGCGTGCCGTGAAATAGCTGATTATCGCAAAAACCTGTTCGCTGCCGCCCGAGCCGAGCATCAGCAGGATCGCTCTGTATGCAAAATATAATATGACAAATATGTCGATTGCGGACAGCTTGATGGTTCGCTTGCCCATGAGCACCTTGATGAGGTAGCCTGTTGCGGTGACCAGCATCAGCACACCTAACGTGCCGCTGTCGACCAGCGGAATAAGCACTGTGCAAAGCAGCATTCCTGCCTCCGGATTACATATCAGGAACAAAAATGCGCACAGCCAAGCCAAAAACAAAATTATGCGTGTCATCGGCACAAACACCGATATTGCCGCAAGTATTATATCGAGCAGCAAAACGAGGAATATATCGCTCGAGCCACGCTCGCCACGCCGCAATTTCTGCATTTCAAAGCCAAGTCTGCCCTGAAATATCGCTCTAAAGAATGAGCTTCTTTCAAACACAGACGCAAGCTTGCGCCGTGACAGTATCAGCGGTAGGCTGAATATGACCATCAGCGCACACAGCATAAGATCTGCCGCGCCTGAAGCGACCGACAAAAAGCCTAATTTTTCAAACACGGTCACTCCGCCGCCAAGCAAGCCGAGAAAGAACAGGAAGAACCCAAAAGTATGCAGCGGCTTGCACAGCAAAAGATCGATCGTCTTTCTTATCGCATTGACAGCGGCACTGCGCTCGAGAAGCCTTGAAAAAAAGCTCTTTGCAGGTCGCAGAACTCTGCCATAGACATCGGTCTTGTTAACCATTCCGGCAAAGAGACCCGAGCCGAGTGCTCGGTCGACCGAGCCGGGCGTGTCGAGTGCCCGACATATTGCCGATCTCTCGGCGCCCTCGGATATCTTTGCCGAAAGCAGCGAGAATGCGTATACTATCAGGCTGCTGCGCCTGTTTTCATTGTTATCGCTGCCGTAACTCATAATAAAAGATCCTCATTGTTCGAGCAGATCGGGGCGCTTGCGTTTTGTGCGCTCTATGCTCTGCTCGCGTTTCCACGCTGCCTGCAGTGCCGCGTTGCCGTTGATGAGCACCTCCGGCACGCAAAGCCCTTCAAATTCGCGTGGGCGTGTGTATTGCGGATATTCAAGCAAGCCATCGGAGAGGCTCTCGTCCTCATAGCATTTTGAGGAGGGGAGCACCCCCGGAACGAGCCTCGAAACACAGTCGACCACTGTTGCGGCAGGCAATTCGCCACCTGTCAGCACATAGTCGCCAATGCTTATTTCTTCGTCGATCTCGAGCTCTATTATGCGCTCGTCGATGCCCTCATAATGACCGCACAGCAGCACGAGGTTGTCATACTGCGACAGACGCACCGCCGTTTTTTGATCAAACAGTGCACCCTGCGGCGACATATAGATGACTCTGACCGAGCCGCTGAGGCGCGACTTTACATCACGAATGCAGTCGACGACAGGCTGACAAGCCATCACCATGCCAAAGCCACCGCCATACGGCGTGTCATCGACTCTGCGATGCTTGTCAAGCGAATAATCGCGTATATCAGTGCAGTTGACGCTGATATGCCCGTTTTTTATTCCTCTGCCTATGATGCTCGCATCGAATATCGGGCGCAAAGCATCGGGAAACAACGTCAGCACCTCAAAATTCATCACTTTGCCTCCACGGCGAGGTCGCCGTAATTGCGCAGAAAAACGCCTTTTTCGGGTGACGCCGATGCAATAAACTCGTCGACATTCGGCACATAATATTCGTTGCTGCCGCCTGTTATCCTATAATAATAGCTGCTTGCGCCCTCGTCGACGGCAGAAACCTTGCCGATTCCTTCGCCGCTGTCGGCGTCAAACACAGGACACCCGACGATGTCGTCAAAAAAGAATACACCCTCGGGAAGCTGAATATCGTTTCTGTCAAAATAGACAGTGCGGCCTGTGAGCGAGGCCGCAAGAGTGCGGTCCTCATAGCCTATAAATGTAACGGTCGAAACGCTGAGGCGATACTCTTTGACCTTGAGCGGACGCTTGCCTTCGTCGTCGAGGTAGAGCGTGCCGACATCTTCTAAGAATTCAAGAGAATCGCACCAGCAATCAAACCTGATCTCGCCTTTTATGCCGCGCGGCGAATTGAGCCTGCCGGCCTCGAGATACCTGCGCATCAGACTATCTCGACGATGACGCGCTTATTCTCACGAACAGCAGCCGCCTTCATGACCGTGCGAATGCTCTTGGCGATCTTGCCGCCGCGACCGATTACCTTGCCCATATCGCTTTTAGCGACAGACAGCTCAAGCATAACGGTCGAACCGCTGACCTTTTCGGTGACAGCGACCTCGTCGGGCTTGTCAACTATCGCCTTGGCGATGTCGATAAGGATCTGTTTCATTGATAATTCCTCACTCAGATAATGCCGTTCTTTTTAAGCAGAGCTT
>CAZNCN010000019.1:0-30939 GCA_964571635.1 uncultured Ruminococcus sp. | reverse complement strand
TGGAGCGTAGGGGATTCGAACCCCTGACCCCAACACTGCCAGTGTTGTGCGCTCCCAGCTGCGCTAACGCCCCGAAATATAAGCATAAATAGATTATCACAGCATATGCGGTTTGTCAAGCACTTTTTTTGTCAAATACACACGCAAAAGCATAATATGTGACGACCGAATATTTTTCAGGTCAATACAGACAGACGCAAAGCAGGCAAAACAGCCTGCAAAGGATACAGCATGACAGATCTGACAAAGGTTTTAACAGGCTTATCGCTGCCGTTTTTGGGCACGGCAATAGGCTCGGCAGCGGTTTTTATATTCAAAAAGCGAATATCGGCATTATGGCAGCGGATGCTGCTTGGCTTCGCCTCGGGCGTAATGATAGCGGCATCGGTGTGGTCGCTGCTTTTGCCTGCGATAAGCATTGCAGAGCAGAGCGATATTCCGCCTTGGCTTCCTGCAATAAGCGGCTTTGCGGCAGGCGTAATATTTTTGCTGCTGCTTGACAGACTTATGCCCTGCATACGGCAGAAAGAACTCGCAAATAGTGCGCTCGGCAAGTCGTTTATGACAGTGCTCGCCGTGACACTGCACAACCTGCCGGAAGGAATGGCGGTCGGCGTGGTATTCGCAGGGCTTTTAGAGGGCGACCCGACTATTTCTTATGCAGATGCAATGGCACTTTCGCTCGGTATAGCGATACAGAACTTCCCCGAGGGTGCGATAATCTCGGCTCCGCTCGCTGCAAACGGCATGAAAAAGAGCAAAGCGTTTATCTATGGCGTGCTTTCGGGCGTCGTCGAGCCGATAGGCGCACTGCTTACCATGGCGATGACTGCGCTGATGACGCCGATACTGCCGTATATACTCTCTTTCGCGGCAGGTGCCATGATATATGTCACGGTAGAAGAGCTGATACCCGAATCGCAATCCGGCAAGCAGTCGCCTGTGGGAACGATAGGTGCTGCCGTCGGCTTTGCACTGATGATGCTGCTCGATGTAGCTTTCGGATAAAATCGGATTATATAAACAAAGTGCCGCACACTTCAAATGAAATGTGCGGCATATGTTTTTGATGATCAGTCGGCAAAATATCTGTCGAGCAGGCCCTTGAATGCCTTGCCGTGTCTTGCCTCGTCACGAGCCATCTCGTGAACTGTGTCGTGGATAGCGTCGAGACCAAGCTCTTTTGCACGCTTTGCAAGCTCAAACTTGCCGAGCGTTGCGCCGTTCTCGGCTGCAACTCTGACGGCGAGGTTCTCTTTGGTAGAATCGCTCAACACCTCGCCGAGCAATTCTGCAAATTTAGCAGCGTGCTCAGCCTCTTCGAGAGCGGCTCTGCGCCAATATTCTGCGATCTCGGGATAGCCCTCTCTTGCAGCGGCTCTCGACATAGCGAGATACATGCCTACCTCAGTGCACTCGCCGTTGAAGTTGGCACGCAGACCCTCGATGATGTCTGCGGGTGCGTCCTTGGCGATGCCGACTACATGCTCGGCTGCCCAATTAAGCTCATCCTCAACTACCTCGACAAATTTTTCGCCCGAAGCTTTGCAAAGAGGGCAAACCTCAGGTCTGGTGGGCGACTCTACGATCTCGCCGCAAACTGTGCATCTCCATTTTTTCATTTTAAGTACCTCCATAAATACGTTGTTGATGTGTTTAGTGTTATTTTTTCGACGATTTTTATTTGATAATCATTATCGATAAGGCATTATAACATATCATTTCGCAAAATGCAATAGGCAAATCGAAATTTTTTGCCCTATACAAAAGTATTTTTTGATTGACAGTCAGCGCCCGGTATTATATAATAATATATACAAACAAGAGATATTTGAAAGGAAAACAGCAATGAAAAAGCATTCGGTCTTATACATACTGCTCTGCATCTCACTCTGCCTGTGCGCTTCGTGCGCTCCGCAGGAGCAGAATAACACGTCAAGCGAAAGCGATGACATTCAGGCGTCGTCGGCAGACACCTCGAGTGAAGATACCCCGAGCGAAACCGACATCGCACAAAAAACGCACAAAAAGAGCAACCTGCACGGGCACACATATCGCTGCGGTCACGCCGCCGGTACGGACGAGCAATATGTGACCGCTGCCATAAGCGCAGGCTATGACCTGATGGCGTTTACCGATCACGTCATGCTGCCGTGGACGACGGCTGTCAACGGTGTGCGAGGTGCTTATTCAGAGTCAGAGGGCTATTATAGCTCCGTGCGTGAGCTGAGAGAAAAATACAAGAACGACATTGACATACTGCTCGGCTATGAATGTGAGTGGAACGAGGGCTTCAGAGCCTATTACACCGCGCTGATAGAGAGCGGCACGGTCGACTTTCTGTCGCTGGGCAATCACTATCTCGCATATGATTTTGAAACGGGCAGGTTCACCGATCCCAACAGTGACCGTGAATACTGCGGCAGCATTCAATATGTCAAGGACTATGTAGAATCGTCGATAACGGCGATAGAATCGGGGCTTTTCAAAGTATTTGTGCATCCCGACTATTTCATGGGCTGGTATAACGACTGGAATGAAGAGGTCGAAGCACTCGTGCGGCAGATGTGTGAATCAGCCAAAGAGCACGGCGTGGCACTCGAGATAAATCAGGGCTGCTTTGTCGCAGAAACGCCCGAAAAATACGCAGATAAATACTATGGTGGCGAAGCGAGATACAGATATCCCTATGACAAATTTTGGGACATCGTCGCCGAGGTCGGCAACACCGTCGTTACAGGGCTTGACGCACACTCGCCTGATTATTATGCACGCTCCGACACACGTGCAAAGGCGTTTGCACTCGCAGAATCAAAGGGTATAACAATAACCGAGGACCTCGGGATAGCCTATGCAAAGCAGACGGATGTTCAAAAAGCGGTCGTGACAGTAACAGGCGGCGAAGGCTCGGGCGAGCTTATGCTTTTCGGTGCATCGATGATAACCGCCGTTCCCCCGCAGGGCATGACCTTTGACTGCTGGCTGATAAACGGCATCGCCGACAGCTCAAAACCGGACAGCTTCTGCTATGTCAATTTCGACGGCAAAGATATTACATTTGAGGCAAAATTCAAAGAGTTTAACGAATACAGCAAAATATTCGACACGGCGATAACCAAAGGCGAAAACAAGCTGGGAGCGCTCGTCTGGAGCAGCTCGCTTTCTTCGAGCGCCGTTGAACACGGAGCATCAAATTCAAGAGGCGTAGGCTTTAACATCGCCGATGACACAAGCAGCAACGAGCTGACCTTCAAAACCACCCTGCCGTTCGAGGCAAGCACCATTGCGATCTCTGCCGCTATGGGACAGGGCAACGATACCAAAATGACAATAAGCATCGGCGGTGTGGTCATTGCCGACAACATTCAACTCACAAACCAAAACAAAGAATATATTTTTGATGCCGACAAGCACAGCGGTGAGATAGTTATCAAGCTCGTTTCAACAGTCAAAGGTAAACGCTCTTATCTGCGCGGCATAAGAATATATTGACAGCAAAAGGCTTTTGGCATATAATCCAATATTATCAAAGCGATCTCAAGGCAAGGAGGATCGACGTGAAAATAATCGATATAATAAACAGCGGCGGCATCAACATCTCGTGCGAACTTTTTCCGCCAAAAGAGGGCGAGATACTGCAAAAGGCAGACGAGATAATAACAAAGACCGCCGCGCTCGACCCGTCGTTTATCAGCGTCACCTGCGGAGCGGCAGGCGGCAACAGGCGCGACACCGCAAAAATAGCGTCGATTGCTGCAGAACACGGCATAGAGCCGCTCGCACACATGACCTGTGTCGCATCGACCTACGATTCGGCGCTTGAGGATCTGGCAAGGCTTAAGCAATACGGCATATCAAATATAATGGCGCTTCGCGGTGACATAATCGGCGATGCAAGGCCGGGTGATTTCAAGCACGCCTCAGACCTTGTGCGTTTTATCAAGCAGCACGGTGATTTTTGCATCGGCGGTGCCTGCTATCCCGAGGGGCATCCCGAGGCCGAAAGCATCGAAAATGACGTCGACAACCTCAAATACAAGCTCGAGGCAGGAACAGAGTTTCTGATCACGCAGTTGTTTTTTGACAACACGCTGTTTTATCGCTATCTTGAGCTTCTCGGAAGCAAGGGCATAGATGTTCCCGTAATTGCGGGAATAATGCCCGTGACCTCGGCATCGCAGGTGACACGGCTCGTTTTGCTGTCGGGTCACGCATTGCCGAGCTCGCTTGCGGCGATAGTCGACAGGTTCGGCGGCGATCCGCTCTCGATGAAGCAGGCAGGCATCGCATACGCTTCATCGCAGATTATAGATCTTATCGCACACGGCGTAACCAACATTCATGTTTACACGATGAACAAGCCGGATATCGCAAGTGCGATAATCTCTAATTTTTCAGAAATACGCCGCGGAGGCAGCAGATGACAACGTATAATTTTGAAAGACCTATAATAATCGGTGAGCGCATCAATCCCACAGGCAAAAAGAAGCTTGCCGAAGCCTACAGCAGCGGCGACATGGAGCTTATAATGCACGAGGCTCTGCAGCAGGCAAATGCCGGAGCGGATATGCTCGACGTCAACGCAGGCGTCGCAGGGCTTGACGAGCCCAAATTGCTTTGCGATGCGATAAATGCGATACAGTCGGTGTGCGACCTGCCGCTCGTGATAGATTCCTCTGACATAAACGCCTTAAAGCAGGCGGCAAAGCTGTGCAAAAAACCGCCTGTCATCAACTCGGTCAATGCGTCCGATGAGTCACTCGGCACTGTACTCGACATAGCCGCCGATTCTGATGCTATGCTTATATGCCTTGCGATGGATGAAAACGGCATTCCGACTACTGCAGACGAGCGCGTGGCGATGGCTGTTAAGATCGCAGAGCGTGCGAACGCCAAGGGCATCGGCACAGACAGACTGCTTTTTGATGCTCTGACGACAGCAGCGTGTATGGGTGACGGCGGGCCGGAGGTCACACTTCAGACACTTAGCGAAATAAAAAAGACGCTCGGAGCAAAGACCGTCCTTGGTGTTTCCAACATTTCGTTCGGACTCCCCTGCCGTGAAGAGCTCGGCTCGGCTTTTTTGACTGCGGCACTTTATGCAGGCCTTGATGCAGCAATAATTAATCCGCTTTCAGAACGCATGATGTCGGCTTATCGCTCTTATCTTGCGCTCAAGGGCATAGATGAATTCTGCCTCGGCTATATAGAGCACTTTACAAGCATATAACAAAAAAAGCTGCGTCGGCAGCTTTTTTGATAAATCTTTTTTCAGAAAGGCAAAAGGCAATGAATATAAAAGTTGGCAGCTATAACATTCGCAACGGGCTTGACGTAAAGCATGATTTCTCGGTCATCGCACACGACATAGCAGAAATGCAGCTCGACATCTGCGGCATACAGGAGGTCGATATGTTCACCTCACGCAACGGTATGCAGGATACGATGGCACTTATTTCGGAACACACGGGTTATGCTTATTATAAATTCGTAAAAACCATCGATTTTGCCGGTGGCGACTATGGCACGGCAATATTATCAAAGCATCCGATAGTCGATTTTGAAGCTATTCCGCTATACAATGAGGGGATAGAAAAGCGAGTCCTCGGTCACGCCGTAATAGAGATCGGCGGTGAAAAAATTGATTTTTTCAACACGCATCTCGCGTTCGAAAGCCAAGAGATACAGCTTATTCAGTTCTCTGAAGTCGCAAAAATATTCAGCAAATGCAGCAAGGCTGTACTGACAGGTGACTTTAACACCGACAGATTCGAGAGGTTTGATGTTTTTGAAAATGCATCAAAGCTGAACAGCCCGCAAAACACCTTGCTTTCGTTCGAGCACCGCGCAGCGATAGACAATATAGTCGTTTCTGAAAGCGGAATAATAGTCGGTGGCGGAATGCTGACTACACAGCCCGACCACTCGGACCACAGAATGCTCTATGCCGAGATAAGGTTTTAATGCCTCACTCCGCGAGATACTTATTTATCCAACCGTTGACAGCACGCTCATATGCTGTGCTGTCGGCAAACGCAGATACCGCATGATCGGCGCCTGCTATCGTCAACAGTTGCTTTGGCGATACGCAGGCGTCATATATTTCGTGCGACATATAGCACGGAACAAACGAATCTGCCTCGCCGTGTATGATAAGCAGCGGAGTTTTTGACCTTTTGACCGCTTCGACCGAGCTGTATTCGTCGGGCGAAAATCCGCCGAATATTTTCGCCGAAAGCCGCACCATAGGATAAAGAAGCGTCGGCAGGTGAATATCCCTCATCACCTTGCGTATTATAGCCTTGGGCGAAGAATAGCCGCAATCGGCAATAACGCATTTGACCTGTGGCGGCAGGTCAAGACCCGTTGCCATCGTGACTGTCGCAGCACCCATCGAAACGCCGATAAGCCCTATTTTTACATTGCCGAATCTCGTGATGAGATAATCTATCCAATCAGCGCAGTCGTGGCACTCCTTGACTCCGAAGGTTATCGTGTGACCCCCGCTCATGCCGTGAGCACGCTGGTCGATAATCAGCTTGTTATAGCCAAACCTGTTGACCATGGCAGATCCACCGCAAAAATCTATGAGTGCCGTGCCCTTATAGCCGTGCATCATAATTACAAACGGCTTTTTTGCATCATGCAGATAAAGCCTGCCGAAAAGCGGCGTTCCGTCTGATGATATTATGTTAACCGCTTCGTATTCCTCGGCTGCCGCAGCTTCATAAAGCTCCTTGCATCTGTCATAGTTGTCGCCAAGCCATTTCTTTGGCAAATTAACATCCTTATAAACCTTGGGTTTGTGATAAAACGCCTTGCAATAAAGCAGATAAAGCAAACCGAAAAACAACAGAACGACCAAAGCTGTTATCAAATAAATCATACAAACGCCTCCCCCAGATGATCTGACATAATTATAGCATTCAAACAGCTTTATGGCAATAACAATAATTGACAGGCTGTGCAAATAATGCTATAATCTAAAAAATAAAGCGAAAGGACAGACTGATAACGCATGGTCATCAAGCCCATCGCACACATTAAAAACGCATATAAGACCAAATTTGCCATTCCGCGCCAGAGCCGACTCGCAAACGGGATAAGCATCATTGTATTTGAAAAAGAATTTGCGTCAAAGGATGCTCTGCGTGGCATAGACGGATATTCGCACCTCTGGCTGATTTGGGATTTCTCAGAGGCTCACCGTGACGAATGGTCGCCGACGGTCAGACCCCCGAGGCTTGGCGGCAACAAACGCATGGGCGTTTTTGCCACACGCTCGCCTTACAGACCAAATCAGATAGGTTTGAGCTGTGTGAAGCTGATAAACGTCGACCTTTCGGCAAGTATTCCGACCCTGACGGTCGAGGGTGCAGATCTCATGGACGGCACTCCGATATACGACATCAAGCCTTATATTGCATTCACAGACAGCGTTCCCGACGCGATATGCGGCTTTGCGGACGATGTCAAGGATTCGCATCTGACAGTGGCTGTGACCGACACGCTTTTGCAAAAAATACCGCATTCCGAGCGACTTGCGCTCATCGACATATTGGCAGGCGACCCCCGCCCATCCTACCACCACGACAGGCAAAGAATCTATGGCTTTGAATATCTCGGCTTCGAGATCAAATTCAAGGTCGACGACAAAATGCTCGAAGTGGTCTCGATCACGGAGGCTCTTGATCACGAATGATAGAATTTTATAACAAAAAGCGCAGCTTGGGCAGTTATATCGACCCTATACTGATACACACCTTTTGTTATCATCTGGCAAAATCGGTCGTTGACAAAAACGGAATGCCCAGAAAATTTGCATACCGTGCGGCAAACGGCTATCGATTGCCCATGTTGGACAGCCTGTTTTACGGTGTAAAGCAAAGCGCGCTCGGCAAGGATGTCTATATCATCGACAGCAAAAAGCCGGGCAAAACAGTGTTTTATGTACACGGGGGCTCTTATTGGACGCATATAACCGCGTTTCACTATTCGTTTCTCAGGCGGCTCGTCAAAAAGACAGGCGGCAGAGTTATCATTCCGGTATATCCAAAAGCGCCGAAGCACACCTGCCGCGATGTTTATAAAATGATAGGAGAGGCATATCAAAGAGCCTGTGAGCTTTATGGAGAGCAAAGCATCGTTCTGATGGGCGACAGCTCCGGCGGTGGCTTTGTCACGGCGTTTGCACTCGAGCTTGCCGCAAAGAAAGAGCATGTTCCGCCGCTTATCGCCATTTCGCCATGGCTTGATCTGACCTGCAGCAATCCTGCCATAGCCGAGATAAACGACCCGTGGCTCGATGTTGCAACATTGCGGACCTGCGGCAGATATTATGCAGGCGGCAGGGATATACGCGACCCACTGCTTTCGCCAATATACGCAAAAGAGCTTGCGCTCGGCAAGACCTATGTTTTTATCGGCACATACGACGTGCTTTATCCCGACTGTCTCAAATTGCACGCCGCAAACAATAATATAAATCTGTATATCTACCCTGCGATGGATCATGTTTTTCCCATATATCCCTTCGGGGCAGAGAGCCTGGATGCACTCGACAAGATCGCACGCATAACCTCATCATTATGAAAAACGATATGAAAAGAACTAAAAAATGGTATAAGCTCGACAATGCCGCAACAATATATCCGTCTGTGCGCACGAGGCGCTGGATGGCGATGTTTCGCCTGTGTGCCGAGCTGAATGAAACAGTCGACCCCGATATACTCAAGACGGCACTCAGGCACACCCTGCGCAGATTGCCGACGTTCGGTGTCTGCGTCAAAAAAGGGCTTTTTTGGTTTTATCTCGAGGAGGTGCACGGCGTTCCGCCGATAGAGCAGGACGTCGCCAACCCCTGCCTGCCGATAGACTCAAAAAAGAGCAACGGCTTTTTGTTTAGGGTCAGGTATTATGACAAGCGCATAGCGCTCGAATTCTTCCATGTGCTTGCAGACGGAACGGGCGGGCTGGTGTTTTTAAAGACACTGCTCGGCGAATATCTCAGCATAAAGCACGGGCTTATCATTCCCTACGGCAACGGAGTGCTCGACTGCGGTCAAAAGATGACAGATCGCGAGGCAGAGGACAGCTTTTTGCGGCACGCAGGCAGGGTCTGCATGTCAAGGAGTGAGGCGGATGCCTATTGCATCCCGGGCGAGGACGAGCTCGGCGGCTTTATGAATATAATTACAGGCACGGCAGATACAAAAACGTTGCTCGGCGCCGCACACAAATACGGTGTTTCTTTAACACACTATATCACCGCCTGCATGATATGCAGCATTTCGGATATACAAAAAAAAGAGCGCTCCGCTGCAAAGCGCAACCGTCCCGTAAAAATATGCGTTCCCGTCAACCTCAGAGCGATGTTCGACTCTGACACGGTGCGCAATTTTGCTTCGTATGTCAACCCCGGCACAGAAAGCAGATACGGCGAGTATACGCTCAAAGAGACCTGCGACGCCGTAAAATGCTATATGGGGCTCGAGGCATCGCCTCAGAAAATGCGTGCCAAATTCAGCGGCAACGTCGACGCGGTGCGCAATCCGATATTAAAGTGGACACCGTTGATCATCAAGATACCCGTTCTGCGAGCCGTATACCGTGCCACAGGCGACGTGCAGACCTCGGCGCTCATGTCAAACCTTGGGGTAGTCAAATTGCCCGAAATAATGGATCAATATATAAACCGCTTTGATTTTCAGGTCGGCCCGTTGTTTCAAAACAGAGTTATGTGCGCCGTGATCTCTTATAAAGACAAGACGTATATCAATTTCACGCGCACGCTGCGCAGCGCCGAAACAGAGAGAGGCGTATTCACTCGCATGGTCGAGGACGGCGTGCCGATAACCATCGAAAGCAACCTTAAAGAAAGGAGCCTTTATTGATGTCATACTGCGTTAACTGCGGCGTCAAGCTCGCAGAATCAGAAAAAGTCTGTCCACTCTGCGGCACCGAAGTATTAAATCCAAATGTCAAGCACGGCGTTGTCGATTATAGCCCCTACCCTCAGCGCATAGAAAAGCAGCGTGAGAGGGTCAACCGCGGCTTTGTCGCCGTGCTCGGCACCGTAATACTTGCGATACCCGCCGCAATAGCACTGCTGCTGCAGATCATTGACGGCTTTGATCAGATCTGGCCGATATATGTATACGGCGGCATAGCGCTGTGCTTTTGCTATGTATTGCTGCCGCTGTTTTTTAACAAGCCGAATGTTTATATACTTCTAACGATTGACGGAGCTGTGTCTGCATTGTTCCTTGCACTGGTCGCATGGATCAACGGCGGAATACTGTCGTGGTATCTCCCGTTCGCCCTGCCTGTTGCCGCAGAAATATTTATCTATATCGGCATCTCTGTGCTGATCTCACGCATAAAAAAACTCGGCATACTGCCGAAGATAGCGATAATTCTCTTTATCTTCGGAGGGATGTCGGTACTGTTTGAAATGTCGCTTGCATTCGCATTTTATGAGGTGTTCGCACTCAGATGGTGCTGGTTTATTCTCGCCGTAGTGGGAATATTGGGCGGCGCAATGTTTATGGTAAATTCGCGTGTCGGTTGGATAGACATGCTCCGTCGCAGGTTGTTTAGATAAGCAATTCTTTTGAATTGCTTATCTGATCACGCCGTCAGGCGTGCATATCATCACTTCCGCAGAAAGTGCATTTCATCTATGCCGCAAGGCACGCTTAAATTGAAAAAAGCACCGAAAAATCGGTGCTTTTTTCATATGGGGGAAGGTGGATTCGGACCACCGAAGGCAATGCCAGCAGATTTACAGTCTGTCCCCTTTGGCCACTCGGGAATTCCCCCATTTTGTATTAATGAGCGCGGGCGAAGCTGGTGAAGGGAGTCGAACCCCCAACCTGCTGATTACAAATCAGCTGCTCTGCCATTGAGCCACACCAGCGTGAAACCCAGCGCGCTCATATAATATAGCATACAAGAGCCGTATTGTCAAGTGTTTTTTTCAACTTTTTTGCCCGTTTCACAAAAAAGTTTTTTTGTTGACTAACTGCCATCTGCGGTGTATAATCATGCTGTAAGCTTAATAACTTAACGCTATAAAAGGAGTTTTGATCTGATATGATGAAATGCAGTTTTGCAAAAATACCGCTCAGCGGCACATTCACCCCCGTCTGGCCATTCGGCACAGAGCTTTACGGCAGGTTTCTATATCTTGAGGGCGACAGCGACAAGGCGCTGATATGCGCCTTCGACTTCCTCGGCACATTCCACACCGAGACACGCAGATGGCGCGAAGAGGTCTCGAAGGCAACAGGCATACCCGAGCGCTCTATCTGGTATCACGAGCTTCAGATACACGCAGCTCCCGAGTCCGAGGCACTCTCGGGTGAGGCGATGGACAAAATAATCGAGCGCACCGTTTCTGCCGTCAAGGACATGATGACACGCGCACAGGAGTTTGACCTTTATGCCTGCGAAGCGGATTTCGGCACAGAATGCACGTTCAACCGCGAGCAGTATGTTGAGGGTCTCGGCGGTGTTACGGTTTGGACAGGCATGGAGTTTGATGACGAGGGCAGACCTTATTCGCAGGATAAAAACATCATGCTTTTGCGTGGATATCAGCCCGATCTGCCTGTATTCGACAAGCCCATATACTTTGATAACCCCAACGATCCCAAGGCTTATCTGTTTGTCTTTAAGAACAAGCAGGGCGAAACCATCGGCACTGTATCACGCTTTGCGGCGCATCCCGACGTAGCCGTTTTGTTTGAGCTCAGGTTCCACCCCGACCGCACAAAAATGTATCACTATAATTTCGACTGGCCCGGATACATGAGCGAGGGCTTTGAGGCTGAATACGGCGGAATAAGCATGTATCTCAACGGTCCGTGTGCAGACCTTTCAACAAAAAAATCCAACGAAAAGATGGCGACTTATGAGGACAGCGATGCCGACTGCAGAAGGCTTGCTGCGTGGTTTGGCGGCAAGCTCAAAAAGGCGTTCGCCGAGACCGCATTCAAGGTAGACACCGACGGGGCGTTTGCGACAGACACCTTCAGAGTTTCCGTGCCAATGAAGGACGACATCCCCTACGACCGTGCACAGCCCGAATATTGGGCAAAGCGTGCAAACGATGCAGAGAATGCGCTTCAGCAGGCGATAGCCGACGGCAAGCCCGCCTATGAGATCAAGCACCTCATCGACGAACGCTGGCGTTCCTCGCAATTGCAGCACATAGCAACCTACAAGACAGGCTTCACAGACGAGGAGCTTGCAAAGCACGAGGTCGAGATAGATATAGCTGTCATGAAGTTTGCGGGCTATCTCTTTGTGGGCGTTCCCGGCGAAAGCCTTGTCGACATGACGCTCTGGCTGCGCAGCGAATTCACCGGCGTAAAGACTATTCCTGTCGATCAGGTCGGCGGATATTTTAACTATATGGCGACACCGCGCTCACTCACGCTCGGCGGCTATACCTATTGGTCGAGCTGGGTCAATCGCGAAACCATACCCACGCTCAAGCGCAAGATCTATCCCCTCATCAGCGAGTTTAATAAATAACGCAAAATGCAAAAATAAGAGCCTTTCGCACTCGCGAAAGGCTCTGTTTTTGTTATTTAGCTGTCTGCAAAAGCTTATTTTGCTGCTTCCTGTGACATAGCAGCCTCGTTGGAGGCTTCTTCTTCGGCGGCGTTGATGTTGCGCCAATCCTTAAGCGATGCTTTCGTGAAGTTGACAAAGCCGAAATAGTTGGTCGAGAGACCCGAGAGGTCGCCCTTAGTCACATAGCTGTGAGTGTAGCCAAACAGAGTTGCCATCGGGCAATCCTCAGCCAGCTTCTGCTCAGCCTGCTTCATGAGCTCAAATCTCTTTGCTCTGTCGCTGCACATAACTGCCTCGTCGATAATTGCTTCGTATTCGTCGCTGTTATAGTTGGTGTAATGCAGCGAATAAGAGTCGGATGTAAAGTCGATCGAAACGGCTGCGCCGCTGTAATATTTTGCGAAAGGTGCGAGGTAGTTGAAGGCCTCTGTGCTGTCGCCGATGACGTTGGTGAGCATTACATCAAAGTTGCGCTCTGTCATAGCAGTGCGGAAATCATCGGGGTTGAGACCATTGGTCTTGACATTGAAGCCAAGCTCCTTGAATGCTGCTGCACATTCGTTGGCTATTGCCTCATAAACATTCTCATAGATAGCCTTTTTGCGGTTGCCGCTGATGACGCTGCTGGATTCGGGAATGAGATAGGTCAGAGTGATAGAGCCTGCCTTTTTGCCCTTCATCAGTGCTTTTGCAGCATCGAGGTCGGCAGTGGTCTTATAAATATCGCCCGCTTTGTCACGGAAGCTGGTGCCCTTGCCTGTAGCAAAGACGCCGTTCGGAACTATGCCTGTTGCGGCGACCTCACCTGTGCCGGTGATCTCGGTGACGAGCTTGCTGCGGTCGATAGCCATCGACATTGCGTTTCTGACATCGGCGTCGGTTATGACGTCGCAGTTGAAATACAGTGCGCAGCTCGAAAGCACGCTCTTTGTAGTGAGCTTGCTACCGAAATATTCATAGCTCGACTTGTCGAACGAGCCGTAATAGAAAATGTTGTCAGACTCCCAGCGCGAGATCTGATACTGCGACTGGGTCTTTTTGTCGGCATCGTTGACCTTGCTGATGTCGGCAAGAGCAGCCTCTTGATAGAGGCAGGTGATGCGGTAGGGAAGCACAGATTTGTCAAGTGCATCTTCTTCAACGTCACGCATATAATAGGGGTTGCGCTCGAGAACCAGCTTTTTGCCGTCATCGAACGCCTGAACCTTGAACGGGCCACTGCAAACGATAGTGCCTGCGTCGGCAGCCCAGTCCTCGCCCTCTTTCTCTGCACGCTGGATAACATCCTCACGCTGAGGGCAGAGATGTATGTCAGAAACGATCTCGGCAAAGAGGTTGATGTCAAACTCATCCTCGAATGTAACGCAGAGCAGATGATCGTCCTCTGCGGCGACACCGAGGTCGTCACGCGTCATAACACCCGACTTAACATTCTTGGCGTTTTTGATAGGATAGAGCAGAGATGCATAGGGGCTGTCGATCTCAGGAGAGAGTATGCGTGCCCATGCGTCAACGACATGCTGAGCCTGAACGCCTGTGGTATCATCCCACGAGGTGTCTTTGAGCTCAAAATACATTTTATATTCTTCATCACGTTCGTCGTATTTGCCGTACCATTTGGTGGCAAGCGAGCCAACAACGTTGCCGTTGGCATCTATCGTGGTGAGGCTCTCGTATATGAGGCTCAGCAATTGGCTGGTCTCATCATTGAGCTGTATAAGTGCGGGGTCAAGGGTGTCGGGAAACTCGGAAAGATAGACCGAGATAACTGCGCCCTTCTCATCTTCTTTAAGTGTGCTGCAGCTTGCGAGAACCGCAGTGAGCATCACCAGACAGAGAACGATTGAAATAATCTTTTTCATTTTATACCTCCAAGGAACGGCTTTACGGATATAGATTATACCATCAAAATGACAAAAAAACAAGGGGTAAATGCACGTTTGATTGAATAAATATCATAACCACACGCAAAATATTGCTTTTATCGGTCATTCAGACAGCAATGTTGCCGCCTGGAGAGTGATCAAAACGCAAAATCCGATGTTAAAGCCCGACATAACGAGCGCAAAAATATTTACCGCCAGCATTGTCAGTCTGCCAAAAACATTCATGATCCCGCACACTTTTTCGGCTTTTGCCTGATCACTTTTGATGCAGACGGCGGCATACAGCATATTGCCGCCGTCGAGAAACGAAACGGGCAAAAGGTTTGCCATGGCAAGTGCAAGATGCGAAAGCACGAAAAGCAGCACATATTCGCTTTTAAAAAACACAAAGACGATCACGCCCACGACACAAAACAGAAGATTAAAAAGCGGCCCTGCCATAGCTATGCGCAGATCGTCGATGTATGACGTCTTCATGCCGTCATATGCTATACGGGCACCCATAGGCTCTAAGGCTATTTCGGTCATTTCCGCACGGCAGGCAGCCATCGCCGCAAGATGCCCCATCTCGTGCAAAAGAGCAGCCAAGAATATTATCGTCGCCGATATTATTCCCTCAACATAGCAGACAAGCAAAAACGACGGCACTGCCAGAATGCTCATTCTCACAAATATGCCGCGCAGATACAGCGGCTTTATTCTTATATTAATGTAAATAATATCACCCCAGCAACGAGCGCAGAAGCGCGGTTATTCCCATGCCGCCACCGCCAAGTCCGGCAGCCGCCTGTATCCCCTCCCCTGCCGTTTTGGATGCGAGATAAAAGCAGGCGACTATCATTAAAAGGCAAAAAAGGCTCTTTAACAGCCCGAATATTTTTTGCATAACAAGACTCCTTTAAAAACTCCGGTTTTGTTTGATGTGTTCGATAGAATGTGACAATATTTTCGCCGCCGAGAGCATACAATCTCTTGTGAGGTGATGAGTATGCAGGGTGGTGCTGTCGTAATATATGCCGACGAGCTTATTTTTATCAATATCTGCTTTGATGCACTGTGCCTTTATATTACGTCGCTCATATGCCGTGAAAGGCTAAAGCCGTTGCTTTTAGCCCTGGGTTCTTTGACAGGCGGAATATACGCGCTGCTGCATCTGTTTATTCAGAACATGGCAATCTCTGTCATATCCGCAGCTTTATCCGAGATGCTGATATGCTTTATAGCCTTCGGCAGGCGACAGCCAAAGCGGTATTTTGCAATATGTGCGTTTTTTGCCGTAACAAGTGCACTGCTTGGCGGCATGATGAGTGCTTTCTGCTTTATTATCGGCATAGAGCAGACGAGCATCAACATATTTCTCTTGTTGCCCGCAGCGCTCGTATCGGCATTCTGTGCCTTATGCTATCTGTCACACTTCCGCAGCCGAAGCAAAATAGACTGCAAACGCACCGTGATACGCATAGGGAATGCTGTCATCGACGAAATAATGCTGGTCGACAGCGGCAACACGGCGCTCGAGCCGTCGTCGGGACTGCCTATGATATTTATATCACGCCCACTTTTTGACAGTTCGCTTGCCATCGCCTGCAAAGACAGGCTTTTGCCTGTGGCAGTGACGACTGCCGTTTCGACAGAAACGATTTATTTCTTTATTCCCGACAGCGTGGCGATATATTCGAAAGGCAAGCCTCGCAAAGCATTCGTCGCCGTCGCCATAGGCAACGCAAACGATTATTGCGGCACAAAGGGACTTTTGCCTGCTTCGCTGTTGTAAGCCCTGCAATAGCATAACTCAAAAGGAGCTGTACGCCATGAATATACTCAGAGAAAAATACCAAGCCTTTATAGACCTTTTGACCGCAAAGAGCGACGGCTGCTTTTATATAAACGGCCCCGTCACACTGCCGCCCCCTCTCGATCCGCAAAGAGAAAACGAACTCGTCGAGATAGCACACTGCGACATAGAGGCACGCAAGATATTGGTCGAGCACAACCTGCGGCTTGTTGTCTATATCGCAAAGCGCTTTGAAAACACCTCGGCAGGCATAGAAGATCTTATTTCGATAGGCACGATCGGGCTGATGAAGGCGGTCAGCACCTTTAAGCCGGGCAAACAGATAAAGCTTGCAACCTACGCTTCGCGCTGCATAGAAAACGAGATACTGATGTATATACGCAAGACGACTGGTCAAAAGGCAGAGATCTCGCTCGACGAGCCGCTCAAGGTAGACTATGACGGCAACGAATTGCTTTTGTCAGACCTTCTTGGCACAGACAATGATTTTGTTTACCGCAGGCTTGAAGAAAGCGAGGATAAACGCATAGTCAGGCAGGCACTGATGAGGCTGTCAAAGCGTGACAGGCGCATAATAGAGTTGCGCTTTGGCATTACATATGACGGCAGCGAGGGCAGGGAATACACGCAAAAAGAGGTCGCCGACATGCTCGGCATCTCGCAAAGCTATATTTCGAGGCTCGAAAAGCGCATTCTCGCAAAGCTGTCAGAGTATCTTAAAAAACATAGCTATTGACATTCAGCAGCAAATGTCGTAAAATGATGACTGAAGAATTTAAATGAAAGGAGGAATGGCTATTTTTAATATTTTCGGCAAAAAATCAGCAGAACAGCAAGCGCCGTCAGATCGCTCATCGCTGCCAAAGGCGGTCGCTTTCGTCGATTACGAGCACTGGTACATATCGCTAAAGCAAAATTATTCGATGCAGCCAAACATAAAGGGCTGGTTCGAAGAGCTAAACGAGCGTTATAACCTCGTCGACGTTATGTTTTTCGCTGATTTTTCACACAAGAGTCTTGCAGACGAGATAGGTCGCATTCGTCTGTATTCAAACAAGATCATCGACACACGCAGCCCCAAAGGAGTCGTAAAGGATTTCACCGATTTTATTATTCTTGACAACATATATCAGCGTGCACTGTCGTCGAACGATATCGGCATATTCATATTGTTCTCGGGCGACGGGCATTTTGCCTCGGTGACGTCTTTCCTTAAGAATTTCTATCACAAAGAGGTCGTCATATACGGCATCAACGGCTCGTTTTCAAAAAGCCTGCAGGAGACCGCGACGAGGGTCGTCACACTGCCCGACCGGAGCGACGTTTATGACGCATATTACAAATGCATTTTCAAATACCTGCGTGAGAGTCAAAGCCCGACGATGAATGAAGCTAACAATTATATTCTGAAAAATATCAAGGGCGCAAACAAAAAGCTCGCCTCAGATGCACTTGACACGCTGATCAAGTCCGGATGTCTGAGCGAGGCGACATTACCCGGCAAAAATCAAAAAGGCAAGCAGGGCGGCAGGAAGGTGCTGTTTATCGACTGGGACAAAGCAAAGCAGCACGGCTTTATGAGCGAATAATCGCGTATTTTTTGCAAAAAAGCATTGATTTTTGCTTTTGCATGTGGTATAATAACCACAGAAAGTGTAAGTGAGGTTTAAGAGTGGCTTGACAAGAGCCGCTCTTAAATTTTGTTATGGAGGTTTTTATGGCAGATAAAAAGCTCGGCGTTGCCGCCAGAGTCAGGCAGCTCGTCGAACAGACTATTATCGATCTCGGCTATTCTGTTTGGAACGTTTCGTTCGGCAAAGAGGTCGCAGACTACACCCTCGAGATAGAGATAGACAGGGACGGCGGCATCGACATCGATGACTGCATCAAGGTCAACGATGTCATCGAGCCGATGATCGACGAGCTCGACCCCATCGAAACACAGTATAATCTTGTCGTTTCGAGTGCAGGGCTTGACAGGACGCTTTCGTGCGATGCGCATTATGATTATGCGATAGGCGGTGCTTATCCCGTCACCGCAAAACTATACACCGCAGTTGAGGGCTCAAAAGAGCATGTCGGCACGCTCACGGGCTATGACGACGAAGCTATATATATTCAAAAAGAAACAGAAACCATCAAAATAGACCGCAAGGCCGTTTCAAGGCTGACCGCTTGGTGCGGCTGACGCGCTTTGCACACTTAAGGAGGCAGACAAAAAATGAACAAAGAGTTTTTCGAGGCTCTCGACCTGCTTGAAAAAGAGCACGGCATTCCAAAAGAATACATGCTCGAAAAGGTCGAGACGGCATTGCTTACCGCCATCAAAAAAGAGATGGGCGAGAGAGCAAAGTGTGCTGTTCGCATAGACAGCGAAAAGTGCAATTTTAAGGTCATGGCACAGTATCTCGTCGTCGAGACGGTCGAGGATCCCAAATGCGAGATCTCGCTCGAAGAGGCACGTCTCAAAAACAAGCGCATCGGACTCGGCGATATATACGAGGTCGAGGTCAAGACCAAAGAATTCGGCAGAATTGCCACCCAGGCTGCAAAGCAGGTCATCATTCAAAGCATCCGTGAGGCTCAGCGCGGCAATATGGCACGCGAATACGAGAGCCGCAAGGGCGAGATAGTCACGGCGACTGTTTCGAGATACGACCAGACCACGGGCAACACCTCGCTCGAGATAGGTCGCAACGAGATGGTGCTTTATGCAAAAGACAAGATCCCCGACGAAGAGTTTTATGTCGGTCAAAAGATCAAGGTCTTTATCACCGAGATCAAGAGAGAGCAGCGCGGTCCGAGCGTCATGCTTTCGAGAACTCATCCCGACCTCGTCCGCAAGCTGTTTGAGCTCGAGGTCCCCGAGATAGCCGACGGCACCGTCGAGATCAAATCGATCGCACGCGAGCCGGGCAGCCGCACAAAGATCGCCGTCACATCGAATGTTGAGGGTGTCGACCCCATAGGCTCGTGCATAGGTCAGAACGGCGCTCGCAAAAACAACGTTACCGCCGAGCTCGCAGGCGAAAAGATAGATATCATCAAATACAGCGAAGACCCCGCAGAATTTGTCAGTGCGGCACTTTCGCCCGCAACCGCACTTTCTGTGACACAGTTCCCCGATGACGAGCACGCATACCGCGTTATCGTTGCCGACGACCAGCTCTCGCTCGCCATCGGCAAAAAGGGTCAGAACGCACGACTCGCCGCAAAGCTTACAGGACTCAAGATAGATATCAAGAGCTCCCTGACAGCAATTTCAAGTGATGTCTGATGAGCGAAAAAAAGATCCCGCTGCGTAAATGTCTCGGTTGCGGACAAATGAAGGACAAAAGCACACTCCTTCGTTTGATCAAAGCGCCGGACGGCAATGTCGTTCCCGACATCGGCGGCAAAGCGCAATGCAGAGGTGCATATCTCTGCAAGAGCGCAGAATGTCTTGCCGCTGCAAAAAAAGCACGCCGCATTGAGCGCGCTTTCAAGTGCCGCGTCAGCGATGAAACCTATATTTTGCTTTCGGAATTGCTTTTCTAAATGATAATAAAAAGGAGTGAGCCGCTTTGGACCGTCTCAAAGGGATGCTCGGACTTGCCGCAAAAGCAGGTGCGCTCAGCATCGGCACCAACAACACGCTCGCCGCAATCAAGGCGGGCAAGGCTATCATGGTCTTGCTGGCGGCTGACGCCTCTGACAACACCTCAAAACAGATCAAAGACAAATCACAGTTCCGCGGCGTCGAATTGCATATTCTGCCGCTTTCAATGTCTGAATTCGGCAGTGCAATAGGCAAGGGCGACTGCGCCGCTGCCGCAATAACAGACAAAAATTTCGCCGCGTTCTACAGGCGTGTGTCAGATACGACTATCTTAGGGGGTAATTAACTATGGCAACTACAAGCGAAAAAATAAGGATCAGCAATCTTGCCAAGGATCTCGATATGAAGAGCAAAGATCTCATCGATATCCTGACTGCTCACGGCATTACGGGCAAGGTTCACAGCACCGTACTTGACGAGGAGGAGCTAAGCCTGTTGTTTGAGGTCATCACCCAGCGCAACCAGGTTGATCTCAACGAATATTTCAAGTATTATGACGAAAAGAAAAAGGCAAAGGCAGCCGCCGCTGCCGCTCCTGCTCAGACCGAGCAGCAGCCTCAAAAGCCTGCTGACAGACAGCGCACCGACAGGCCTCAAAAGCCCCAGCAGGGCAAGGGCGGTCAGCAGTCTCAAAAGCCTCAGCAGCAACAGCAGCCTCAAAAGCCTCAGCAGCAGCAAAAAAAGCGCTCACGCGACGAGGTGCGCATTGTCGACACGAGAGGTACCGCAAGCGTAGACCTTTCAAAATACGACGACAAGCTCTTAAGCTATGAAACTACGCCCGACAGGCAGGCAACAGGTGCAAAGCAAAAGATCAAAAAGAAGAATACCGAGCAGCAGGGCACCAAGAATTCCCGCGATTCAAGGCAGCAGAGCAAGCAGCAGGGTCGCCAGAACGGCAAGCAGGCTCCTCAGCCTCAAAAGCCCAAGCCCGTGCAACTTCACATTACACTTCCCGACGAAATAAGTGTCGGTGAGCTTGCCATGCGCATGAAGATCAACGCAGGCGAGCTTATCAAAAAGCTCATGAAGATGGGGCTGATGGTCAGTGTCAACGAGAGCATCGATTATGACACCGCATACCTTATCTGTGACGAATTCGGCATCAAGGTCGAGCGCGAAGTAGTCATCACCATTGAAGATAAATTATTCAACGAAGAGCCCGACGCACCCGAGGCGCTCCAGCCGCGCGCTCCCGTCGTTTGCGTCATGGGTCACGTCGACCACGGCAAGACATCGCTGCTTGATGCGATACGTGATGCGCATGTTACCGCAGGCGAAGCAGGCGGCATAACACAGCACATCGGTGCTTACCGTGTAAACATCGACGGCAGACCTATCACATTCCTTGACACCCCGGGTCACGAGGCATTCACCGCAATGCGTGCAAGAGGTGCAAACATCACCGACATCGCAGTGCTTGTCGTCGCAGCAGATGACGGCATCATGCCGCAGACTGTCGAGGCTATCAACCACGCAAAGGCCGCAGGCGTCACGATCATCGTCGCCATAAACAAAATAGACAGACCCGGTGCCGATCCCGAAAGAGTCATGACCGAGCTGACAAAATACGAGCTCGTTCCCGAAATTTGGGGCGGCGACACCATATGCGTCAAGGTTTCTGCGCTCAAGCGTCAGGGCATCGACGAATTACTCGAAATGATATTGCTTTCGGCTGATATGCTCGAGCTAAAAGCAAATCCCGATCGTGCGGCAAAGGGCACTATCGTCGAGGCAAAGCTCGACCGCGGTCGTGGTGCAGTCGCAACAGTGCTGGTTCAGAACGGCACGCTTCACAACGGCGACATAGTCATCGCAGGCACCAGCGTCGGCAGAGTACGTACCATGACCGACGATACCGGTCGCAAGGTTCAGACAGCAGGCCCCTCGACCCCTGTCGAGATAATGGGTCTTGCCGAGGTTCCCGAAGCAGGCGACGTGTTCAACGCAGTTTCTGACGAAAAGATGGCAAGAGAGCTTGCCGAAAAGCGCAGAGCAGAGCAAAAGCAAAAGCAATTTGAAAGCGGCTCGAGAGCCAGCCTCAGCGATCTGTTTGAGCAGATCGGCAGCGGCGTCAAGAAGCTTTCCATCATAGTCAAAGCAGACGTTCAGGGCAGTGCCGAGGCAGTCAAGAGCAGCCTTGAAAAACTCTCGAACGAAGAGGTCAGCGTGTCGGTCATTCACACCGGTGTCGGCGCTATCAACGAGGGCGACGTCATGCTGGCGGCGGCTTCGAACGCCATAATCATCGGCTTCAACATCAGACCTGACAGACAGGCACTCGAGGCTGCTACAAGATCAAAGGTCGATATGCACACCTACCGTGTCATTTACGATTGCATCGACGAGGTCAAGGCGGCTTTGAAGGGTATGCTCGCTCCCAAATACAAAGAGGTCATACTCGGCAGAGCGCAGGTGCGTCAGTGCATCAGAGTTCCCAACATCGGCACTATCGCAGGCTGCTATATACTCGACGGCAAGATCGCACGCAACTGCCAGATACGTGTTATTCGTGACGGCGTGGTCATTACCGAGGACAAAATATCCTCGCTCCGCCGCTTTAAGGACGACGTCAGAGAGGTACAGCAGGGCTACGAATGCGGCGTGGGACTTGAGAAATACACCGACATCAAAGAGAACGACGAGTTTGAGGCCTTTGTCATGGAGGAGATCGCAAGATAATGGCTTTCAGACAGGATAAGATAAACGAGCAGGTCACGAGAGAGCTCACCGAGATATTGCGCACTGTCAAAGATCCGCGCGTTAGCGGCACATTTGTCAGCATATCGGCGGTTGAGGTCACGCGCGACCTCTCGCTTGCCAAAATATACTACAGCGTTTTGGGCGAGGACAAAGGCGTCAAAGACGGCTTGAGTGCGGCAAACGGCTATATACGCCGTGAGCTTGCGCACAGGCTCAACCTGCGCATAACACCAAAGCTCGTGTTTTTGCGTGACAACAGTGCAGAGCGCGCCATCAACATCGCCGAAATATTAAAGGAAGTTTTGCCCGATGGATCAGATAACCAAGACAACCAAGACGGCTCAGACCGGCAGGACTAATGACATAACGCTTTCGCGTTGTGCCGAGATATTCAGGTCGGGCGACGAGTTTACACTATACTGCCACGCAAGCCCCGATGGCGACACGATAGGCTCGGCGACGGCGCTTGCCGTCGCACTAACCAAGCTTGGCAAGCAGGCACATATTTTTGTGTGCGACAAATTGCCGCAAAAGCTCGAGTTTATCGGCGTCGACAGGTTTATGACAACAGAGCCGCGTGGCTTGAACGTCACCGTCGACATCGCATCACGCAATATGCTCGGCGAATACAAAGCATCGCTTCCCGACATATTTGACCTTTCGATAGACCATCATGCGGTCAACACGATCGAGTGCAAAGAGCGCCTCATCAGAGCAGAATACATCGCGTGCGGCGAGATAATATATGAGATAGTCAAAGAGCTCGGCATCGAGATCGACCAAGACCTCGCACTGCCACTCTATTCTGCTATTTCGTCAGACAGCGGCTGCTTTAAATATCCCGCAACACGACCCGAAACTCATATGGCTGCCGCAGAATTGCTTGCGACAGGCATAGATTTTGCGCTCATCAACCGCAGGCTGTTTGAGCAGAACACACTTACGCAGATCGAGCTCGAAAAGGCAGCATACAATTCGCTCAAATTCTATCTCAACGGCAAGCTCGCCGTGGTTGAGCTTGATCCCGAGCTTATAAACAGTCTGGGCGCGGCAGAGAGCGACATGGACAATCTTCACCAGATACCGAGGCGCATCAAGGGCGTTGAGGTCTCTGCGCTTGTCAGGGTCAAAAACGGAGAAAAAAAGATAAGCCTGCGCAGCAACGACTATTTTGATGTCGCTCAGTTCGCAGCACAAAATTTCGGCGGCGGCGGACATCTGCACGCAGCAGGCTGTCGAGTACCGCTCGAGATAGAGGATGTCGGAGCACTTTTGGCACAAAAGCTTGAGGGGCAGCTCAAATGACAGAGCAGAGCGGACTGATAGTCATCGACAAGCAAAGCGGCATGACATCACAGACTGTCGTTAACAAGGTCAAGCACATTCTCGGTGTCAAAAAAGCAGGGCACGGCGGCACGCTCGACCCGATGGCGACAGGAGTTTTGCCTGTTATGATCGGCTCGGCGGTCGGCGCAAGCGATTATATCACCTCGCACGACAAGCATTATCTCGCCGGAATAGAATTCGGCTATGAGACAGACACTCAGGACGTCACGGGCACAGTCACCGCCCGTTTCTGCGGCAAAGAGAATATAGACCTTGCGGCGCTTAGCCGGGTCTGCAAGGAGTTTGAGGGTGAAATAATGCAGACACCCCCGATGTATTCGGCGCTAAAGGTCGGCGGCAGAAAGCTGGTCGATCTCGCTCGCGACGGCATCGAGATAGAGCGTCAGAGCAGAGCCATCACTGTTTATTCGATAATTCCGTCACAGGACGGCGAAAAGTTTTTTATCGACGTCAAATGCAGCAAGGGCACATATATCCGCACTCTTTGCCACGACATAGGCGCAAGGCTCGGCTGCGGCGCAGTCATGAGCAGCTTAAGGCGGGTTTCGGCAGGCAGATTCGACATATCGCAATCGATCACTGTCGACGAATTGTCGCAAATGGATGCCGAGAGCATAAAAAAAGTGCTTATCCCGACTTGCAAGCTGTTTGATGGCTTTGACAGGATAACACTTGACGATGAACTTGAGAGGCTGTTCCGCAACGGTGTGCGGCTCGGTTTTGAGCGCAACAGGTTGGGAAAGCCTGTCGAAAACAAAAAATATGCCGTCTATTCCAACGACGGCAGGTTCTTTGCGATAGGCGAATGCGTCATTCATGACGGTGTGCTCGCACTCAAGAGCAAAAAGTTTTTTTCGTGACACGCTTTGGCATAATAAGACAATATAAGTATGGTAAAAGTATTTATACGATCACCATACTTTTTTGTTTTATACGAGGCGTATCATGCTCGAAAGACTGTTTAAAAAAGCAATATCAAAGCATTCTGTGCTGCTGATGATAGCTACGGCAGACATAGTGCCTAATCCAAACCAGCCACGCAAGCAGTTTGACTGCGACGAGCAGAGCAGGCTGACCGCGAGCATCAAAAGTGTCGGTCTGCTGCAGCCGATAACCGTCAGAAGGCGCACCGAGATTCCCGAGCTTGAGATCAACGGTGTCAAGGTGACTGCGCCGCCGTATGAGATAATCGCAGGCGAAAGGCGCTGGCGCTCATGCAAGGAGCTTGGCATCAAGCAGATCCCGTGCCTGATATACGATGCCGACGACGATCGCATAGGACTGCTGGCACTCACCGAAAATATCCAGCGCAGCAGACTTGGGATCTTTGAAGAAGCCGAAGCACTGCTCGAAATAATAAATTCAAGCGGAATCTCGCAGACCGAGCTTGCAAAAGAACTTTCGGTGACGCAGGCGTGCCTTTCAAACAAGCTGCGCATTTTAAAGCTCGGTGCTGCCGAACGCGCAGAGATCACGGCGGCAGGCTTCGGCGAAAGGCACGCACGGGCGTTTCTGAGAGTTGAGGACAAGCAGGAACGACTAAGACTGATACGGCGTGCTGCTGACAAAAAGCTTTCTGCAGCGCAGACAGAGCAGATGATCGATGCGGCAATGACTCCAAAGCAAGAAAAACGCATGCCCGTAATAAAGCGGCGTATAGGCGCAATAAGCGATATAAAATTCTTTTATAACACCATCGACCGCGCTATGACGACACTTGGCGAATCAGGCATAAAAGCATCTGTGTCAAAATGCGAGAACGCCGAAATGACCGAGATAGTCATCAGAATAGAAAAATGCAATTCGCACTCGTGATGGGCGAATTATAAAGCGACACCTATCAAAGGCTTTTGACATTCAGTTTGTGCAAAAGCCTTTTTGCTTGCAAAAGCTGCTGTTCGGTCGGGATCCATTCTTTTTTGCCGTTGTCCTCCAGCCCTAAAAAGACGGCTTTTGTACCTGCATAGGCGTGATATGGTATCAATTCCACACCATCGAGGTCATGAATGGTCTTGGCTATATCGGCGATGGCATAATAATGACTTTCGTCGGTATTAATTCCGTTCACCATTATGCAGCGAAGGCGAATCTCGGCGTTCAGCTCATTGATGAGCGAAAGATTTTGCAGTATCCTCTGGGTGCTCACGCCTGTATATTGCTTGTGTCTGATGTCGTTCGTATCCTTAATATCCCACAAAAACAGGTCTGTGTATGGCACAGCGGCTCGCAAAACAGACACATCCGCATAGCCGCAGGTTTCGACCGCAGTGTTGATGCCTCTTTGCTTGCAGGCACGCAACAGGCAAAGCACCCCCTCGCCCTGCATAAACGGCTCGCCGCCTGAGATCGTCACGCCACCGTTTTGACTATAAAAAGCAACATCCTTTTCTATCACTGCCAATATTTCATCGACCGACATAAGCCTGCCGCATATTTCAAGTGCGCCTGCAGGGCAAGCCGCAACGCATTCGCCACAAGCGATGCATTTTGTGCGGTCGATATAATGCCGCTCGTTTATGACATGAGCGGTATTTGGGCATTTCCCGACGCATTCGCCGCAGGAAATGCATTTGTTATGATAAAACAGAAGCTCTGATGCAGATCTTTGTGTTTCGGGGTTATGACACCACGCACAGCGCAACGGGCAGCCCTTGAGAAAGACCGTTGTGCGTATTCCGGGGCCGTCGTGCATGCAAAAGCGCTGCACATCGGTTATTCTAAGCTTTATCTCAGTGTTCATTTTGCTCGATCACCATGTCCTGCCACTCTTTGTTTAAGGTAACAAACCGTGCGTTCCAACCGGAAACACGAACCGAAAGCGTTTGATAGTCCTCAGGGTTCTGCTGTGCTGCACGAAGCAATGAAGCATCGACTATGTCAGGCTGCATAAAGAATCCGCCGAGGGCGACAAAGCCCCTCATCAGTCCGACGAGCGCCTGCAATCCGTCCTCGCCTGCCACACTTGACGGCAAAAGCTTGATGTCGAGTGCCGCACCGGTGGCAAGCTTTGACATATCGCACTTGCAATAAGAGCGTATTATAGCGGTTGCACCCTCTTTGTCGGTGTTCGGCGTAGGCGAGCAGTTGGCTGCCAATATCTCGCCAATGCGCCTGCCGTGGGGCGAAGCCAATCTTTTGGGCGACCACTCGAGCTGACGACCGAAGGTGCTTACTCCCGCAGGGAAACGATAGCCGCATTTGCCGTTGAACGACGCACAGATGTCCGCAAAATCAGACAAGAGGCGTGATGCGATGCTGTCTACCTCATCATTGTCGTTGCCGAAATACGCATAGCGATTGACGGCATACAGGCGCAGTGACTCCTCCCCCTGCCAATTGTTTTTCAGAACCGTCATAAGCTCATTGAAAGTCAATTTCTTTTCGTCATACACCAGCTTTTTGATGGCATAAAGGCTGTTGACCGTATCGGCAAGTCCGCCGATGTGGGGAGAGGTTATGTTATAAACAGGGCCGCCCTCGAGGTATGATGTGCCCTTTTTGATGCAGCCCTCCTCAAAGAGTGATACGACAGTGCAGGGAAATTGCTTTGCCCACTTGAATTTATCCTCTGTAAAAAGAGTGCATTTGGCATTAAAGATCCCTTTCACGGCATTATAAAGGTCGCTTTTGTATTGCTGATACAGCTCTTCAAATGTCTTGTAAACAGCATTGTCGTCATATCCGCCAAGCGTCTTTTGCTGAAGTATCTGCAGCGAATCGAACGGTGAATAGATAAAATACGTCTTGCCGGGAATCTGCACCTCCCAACAGCCGTCGTTGGCAAACCTGCGGGCTTCTCGTTCGTCATAGCCGTCTTTTACAAGTGCAGAGATGACAAGCTCTTCGTTATATATCGCGAGTATTCCGCCGCCATATCGCATGACCTCTGCGACCCTGCGCAAAAGCTTTTCGTCGGTGTTGCTGTTGACACGGACGGTGGTCGGAAAATCGCTGATGCCAAGCTCCTCTAAAATGTCGAGCACAAGATATGTGACCTCGTTTGTGACGTCGTTTTTGCTCTCATCGATACCCGAGAGCAGAATGTTTTGGTAATGCTGAGCATCGCCGCTGCCGATGTACTGTCCGTTGATCCACTCGCAGCCCTTGATAAAGAAATGCGCCAATATTTCGCGTGCCTCATCGATTGTCAGCGCTCCGCTTTGAAGGTCGTTTTTGAGATAATCGCCCAGCAGATAATCGATCCTGCCGATGCCGGGCCAGTTTCCGCAAAGGCGAATGAATGCAAACGTGAACCAAAGGCTTTGCACAGCCTCATAAAAGCTTTTCGCGGGCTCGAACGGAACGTGCTTTAGGCTTTTGTAGTTCGCGACATATTCGGGCTTGTCGCACAAAGCATCAAGATACCGCCCGTGCCACAGTTCGAACGCCTCAATGCAGTTGAGGCAGCTTTTGGCAAACGCCTCTTTTTCTGTGCCTGTGTATTTATCATGAGCCGCAATAGCCTTGGCTTTTATAGCATTCACGCCATGCCTTAGTACTGTCTCAAAGTCAACAGTCAGATGGCTGATGCCGGGAAATAATGTTTTGCCGTCGTATGTCGCAGGCACTGTGTGCCTTATCGCAAGCCCTAATGTCGCCGCTCCGCTAAGCATTTCGCCCTCGCAAATGCGTATAGGTGCTTTTTGTGCTATCGTTTTAATCGCAGCATCATATTTTTCGATCTGCGAAAAAGAATCAAAGCCTTGTATATGATCGAGCGACACCGCATCTGTCAGAAGCGTGTCCTTGCCGTATTTGCGGTGAAGCGAATCGTGCGCAAACCTGCGTGTCTGCTCCGACAGGCGTATCGGACGAACAATCCCGTTTTGCGTGTAAAATTCCATAACCAACCTCCGTGTATTACAAGGATATTATATATCGCTTTGACGGTATATGCAAGATAAAATTACAGGACGCCGCCGGCGCCCTGTAAAAATGTGTGTTTGCTTGTGCCTTGAATAATATTTAATCCGCAATATGCACACCACTCTACCCGCAAATTATTGCACCACAGACGGTGTCGTTGCACAATGTCGTTGCGTTACGGAAGTATCTATTTTACTCGATTGCTTATCTGATCTGCGTCGGTTGAAGACATAAATATCACGACGTTGTCGGGAATACCGGAGATTGTATTGGCGGTTCCGGTGGATTTAATCTCAACAAGTTTTGCAGTTTCGTTGTTGTAAGAGGCAGCAACCTCTTCGCCGAGTTTGCCATTGGAGTAGATGAAGTGGTATTTTTCGTCAATTTGAATGACTGTGCCGTTGTGCCAACAATTGCACGCACGGCGAAGTCGAGCGTTGAATATTATAACTACGGCGATTGAGTTCCTTTTTGATAGTTTGTTGCCTAACATACTCAGTCGCTTTTTTTATACTTTTTGGCTTCACATCAATTGTAACACTACACGCCAAAGAAAACATTCTTTTCAAAGAGTCTTGACAAACTATCACTTTAGTGATATAATATAAGCGTGCAGAATAGGAGGTCATGGATATGGGAAAAATGATTACATTGTTTCACGGCTCGAAAAAAATCATAGAAACGCCGACCTTTGGCGAAGGCAAGAAAACGAACGATTTCGGGCTTGGCTTTTATTGCACCGAAAGCGATGGACTTGCCAAGGAATGGGCTGTTTCATCGCTTCGCGACGGCTTTTCCAATCGCTATACCTTGGATACCGAATACATGAAGATCTTGAATCTGAACAGCCCCGACTATACGATACTGAATTGGATCGCCGTTTTGGTCGAGCATCGACTTTTTACCATCAAAACCCCTGTTGCAAGAAGGGCAAAGCGATATCTTATCGATAATTTCGGAATCAATGTCAATGCTTATGACTTGATCACAGGATACCGTGCAGACGATTCCTATTTCGATTATGCCGAATCTTTTTTGAACAATGCCATCTCGGTCGAGCAGTTGGCAAATGCCATGCGACTCGGTAAGCTCGGCGAGCAGATCGTTCTCAAATCCAAATTTGCTTTCTCTCGTCTTCAATTTGAAGGCTTTGAGGTTGCCGAAAAAGAAGAGTTTTATGTCCTGCGAAAGTCGAGAGATGACGAAGCGAATCGGCTTTATCTTGAAATGCTTGAAGAGGAGAACGATGGCTTGTATATTCAGGATATAATAAGAGGAGGTATCACGAACGATGATCCACGCATACCAAGAAATCTATCTAAATAAAGCACAGTCTATCCTCGGAGATGCCTTTGACTATGCGGTCAACACCTGTGATATATCGGGTGACAAATTCGTCAAGCTGTTCTTGGTGAGCAGTGTTTGTCGGCGAATAGAGAATGGGGAACCCGCTTACATTGCCGGTAAAAGCGGCATTGAGATCGCTGCCGAGGTCTTATCCGAAACTATGGACAAAGAACTGACACAAGAGCCGGCGGAAAAATTCGGTCGTTCCAAGGAATATTGGATCGGTTGGGCAGTAGCTTACTATCAGTGGTATTCGGGCAGAAAGTTCAGCGAGATCTTTCGTGCGGTAACCTACGATGACTTGCAGCAGATGTATTATACCTTGCATGAGGCAGATATTTCAAAGTTTGTGGATATCGTCGGGGAACGCATACGATTGGCTTATCCCGACACGAATCTCAAACGCATCCGCAATGCATATGGGTGTACGCAAGCCGAGCTTGCAAAGAGTTCAGAGGTCAGTCTGCGTTCCATTCAAATGTACGAGCAACGCAACAAAGACATCAATAAAGCGAGTGTGGAAACCGTCTATCGACTCGCAAAAGCACTCGGTTGTGCTATAGAAGACCTGATCGAAAGATAGACGAGCAGAAACCTTCTCTTTGCTTACTGCACCGTAATGAGCAATCGTCCGTTTTGAATCAGTTTCATTCCTTCCAAACCCGCTTTCGCGTTAATTGCATAAATCGGACCAAAAAAAGAGCTCCGCACTATGCGAAGCTCCTTTTTGTCTTCGGGCCAATGCAGTGCAAGGCAAGCACCGCATTTTTTAATCAATAATTATGTCAATCTGCTGCTTTTTCCTGACCGGTTAT
>CAZNCN010000018.1:11627-32392 GCA_964571635.1 uncultured Ruminococcus sp. | reverse complement strand
GTTTTTAACCCAAACGGCGTTAAAATATTCAGGTTTTGTACCAAGAGCAACCATTGCTTTTGCAGAGTTAAGTGCCGCAAAAATGTAAGGTTCATATGCCGTGCCAAGTTTATCTTCCAAAGTAATACGAGCAAAAAAGACTTTGAAACCCTCTTGAGTAAGTTGATGGTACAAATCATTTGCCAATACACTATCAGGAGTACGACGACCGTTATTGTCGGTTTCTTTATAGCAGATGAAAACATCAAAAGGCTCTTCCTTTTGAGAAATGGCAAGAATACCTTTTTGAATTTCGTTTATTGCCTTGGCTTCTTCCTCATAAATATTTCGCTGATAACCGTCGGCGTATTGCAGAGCAGACTTATAGTTGTCATCGTCGAAGATCGAGGTGAATTGTGCTCTGTTTACTGTCGGGATCCGTCTGTGTGAGGCAGGATCTTCGACATATTCGATGCCGTATCGGCAGAGCACAATAGACCAATAAGCCTCGGCGTCTGTCGTGTCCTCGCTCAAAATTTGCTCGTATATAGACATTGCTTTGTCAAATTCGCTGTTGCGACGGAAGTGGTTTGCACGGTCATACAGGTTTGCGCGGCGCTCGTCGTCAAGCCGCGGCAGGGTCTGCTGCAAGCCGCAATATTCGCAGGTTGCTACGGTTTCGTTGATAATTTCAAGCGAACCGCCGCAGGATTTACATTTAAATAATGCCATGAATAATCTCTCCTCTTTTTGCTTTTTGGCTGCTATTTAAGCAGTTTGCATTTTTTGTTTCTTTCGCCAAGCATTATAGTCAGGATATTGGCAAGCTCGCCGATTGCTTGGCTGTCGTTTGCCTCAACTGCCGATGCAAATTCTTGAAACTTTGACGATATATTGTGTTCTATCATTGACAGCGCATCATTGCTCATCGGGTCTGAATATCGCACCGCCTCATAAACCTTTTTGCATTCTGATTTGACGGCTTCGCTTTTTGCACGGGACATCAAATTTTCAGCATCTACGGTCAGTGCTTTAATAAACAAAGTACTTTCCTTCACTTTTTTATCAATACCGCTTACAATATCAATAGCAGCAGTTGACTTTACTACAGCAATTACATTGAAACCGAGAACGATTGCGCAAAGAATAATTCCGACCCAATAAGGAAGCGGAGAGATAATCATACAAAGGCCACCGAAGATAAAGGAAAGAATGAGTCCGGTGTAGCTGGTAGAGATAAGAGAAATATTGTAAAACGTCTTCTTTAGGTCATTATCTTTTAATGCAAAAAATGCACAGATAATCTGACCGATAAAAGCGACGGTGATAAATATGTATCCGATCCAAAAAGACGGAGAATATTTCTTGATACCTGCCCAGCCGACAGAAACAAAGGCTATCACGTTAAACAGGACAAAAAGGACGAACCAAATCGCAGAATAAAACTTAAATGCTTTTTTCATTTCCATCACCCCTTATAGAATTTCAGAAAGCAACTTTGCTTTCATTGTATTAAACTCATCTTCCGAAATCATTCCGGCTTCTTTCATCATAGTGAGTTTATCAATTTTTGCTTTAAAAGCCGAGATATCGTCTGCCTGTGCGGTGGGTTGTTCCAATGTCGTGTTCATAGCGTTGTTGACAGCACTGCCCACAACTCCGCCGACCGCACCGCCAACACCTGCCATAGTACCGAGGCCAACACCCATATTGGTAAACTGACCTACGGCTTCGTTACGGGCAACCTCGGTTGCGACATCAAAGCCACGCTCCTGTTGGTATGTATAACCCTCTTGTGCACGCTTTGTTGCCTGTGCCTGCGAATCAATAACAACTTTCTGTGCTTCGGTTTGCGCATAGATTATGTCGGTCTGCTGACGCAGTCTTGCCTCGGCGATATCCGCATATTGACGGAAGTGCAGTTCTTTAAATCTCTCATACTGCCTTTCGCCGTCCGGCTTAACTATGCTTGTTACAAAGAATTGCTCGAGCGATATGCCGTAGTCGAGAAAATCGGGGACTAGCAGCTTTTGAATGCTGCTTGAGAATTCTGCAAGCTTTTCGTCGATCTCAAAGATATTAATTGCGTTTACCCTCATCGTTTGCGCAATATAGGTTTTAACGTGAGTCATGAGAAATGCGCGGAAAAACTGCGTGAGTTTTTGCTGCCCGAGCATACTTTCTGTGCCGACGAGCTTGATAAGCAATTTGCGGCTATCTTCAACACGCAAGCTCATTTCGCCCGAAGCACCGATCGAAAGGGGAAAACCGTAGGTCGGTTCGACATACTGTACCTTGCTGTCGGTGCCCCATTTTATAGACATTTGCTCTGCTTTGTTTATAAAATAAACTTCGCAGTGAAACGGTGTTTCACCATCGGTGGTGCGATTTAGAAATTTTCCGATCTTCGGAATATTTTGCGTTTCGAGCGTGTGGCGTCCGGGGCCAAAAAGATCGAGCGCCTGACCATTCATAAAGAACAGTGCTTCTTGGCTTTCGTGGACTATGAGCTGTGTCAGGCTGTTAAAGTCCTCGCAGGGGTGCTTCCAAACGAAGGTGCTGTTGTCGCCTTCGTATTTGATGATTTCTGCAATTTTCGACATTGTTTTCCTCCTGTTTTTTGTTTTATAAAATAAAAAATGCGCCAACCGAAGTTAGCGCATGCAACGCAAACTCCAAGCTGTCGCCAAACGAACTTTTTCGCAGAACGGTAGATCGCACCGTCAAACGGGAGTCGCACTTTTGCCAAATGTTTATAACATCCGACCGTGCGAAAAGAGGGTATATTATCCCCTTGGAAACAATGATACCGTGTCTGCTGAAAAAATATAAAGTTCGTTTGGCAGGTATATTATATCACCAAACATGTGGTTTTGTAAATAGTTTTATTCTGATTTTTGTCGTATTTTGCAAAAAAGAAAACTATCAAACGCCATATATTTCGGGCACAGCGCAATTAATTGATTTATTCTTTGCCGATAATAAAAAAAGTGCCGCAGGCGTGCAAGCCGTGCGGCACAATTTTTTTGACTTATCAGCCCTCGAATGCGTCGCGGTCGACGATGAGGGTAACGTCAGCGTGAGCGAGCAGCAGAGTGCCCGGGCACATGGTGGTGATACGACCCGAAAGCATCTTTTCGACAACGGGGTGCTTGACCTTGCCGTTGGCGAGGACGATGATCTTGCGAGCCTTCATGATAGAGCCGATGCCCATTGTCACTGCGTGAGTGGGGACGTCAGCCTTGCTCTCAAAGAATCTTGCGTTGGCTTCGATGGTGCTGTCGGTGAGAGCGGTCTTGTGAGTGCCTGCATAAAGCTCTTCTTCGGGCTCGTTGAAGGCGATGTGGCCGTTGGGGCCGAGACCGAGAACCTGCAGATCGATGCCGCCTGCAGCCTCGATAGCCTCGTCGTATGCCTTGCCCATAGCGTCGGGGTCGGCAGCGAGACCGTCGGGAACATGAGTCTTTGACTTGTCGATGTCGACATGGTCAAAGAGGTTGTGGTTCATAAAATAGCGATAGCTCTGGTCGTGGTCGGGTGCGAGGGGATAGTATTCGTCGAGGTTAAAGCTGGTGACATGCTTAAAGGTGATCTCGCCGGCCTTGTTCATCTTGGCAAGCTCCTGATACATGCCGACAGGGGTAGAGCCTGTGGCGAGTCCGAGAACGCACTCGGGTTTTGCTTTGAGCAGCTCGGCGATGATGTCTGCACCTGCCTTGCTGACTTCAGCATAGTTTTCACAAACGATGAGTTTCATAGCAACCCTCCGATAATAATTTTTTGTGTATAATGATTTTAGCACATTTCAATGATAATATCAAGAGTTTTGCGCGATAATGCTTGCAAAAATCGGTTTATGTAGTATAATATTTATAAGCTATGTTGTTGATTGGAGGCTTTTATGTTCAAAAACGGATATATACTGCTCGATGGCGCTATGGGCACCAACCTTTATAAGCGGGGCTTGCCCGGCGGAGTGTGCGTCGAGCAATGGAATCTCGAACATCCCGAGGTATTTTGCGATATACAAAGGTCATATATTGAAGCAGGCTCTGACGTTATCTATGCGCCCACGTTCGGTGCAAACAGGATTTCGCTGTCTGCATATGGGCTTGAGGCCTCGGTTTATGAGTTTAACAAAAAGCTCACCGAACTGACTGTCAAAAATGTCGGCGGCAGGTGCATCACCGCCGCATCGGTCACGACAACAGGGGCGTTTGTCAAGCCATTTGGAGATATGGACATAGATTCGCTTGCCAATGTTTATTATGAACAGATCTCTGCGATCAAGGATGGCGGAGCAGAGCTTGTAGTAGGCGAAACGCTTATGAGCATCAGCGACCTGCGAGCATTCGCCATGGCTGCAAAAAAGGCGGGAATACCTTTCGCTGTCACTGTAACCGTCGACGCTTCGGGACGCACCCTTTCGGGTATGAGCGCTGCCGCTGCGATAGTTGCCGCTCAGGCATTGGGTGCTTCTGCGGCGGGTGTCAACTGTTCTGAGGGCCCCGAAACAGTATACAACGCCCTCTCTGACGCTATACGGTTTGCTAATATTCCCGTTATCGCAAAGCCAAACGGCGGCCTGCCCGAAGCACCGCTCTCGGTCGACGAGTTTATCTGCGGCTGTAATAAATTGCTTGATCTCGGCGTGACTGTGATAGGCGGCTGCTGCGGTACCGACAAGGATTATATTGCGGCTCTGCGTCACGCAGTCGATCAAAGAAAGAACGACTTTAAAATACCGCATTCGTGCATTAATGCACTCGCCGACTGGCAGAATGCCTATGTCATTCCCGATGAGCCTAAATTGTCAGAGGTCTGCGTTTGCAATACCGCCGACGATGTGTTTGTGTTTGATTTCGGAGATTGCGATGTTGCGCTCATAGGCTTTTCTTCTGCCGAAGTTGCATCCGAGGTCGCACCCGAGCTGTTTTCGCTCGGACGTCCTGTTGCATTTGTCGGAGATGAAAATATTGTCAAAAGCGCAAGTGTCGCATACGATGGCATTGCGGCGACGGCAGACGGCAATAACTTAATCTTTAATTAAGCATTTAATTGTATTCTGCAGGCAAAGGAGGCATTTTGCCATGAACATACCTTTGATACTTACACCCAAGAGCATGGTTTCAACCGTTTACAGCGATGACACCATAAGGCAGGCGCTCGAAAAGATGCGTCACCACGGCTATTCTGCGATTCCCGTTATCGACAAAAACAACAAGTATTTGGGCACTCTGTCAGAGGGCGACCTTTTGTGGTTCCTTTACGGACAATGCCTCGAGGGCAATTCCATCGACCTTATGCACACCGAAAGCGTGACCGCAAGCGAGATACTTAACACTGTCAAATACAAGCCTGTGCCGATAGGTGCGCCGCTCGACGAGCTTTTTGAGCTTGCAAAAAGCCAGAACTTTATTCCGGTTGTCGACGACCGTGGATTTTTGTCGGGCATAGTGACTCGCCGTGACATTCTCAAGGTGCTTACATCCAAATAACAAATATTATTATATAAGGAGAAATAAAAATGGACGTCAAAACAGCGTTTCAAACATTCAGACTCGCCGAGCAAAGGCTCGACGCTTTAAGCCACGCAGGCGGTGTGCTTTATTATGACGGCTCGACTGTTGCGCCGAGCGCATCTGCCAACCACAGGGGAATGACTCTCTCGTATCTCAGCGAGCTTTCATACGGCATTGCGACCTCGAGCGAGGTGTGCTCGGCTGTTGATTATCTGCTCGAACATATCGACGAGCTTGACGAAGTTCAGGCACGCGAGGTAAAGCTGTTCAACAAAGAGCGTGAATATATGCAGTCTATTCCTATCGAGAAATATACCGCCTATACGATGCTCTGCAACGAATCGAGTGCAGTTTGGCATGACGCGAAGCTTGCCAACGACTATGCTTCGTTTGCGCCCTATCTGCAGAGGCTCATCGACACAAAGATCGAGTTTGCACATTATTATAAGCCCGATAAAGCACCGTATGATGTCATGCTCGACTCTCATGAGGAGGGACTCGACACAGAGAGCGCCGACAGGTTCTTTGGTGCGATCAAATCAAAGGTCGTTCCGCTTATAGGCGAGGTGCTTAAGCAGCCCGAGATAGACAGTTCTTTTTTGAACGGCGATTTTGACATAGCAAAGCAGCGCGTGCTGACTGATTTTGTCATGCGCTTTGAAAGGCTCGACCCAAAGAGATGTGTTTGCGGCGAGACAGAGCACCCGTTCACGACCGATTTTACGACCGACGATGTCCGCATAACCACGCATTATTATCCCGAGAGCTTCGCCTTCAGCATGTATTCGGTAGCTCACGAGGGCGGACACGCACTTTATGAGCTGGGTATCGCCCCCGAGTATAACCGCACATCGCTTGCAGGCGGTGTTTCGATGGGTATACACGAGTGTCAGTCGAGGTTCTTTGAGAATATCATTTGCCGCAGCAGAGCATTCTGCGATTATGCGTTCCCGACTGTTTCTGCACTGTTTGGCAAGCAGTTTGAGGGCGTAACTCCCGACATGTTCTATCGTGCCATCAACAAGGCAGAGCCCTCGCTGATACGTACCGAGGCGGACGAGCTTACATATCCTCTGCACATACTTATAAGATATGAGATCGAAAAAGAGATCATGGCGGGCAATGTCAAGGTCGCCGACCTGCCTGAGCTCTGGAACGCTAAATATAAAGAGTATCTCGGAGTTGACGTTCCCGACGACACGCACGGAATTTTGCAGGATATGCACTGGAGCGATGGCTCGTTTGGCTATTTCCCCTCATATGCGCTCGGCTCGGCATATGGTGCACAGATACTCGATACCATGCAAAAGACCGTCGATGTTTACGGCGCAGTCGGCAGGGGAGACATCACACCTGTTTCCGACTGGCTGCATGAGCATATCTGGCAATACGGCTCTTCACGCACGCCCGCAAGATTGCTCAAGGATTCTGTCGGAGCGGCGTTTGATCCTCACTTCTACACCGATTATCTCGGCAAAAAGTTCAGAGAAATATACAACATCAAAGCATAAAATATCAAAATATACAAAAAGGGCGCAATGCCCTTTTTGTTATTGACACGACAGCGTATGTATGCTAAAATGTAAAAAACTTTTTTTGGGGGTATATTTGTGAAATATTTAACCGATATTGAGATCGCACAGCAATGCCGGCTTACTCCGATAACAGAGATCGCCGCAAAAATAGGCCTTGACCAAGAGTCAATCGAATGCTATGGCAGATACAAGGCAAAGGTCTCGCTTGATATTCTCAACAACAAGCGCAAGCGCGGCAAGCTCGTGTTGGTCACGGCAATAACTCCCACGCCTGCAGGCGAGGGCAAGACCACGACCACGATAGGACTTGCGGACGCTTTGCGGCATATAGGCAAGGATTCTGTTGTTGCGATGCGTGAGCCGTCGCTCGGACCTGTCTTTGGCATCAAGGGCGGCGCAGCAGGCGGCGGATATGCACAGGTCGTTCCTATGGAGGATATAAACCTGCATTTCACAGGCGACTTTCACGCAATAGGCGCGGCAAACAACCTGCTTGCCGCTATGATAGACAACCACATTCAGCAGGGCAACGCCTTGAATATCGACCCGCGCCGCATCACTTGGCATCGCTGTGTCGATATGAACGACCGTCAGCTAAGATTTGTCATCGACGGACTCGGCGGCAAGACCAACGGTGTTCCCCGTGAGGATGGCTTTGACATCACCGTCGCTTCTGAAATAATGGCTGTTTTCTGCCTTGCAGAGTCGCTCTCTGACCTCAAGGCACGCATTTCAAGGATAATAATCGGCTATACCTATGACGGCAAGCCCGTCACTGCGGGCGAGCTCAAGGCTGCCGGCGCTATGACTGTTTTGCTCAAAGATGCATTCAAGCCGAACCTTGTGCAGACGCTCGAGGGCACACCTGCATTTGTACACGGTGGCCCGTTTGCCAATATCGCACACGGCTGCAATTCTGTCGTTGCGACACGTGCCGCAATGACTTGCAGCGACTATACTATAACCGAAGCGGGCTTTGGCGCCGATCTCGGTGCTGAGAAGTTCCTCGACATCAAGTGCCGTGCCGCAGGCTTAAAGCCCGATGCGGTGGTCGTTGTTGCGACTATTCGTGCCCTTAAGATGCATGGCGGTCTTGCAAAGAGCGAGCTCGGACACGAGGATCTCGAGGCGCTCGAGAGAGGCCTGCCCAACCTTTTGAGGCATGTCAAGAACATCACAGAGACCTACAAGCTGCCCTGCGTGGTTGCGCTTAACAGCTTTGTCACCGATACCGAAGCCGAAACCGAGCTTGTCATCAGGCGCTGCCGCGAATTGGGTGTCAACGTCTGCCGCTCGACCGTTTGGGAGAATGGCGGCAAGGGCGGCGTCGAACTTGCAAACGAGGTCGTCAGGCTCTGCTCCGCAAAGAACGATTTCACATTCTCTTATACAGACGAGATGTCTTTGAAGGATAAGATAAACGCGGTCGCAACAAAGGTCTACCGTGGCAGGGGAGTCAAGTATACTGCCGATGCCGAAAAGTCTATTGCACAGCTCGTTCAGCTCGGGCTCGACAAGATGCCTGTTTGCATAGCAAAGACTCAATACAGCTTCTCGGACGATCAGACCCTGCTCGGCGCACCCGAGGACTTTGAGATCACTGTCAGGAACGTCAAGGTCAGCGCAGGTGCAGGATTCATTGTTGTCTATACCGGCGACATTATGACCATGCCCGGCTTGCCCAAATCACCCGCTGCCGAGCGCATTGATATCGATGAGAACGGTAATATCGTCGGACTGTTCTGATTTTAAAGCATATAAACAAAAAACCGAGGCTTTAAAGCCTCGGTTTTGTTTTTGCCTATTGATTATTTTTTGCCTTTGAATGCAGCGTTGAGCGCATAGGTTGCTGCGACGATGATGCCGATGACAACAAATATGCCGAGCATACCGAGACCCATATACTGAAGGTTGTTGGCAAAATTGACAGGTGTAAATTCCATATTATCTTATCGCTCCTTTATCAGCCAAAGAAATTGAGGATCATGCCGCCTGCGATGACAGATGCGATCTGACCCGAAACGTTGACGCCGATAGCGTGAGGAAGCAGGAAGTTCTGGGGGTCTTCTTCTCTGCCTATCTTGTGAACGACTCTGCCTGCCATCGGGAACGCCGATATGCCCGAAGCGCCGATCATGGGGTTGATCTTGTTCTTTGCAAAGAGGTTATAAAGCTTTGCAATCATGATGCCGCCGAACATATCAAATATGAATGCGACCAGACCAAGCAACAGAATGAGCAATGTCTTGGGATCGAGGAACTGATCTGCCTGCATCTTTGTGGCAATTGTGATGCCGAGGAACAGGGTGACGAGGTTTGCCAGAACCTTCTGTGCAGTTTCTGACAGCGAGTCAAGCACTCCGCACTCGCGAATAAGGTTGCCAAACATGAGGAAACCGATCAGTGCGACCGAAGCGGGCGCGATAAGTCCCGCAACGATAGTTATGACGATGGGGAAGAGTATGCGAGTGGTCTTGGATACGTCTGCTGCCTGATAAGACATGCGTATCCTGCGTTCTTTTTTGGTAGTCAGCAGCTTGATAACAGGCGGCTGAATGATAGGCACGAGTGCCATGTAAGAATATGCGGCGACCATGATGGGGCCGACATATTGCGAGCCCAGCGTCTGCGCAACGACTATTGCAGTGGGGCCGTCGGCTGCGCCGATGATGGCAATCGATGCTGCGTCCTTGATGTCAAAGAACACTGATGCAGCACAAAGAGTAAAGAATATGCCGAACTGTGCAGCGGCGCCGAATATCATCAGCTTGGGGTTTGAAAGCACAGGGCCAAAGTCGATCATCGCACCGATGCCGATAAACAGTATCAGGGGGAACAGCTCGTTGGCTATGCCTGCGTTATAAAGCGTCAAAAGTGTTTCAACAGCGCCCGATGACGGCAGGTTGACGAGTATTGCGCCAAAGCCCATGGGCAGGAGGAGCGTAGGCTCCATGTCCTTTTTGATTGCGAGATAAATAAGTATGCCGCCTATGAGCCACATGACAAGCTGCTGCCATGTTATCTGAATGATGTACTCATAAAGAAAGCTCATGGGGTTTGAGCTTGCTTCTGTTTCAGGTGTCTCTGTGGTCAGCGAATCGTCAACAGACGATTGCTCTTCACTGACCGTCGATTCGGAATCGCTGTCTTCAAGAGCAGACGTGCCAAACTGGAATAGCGTAAACAGCACACTTACCAGAAGCGCGATGGAAAGCAGTGTAAACAGTATTTTTTTTGATTTTGCGTTCAATGCAAACCAACCTTTCTGAAAGGTATATGGAAGCAGCCCTCCAAAAACTGCCCCATCCTCTCCCATTTTATTACGAAGGCATTATACAATAAATTCGTGCATAAATCAAGCATATTTTTTCTAAAAATGAGATATTTTTAACAAAAAACAGAGGGCGTGGCTTTTTTAAGGCACGCCCTATCGGAGTTTATTTCTTTGTAAGCTTTATTGAATTAAGTATGGCGAGCACAGTCACTCCCACGTCCGCAAATACCGCAAGCCACATCGGGGCATAGCCGAATGCCGAAAGCAACAGAATTATCAGCTTGACAGACAGTGCAAAGACTGTGTTTTGTCGTGCTACATTTACCGTCTCTTTTGCGATAGCCACGGCATCGGCAAGCTTCAAAACGTCGTCGTCCATCAAAACTATATCGGCTGCCTCGATCGCCGCATCCGAACCGAGCGCTCCCATCGCTATGCCGATGTCTGCGCACGAAAGAACCGGCGCATCGTTTATACCGTCGCCTGCAAAAGCTGTCAGCTTTTTGTCGTCACGGCTCTCGATGATATGCCTTGTTATTTCGACCTTGTCGGCAGGCATGAGCGAAGCGTGATATTCGTCGATACCTATCTCTGCGGCAACCTGCTTTGCGGTGTCCGAATTATCGCCTGTGAGCATGACAGTCTGCGAAACGCCGATCTTTTTGAGCTCTCTTATCGCCTTTTCGGCGTGTGGTTTTATGCGGTCGGATATTATTATGTGACCGAGATATTCTTTTTCCTCTGCAATATGCACGACAGTGCCCGCTTTGTGACAGTCGCGCCATTCTGCACCGACCTTTTGCATGAGCTTTGAGTTGCCGACACACACGGTCTTGCCGTTTATCACTGCAGAAACGCCCATTCCTGCGTGCTCTGTAACCTCGCCGACGGTGCAGTTTTCGTCACAGCCGTCAAAGGCCGCCCTGAGCGAAACGGCTATCGGGTGTGTCGAAAGCGACTCGACATGTGCTGCGAGATGCAAAAGCTTTGCTTTGTCGTATTTTTCGGGATGCACTGCAGTCACCTCAAAAACGCCCTCGGTGAGAGTGCCTGTTTTGTCAAAAACAAACGTGCCGACGTTCGTAAGTCCCTCGAGATATGCCGAGCCCTTGACGAGCACGCCTGACCTTGATGCCTTGCCGATGCCCGCAAAAAATGCGAGTGGTACAGAGATCACCAGCGCACACGGACACGAGATTATCAAAAAGCTCAGCGCACGCTTGAGCCACGAGGCGAAATTCAATGCAAAGTCACCTGAAATAACAGGCGGAATGATCGCTATCAAAACTGCCAACGCGACAACGGCAGGGGTGTATACCTTTGCGAATCTGTCAACAAAGCCCTCTCTTTTTGATTTTGTTTCAGATGCAGACTGAACCAGCTCTATTATCTTTGTCGCGGTCGACTCAAAATAAGTGCCTGTCACCCTGACCGTAATAACGCCCGAGAGGTTGATGGTGCCCGAGATCGCTTTTTCACCCTCTGAGGCAAAAACAGGCTTGCTTTCGCCTGTGATGGCTGACATATCAAATGTTGTCGTGCCGTCTGTGATTATTCCGTCGAGTGCAACTCTTTCGCCCGGCTTGACGAGGATATATTCTCCTGCCGCAATATCCTTGGGGTCGACAGTGACATTTTCGCCGTTTCTGACGGCAGTCGCCTTGTCGGGACGCATCTCAAGCAGAGCCTCAATCGAGCGCTCGCTTTTGCCCTCGGCAAACTCCTCAAACAGTTCACCAATCTTAAATAGCAGCATGACTAATACAGCCTCTGTGCATTCACTTTCCGAACCCGGCAAAAAGCCTATGGCGAATGCGCCGATGGTCGCAACAGTCATCAAAAATTCTTCGCCGAATATCTCGCCTTCTTTTATTCCCTCAAATGCTTCTTTCAGCACCTCGAGCCCGGCAAGCAGATATGACGGCAGGTAGATAAGCACTTCTGCCCACACAGGCAGGCTGAATATATGCGTGATCGCTATTGCCGCCACCAATGCGATCGCCGAGAGTATTATCAACAAGATGTCATTCTTTTGCTCTTTTTCCATAGCTTTTGATCTGTGCCTCCTGTATTATTGTTTATGTATAAATTATACTTTACCGTTGCGAGTTAGTCAATGCTAACTAAGTAGAAATTGCACAACGTAAAGATTTGCTTATAGTTGATATTGCAATACAAAATGCCATAGTGTTGCAGATTGGGCGATTTTTGTTGCAAATTAGAGCTTATGCACACAAAATAAAAAAATTCGCTATTTACAACAGGCGAGGTTTGTATTATATTGTTTGTATGGAGGTAAGGCAAATGAAACTCAACTATAAGCGTACGCTGTATGTCGGATTTGCATTCTTTTTGATATGCGCATTCTGGCAGGCATATGACAGCATTATTCCCAAAATTCTCACCGACAAGTTTGGTATGAATCAAACTCTCTCGGGCTTTATAATGGCATTTGACAATATATTGGCACTGTTTATGCTGCCGCTTTTCGGCAGCCTCTCTGACAGATGCAAGCATAAGAGCGGACGGCGCACACCGTTTATCAAGGTCGGTACCGTTATTGCGGCGGTGGCGTTTGTGCTGCTTTCGTTTGCCGATTATGCTCAGCTTAAAAACATCGACAACGTTGCTAAATTTGACGACAGGGTCACGCTCGAAACGCTTTATGACCATCAGTACGGCAAAGAGCACTCTGTCATGACGCCCGACGGCATAGAATTTCGTGTCGATTATTTCAGCAAGGATGAGTGGCTCTCTATCAACAGCGGCACAAGATATTATGTCTTAAAGACCGAAAAACTGCCGATAGTCAAGGCTGCCGATTGCGAAGCGATATATGACGGCACGACGATGCATTATGCAAGCGGTGTTTCTGAGGATGCGGCAAGCCTTATGCTTAATTGCAAGGTCGTCGAGCCTTATATACAATATGTCGTTCCCGCAAGGCAGGTTTATGCCTGGGATGTCACCAGACAAGACCCTACTGCACTTATATTCTTCATGGCACTTTTGTTGATAACACTTATTGCAATGGCAGTGTTCAGATCGCCTGCGGTCGCGCTCATGCCCGACGTAACACCCAAGCCGCTCAGATCAAAGGGCAACGCGATAATCAATCTGATGGGTTCGTTCGGCGGCGTATTGGTGCTGGTGATGGGCATTTTGCTCGGCACGGGCAAGATACAAAACCAGCTTATGAGCTATACGCTTTTTATGGCGATAATCAGCGGCATTATGATTATGGCACTTATAGTGTTTATTATCAAGGTCAAAGAGCCCGAGTGGGCTGCCGAGGCCGATGCACTTGACAGCGATCATACAGATAGCACAGAAATAGACCTGCCCGAAAAGCAAAAGCTTTCACACGGCGAGCGCAAGTCGCTGATATTGATACTTGCGTCTGTTGCACTGTGGTATATCGGCTATAACGCTATATCCAGCAAATATTCGGTGTATGCAACCTCTGTGCTCAGCATGGATTATAACACCACCATCATAGTCGGTCAGCTTGCTGCAATAGCGGCATATTTTCCCGCGAGTGCGCTCTCGACAAAATTCGGGCGCAAAAAGACTATCATGGCGGGTGTAGTGGTTTTGGCATTTGCTGCGGCGATGGCAAGCTTCCTCACCTCGTCAAGCTCTGTGATATTGATGAATATACTGTTTGCACTCTGCGGCATCGGCTGGGCTACGATCAATGTCAACTCGTTCCCGATGGTCGTCGAGCTCGCCAAGGGCGGCGATGTTGGTAAATACACGGGCTTTTATTACACCGCATCGATGGCGGCACAGATCGCAACGCCCATTTTCAGCGGCTTTTTGATGGATCAATTCGGCATGAGGATACTCTTCCCATACGCAGCGGTATTTGTCGGACTTGCGTTTGTCACTATGCATTTCGTAAAGCACGGTGACAGCAAGCCGATAGCCAAAAAGGATGCGCTCGAGGTTCTCGGCACAGAGGATTAAAATGGTTTTTATCTATATACTTATTATTTTTGCATTTCTTGCTGCTCTTTATCTCTTTTTGATCGCCCCTCGTATGTCAAAAAGAAACGACTTTAAAGCCTTGATTCGTGACTATGCTCATCGTGGCTTGCATGGCGGTGAGATTATTGAGAATACATTGGAGGCGTTCGAGAACGCCTGCAAGAACGGCTTTGGCATAGAGCTTGACGTGCAGCTTTCGTCTGATGGCGAGGTCGTCGTTCTACACGACTATGACACCGGCAGGGTGTGCAAAGAGCAACATTCTGTCGCTTCGACAGATGCGTTAAGTCTTGTTTCGCTCGAGATGACAAACGGTGTTTCGCACATTCCGTTGCTTAAGGACGTTTTAAAGACAGTTGACGGCAGAGCGCCGTTGCTTATCGAGCTCAAGGGCGAGAGCTTTGACACAAGGCTCTGCGGCAAGCTGCACGAGCTTTTGACAGGCTATGACGGTGAATATTGCGTCGAGAGTTTTAATCCGATGCTTTTGCGTGAGTTTAAAAGGCTCGAGCCCGATACGGCTTGCGGAATATTGTCCTGCAACATGACGGAGATTAAAAAAATGCATTTTCTTTTGCGGTTTGTGCTTCAGAATCTGCTGCTCAATTTTTTATGCAGGCCCGATTTTATAGCTTATAAATACGGCGACGGCTGTTTGTCGCTTGATATATGCCACGTTTTGGGCGCAAAAAAGTTTTTGTGGACGCCAAAGGGCGAGGCAGAATGCACTGCTGCAAGGCAGCAGTCAGATGCAATCATTTTTGAAAACGAGGTTTGATCAGTTATCATGGAGTTATCTATCATAAGACACGCCGATCCCGATTATGCGCACGATTCGTTGACCGCAAAGGGCTTTATTCAGGCGGATATTCTTGCACCGACCATAATTAAATACGCACCGACGCATATCTATGTTTCGCCGATGGGCAGGGCACAGGCGACCGCAGCACCGTCGCTCAAGATGCTTGGTATGACATCCGAAATATTGCCGTGGACAGGCGAGGACATGGCTTATATGCAGATGCCGAATTTTGATTGCGACGTCGGCGAGGTCAGGTTTGACTATAAGCACGGATATACGTCAGAAATCGACTTTTGCAGCTTTGACGGCAGAAGAGAAAAGCTTGATGCGATGATTCATGGCTCGGACGAGCTTTTAAAAAATCACGGGCTTGTCAGAGAGGGCGGAGTATATAAGATGGTTGAGGACACGGGCGACCGTGTATGCGTCTTTTGTCATGGCGGCTTCGGCAGTGCATGGATCGCATTTCTTATGGGATTGAGCCCGTTGTACGGCTGGCACAGGTTCAGACTCGACACTACGTCAATAACCCGATTTGTCTTTAGCGGCAAAGAGGGTGAAACAGTCATCCCGTACTGCGAGTGCCTCAACAACACCGCACACAAAACTATTTAGATATCATTTTAAGAGGGCAGAGAGATCTGCTCTCTTTTTTGTTATCACCGACTTTTTGCCGACTTTCGACCGAAAAAAACAGGATGAATCTAAACCAACGGTCTGGTATCATTAGGTCAAAGAGGCGCGGACGGTGCATTACACCGCATTCAAAAAAGACAGGGCGTGCCTCGGGGACAGGCTTTGTCTTTTGCTTTTTTTAAAAAATTTGAATATACTTTAGGGAGGAGGATCAGGCTTTGGATTCGGCACAAAAGCTTTGGGATGCGGTCGAGCAGCACCGCGAGAGACTTGGCGAGCTTGAGACTGCGATTGCGGTCATCAACACCAAGCTCAACTTGATCATTGCCGTCATGAGCGCAATAGGAGTTGCTATTGCAGGCGTTTTGGTCAAGCTTATCTTTAATGCATAAAATATATATTTGAAAGGAGATCGATCATATGAAAGAATGCATTTACCGTGCTTTTCGCACGTTTATACAGGCGGCGGCAGGTTATCTCGCAGCAAACCTCGTTGTAGTCATTTCGAGCACAGACGCCTCTGATTTCGACGCACTCAAAATGGCGCTCGTCGGGCTTGCTTCGTCTGCTGTTGCCGCAGGTCTTGCAGCTTTGATGAATATGAAAAAGTGTCCGTCGGTATCTGAGGGTGAAAACGATGATAACAGTGACGCTTGACGCAGGTCATTTCGGCAAGACAAACAGGTCGCCTGTGACAAAGGAATATTATGAATCAGAGCGTATGTGGCTCCTGTCGCAGTATCTTAAAGAGCAGCTTATGTCTTTGGGCTGCAGGGTCAGGATGACGCGCAAAATTCAGACCGGGGATCTTGCTGTCTATGAGCGCGGCAGGCTCGCCTCGGGCACAGATCTTTTTATATCACTGCACAGCGATGCCTGCGGTGACGAAACGGTAAGCAGGCTCACCGTGTTCTCTGCCTTTGACGACAAAAACAATGCATCGGTCCTTGCCCGTATGCTTGCCGGAGAAGCGGCAAGGACTATGAATATTAAGAAGTATGTTGTCAAGCACAAGGTCAATTCAAAGGGCAACAATGAGTATTACGGCGTTATGCGTGGCGCACGCAACGCAGGCTGTCCGCTTTATTATATCATCGAGCACGGCTTTCACACCAACGCTCGTGACAGTCGGTGGCTGATGGATGATAAAAACCTTTTGGAGCTTGCAAGGACAGAGGCGAGGACGATAATGCTTTATTTCTCGCTTTCGGGTCGCTTTGGCAATATGCTTTACGGCTTTAAACCAAGGACGACTGTTGTCGAGGCACTCTCGGTGCTTTCGGCACTTGGCTATGAGGCTGTCGCAGATAAGGCGAGCGACGCATATATCGCCACCGGCGACAGCATAAATGTTGGCGGCAATGAGTATAACGCCGTCATTATGGGTGACATAAACGGTGACGGCAAAGTGGGGATGCTCGACTATACCTATGCACGCAGGTTCGGGCTCGGCACAGTCACACTTTCTGACTGCCAAAAGGCGGCTTTGGACTTCGACGGCGACGGAATTATATCAGAAAGCGACATTAATGCGATGCGAAAAGCAATAATAGGCAGGTTTTAATTTAATTCCTATTGAATATAACAGAAAAATGTGGTAAAATCATCATACGGACGCATGAGCCGTATGATGATTTTTGCGTTTTGACATATGATAATATGTGAGAATACTTGATAAGGAGCATTTTTGATGAGACCTAATTTGCAAGTGTGTATTAACGCCGCCGCCAAAAGACCGGATGCAAACACACGCGCCATGGGTACTGCTGTTGCGGTGTCGTTGTTTGCTACCATAGCCTCGGGTTTGCTTTATAGCCTTTTCAGAGGCGGAATGTTTGTTTTTCAGTCGATATTGATATATCTGCCTGCTATCGCTTTTTGCGTGATCATGTTTATGTGCCCCAACAAAGGTCGCTGGTTTGCCGCGACACCTGCGGCGCTTTGGGCGATATGCTTTATCATAGGCATTCTGATACAACAGGGGATGCCCGCAGCCATCAAGCTGCTTGGCGTTTTGCTGTGCATTGCGATGGTCTGCTGTATGCTCGGTGCAGTTTCCGACATTCGCTATTGCCGCTCGGCGATGTTCGTGCTTGCCGTATTGCTCTGCATAATGTGTGCTATTTACGGCGTGGTTGACCTGATCACTGCTATCGTTGACGGAACAGCCGACTGGAGCGAGGAGATAGCGGGCGAGGGGTCGTCGTTTATCAGCGGACTTTTGGCAAAGGGCGACAACGTCGGTCTGCCAATGATCAGACTGACATCGTTTGTGTTTATGATACCGTCTGCAATGATGTTCTTTTGCACGGCACAGAGTGCATATCTCTTTGCCGACAGGCGCAAAAGCTGACTTGGTGCTTAAAACAGGAGCAAAAAATGGAACTTGATCAAAAAAGCAAATACTATTATTATAAGCAGACTTTTTTATATTCTCTGCTTGTCGCCTGCGTGATAACTATTCCGTTTATAGTTGTCGAATGGGCAAAGACGGGTCACCCGATATTTCTTTATTACGGCGACTATAACGCACAGCAGATAGCGTTTTATAAGCACGCTGTCGAATGTGTGCGCACGGGCAGTATGCGCTGGGATTGGCTCACAGACCTGGGCTCAAATTTTGTCGGCAGCTATTCTTATTATATGCTCGGCAGCCCGTTCTTTTGGTTTATGTGCCTGTTCCCTTCGTCGTGGGCACCTTATCTCATGGGGCCTGTCTATATAATCAAATATGTCTGTGCGGCAATGACGGCGCATGTTTATCTGCAAAGGTTCGTCAAAAACAAAGAGTATGCCGTGATAGGTGCACTGCTTTATACATTCTGCGGATTTCAGATATATAACACGTTTTTTAATCAGTTCCACGAGGTAGTTGTGCTGTTCCCGCTGTTGTTGATAGGCATGGAGGAGCTCGTAAACAACGACCGCCGAGGGCTTTTTGCCGTTGCGGTAGCATTGAACGCGATGTGCAATTATTTTATGTTTGCGGGACAGGTCGCGTTCTGCATAATGTATTTCTTTGTAAGGCTGTTTGCAAAGGACTTTAAGATAACGATAGGCAAGTTTGTTTCGCTGATATTTGAGTCTGTCGTCGGTGTTTTGATCTCGATGTGCCTCTTTTTGCCAGGCGGACTCGCCCTGGTCGGCAACAACAGGCTTGACAGAGCATTCTCGACCGAGCCCGACAAGATAATCAATATGTTTGTCTATCAGACGAGCGGACATCCCTATTGGTATCGCTATGGTCATATATTAGAGTCGCTTTTCTTCCCGCCGGATATTCCGTCAAGGACAAACTTCTTTTACGGACATTCAGAGCGCTGGGCATCGAACGCGGCTTATCTGCCGATGTTCGGTCTGACAGGTCTGTTTGCGCTCATTGGCAAAAAGAAGACACGCACATGGCTCAAGGTATTTTGCGTTTTCCTCATTATATGTATGTTCGTGCCTGTGCTGAACTCAAGCTTTGTGTTGCTCAACACGAGCTATTATGCACGCTGGATATATATGGCGTTGCTTATGCTGACGCTCGCAACGATTATAGCGCTCGACGATCCCAAGGTTCGCTTTAAGGGCGCGATACTCACATATCTTGCCGCTTCGGCAGCTATATTTATTCCTCTCGGAATGCGCTGGTACAGCGATGTCGAAAAGACCGAGCTCAATTTCACACTCGGCAGTGCACCGTTCCCTGTCAGGTTCTGGCTGTGCGTGCTCGTAGTGCTTGCAAGCTGCCTGTTTATGTGGATAATGTTCACACGCAAGCGCAGTGACAAAATGTTTGCAAAGACGCTCACCTGCGGACTTTGCTGCGTGATAGTCTTTTATTCTGTCGTGCATATCACCAACGGCAAGCAGCATTCGCATGCAAGCGATTTTATGGTCGACAGGGTCATCAACGGCAATGTGCAGTTTAATGACGACGACACCGATTTTTACAGAATGGATCAATATCGTGACGACAAGACGTCGACGCTTGATAACCTCGGACTTTATTGGGGCTATCCGTCAATAGAGTGCTTCCACACGGTCGTTCCGCCCTCTATAATGACATTTTATCCCAAGATCGGCGTCACTCGCAGCGTCGGCTCGAGGGCAGAAACAAAGCTCTATGGACTGCGTGGCTTCACCTCGGTCAAATATTCGGTCGTCAATCAGTCGAGCACCAAAAAGCATCAGACCGACGGCTGGACATATTATGACACGCAGGCAGGCTTTGACATCTATACAAACGACAATTTCATCGATATGGGCTTTTATTATACAGAGTTCATGACAGAAACACAGTTTGAAAAAGTCAGCAAGTCAAACAGACACGCATTGCTGTGTCGCTATCTCGTTGTTCCCGATGCAGAGGCTGACTATTATCGTCAGTTTATGACAGAGGTCAAGTATAAGGGCGAGGGATATGTCGAGCCCAATTACGACAACTATGTCGATTCTGTCGAGGACAGGCGCGAGTGCACCGTCGACAAGTTTGAATACGATTCCAAGGGCTTCAAGGCAAATATCTCGCTCGAAGCGCCTCAGATAGTCTTCTTTTCTGTTCCCGACGAACAGTCTGTCAAGATAACCTTGCTCGGTCATACCATCGATCTCGGCGGCGGCTGGAGCGCAACTGTCAATGGCGAGAATGTCGACGTCAAGACGGTCACCTATGGTTTTATGGCGGTTGAATGCCCCGAGGGTGAAAACACGATAGAGTTCAGCTATACCACCTCGGGTCTGCCCACCGGCTTGCTCGTAACAGGCATAGGCATCGTTATTTTGATTGCTTATCTCTTTATCGCTCATAAACGCGGTATTAAGGCAAAGGCAAAATTGCTTGACGATGTTTATTATTCAGAGGATGAAGAGCCTGTTGCTGAAGCAGAGGCTGAAGCCGAAACCGAAGCAGCGGTTGAAGCCGAAACCGAAGCAGCGGTTGAAGCAGAAACAGAAGCAGAGGTCGAGCCCGAAGCAGAAACAGAAGCAGAGGTCGAGCCCGAAGCTGAAGCAGAGCCCGAATCCGAACAAGATGACGGATA
>CAZNCN010000018.1:0-11527 GCA_964571635.1 uncultured Ruminococcus sp. | reverse complement strand
CAGAGGTCGAGCCCGAAGCTGAAGCAGAGCCCGAATCCGAACAAGATGACGGATACAGCAAAAAACGTCGCATTGGTTTGTTTATCGCATCTGTTTTGCTGGTGGCACTGATACTCACCTTTGTGCTCGTGATAATGTATTTCACCAATAACCACAAATAAAAAATGGGGGAGCAGCCTTTAATAGCTGCTCCCGCTTTTTATTAGTATCTGACGCTTGTGACTGTGGTGGCAGGTGCGTTATAGAACTTGCATATCTTGAGCATACGATTAGTCGCATCAAAGAGATAAACGCATTTTGTTTCGCCATCATCTATCTCGGCATAATATGCGTCGGGCGAGTCGGGTGATGACAGACCGTCAAAGAAATCGGCTTTGTCATATTTCGCCTGCAACTTCTCTCTGCCGTTTTGCGTGAGCGGAGAGATCGAAACGCAGTTTTTTATGCTGAACTTGAGCATCTCATGCCTTGATTTGCCGCCGTATATCCTGCTGAATGTGACAGTGCCCGACACGCAGGAATATTCGTTTGTGATCTGCGTTCTGCGCCATGTTGTGCCTATTATGGCGACGAGTGTCAGCGGCATTGCCGCTATGACAGGTACAAACCCGGGCAGGAACGTCAATATTATAAACACAAATGCAAGCCCATAGATGATATATAGTGCGATATAAAGTGTCTTTTTTGACCTTAGCTTTTTGTCGTTCTTGCGTTCGACCGAATATTCATAGAGCTGATTTACACTGAAATTACCGTTCATTTTGATCTCCGCTTGTATGTGTCGATGTGATATTTTATGCCGCCGATGCCGTCGGTACTCTCATCGGTGAGCATAGTTTCGCCAACGACAGCCAAGCACCAGTCGGCATCTTCGTCGAGGTTCGGAAACCAGACATCCTTGTCAAACGATCTTTCGATGCGTGTGACTATGCACTCGTCGCAGTAGGGCAGCATCTGCCTGTAAACGCTCGCTCCGCCGATGACGATAACATCGTTTGTGTCTGTGCCCTTGACCATTTCGAGTGCTTCTTCGATTGAATGAGCGACCTCTGCACCCTCGACTTTATAGTCGGGCGAGGGGTTTAAGACGATGCTTGTGCGGTTCTTGAGTGCTCTGCCGCCGGGGAAGGTCGCGACTGTGTTAGAGCCGCAAATTACTGTCTTGCCGACGGTGAGCGATTTGAAATTTAAAAGGTCGTTTTTGATGCGAATGAGCAGGTCGCCCTTGTAGCCGATGCCCCACTCTTTGTCAACTGCAACAATGATCTTCATAGCTGTTTACTCACCTCATACCGCGACAGGAAATCTGCCGATTTTTTCGCCGTGCTTATAGTCTGTGACAGTAAAGCTGTCGGGCGTGAATTGATAAAAATCCGTCACCGATTCGTCGAGCGTAACCTTGGGTGCGTCAAAGCATTCTCTTTCGATAAGTTCCTCGACTATAGGAATATGCCTGTCATAAATATGCGCGTCTGCGATGACGTGCACGAGCTCGCCCGGCTTGAGACCCGAAACCTGTGCGAACATCATGACGAGTGCCGCATATTGTGCAACATTCCATGCGTTGGCGGCAAGCATATCCTGCGAGCGCTGATTGAGTATCGCACATAATCTGTCGCCCACGACATTAAAGGTCATGCTGTATGCGCAGGGATAAAGTGCCATCTCGTGCAGGTCGGCGAAGTTATAGAGGTTTGTCATTATACGCCTTGAGCAGGGATTGTGCTTGAGATCGTAAAGCACTCTGTCGACCATGTCAAATTCGCCCTCTTTGTATTTGTGCTTGATGCCCATCTGATAGCCGTATGCTTTGCCTATGCTGCCATCGGCGTCAGCCCACGAATCCCATATATGAGAGCCGAGGTCGTGAATGTTGTTTGATTTCTTTTGCCAGATCCACAGTATCTCGTCGACTGCCGATCTGAGCGATATAGGACGTATGGTCAAGAGTGGAAACTCTTTTGAAAGGTCATAGCGGTTGACCACTCCGAATTTTTTGATCGTGTATGCGGGAGTGCCGTCCTCCCAGTGCGGTCTGACGCTTTCGCCGTCGACCCTGATGCCGTTTTGAATGATGTCGCGGCAGGTATCTATAAAGGCTCTGTCTGCGCTGCTCATGGTTTGATTGCTCCTTTTGTCGATTATTACAATTACTATAATAGCATAAGCACAAAAAATGTCAAGAAATAATCTTGCATTTTATTTGCGCAGGGTCTATAATAACAAAAGTATTTATATTGAGGTGACCAAGTGAAAGGCGCTGTTAAAAAATCGACCCTCATGACAGAGGGCAATATAGTCAAACTGCTAATAACGTTTTCGTTGCCGCTTTTGGCGGGCAATCTGTTTCAGCAGCTTTATAACACCGTCGACTCTTATGTCGTCGGTAACTATGTGAGCCACGAGGCGTTTGCCGCAGTCGGCTCAATAGGACCTATCATCAACACGCTCGTCGGCACGTTCTCGGGACTTGCCACAGGTGCAGGTGTCGTTGTTTCGCAGTATTACGGAGCAGGTGATAAAGAAAAGGTCAGGGCGACAGTTAATACCTCTATGATAATGACTGCCGTGCTCTCGATACTGTTTACTGTCATCGGCGTTATCTTCACTCCGTATGCTTTGCAGCTTATGAACACCAACGCAGACACATTCGACCTTGCCAACGAATATTTAACGATATATTTTGCCGGCATCACGGGTCTTTTGTTCTATAACATGGGCGCAGGCGTGCTGAGGGCGATAGGCGACTCAAGGGGGCCGTTTGTACTGCTCGTTATATCGGCGGTCATAAACACGGTGCTCGACCTTGTGTTTGTATTGGTCTTTAAAATGGGCGTTGCGGGTGTTGCCTATGCAACGATAATAGCACAGGCTGTTTCGGCGATAGTTGTCGTAGTCATGCTTTTAAAGACAAAGGAATGTTATGGCATTCGCATCGGCAAGAATATGTTTGACTTTGCCGTGTTCAAGAGCATTTTAAAGGTCGGCTTCCCTGCGGCATTGCAGATGGCAGTTACCTCGTTCTCTAACATATTCGTGCAGTCGTATATCAACGCATTTGATACACACGTCATGGCGGGCTGGACGGCGTACAACAAGATCGATATGTTCGCCATGCTGCCTATGACCAGCATTTCGCTCGCTTCGACGACGTTTGTCGGACAAAACCTCGGAGCAGGCAATATCGAGAGGGCAAAGAAGGGCACTCGCACGGCACTTGCTATGGCGATGTCGCTTACTGCAGCGTGCATTGTTCCTATAATGCTGTTTGCCGATCCTCTTATTATGTTCTTTGACCCGACGCCCGAGATGCTGCCTTACGGCAGGCATATACTGTTGCTGCTTTCGCCGTTCTATCTGCTCTGCTGTTTCAACCAGATATATGCAGGTGCATTGCGCGGTGCAGGCGATTCAAAGGCACCGATGTTTATAATGCTTGGCTCGTTCGTCGTTTTCAGACAGATCTATCTCTATGTGTGCTCTGTGCTCACCGCTACCGTGCCCGAGATGACTGCACTGACTGCAACTGTGCTAAGCTATCCCGCAGGCTGGCTCGTGTGCAGTATTATCATGTTCTTTTATTATCACAACAGCAATTGGGAGAAAAAGAGCATTGTTAAAGCAAAGCTCGTGTCTGAAGCTTCGCAAAACTGATATATACAAAAATAGCTTCTTGCTCGTGCAAGAAGCTATTTTAATTATTAGCTTAATCAGCTCTGACCTTCGGCGATCTTAATGCCTTCTTCGGCAGTTTGCATACCGAACATTATCTTGAGCAGCTCGTCACCATAGCGCTCAAACATAGCGATAGGGGTGTCGAGGCTCGACTCGATCATGTCCTTGCTGGGCATGCAATAGCTGCAATCGACGAGGTATTTGTATCTGATCTCACCGTCGTTTAAGTCGGTTTCAAAATTGCCGCGATAGAGACCATAGTTTGCCATGGTGAGGTATTTTGCGACCTCAACACGCTGTGCCTCATCGCAATGCATATCGATGTATGCATAAGAAACATAAAAGCTGTTTTTGACTCTGATGCGGAACTGAAGTGCCGAAAGCTTGCCTTTGATCTTAAATCTCATGCTGAGAGCACCTTTGTCGGCATCAAAATCAAACTTATAGCCCTGGTTGTTGCAATGATAGACTAAAAGGTCTGCTATCTGCTTTGAATACTCTGCCATAATATATACCACCTTTGCATAAATAATAACTTCTGATATTATGATACAATATTTTGCCCGATATGTCAAGTGGCGCGGCGAATATTATGCCTGTTTTATCAGAAATCTGATCGCCTCGATTGCGCACTCGATGGCAGGCATGACGTTCCCTGACTTTGCGGTGTCGCCAAACAGCTTCTGCCGCTCCTGGTTCCAGACAGTGCTGAAGACCGCACCGCATCTCACCTCACGATATGCTGCGGCAGTGAAAAGTGCTGCCGACTCCATCTCTGAAGCGAGCACGTGCAGTTTCTTCCACGATTCCCATTTATATTGCAGCATGGGTGCAACAGGCTTTGTTTCGGGCGAGTGCTGACCATAGAAAGAATCCTTTGCCTGCACAACGCCGACATGGCATCTTTGCTTTAATCTCTTTGCTGCAGAATAAAGTGCACTCGTTACCTCAAAATCTGCAGTAGCAGGATATCCCTCCGGAGCGTATTCATAGCTTGTGCCGTCCTGCCTTACAGCCGACATACCTATGACTATGTCGCCCGAGCATACTTTGGTATCTATTCCGCCGCAGGTGCCGACTCTGATGAATGTTTTTGCACCTGCATTGGCGAGCTCCTCGAGCGCTATTACTGCCGAAGGGCCGCCTATGCCTGTTGAGCATACGCTGACCTTGACACTGTCGATATAGCCGTTGTATATGCGGTATTCGCGGTTCTGAACCAAAAATTCGGGCTTGTCAAAGCAATTTGCGATAAGCTCGCACCTTGCGGGATCGCCCGGCAAAAGGACATATTCGCCGACATCGCCGTTGCGGCATTTGATATGATATTGCAATTCTTCGCGCTCGATCATTCTGTTTGCCTCCTGAAAAGAAATTATTATATATGCAGTATAGCATATTCCTGCAATAAAATCAACATGCCGATACGAGTCCTTGATTTTGATATTTATTTGTGATACAATATATAAAATGAAATTTCGGAGGGGCGTATGAGCATTTTCGGCAGGAACATAAAAACCACGGTTTTCGGCGAAAGTCACGGCAGGGGAGTCGGTGCGACAATAACAGGGCTTGCGCCCGGCATTAAAGTCGACGACGACAATATTGCTTTTGTTCTGCGCCGCAGACTTTCGTATGCTCAGTCCACAGCAAGACACGAAACGGCGTTTGAGATATTAAGCGGTGTTTATAACGGCTTCACCACGGGCACTCCGCTGACTGTTTTTTTGCCAAATAACGACACCCGCAGCAGTGACTATGACACATCTGTTGCACGCCCCGGACATGCCGACCATACGGAATTTGTGCGCTCGAACGGCTTTTGCGACCTTAGGGGTGGAGGATACCACAGTGGCAGACTTACCGCACCAATAGCTGCTTTGGGTGCAATAGTTATTCCCGAGCTTGCAAGGCACGGCATTTATGTCGCTTCTCACGTTTACGAGCTGGGCGGAATTAGGGACTCTTTGTTGACAGACAAAAAAAGTGCTTTTGCTATGGCAAACTCAGACTTTCCGATGATAGACAGTGATGCAAAGCGGGCGGCACTGCAATATTTGGCAGAGATAAAGGACAAGGGTGACTCTTGCGGCGGAATAGCCGAGACTGTTATATTCGGCTTGCCTGCAGGGCTTGGCGGTGCTTTTGGTGATGCGGTCGACAGCGGTATTTCGGCAGAAATATTCTCGATACCCTCTGTCAAAGGTGTCATTATCGGCGATGGCGAAGAGGCAGCAAGAGGCAAGGGCAGCGAGATGAACGACGCTTTGCGTGCTTCAAACGGCTCTGTTTATTGCACCAGCAACCATTCCGGCGGCATCGTCGGCGGAATAACCAACGGTATGCCTGTCGTGATCAGAACATATTTCAAGCCCGTGCCGTCTATTGCACTTTTGCAAAAGACAGTTTCACTCACCGATATGCAAAACACCGACATAGAGATAGTCGGCAGGCACGACGTTTGCACAGTCTGCCGTGCTCTGCCTGCGATAGATGCACTATGCGCATTGAAAATATGCGATCTTATCACTCAAAAATACGGCACAGAATATTTTGCTTCTGACAAAAGGATGAGTTTATAATTTATGACATACGGACTTGTCGGCGAGCATATCGCCCACAGCTTTTCACCAACTATACATTCGGCTTTGGGCAACAGCGACTATCGCCTTTTTGAAACAGACATAAACGGCTTTGACAGACTTTTTGCGTCAAAGCAATTTGACGGTGTCAATGTCACGATGCCGTATAAAGGAGTGGCGCTTGAACATTGCGACATACTTGATCCGTCTGCCGAGGCGACAGGTGCGGTCAACACCGTTGTCAACAAAAACGGTGTGCTCTATGGCTATAATACCGATGTCTTTGGATTTATAAAATCGCTTGAATATGCAAATATAAATGTTTTTGGCAAAAAAGCATTTATTCTCGGCTCCGGCGGAGCGGCTTTGGCGGCAAGGTATGCTTTGCTTTCTAAGGGGGCAGTGCTTGCAAAGATCGTTTCAAGGCACAAAGAGCGTGATAATATCACCTATGACGAGCTTTATCAAAACGCATCCGATGCCGAAATAATCGTCGGAGCGACTCCGATAGGCTCTGTCTATTTTGACGGCTGCCTGCTTGATGAAACGCAATTTGAAAACCTTGAGTGCTATTTTGACCTGATATATAACCCGTTGCGCACCGAGCAGATGCAGAGGTTTGCGAGAAACGGTGTCAAAACCTTTGGCGGCCTTTATATGCTCGTTGCACAGGCGGCGGCAAGCCACGAACGCTTTTTTGACTCAAAGGTGAGCGATAGCGATATCGAGAAAATATATAATTTCGTTTTAAAGCAAAACACAAATATTGCCCTCGTCGGTATGCCCGGCTCGGGCAAAAGCACGGTCGGTTTGATGTTGGCACAGAGGCTGTCAAGGCAGTTTTTTGACACCGACGAGATGTTTATAAAAAAGCACAAGATCAGCCCGGGCGATTATATTTTGCAGTTTGGCGAAATCAAATTCAGAACGCTTGAAAAAGAGATCATTAAAGAAATCTCGCAAAAGCAGGGTGTCATCATCGCCACAGGAGGCGGCAGCGTGCTCGATCAAAGCAACAGGATGGCATTGTGCAGAAATTCGGCTGTGTTTTATCTTTATCGCGGCATAGACTCGCTCGAGCCGTTGCCTGACAGACCGCTTTCTGACAGCTATCAAAAACTTGCAAAAATGCTTGATGTTCGTGACGGCATATACCGCGAGATGTGCGACTGTGTCATAGAGTCGCTTGAACCAAATGAAACAGCAGATCAAATTATAAAGAGAGTCGGCGTATGAGCTATGTTAAAATCAGCAGGGGAGTCGCTGTCGGTGACTTGATATTGCCTGCATCAAAAAGCATATTGCACAGGGCGTATATTTGTGCGTCGCTCGCTGCCGGCAATTCTGTCATATACGGCTGCAGTGATTGCGACGATGTCAATGCCACGATAGGGTGCTTATCCTCGCTTGGTGCTTCTGTCACAAAAGACGGTGCAAAGACAGTCGTTTGCGGCGGCAAATTAAATTATACCGCACCTCTTGATTGCGGCGACAGCGCCACGACCTTGCGCCTTTTGCTGCCACTGATGCTTGGCGGTCATAATACGGTTTTTAAATGCTCAAAGCAATTGCTTGCAAGACCGATGTCGGTCTATCAAGAGATATGTGCAGATATAGGTGCTGATTATGTTAACTTACCCGACGGAATTAAACTTTGCGGCAGATTGAAAAGCGGCGAGTATAGACTACGGGGCGACATCAGCAGCCAGTTTGTCAGCGGGCTCATGTTGGCACTGCCCTTGCTTGACGGTGACAGCAGAATTATTCTGACGACCGAGCTCAAAAGCCGCAGCTATGTGCTTATTACGCAAAAGATAATGTCGATTTTTGGCGTAAATGCCGAGGTCAGCGGCGAATATATCGATATCAAAGGTGGGCAGAGCTATAAGCCGTCTGTCTTGACAGCCGAGGCTGATGAATCCTGTGCGGCGTATATAGGCGCTTTTAACTATATCGGCGGCAATGTCAACATCAAAAACCGCACTTTTTTATCTGTGCAGGGCGACAGCGTGTGGCAGACGATGTTTGACAAGTTATGTCAACCTAATGCGGTTGTTGATGTAACAGATACACCCGACCTTGCACCTGTGTTGATGGCACTTGCGGCACTTAAAAACGGCGCTCTCATCAAGGGCGTCGGTAGGCTGAAGTATAAAGAGAGTGACAGATTGCAGGCGATGGCCGACGGCATAATTGGCTATGGCGATGCCGAAATACGCATTGACGGTGACGAGGCTTATATCGGAAGATTAAAGCATATAAACAGCAATGCCGTGCTTGATTCCTGCGGTGACCACCGCATAGCGATGGCTTTGTCGCTTTTGTGCTCTGTCGGCGGAGGCACTGTTAACGGTGCCGAATGCGTTTCAAAGAGCTTTTGCGGATTTTTTGATATTTTAAACGAACTCGGCATAAGTGCCGAGATTGAAGGGTGAAGCAGATGGATAACATGCGGTTTTATCGCAAATTGCCTATTCCGCTCGAGGTTAAAAAGAGGTTTCCCATAACCGAGCGTATGCAGCAGGTCAAAGAGAAGCGCGATGCCGAGATAGCCGATATTTTTTACGGACGTGACAACAGACTTCTGTTGATAGTCGGGCCATGCTCTGCCGACGACCCCGATGCGGTTTTTGAATACCTCTCTCGCCTAAAGCGGCTGTCTGATGAGGTCAAGGACAAGATATTTATCATCCCGAGGATCTATACAGGCAAGCCACGCACCACAGGCGACGGCTATAAGGGCATGATACACCAGCCCGACCCGAATGCACGCCCCGACGTTTTGCAGGGTATAATCGCCATTCGATCGCTGCATATGGCGGCGCTGAGGGATTATGATATGTCGGCGGCCGACGAGATGCTTTATCCCGAGAACCACAGGTATCTGTCGGATCTCCTGGCATATACCGCAGTCGGCGCACGTTCGGTCGAGGATCAGCAGCACAGATTGACCGCCAGCGGTCTTTCGATACCTGTCGGCATGAAGAACCCCGTCAGCGGAGATATTTCGGTTATGCTAAACGCCATACACATGGCTCGGCAGGGTCATATGTTCATATACAGAGGCTGGGAGGTCGAAAGCAACGGCAATCCGCTCACACACGCCGTTTTGCGCGGCTACCGCAGGGGAGGGCAGGATCACAGCAATTGCACGCAGGCTGATCTTTTATCGCTGCTTGACGATTTTAACGAATACGGCATTGACATTCCGTCTGTTATCGTCGACACGAACCACTCAAATTCCGGCAAGGATTGTTTTTTGCAGGAGAATATCGCATATGATATTATCAAAATGCGTTCTCTCGTTCCGCCGCTCGGACAGTTTATCAGAGGACTTATGCTCGAAAGCTATCTCGAGGACGGCTGCCAGAGGGTGGGGGGCGATGTTTTTGGCTGCTCGATAACAGATCCGTGCCTCGGCTGGCAAAAAACATATCGTCTTGTGCATAATATCGCCGATATGCTTTGATTGGCGGTTGCCTTTTTTGCCGATATATGATATAATAAACATGTTTTAAGGCACGCTTTAGGTTGAGGGCATATTGTTATTTCAGGTTGATAAAACAGGAGCGATCTTTATATATGGCAAAACCAAGGTCTGTGCTTTGCTCATTCAAGCGATACGAGCGCAAATATCTCGTTTCAAAGAGCAAGGCGCAAGATTTTTTGTCGCTTGTATCCGACAGGCTGAGCTTCGACGCCTTTTGTGTCGGCGGCAGAAAATATCGCATTTACAACATATATTTCGATACTGACGATTTTGCGGTGATACGCGAGTCAGTCTCAAAGCCTGCGTTTAAAGAGAAGGCGAGGTTCAGAGCGTATGATAATTACGCCGAGACAGGCATGGGATTCCTCGAGATCAAGCGCAAGATACGCGGTGTCGTCGTCAAGCGGCGCATAGCACTCTCTGAGCCGGATGCTTTAAGGTTTGTTTCGACGGGCGTTTTGCCGCCTGATGTCGACGGCCAGATGGCGCGTGAGCTTAAGTGGTATTTTGATTGCAACGACGTCGGCCCCAGAGCTTATATATCATACGATCGCATGGCGTTCTTCTGCACCGATGACAAAAATATCAGAGTTACGTTTGATGACAATATTTTATACCGCACGCATGATGTTTCTGTTTTGGCAGGCGACGACGGGCAAAGCCTTTTGCCCTCCGATATTTGCATACTCGAGCTCAAATTTGCCGAGGCGATGCCTGTTTGGATGGCGTCTGCGCTGTCTGAGTGCGAGATATATCCCCACAGCTTTTCTAAATACGGCAATGTATATAAACAACTGATGACAAATAACTTTTCGGAGGTCTTGACAAAAAATGCCGCAGGTAATATTTAATTCTGTATTGACGCCCGAGCTTTCGCTTGGTTCGACACTTATGATGCTCGGCACGGCGATAGCGCTCGGTCTGCTTACAGCACTTGTCTACATACTCACACACAAAAGCGTGGGATATTCGTCAGGCATAGTTATGCCATTGATACTCATTCCGCCTATAAGCGCATCTATTATTCTGCTTGTGGGCACTAATACCGCTGCGGCATTGTCGCTTGCAGGCGCTGCCGCCGTCATAAGGTTCAGAACCACGCTTGCAAGCCCCAAGGATCTCACATACTTTTTCTTTGCACTTGCCATGGGACTCGGCTGCGGAACAGGCTATATAGGCTATACCGCCTGCTTTACCGTCATAGTTTTGCTGGTCATCTTTGTCTGCGAAAAATTGCATGTTGGCTATACTCCCGCAGGAGTCGTCAAATTGCGTATAACCATACCCGAGAACATAGACTATCCCGGTGCGTTCGATGATATTCTGAATGAATACACAACAAGGTCACGCCTTTGCTCTGTCAAAACGACAGAATACGGCTCTCTCTGCGAGCTTGTTTATAATGTCAGGCTCAAGAAGGATTGCGAGATCAGGCAGCTTATCGATGCCCTCCGCGAGCGCAACGGCAATCTCTCGGTGAGTGTAGTGCTCGCACCCGACAGGGAATCAAATTATATCGCTTAAAAATTAATTGCTAAAATAATTTCAAAAACCCCCTTGACAGATAGGGGGTTTTGTGGTATATTAATCATTGCTGGCGGGCCGGTGTGGCGGAACTGGCAGACGCCCGGGACTTAAAATCCCGTGAGATTCAACCCTCGTACCGGTTCGATCCCGGTCACCGGCATAAAGTTTGATCTTCTTGCATATAATATAATATATCGCGGGGTGGAGCAGTTGGTAGCTCGTCGGGCTCATAACCCGGAGGCCGCAGGTTCAA
>CAZNCN010000017.1:0-35538 GCA_964571635.1 uncultured Ruminococcus sp. | reverse complement strand
TTAGAACGCTAGCCTGTCACGCTAGAGGTCACGGGTTCGAGTCCCGTCCGGATCGTATGCCTCTGTAGCTCAGTTGGTAGAGCAGTGGACTGAAAATTCACGTGTCGTTGGTTCAATTCCGACCGGAGGCATACTTATGCTGATGTGGCTCAGATGGTAGCGCGCATCCTTGGTAAGGATGAGGTCATGGGTTCGATTCCCATCATCAGCTTAAAACGAACCCGATAATGGGTTCGTTTTTTGTTATATTATATTATTCGGAGGTAACATATTATGAGAGCAGTCGATGTGCTCGAAAAGCTGATAGCCTACTCCCCCGTTCGCCGCACCGAAACTGTCGACACCGTCAAATTCGGTGACGGCACGCAAAACGCCCGCAGGATTGCATTTTGTTTTACTGCCACGCCCAATGTTTTAAGTCAGGCAAAAGAATGGGGCGCCGATGTTATAGTCACGCACGAGCCGACATATTATGATCACTTCGACAACAGAGCGCAAAACGAGCTGACCGACAGGAAGCTTGCGGCGGTCACAGACTGCAATGCCGTTATAATGCGCTACCACGACCATATGCACGCTTGTGTACCCGACCTGATACACAAGGCCTTTATTCAAAAGGTAGGCTTAAACGGCGTTTATGACGGCGAGAGAGCCATGCGTCTTGACAATGCACTAACCATAAGCGAGATAGCAAGCCTTATCAAGAACGCCTTAGGGCTCGACAGAGTTAAGATAATAGGCAAAATGGATATGGCAGTCAAGAATATTGCCCTCTGCCTCGGTGCTTGCGGTGACGCCTGCCAAAATGCCGCTCTTGACGGTGCAGAGCTTGTCATCGCCGGCGAGATCTCAGAATGGCGCACAGGCGAGCAGTTCAGAGATATGGCTGAGTTCGGTATGGACAGATGCATCATGCTCATAGGTCATTGCACAAGCGAAAAGGCGGGAATGCAATATCTCGCCGAGCGTTTTGCGGCTGAAAATCCCGATGTGCAGTGCCGTTATATAGACTGCGGCGACATTTATACCTACATATAAAAACGATAAAGACAAGGAGATAAGCAATGCGCATTTTATTTCAAGGCGACAGCGTGACAGACGCAGGTCGCAATTATGAGGATCTCGCAGACCTCGGTCCCGGCTATGCAAAATATGTTGCAGAGCAGCTTAAAAGCGATATGCCGACGACAGAATTTGAGTTTATCAACAGAGGCATCAGCGGCAACAGAGTCCGTGATATTCTGGCAAGATCAGACAAGGATCTCGTCGACCTCGACCCCGACATAGTCACCATACTTATCGGTGTCAACGACACATGGCGCAGGTTTGATATGAACGACCCCACCACCGCCGACGAATTTGCAGATACCTATGAAACACTGCTCAAAAAGATCAAGGCAAACACCCACGCAAAGATAGTCATCATCGAGGCGTTCGTGCTTTACGGCATGGGCAGAGACGAATTCAGAGAGGATCTCGACCTCAAGCTCGATAAAACACGCATTCTTGCGATGCAGTATGCCGATGCTTATGTTCCCCTTGACGGAATTTTGGCGGCAGAATGTGTCGACAGAGCGCCCACAGAGCTGAGTGACGACGGCATTCATCCCAACGAGGGCGGCAGAAGGTTTATCGCTCCTTATGTCACGCAGGCGATCAAAAAGGTAATCCGATAATTATAAAAGCATCGACGGCAAGACCGTCTGAAATATGAAATAAATATACCGCAGAATAAAACAGCCCATCCGAAACAATACAATTTTTGTTTCAGATGGGCTGTTCTGCGGATTTATATCGGTTTACTTTTCACCGTACTTAGGAATGCCATCGTAATGCACAAAACGATAGCAAGTGTCGCCGAAGCGATAATGGTTAATTTTTTTCTCTTTCATAATAAACGCCTTTTGTTTTTTAAGCAACTTAATCATCGCTCATAACTATATTAACATACAAAAAAAGCATTGTCAATTTACTTTACTGTTATTATTGTACTTTTTTGTGCTATTTGCTGTTTAGGCGGCAAAAACAAAAGCGAGGAATGCTTAGGTCACTCGAGATGAGAAAGCATATGCCGACAAAAGCACCATTTCGGCCGGCACTTTTTTTGCAGAACCTTGACATCCGCGCAGGATGGCTTCGGTACTGTGCCTCGTGCTGAACAAAATGGTGCTGACTTTCTGTGCTTTTATAGATACTGCTTTAATCTGCCGATGTTATTTTCTTCGACCTCGAGCAGTGTCTTTGCCAATTCTCTGGTCGCGCGAGGAGCAGACTGATATTTGGTCAAAGCCTTTTGAAGGTCTATAACGCCCCTGGTTGAGCCCAAAATCATCATTTCGGCAAAATGCGATGCCGACCTGTCGGTCAGCGAAGATACCGTTATCATCGCTTTGGTGCGTTTCTGAGCGATGCTTGAAAGATCAAGCAGAGATTTTGCGGGCGTAAGCCTTTCGGCGGTATAAAAAATGTTTTTATATTCGGTGTGCTGCAATCTGAGCATACGCCTGAAATCGCCGTCGTGCGTCAACTCGGCAACCACGGGAACGGTCAAAAGCCCCATCTGTGCGTTTTTGTGTATTCTTGACAATAGTTTGTCGCCATTCATATAGCAAGCCTCCGTTTTGGAATAACAGTTCCGATTTATATCTCTATTATCTCCAAAACAGGTCTGCTTTATAGATTCTAAAAATGTTTTTTATATTCTTTTGCAAATGCCGAGATAGGCAAAAAATATCGCAAGAGATATCAACACGCCACCGATTATGTCTGTCAGCCAGTGAACGCCCGAGAGCGCTCTGAAAATGGCTGTTACTGCCGCGATGACACAACAGACGCCGCTTGCCATAACTGCCAGGCGGCGATTTTTGATGCGGCGAAACGCCTGCTCTGACGATGTGAGCATTATGGTCATAACAAGCATCGTGTGCGAGGACGGGAACGATGCCTCGAGCACGCCGCCAATTAAAACAGGGCGATAATTGACTATGCATTTTTCAAAAAGCGCATATACTATTGCCACGATGACATAGACGAGTGCGAGCAGATAAAGATCCTTGTCAACCATTTTAAGCTTTTTGTGCTTTATAAGCAGACACACGCCGAAAAGCGCAAAAAACGCCGCCGCAAGTATTGCGACAACGCCCAAATACTCGGTTATGTCATAAAACAACTGATCTGTGCCGACGAGAGCTTTGAAGCTCATGTTGATATGCGACAGTCCTATCTCAGATTGCATGGGGCCGACCGCAGCGACATCAATGGTCTTAAGCATGATTATCAGCACCGCAAAAAGGATAATGCAGACTGCCGAAAGAATAAAATATTTTTTTGACTGCTTATTGGCTGTCATTCTGAACCGCTCCCCCATTCGATCTAATATAAAGCAGCAAGGCATTAAACTGCTCTGTCAGCATCCTGCCAAGCTCGTCGGCAGTGAAGGTGCAGGCACCCGTTGCGCAAAGCGTGCCGACTCCATAGGTATATATCCACATATCCTGAAATAGCCTTGATGCTTCGTCTGCCGTCAGCGCATACTCTGCCTGTAAGGTCTGAAGGCTCTCGCCTGCGCCGACGCCGAGCTTTATAAAAACATCGTGAAACGACCTTGCAGACTCATTCTGCTGCATAAACAGCAAATTATACAGATTCGGCTCTTTGACTGCAAATATCAGCATCTGCATACCCTGACGTTTGAACCTCGGCATGTCTTTGGGTGTCATATCAAAAAACGAATCATACCTTTGCATTGCGGCATCCTTGACACAGCACAGCAATTGCTCCATTCCGTCAAAAAGAGTAAAAATAGGCCTTGCAGAGCTGCCGAGCACCCTGCCGAGCTCACGCGCGGTAAGTGCATCGACTCCCCCGCCCGAAACTATATCGAGCGCAGCAGCAACTATCTCGTCTTTTGTAAATTTTGGTTTAGGCGGCATAATAATATCCTCGTGTCATGTTGTTTTAAAACGATTGTTTTAAAAAATTATACCACATTTTCTGTTCTTGTCAATAGCAAAAAACTCCACGAAAGCCATCTCAAGCAAGAGAACCTACGATTTTCAGCAAAGCTTTAGCGCGATAAACGCCCAAAAAAGTCTTTTGTCGGCAGAATGTGTTTTCTTATCTAAGACGGCATATATCAAAAATTATTATTTTTAACACAGATCACTTCAACAACCAATAGCAAATAATTGCGACTATCTCTCGGAGGGTGCTGGGCAGATAATACACAAATTCGATATCCGAATGTGCGTGCGTTATCTGATCAAAGCCTGCCTTGCGTGCGGTAAATTCGGCTCTGAAAATGTGATAATCGGTGGTGATGAATGCCACGCTATAATCATCGCCAAGGCACTCATCGAGCAATTGCTTTGAATACATAAAATTATAATCTGTGCCCGTGGCTTTTTCTTCTTTGATTATGACATCGGGGTCAACTCCGCGCGCCAAAAGATAGCGCTCCATGGCGAGTGCCTCTGTTATATCCTCCTGTGCTCCCCTGCCACCGCTGACGACTATAAATGCATCGGGGTTCTGCCTGTGATACTCCACCGCCCTGTCAAGCCGTGCGGCGAGCGATGAGCCAACCTTTTCGCCGTGGACTGCCGCACCTAAAACTATTATGGCGTCCTCGTCATAGGTGACATTGTCGGTTTTGCCGTAGACCGTGACAAAAAGCGTCGCAAAAAGCGCATAGGATATAAGCACTATAAGTGTTATCTTGATCCATTTGGGCATTTTCTTTAGTGTGCCAAGCAGGATGATCGCTGCGCCGAGCAGTATCACGAACGCAGTTCCGGTGCTGAAATTAGAGACAAACAAAAGCACGATACCATAGGCGGCAATCACAGAGCCGAGTGTTATTAAAATGAGAGAAACAATCTTTTTCATAGCAAAAACAGCACAAAAACGGCAAAACGGCGGTGTGCATCTGCACACCGCCGTAAATTTTTTAAATAGCTTAGTCGTTGGTGAAGTTATCGAAATAACCCTGAATCCAAACGATGGGAGTACCCTTGTCGCCCGAGCCCGAGGTGAGGTCGCAGAGCGAGCCGATGAGGTCGGTGAGGCGTCTGGGAGTTGTGCCCTCAGATACCATCTGTCCGACGAGGTTTGCATCCTTGGTGCGGATGCGCTCACTGATAGCGTCCTTAAGTGCCTGTCCCGAAAGGTCGGCAAAGTCGTTGTCGGCAAGGTATTTGAGCTTTAACTCGTTAGGCTGTCCGACAAGTCCTGCAGTATGTGCGGGAGAAACCACGGGGTCTGCGAGCTCCCAGATCTTGCCGATGGGGTCTTTGAATGCACCATCGCCATAAACCATGACCTCGACATGCTTGCCGGTAGCATCAAACAGAAGCTGTGCAATGCGGTCGACGACTGCCTGGCAGTCACGGGGGAAGAGCTTGACTGTGTCTTCGGTAGCCTTATTGGTGCCGAGCAGACCATAGTCGGGGTTATAGCCGCTGCCGTCGACAGAGGCCGAAAGTATATCGTCAAGGCCATAGACGATTTCGGCGCCTGCTGCCTTGAGCAGTCTCTTTGTGCGGGCACGGGTGTGGATGTCGGCACAAATGACATTTTTGGTATAAGAAAGGATCGAACGGCAATCGTTGGCAAGAATTATCTCGCATTCAGCGCCTGCCTCGGTAATAAGATCACGGTAGAACTGTATATAATCGACACCTGTGAAGCGATGCTTGATATAGCCGAAATGCTTGCGGAAGTCGGCTTCAGTCAAAACGTCGCGCCAGGGATCTATGCCTGCAGCATCAACAAGATCGATGTCAACAAGTGCGTTGCCGACTTCGTCAGAAGGATAGCTGAGCATGAGATAAATCTTTTTTGCGCCTTTTGCTATGCCACGAAGGCATATCGAAAAACGGTTGCGGGAAAGAATGGGGAAAATGACGGCAAACTCGCCGCTCGGGAACTTGCTCTTGACATCTGCTGCTATCTGATCGACAGTTGCATAGTTGCCCTGAGCACGTGCAACAACGGCCTCGGTGACTGCGACGACGTCGCGGTCGCGGATCTCGATGTTCTCACTCTTAGCGGCAGTAAGCACACTCTCGGCAACAATAGCGGCAATGTCGTCACCGTTGCGAATGATGGGAGCTCTGACTCCCCTTGAAACAGTACCAATTGATCTTTGCATAAAAATGCACCGCCTTATTAGAATTAGTTGCAAAAAAACAACCGCAGTGTATTCTATCACAATTTTTGTCGATATGCAATATCCAAATTCGATTTTTTCAAAAAAAAATCACTCGTTCAAAAGCCTGAAAGTGCCTTGATAATAGTCGATTATCCCCTCTTTTTTCATTGCCGAAAGCTCGCGGCAAAGCGCAGACCTGTCGCAGCAGAGATATGATGCGAGCTGCTCGCGATTAAGATGCAGAAAAGCAGTCTTGCCGTCGCCTGCCGACAGTCTGAGACAGCAGAGTATCTTTTGTCTGAGAGATGGTTTTTCAACACAGTCGAGTCTGTCTCTGAGCGCAAAATATTTTTGCGACAGCTCTTTTGTGAGTGCGCATATAAACCGCATTCTGAGGTCGATCGCAGGTCTTGCGGGATCTGTTACGATGCGATAATCGATGAGCAGGCAACGGCAGGGCGTTTCGGCAACGACAGAAACCTCAGAGGCAGAGCCGCCCGAAGCGGCTATCACATCACCGAAAATATTGCCTCGCTTGACAACCGTATAGACGCCGTTTTTGCCCGTAACTGCGTTTTTTGATGCGAGCGCACTGCCCTCGAGCATAAGCCTGATATAATAATTCGGCTCGCCTTCGCGCAGTATCACCTCGCCCTTGACATAGCGTCTTTCAAACGGCTCGATGGCGTTAAATAACGTTTCAAGCTCCTCTGCAGAAAACTCATTGAATAAATTGCATGACAATGCTGTTTCGTCTATCATATCAGATGGATTTATCTATCATTTCGGCGACGGCATCTTTAGATCGATAGCCGACCGACTGTGCGGCGACAGTGCCGTTTTTGATCAAAACGAGCGTCGGAATGCTGGATATTGCAAACCTGTCGGCAAGCTCCCGTTGGTCGTCGACGTTGACCTTGCCCACCTTTATAGTGCCGTCGTACATCTCGGCTATCTCGCCGACTATCGGCGCAAGCATACGGCACGGGCCGCACCATTCTGCCCAGAAATCGAGCAAAACAGGTGTTGTCGACTGCATCACCTCGATGTCGAAATTTTGGTTAGTTATTGTCAGTTCTGCCATTTTTGCCATCCTCATCTTTCGTTTTATAATAAAGCATACAATGGCAATAGCCCTCAAAATCGGGGTCTGCCATCTGTTTTTTAAATTCTTCGCAGATGCATTTATATTCAGGCTTGATCTCACGCCTGCAGGGACAATAGCCGCCTGTGTGCTTTAAGCCCTCTCTTATAACGGCGACTATCTCTTGATCGGGATTAAGTTTTATCATATTTGCCTCGTTTAATTGCTTTTATACATACAGTATAACACAACTGTGCAAAAATGCAAGAAAAAAAGATTTAGGCGGGTTGAGATATAAAAACACACGCCGACAAAAAGCACCGTTTCGCCCGGCACTTTGCTGCAGAAGCTTGCCATACGCATGGGATGGCTTCAGTCCTGCACCTAATGCCGAACAAAATGGTGCTCTTTTCGGTGTATAGCAGTTTTTAGCGAGGCAGCAACCAAAAAGGTGAAGGTGATACTTGACCGTATCGTCAGGGCTTTTTGGGCATCAGCCGTGTGAAAGATCTGCCAAAAACCGTGTGGTTTATTATCTCGGACAGCCTTTCGACTCTTTTTCAGTATATTTAGAAATAACTTACCTTGATACGCTTGCCCATCTGCTTTAAGCATTTTGAGAGCTCTTCGACGAGGTTCATCTTGATATTAAAGTTGATAGGCAAATCGGGATTCTGGTGCGCAGGGTTGACTGCTCTGCCAACATAAAAGTTGATGTCGGTCGCCTCTTCAAACAGCATCTGGCATATAAGCGAGGCACCGTCCTTGCCGAAGCACCATTTCTCATACAGCTCATTCTGACCCAGAACGTCATGCGCATATTCAACAACTCGGTTGACTGTTATAACACCCTCTGTAACGAGGTCGACGCCCTCGATCTCTGCCATCGGCGGAACATCGCTTTTGACAAAGCTGAGGCTCGCCTTGAGAGGCTTGCCGAGATATTTTGCGGCGATCGACGATGTTGTGCCGCCGCAAACGATGTGCTTGCCCTCTTTTGAAAAGAACAGCGACATCATTCTGTTTGCGTCATCACGGTTCTTTGGAGGCCCGAACAAAATGTTCATCGGTACGCGCTTGCGTATCTTGACTACGCAAGCAGTAGCGTCGTCGCCCGGCTCGCCGCCGTAAAGCTTGTTGACCTCGTCGATGAGTATGGTTGAAAGCGTCTTTGCGGCATATCCGCCTGCATACGCAGCCTCCATATAATCGATTATATCCTCGCGCCGCCAGCCGAAATTATATGCAATGCCGATGCCTGCGTGTGGGCAGCCGTCGCTCATTGCGATAAAAACGTCATTCTCATGCAGCTTGATGACAGACTGATATATCTTTTTGCCGCCTATGCTGAGCTCGGTCTTTGGATAATCATAGTTTCTGCCGTCTCTCAGAAGTATGGTCAAGGGATTATCGTACTGTATCAGCACCATCTCGCGATTATCAACGAGATGCATTATCGTGAAGGTCGAATATGCAACACCTCTGACAGAGCATATCGGCAGTGTCTGCGCTATCGTTTCGACACAGTCGCTGAGCGTGAGCCCCTCTGCCATCATAGTCGAAATGATCTTTGCGGTCAAAGTCGAAAGAATGCTCGCCTTGACGCCGCTGCCGAGCCCGTCGGCAAGCACTATGACGGTTGAATCATCGCCCTGCTCGACTATATCGACATGATCGCCGCAAAGCTGTTCGCCTGCGTGATTGATGCTTTTGTATCCGATATCGGCGCAGAGATCATTCATCGGTGATACTCTCCTTGAGCTTGGTCAGTGCTATCTTGGTTTCAGCAGCGGTTTCGCCGAGCAGTGACGCGATCTCCTGAACGATGCGCATCTGTCTGTCGACCACCTTGTCGGCTATCTCGACGGTTTGCCTGCTGATGCTGTCCTTGCGCTCTCTTGCAGCTTCTTCATCTGTTACGTCACGCATTATGCAGACAAGCAGATGATAGGTAGCATCATAAACGATGGTCTGCTCGACATATTTCTTGTATTCTGCAAGATATGTGCGATTGTTGCGAAGTGCTCTGCCGCTCTCAAGCACCTTGAGGAACGGTGCGGGATCGAGTATACGAATGATCTGCTCGCCGAGCACGTCAGAGGCATAGCGAATGTTCATAATATCGCGTGCAGCGTCGTTTATCTGCTGCACCTCGAGCGCATCGTTGACAACGATGAGTCCGTTGGGTGTATTGTTGACAATGCAGTCCGAAAAGCTCTCGGCACGATCCTTGAGGTAAGGCAGGCACATGGAAATCTCTGCCTTGCCATAATAGACAGCGGCAGCCTTTTCACGACAGGTGTTATAGCCGCAGGAGCCGCAATTGAGCTCATCCTCGGGTCTGTATTTGCCCATTTTCCTGAGTATCTCGATTATATCCGCCTCGCTCGGAGCGAAATCGTGCAGAGGAATGCGGTCGAAATACTTGCGCATTTCACGCGGTTCGGGCTGATCAACGTCAAAATCGCTATTGCCTGCATAGCTTGAAACAGCCGCATAATCGATTATAGGCGAGCGATGATATTTCTCCATGACCGGGCCGCCGACACAGCTTCCGATGCAAGCCGACATCTCGATAAAACACTTGTGAACGCCGCCCTTTTCGATCTCTTTGAGGGCTGCCATGCAGTTCTCGACACCATCGACAGCCATATAAGTATAGCCCTCGGTGCGCTCTGCCATGGTTTTGAGTATGCCGCCTGTCGTCGGGAAGAATCTTGCACGGCTTTTTTCGTCGGAATCCATATCCGGCTCGAGCGAAATATTCTTTTTCTTGAGCCATTCGGTGAGCTCCTCGAAAGTCAGCACCGCATCCACCGAGTCACAGCGTGCTGCCTCGTCCTTTTTGGAAACACAAGGGCCTATAAACACGGCCTTTGCCCCGGGATGCTGCCTTTTTATTTCTGCACAGTGTGCCTGCATAGGCGAAAGCACATCGGCAAGATAAGGCAATTCTGCGGGGAAATATTTTTGTATAAGCAAGTTGATGGAATGGCAGCACGACGAAATAACTATATCGCGTGTGCCGTCTGCCATCAAGCGCTCGTATTCTGTTTTGACCATCGTCGCACCGACGGCGGTCTCAAAGGCATCGGCAAAGCCGAGTTGCTTGAGCGCCTTGCGCAGTCCGTTGATGCCTATGCCCTGATAGTTTGCTATAAACGACGGGGCTATGCTTGCATACACGGGGTCGCCGGACTGAATAAGCACTCTTACCTTTTCGGTCTCGTCGACTATCTGCTTGGCGTTCTGCGGACAAACCACAAAGCACTGTCCACACAGAATGCACTCGTTGCTGATTATATGAGCCTGATTGCCCGAGAAGCGTATCGCCTTTACCGGGCAGTGCCTTATGCACTTATAGCAATTGCGGCAATTGGATTTTTTAAGCGTCAGGCAATCTGCCATATTTATGCCTCCTTTGCTCTTTGCAGAGCAGGGATCACCCTGCTCTGCCAGAAATCTTCGAATGATGCGGGAGTGACACCTGTATAAACCTCGTCGCCGACTGTTATCGTGACGCCGATGCGGTTGCATTTGCCTGCACAAAACGTGCCGCTTAAAACGATGTCATCCTGCAAATTCTGCTGACTGATCTTTTGCTGCAGCAGCTCGACTATCTCGGGTGCGCCCTTGAGATGACAGGAGCTGCCAACACAGACTTGAATTATCAGCATTTATCACACCTTCGCTCTTATCTCGTTCTCAAAGAAGTCTTCGACTGTCTCGGGAGTGACTGAATAGGTTCTGTCGTCGATGCTGACGCAAACACCCTCCTGGCAATTGCCCATGCAGAATGTGCCCGCGAGCTCTACCTTGTCGCCGAGATTATTCTGAGCGATGAGGTACTGAAGCTGCTCGACCACCTGGCGCGAGCCTTTGATATGGCATGAAGATCCTATACAAACGGTAACTTTCATTTTAAGTATGCTCCTTAATTATTCATAGTCAACGACGTTGACCCAGTTTTGCAGGAATTCGCGCTCTTTTGCGTTGCCCTTGACAGACTGCGAAGCAGCCACGATAGGCATCCACTTTTGCACATACTGCCTTGCGGTGTTGCTCTTGGTGCAGAAGAGGTCGAGATATTTCTCGGCACCCGAGATGTCACCGTCGAGCCAGAAGAGCAGATAGGTTCTTGCTGCGTCTGCTGCTGCGTTGCCCTGAGTTGCGTGTGACCAGTCGAGTATATATGCCTTGCCGTCCTCGCCGATTATGACGTTGGAGGGGTTAAAATCACCGTGAAGCAATTTGGTGCGCTTGGGCATTGCATCGAGTCTGGTGTGCAGGTCATAGCGGGTCGTAGCATCAAAATCGGTAAGGCTTATCTTGCGGTTCATCTTGTCCTTGATCTTGGTGAGCAAGGGGCAGGTCTTTGAGTGTATCTCTATCTGAAGCGATACGAACAGGTCGAGGTACTCGTCACGCTTTTCGGGCTCTTCGAACATAAGCTGTGCCAAGGTCTTGCCTTTGATATAATCGGTGACGATGGTCCACTTGCCGTCGATCACGGTGACTTCGCGGATCTTGGGTATATTTAAGCCGGTCTCTTCGACACGCGCCTGATTGAGTGCCTCGTTGAGTATGTCTGCCTTTGAATAGGTCTCGTCAAAAACCTTGAGGCAGAGGTCACCATCACGATAAACGGTCTTGTTGTTGCGTGCTGCAATGATTCTGTCGAGTTTCATGTTTGATAATTCTCCTTACGCTTTCTTTATACCGCTCTTAGCTCTGCGGTAGGGCTGCTTGAAATTGCGGGAGTCGTCTGCTGCGTTGAGATCTGCTGCGGTGGGCATAGCCGGCTCTGCGAAATGTGCATTGCCGTAATATGCGTTGAGATACATCTGCTTGATCTCGCTCATCAGCGGATATCTGGGGTTTGCGCCTGTGCACTGGTCGTCGAATGCCTGCTCGGTCATTTCGTCGAGGCGTGCAAGGAAGTCTGCTTCGTCGATGTTATATTCTTTGATGCTCGACTTGATGCCGATCTCTGCCTTGAGGTCATTGATGGCCTTAATAAGATTCTCGAGCTTCTCTTCGTCGTTAGCGCCGCCGAGACCCAGGCAATCTGCGATCTCTGCATAGCGTGCGAGAGTGTGAGGATGATCGTACTGCGAGAAGGTGCCCATCTTGACAGGTGCTTCTGCAGCGTTGAATCTGAGTACCTCTTCGATCATGAGTGCATTTGCAACGCCGTGAGGCAGGTGATGGAATGCACCGAGCTTGTGTGCCATCGAGTGGCATACACCGAGGAATGCGTTTGCAAACGCCATGCCTGCCATGGTAGCGGCATTAGCCATCTTTTCACGTGCTTCGATGTCGGTCTGACCGTTGCTGTATGCTCTGGGCAGATATGTGAAAATGGTCTGCAGAGCCTGCTTTGCAAGTCCGTCGGTATAATCGGTAGCCATGACAGATGCATAAGCCTCGAGTGCGTGGGTGACTGCGTCGATGCCGGAGGCTGCGGTAAGTCCGCGAGGTGCACTCATATGGAAATCGGTGTCGATAATTGCCATGTTAGGCATGAGCTGATAGTCGGCGAGAGGGTATTTGATGCCGCTCTTTTCGTCGGTGATGACTGCGAACGGAGTGACCTCAGAGCCTGTGCCCGCAGAGGTCGGGATAGCGATGAAATAAGCCTTTTCGCCCATCTTGGGGAAGGTGTAGACACGCTTGCGGATATCTATAAAGCGCATTGCCATGTCCATAAAGTCAACTTCGGGATGCTCATACATGACCCACATGATCTTTGCAGCGTCCATTGCCGAGCCGCCGCCGAGTGCGATGATGCAGTCGGGCTTGAATGAGTTCATTTGCTCGGTGCCTGCTTTTGCACATGCGAGGGTAGGATCGGGTGCTACGTCAAAGAACGTGGTGTGAACTATGCCCATTTCGTCGAGTTTGTCGGTGATAGGCTTTGTATAGCCGTTCTGATAAAGGAATGTGTCGGTAACGATGAATGCACGCTTTTTGTCCATGACGTGCTTGAGCTCGTCGAGGGCAACAGGCAGGCAGCCTTTTTTGATATATACCTTTTCGGGTGCGCGGAACCAGAGCATGTTTTCTCTCCTTTCAGCCACTGTCTTGATATTGATAAGATGCTTGACGCCAACGTTTTCAGAAACACTGTTGCCGCCCCATGAGCCACAGCCGAGCGTGAGCGACGGAGCAAGCTTGAAGTTATAGAGGTCGCCGATGCCGCCGTGCGACGAAGGAGTGTTGACAAGTATGCGGCAGGTCTTCATACGGGCAGCAAACTCATCGAGCTTTGCTTTTTCGGTGACTGCGTTGAGATAGATCGACGAGGTGTGGCCATAGCCGCCGTCGGCGATAAGATGCTCTGCCTTGTCGAAAGCATCCTGAATATCCTTGGCACGATACATTGCGAGAACGGGCGAAAGCTTTTCGTGTGCAAATTCCTCAGAAAGCTCGACGCTCTCGACCTCGCCGATGAGTATCTTGGTGCCCTCGGGAACCTTGACGCCTGCAAGCTCTGCGATCTTGCTTGCCTTTTGACCGACGATCTTTGCGTTGAGTGCGCCGTTGATAAGTATGGTCTTTCTGACCTTTTCGGTCTCGGAAGGATTGAGGAAATAGCAGCCACGCTCGGCAAATTCATTCTTGACTGCGTCATATATGGTGTCGAGCACGATGACAGACTGCTCGGATGCGCAGATCATGCCGTTGTCGAAGGTCTTTGAGTGAATGATCGAGTTGACAGCCATGATGATGTCGGCACTGTCATCGATGATAGCGGGAGTATTGCCTGCACCGACGCCGAGTGCGGGCTTGCCGGACGAGTATGCAGCCTTGACCATGCCGGGACCGCCGGTTGCGAGAATGATGTCTGCTTCTTTCATAAGCAGATTGGTCATATCGAGGCTGGGTACGTCGATCCAGTCGATGATGCCCTCGGGTGCGCCTGCCTTAACAGCAGCCTCGAGCACGAGCTTTGCTGCCGCGATAGTCGACTGCTTTGCTCTGGGGTGCGGGCTGATGATGATTGCGTTGCGGGTCTTGAGTGCGATAAGAGTTTTGAATATAGCCGTGGATGTGGGGTTTGTCGTAGGAATAACAGCCGCTATAACGCCGATAGGCTCTGCGACCTTTTTGATGCCGTATGCGGTATCCTCTTCGATAACGCCGCAGGTTTTGGTGTTCTTGTATGCGTTATAGATATACTCGGCAGCATAGTTGTTTTTGATGACCTTGTCTTCAACAACGCCCATGCCTGTCTCGGCGACAGCCATTTTTGCAAGCGGAATGCGTGCCTGGTTAGCGGCGATAGCAGCTGCCTTGAAAATAGCATCTACCTGCTCCTGGGTGTAGGTTGCGAATTGCTTTTGTGCTTGGCGGACACGAGCGATGGCTTCTTTGAGCTCCTGTACGCTGTCAATGACTTTTCTTTCGGTGTTTTCCATGTTAAACTCCTTTATATATTCTTCTTAGTTGAAATTTTTTATTTTGTGATTTAAGTGTGCAAGCGAGAGCGCAAGATTCTCATACTGCACTATAATGTCGTCGGGCAGGTCAAGCTTGACCGATGCAAAGCACCAGATAGCCTTGATGCCGCAATCAACGAGCAATTCTGCCGATTGCTGTGCCGCCTGTGCCGGAACGGCGATAACTCCGATCTCGACCTGATGGCTGAGGCAATATTGCTTTAATTCGGACATGGGTCTTATCGACTGCGAAAGTTTGCTTTGGTCGATGTCGAATGCCCTCGAGATCGTTATGCCGTATTCGGCAAAGCCGGGATATTCGAGCAGAGCCGCTCCGAGCCTGCCCGCACCGACCACGACCGCTTCACAAGCGCCTCCGCTGTCGAGTGCGTTTTTTATGCTCTGATAAAGCACCTCGGTATCATAGCCTATGCGAGGTCTGCCTGTGCCACATATCGCTGCGAGGTCCTTGCGTACCTGCACCTCACCGAGGTCGAGCATCTTTGCTATCGTGGTGGACGAAATATTAGCTACTCCCCGCGGCAAAGTGTCAAGGCATTTAAGGTAAAGCGGCAATCTGCCGAGCGTAGCCTTTGAAAGGCCTGTGTTGTTTGTATTATTCATATCGAACAGCCTCGCTATTTGAGCACAGAAACGGCATCGGCGATGGTCTTTTCATACGCTTCTCTGCCGTATCTGTCGACCTCTGCCTTATCCTTTTCGCCGTGTGTCAGGCAGCCTGCGCCGCCTATACAACCTCCGACGCACGCCATGCCCTCGATGAAATTGGCGTGCAGCTTGCCTGCCTTTTTTTGAAGCAATGCTATGCGGCATTGCTCTATGCCGTCACAGGCGCAGGGGCTCAGAACGAACTCTAAGTTCTGCTCTCTTATCGCCTCGGCGACCGCATCAGACAGTCCGCCGCTGCGTGCGAATATTCTGCCGAAGTAAGAGGCGTTGTCAAGCACCCCCTCTTCAAGCTCTGTTATATCGATGTCGCGACTGTCAAGCAGCGCCTGCAATTCCTCAAACGTGAGCACTGCATCGATATAGGGCTTAACCTCTGGCTTTTGCGCCTCCATCTTTTTAGCGGTACAAGGTCCGATAAAAACCGTCTTGCAGTTCTCTTCGTGCTCTTTGAGATATTTTGCGATAGTCGCCATCGGCGACAGGTTATGAGAAATGAACTGCTCGAGATCAGGAAAGTTCTTTTTGATATAATCGACAAATGCCGGGCAGCACGAGCTGGTCAAAAAGCCTTTTTCGGCAAGCTCTCTTGACTCTGCCTGTGCAACCATGTCCGCACCGAGCGCGGCCTCGATGACTGTGTGGAAGCCGAGCTGTCGAAGTCCTGTGATAACCTGCCCGAGCTTGGCATATGTAAACTGGCTCGAAACCGACGGCGCTACGATAGCGTATATCTTATAATCTCTGTTGCCGTGGCTGCCCTTGAGCATATCTATCACGTTGAGCATAAACGATTTATCGCTTATCGCGCCGAACGGGCACTGATATACGCATGCACCACAGGCAATGCATTTTGAATTGTCTATGCACGCCTGTTTATCCTCGCCCATCGAGATCGCCTTGACCTTGCAGGCCGACTCGCACGGACGCTTGAAATTGCGTATTGCGCTGTATGGACAAACCTTTGAGCACGCACCGCACTCTTTGCATTTTGATTTATCTATATGAGCAACGTGGTTGTGATCAAACGAAATCGCACCGAATTTGCAGACGTCCTCACATCTGTGGGCAAGACAACCTCGGCATGCGCCTGTGACCTCATAGCCGCCTATGGGGCACTCGTCGCAGGCAATGTCGATGACCTCTATCACATTTGGATTGGTCTTGTCACCGCCCATCGCAATCTTGACTCGCTCAGCGAGTATCGCGCGCTCTTTATAAACGCAGCAGCGCATGGTCGGCGTCTTGCCGGGAACTATGCGGCGCGGAATATCGATGGCGTTTTCGGCAAGAGTGTCTGACCACGCATCTCGTGCGACCTCGCTCAATACCTTGTATTTGAGGTGTTGTACCTTTGTATCGAAAATTCTCATTGCTGACCTCTGATCTAAGGCTTTTTTTGTTTACGAGATGATTATACACGATGCACGCCTGTTTGTAAAATGCCTGTTGTGCATAACCGCTATGCATTATATCGATATACTATGTAGCGATTTAGCCTATCAGCTCTCTTTTTGTTTTTACAAGCTCCGAAATAAACAGCCTGTCAAGCTCGGTGAGTGAATAATCACGCTTGTGTATCAAAAGGTCCCTGTAAACTCTGCCGCCGTCAAAGCCGCCTATCTGCACGAGTCCGTATCTGTTTAATGTTTCCTGCGGAACAGGCGACGCCCACATGAACGCCGTTTTGTCGGCAGAAAGCAACTCAAACTGGCTGCAGCGCTCAAAAACAAATATATGTTTGCCTGTGCCCGACGGCATTTCGTCCTGCTTTATCTCGTCAAACGGCAAGGACGGCACATAGGGGTCTGCGTGTGCTATCTCGGTGTATTCGGCAAGGTCTGCTTTTGTTATCTCGGGCAATGTCAAAAGCGGGCTTTGCTTGCTGAGCAGAAGGCTGTATCTGAACTCTGCAATAAGCTCATAGTCTATCCCCTTTTCGTCAAGCATACTCTTATAGTATTTATCGTACGGTGCGGCATAGCGAACAATTCCGAGCCGATATTCGTCAGACAATATATTCGATATGGCACGCATCGAATTTGTTTCTTTATAGTATAAATCTATATCGGTGTCGTCGGAAAGCAATGTGTTGAAGTGCGTGAACGCCGCCGAAATATAGCTTGCTCTCGGCACAGAGATCGAAAATCTGCGGCGCTTTGCTCCGCCTGCGGCAAACAGCTTTTCAATATCGTTCACCTGCCTCAAAACATTTTCGGCATAGCTGATAAATATCTTGCCCTCGGGTGTGAGCGTCATGCCCTTTGTGGTGCGCTCAAACAGAGTTGCGCCAAGGCTGTTTTCAAGCTCCTTGATAGCACGGCTCAGGGCAGGCTGACCGATGTAAAGGCGCTCTGCGGCCTTATTGATCGACCTCGTTTTTGCGACCTCGACGGCGTATTTCATATGTAACAGGTTCATATATGTACCTCGCTTTTTAAAGGTTGACTTATTATAGCATTTATCATCGCCGTTGGCAACAAAAAATCGTTTGCACAATATATGTACAAACGACTTTTTTAGCATTATTTAAATGTGATATCGGCAGATCCGACTCCGCCGCTGATGCGAACACGGCAATCACCGCCTCCGATGTTCTGATTGTTTGAAACCTCGTTGCCGTCTATTCTGATATTGCCGATGCCCTTGTGAACATCAAAACAATAATCGTCAAGAGTGCCGACAAGCTGTATTTTTGCATTACCGGCGCCCATGTCTGTGCGGCAATCACCATTTAGAACGCCTGAAAGCTCAAGCTTGCCTGCACCGATGTCGAGATCAAGGTCATGTATATCACAGTCAACAATAAACACCTCATTTTCGTGTAACAATGTTATACCGCACTCTCTGCCGATTGTCAATAGAAAAAATGAAAAAAATTCGTTTTTTGCCAAATCGACGATAAAGGCGCAAGATCGGTTAGAATTTTTGTATTTATTGTTCTGCCTTGTGCGCTTGACATTCCGATAAGTCGCTGTTATAATATTATTGTCGCTGTGAGTGGTGGAGTCTGTCATAGTTCGCCGATTCGCGAGCTATTCAAAGCGATAGTCAATAATGGCTTTTATAGGCAGATCTTTTTGGGATCTGCTTTTTTAATGCACTAAGGAGTAAAATATGAGAAAAACCAAGATCATCTGCACGATAGGCCCCGCGTGCAGCAACGAAGAGACACTTGAAAAAATGTGTCTTGCGGGCATGAACGTTGCGAGACTAAACTTTTCGCACGGATCGCACGAAGAACACAAAAAGCGCATCGAGATGCTTAAAAGCGTCAGAGAACGCCTGGGAGTGCCTCTGGCAATAATGCTCGACACCAAGGGGCCCGAATACCGCATCGGTCTTTTTGCCGACGGCAAATGCGAGATCAAAGAGGGTCAAAAATTCACCTTCACCACCGATGACGTTGTCGGCGATGAAACACGTGTTTCTGTCAGCTATAAGCAGCTCGCAAAAGAGCTTGCGGCAGGTGACACTGTGCTTGTCAACAACGGACTGCTTGTTTTTACCGTCGATGAGATCAAGGGCAACGACATCATCACCACCGTCGTTGAGGGCGGCGTTATATCAGACCGCAAGAGCATGAGTTTCCCCGGACACGTGCTCAAGCAGGAGTATTTAAGCAAGCAGGATGAAAAAGATATCATCTTTGGCATACAGAACGACATAGATTTTATTGCGTGCTCGTTTGTTTCGCAGCCCTCTGACCTTATCGCCATAAAGAATCTGCTCAAGAAAAATGGCGGCGAAAGCATCGAATTGATCGCGAAAATCGAGAATCGTGCAGGTATAGATAATATAGAGGCGATCTGCGATGAATGCAGCGGCGTCATGATAGGCAGAGGCGACATGGGCGTCGAGATCCCGTTTGAAGAATTGCCTGCGATTCAAAAGCAGATTATCACCAAGTGCCGTATGCTCGGCAAGCGCGTTATCACCGCCACCGAAATGCTTGAGTCGATGATAACCAACCCCCGCCCCACCCGTGCCGAGATCTCTGACGTTGCAAACGCAGTCTTTGACGGCAGCAGTGCAATAATGCTTTCGGGCGAGACCGCAGCAGGCAAAAACCCTGTTCTGACTGTCAAGACTATGGCAAAGATCGCCGAGTTCACCGAGAACAGCATTCATTATCAAAAGAGATTCCAGCGCCGTGAGCTCGTCATCAAAAACGACATGGACGCAATTTCACACGCTATCTGCGGCATGGCGATGGACATAGATGCAAAGGCTATCGTTGTCGGCTCTATCTCGGGTCGCACCGCTCGTATGGTTTCGCGTTTCAGACCGCCTATCGACATCATCGGACTTTCGGTCAACAAAAAGACCTTCCATCAGCTCGCAATGTCATGGGGCGTTGTTCCCGTAATGTGCGAGATCTATCCCTCTATTGAGGTGCTCTTCTATAACGCCGCACTCATCGCAAAGGCCGAATTAGGTCTTGAAGCAGGCAGCAAGATAGTCATTTCGGGCGGTACTAAAACAGGAGAATCGGGTCAGACCAACACGATAAGAATAGATACCATTTAAATTAAATACCAAAGGAGGGCAACAGTGTTTAAAAAACCACCATTTTTGAACAAGAACAGCTCGCTGCTCAAAGAGAAACTGATCGAATCGGTCAAATCGGTTCTGCCGATAGTTATCATCGTCTTTGCCTTATGCCTGCTCATCTCGCCTGTTGAGGCGGATCTATTGCTCAGCTTTTCTATAGGCACTCTGCTGATAATCGTCGGCATTGCGCTTTTCTCGCTGGGTGCAGATCTGTCAATGACTCAGATAGGCAACAAGATAGGTGCGGCACTCACAAAGACAAAAAAGCTGCCGCTGATATTGCTCGTCAGCTTTTTGCTCGGATTTGCGATAACTATTTCAGAGCCCGACCTGCAGGTGCTGGCACAGACAGTGCCGCACATCAACAGCACGGTTTTGCTGATAACCGTCAGCATAGGCGTCGGATTTTTTATGACCGTCTGCATGCTGCGCATATTCACGGGTGTCAAGCTTAAATGGCTGCTGATAGCGTTTTACGGAATAACCTTCATACTCGCATCGTTTGTGTCGAGTGACTTTTTGCCTGTTGCCTTTGACTCGGGCGGAGTCACAACAGGGCCCATGACAGTGCCGTTTATTCTGGCGCTCGGCGTAGGTGTTGCTCACATACGAAGCGATAAGAATGCCGAGAACGACTCATTCGGTCTTGTCGCGCTGTGCTCTATTGGGCCTATACTGTCGGTCATGATACTCAGCTTCTTTTATTCGGGTGGCGAAGCAACGACCGAAACCATCATACATCGTTTTGCAACAACGACCGAAATGGGCAGCGCTTATCTGAGCGCGCTCGGACTGTATGCAAAAGAGATGGCAGTCGCGCTCTTGCCGATAGTAGTTATTTTCTTTGCCTTCCAGATTTTTTCACTCAAGATGCCCGGACGCAGTCTTGCAAGAATATGCTTTGGTCTGCTGTATACCTACATAGGACTTGTGCTGTTTTTGACAGGCGTCAATGTGGGCTTTTCGTCGCTCGCATCGGTGCTCGGTGCACTGTTTGCCAAAAATACCGAATTTTTGCTCATTCCCCTCGCCATGCTGCTTGGCTGGTTCATCATCTCGGCAGAGCCTGCTGTCGCAGTGCTCGAATCGCAGATCGAGGATGTCAGCGCAGGAGCGATACCCGGCAAGACAATAAAGCTTTCGCTGTCGATAGCAATATCGCTCGCTATGGGGCTTTCAATGCTGAGAGTCGTCACGGGCATATCGCTTATGTGGTTCTTGATACCGGGCTATGCGATAGCACTTATACTTTCATTCTTTGTCCCCGACATTTACACGGCTATTGCGTTTGACTCGGGCGGAGTCGCCTCGGGCCCTATGACAGCAACGTTTATGCTGCAGCTCTTTATAGGTGCGAGCAGCAGCCTTGGCGGCAACATCATGTGCGATGCCTTCGGACTCGTTGCAATGGTCGCAATGATGCCGCTTATATCGATACAGCTTGTCGGCGTGCTCTATGAGCGCAAGAGACAGCGCCTCACCGATAATCAAGAGGCTTATGCCGACGACGAGATCATCGAGCTTTGGGAGGTGGCAGTCTGATGAACTATATTATTTCAGTCTTTAACCCCGAGGCAGAGGAGATATTCGAGCAGATCTGCAAAGAAATATCTCTGCCGCACACGGTTATGCTGCACGGTCACGGTACTGCAGTCAAAAGCATGCTCGACCTTTTGGGCATCGAATCGGGCGACAAGCGTGTCGCTCTGACCATCGCAGGCAATACAAAAGTCGGGCAGCTCATCAACGCCCAGAAATCACGTATGTATCTCGGCGTACCCGGTCACGGAATGACCGTGGCTGTTCCGATCAAAAGTATAGGAGGAGGCAAGACATTGGCTTATTTAAACGACGAACAGGCAAGCGCAAAATATACGCCCACCATCAACTATGATTATGAGCTCATCATCGCCATCGCCAACGAAGGCACGACAGACCTCGTTATGAACGCCGCAAGAGCGGCAGGAGCACGCGGCGGTACTGTTTTGCACGGCAAGGGCACAGGCGGTGAACAGACACAAAAATTCTATAATGTTTCTATCGCGAGAGAAAAAGAGGTCATTCTCATCGTGGCTTCCGCCGACAACAAGTCGGATATAATGCGTGCCATTTTGCAGAAGGCGGGCCCCGATTCTCAAGCAGGAACAATAGTTTTTTCGCTGCCGACCAGTGAGGTTGCAGGCTTTGGACTGATGGGTCAGCAGTAATAGTCAGCAAAAAATAATATACACATTGAGGTCTTTTGTCAACTTTAACTAAAAATGAGGTTGACAAAAGGCTTTTTTGTATTTATAATAAGCTTAATATGTGCGTTTTCGCACCCGGAAAAATTTTTTTAGAGAAAGAAGGACAGAGAAATGACAGCAACACTGATCATCCTCGCCTCAGCCGTTGCCATCGGTCTAGGGTTTGCCGCATACAACTTCTATGCGATCAAACGCCTTAAAGAGGGCAATGAAACCATGCAGAGAACGGCTGCAGCCATCAGACTTGGCGCAAAGACGTTCATCGCATACGAGTATAAGGTCCTCGCGATCGTTATACCCATCGTCGCCATTATCGAAGCAGTCGTGCTTCAATGGTATGTCGGCGTAGCATTTATGATCGGCGCTATAATGAGCGCACTTGCCGGCTGGATCGGCATGAAGATCGCAACCTATGCCAATGTTCGTGTTACGAACGAGGCAAACGAGTCACGCAACCTCGGCACGACACTTAAGGTCGCGTTCCGCGGCGGCTCGGTCGTCGGCATATGTGTCGGCGGCTTTGCACTGCTCGGCATACTGCTCGTATTCCTGATCTTCGGTCTCGGACTCGGTCAGATCAGCGTATATGAAGACATCTGCTGGATCACCAAAATCAAGATCATTCCTTTCCCCAATGCACTTTCGGGCTATGCTCTGGGCTGCTCTACCGTCGCAATGTTCAACAGAATCGGCGGCGGCATCTATACCAAGGCTGCCGATATGGGTGCTGACCTCGTCGGCAAGACCGAGGCTCGCATCGAAGAGGATGATCCCCGTAACCCCGCTACCATAGCCGACAACGTTGGCGACAACGTCGGCGACGTCGCAGGTCTCGGCTCTGACCTGCTCGAGAGCTTTGTTGCTTCTATCGTTTCGTCGATAGTTCTTGCATTCAGTCTCTATGTTGACTCCGGCGTTCCTTTCACCAAAACAATGCTGAGCAAGCTCTTTATGTTCCCTGTGCTTATCGCCGCTGTCGGTCTTGTCGGCTGCGTTCTGGGCATTGCTTTCCTGCTCATAAAGAACCTCAAAAACGCAAAGAACGTTCATATGCTGCTTAACAGCTCGACCTATATTGCCGCAGGCGTCACCATTATCGGTTCGCTTGTCGCATCATATATCCTTTTCAGCGATCCTGCCGTCGCTGATGACGTTGCGCTCGTTTCGCTCGGCTTCAACGCAGGCTGGATCTCACCCTGGATCTCCGCAGTTATCGGCGTTGCAGCAGGCATAATCATCGGCGTTATCGCAGAATATTATACCAGTGCTGACTATAAGCCCACCAAGGTCGTTGCAGAATCTTCAAAAGAAGGCTCGGCACTCACCATCACCAGCGGTCTCGCACTCGGCATGTCCTCGTGCATGACCCCCTGCATTGTTCTCGGTGTAGGCATCATCGCCGCTTATATGGTCTCGGGACTTTATGGCGTTGCTCTTTCGGCACTCGGCATGCTCTCGTTCGTCGCAGCAACCGTCACCGTTGACTCTTATGGTCCTATTTCTGATAACGCAGGCGGCATCGCCGAGATGGCTCATCTTGACCACGGCGTTCGCGAGATAACCGACACTCTCGACTCTGTCGGCAACACCACTGCCGCCATCGGCAAGGGCTTTGCTATCGGCTCGGGCGGTCTGGCAGCTCTCTCGCTGCTTATCAGCTATATGTATTCCTACAACGTGCCCGGCACAGAGCTGAATCTGAACATAATCAACCCCATGACGCTTGCCGGCGCAATCGTCGGTGGTGCAGTTCCCTTCTTCTTCTCTGGTATGCTGATCGATGCGGTCGCAAAGACAGCACGTACCATGGTCGACGAGATCCGTCGCCAGTTCAAGCAGAAGCCCGGCATACTGCAGGGCACTGAAGAAGCAGACTATGAAACCTGCATCGGCATCTCTGCAAAGGGTGCTTTGAGCGAAATGAAGACCCCTGCCCTGCTCGCAGTTGTCATACCTGTAGTATGCGGCTTGCTGTTCGGTGCTGAATTCGTCGGCGGCCTGCTCATCGGCGGCACTATCACCGCTATCATGATCGCACTCTTCACAGGCAACGCAGGCGGTGCTTGGGACAACGCAAAGAAATATATCGAATGCGGCGGCGTCGAAGGTGCTCAGAAGGGCGATGACGTCCACGCAGCAGCAGTTGTCGGCGATACCGTCGGCGACCCCCTCAAGGACACCGTCGGTCCCTGTATGGATATATTCATCAAGATCATGGCTACCGTCGCACTCGTTGCGGTATCCGTCTTCAGCCAGTATAACCTCTGGACTCTTTTGGGTCTTTGATAAATAAAGGCAGATAGGGCAAAAAAAGCCTATCTGTCGGCAATAAAAAATTCTCCTCCTGTTCGGGATAACCCGAACGGGAGGAGTTTTTTGTCAGTTATCAATCAGCTCTTTGTCAAACGAGCAGCAATGATTTTATCTCCCTGATGCTCACCGACTCTGTAACAGAGTCAAACACCTCGCTGCTGCCGACGAAAGAAGCTATATGCTCGTCATATATTTCGTCGATATGGTTGCTGACGGCTTCGTCGCGCTTGTCATCGCAAGACCCTGCGACGTCGCATTTTGTATAGATATATACGCCGCCTGCCGTGCATGTTACGTCGCATTCGCCGACAAGCAGGTCGTATTTGATATTCTTGAATATCTCTTTGCCATAATCATCCTCGTCAAAGACGAGCTCGCCGAGATATTTGCCTATCGGCGCAGAATCATAATTGACTCTGCCGTTTTTGATGTCGTCAAGCAATGGCTCTGAATCTTCTGTAAGCTTGTTGCAGGTCAAAAGCCAGAGGCAGTTGTTTTTGATCGCCGTTGTAATATCAGAGCTCGAAACAGAGTCCCTGCAAACGATATATATCGCATCGTCGGTTTCGATTTTTGCAAATTCGCCGTCGGAAAGCTTTTGAATGTCGTCGTGGAATTTGTCACCGTAAACAAGCAGCATAACGCTCTCGCTGTCAGAAGACTCACCCAGTTTTTGCTCTATCGTCACTTTGCCGCTCTGCAGGTCTGCGAGGCAGGCGTCGGCAAGTGCAGATGCACCGTTGGAATATTTGATATAACGGCATTTGAGATAGTTGTTTACAAAATAATCTGTCGCATCGCTGTCGGTGAACGACGGGTCGATGACCTTGGTCTTGCCGTCATCTTCATAAAAGCTGATGAACAGCATATCCGCCTTGACATAGTTTGCTTCGACATATTGTCTGAACCATTCGTCAGCCTCGTGCTCTGACAGTTCGAGCGCACCACCCTCGCCTGTCAGCTTCTTTTTGAGGTCGATGCCACGTGCGCAGATCGAATAATATTGATATATCTCGTTTTCGGTAATGCCTAAATCATTCAAGATCTTGACAAAATCTGCTTTGCTGTCATAATTTTCGGCAAGTTTATCAAAATATGCCTGTTTTTGAGCATCTGAAGGCTCGGCGATACCTGCAGTATCGCAAAGCTGCTTGATGACCGCCAATTCCTTGCAGCGGTCTACTGCTGACTGAAGCGTATTCTGTGCAAAGGTGACACCGTTTGAATATTCGAGATCCCAATAATCGGGGTTCGCCTCAAAATCAATGCCTGCCGCAATCTTATAGGCATATTCTGCGATGCCCTTTTGCAGTGCCGCGACGAGCTTAAAGAGTCGTTTGCCGATGACAGCATCCTTATAGACAACTGCTGCATCGTCATTCTCGATCTTTGGAGGTTCTGAAACCGACGAGCTTGTGCTGTCAGACACAGACGACGACTCGCTCGGCACATACGGAGTTATCCTGCAGGACGCAAGTGAGGCCGCAAGAACGCTTATCAGCAGCAATATAGCAAAAATTTTCTTCATACAAAGCCTTTCTGTTTATTTACTTATAAACCTTAATATGATAAAATAGCTTGAGGTGATCAAATTGAGAGAAATTACTGTGGGCAAAAACGATGCCTGTCAAAGGCTTGACAAGCTGATGGGCAAGCTGTTTAAAACAATGCCAAAGAGCCTGATATACAAATACATACGCACAAAGCACATACGCATCAACGGCAAGCGCATAACCGAAAACTGCATTGTCATGCAGGGCGATGTCCTGTCGTTTTATATACCCGATGAGTTTTTTGCCGATGAGAGCAAGCCGATATTCATGTCGGCAAGACCTGATGTAAACGTCGTGTATGAGGACGAAAATATTCTGATAGCCGACAAGCCGTCGGGCGTGTTGGTTCACTCTGACAAGAGCGAGGACGTCGACACGCTCATCAACCGCATACTTATGTATCTCTATCAGTCTGGCGAATACGACCCGTCAAAAGAAAACTCGTTTGCGCCCGCACTCTGCAACCGCATAGACCGCAACACCTGCGGACTTGTCATTGCCGCAAAAAACGCCGACGCACTGAGAGAGATGAACAAAATCATCAAGGACAGAGCGATAGAGAAATATTATCTCGCCGCAGTACACGGCAAGATGCCTCAAAGCAGCGGCAGGATAAGCGGTTATATTCAAAAGGACAGTGCCTCGAACACGGTCAGCGTCAAAAGCAGCAAGACTTCGTCTGACGATAAGACCGCGATAACAGAATATAATGTCGTGACCTATGATGCAAAAGCAGAACTTTCGCTGCTCGAAGTGCGGCTCATCACAGGGCGCACGCATCAGATACGCGCGCATATGGCGTCGATAGGGCATCCGTTGCTCGGCGACGGCAAATATGCGATAAACGCCACCGACCGCAAACAGGGATTCAAGCATCAGGCATTATGCTCCTATTGTCTTAAATTCACATTAAACGGATACGACGGCGTTCTCAAATACCTCAAAGGCAAGGAGCTTTATGCGAGCGAGCCTTATTTTATGAGGCTGTTCAAGTGATAGAATCGAGCATCAGACCCCAAAGCTCGTCCCTGCCCTGCCCGGTCTGCGAGGAATAAAGCACTATGCCTGTGCCGGGACGGATAAATTCGCTTGTGACGATCTTGGCGGTCTGCTTTTGCAGCTCTGTCTTATTGAGCTTGTCGCATTTTGTGGCGACGATTATATACGGCACATCATAATACGCCATATATTCGAGCATCGCTTTGTCATCGGCAGTAAATCCGACCTTGATGTCCACCAATTGCAAAACGAGCTTCAGGCTCTTTTGATCCTCAAAATAAGACTGCGTCAGGCTTTGCCAGCGCACAGCATCCTGCTTTGGACGGCGTGCAAAGCCATAGCCCGGCAGGTCGACCAGATAAAGCGACTTGTCAACGCAATAATAATTGACCGTTATAGTCTTGCCCGGTTCAGACGAAACTCGGGCAAGCTTTTTTCTGCCCAAAAGCGAGTTGACAAGCGAGCTCTTGCCGACATTGGACCTGCCTGCAAAAGCCACCTGCGGTATGCCGCTTTTGACGAGCTGCTTCGGCGCACCTGCCGTTATCGCAAGCTCGGTGTTGTGGAGGTTGATACCTCTGTAATTCATATTCATAGCTAAAAACCTTATGAAAGTGCGTGCGAAAGCACATCGCTGATGCGCTCGGCAGGAACAAACTCGAGCGACTCGCGCAGAGCACTGTCAAATTCTTGTATCTCTGGCATATTGTCTGCAGGAACGATTACCTTTTTTGCGCCTGCCTTGTATGCTGCGATGGATTTTTCACGCAGTCCGCCGATGGGCAAGACTCTGCCCGTGAGCGTTATCTCGCCTGTCATGGCAACATCACGCAAAACAGGCTTGCCTGTGAGCTCGCTGATTATCGACGTGCATATCGTCACACCTGCGCTGGGGCCATCCTTGGGCGTTGCACCCTCGGGAACGTGTATATGCAGATCTGTGTCCTTATAAAACTGCGGATCTATGCCGAGCTCCTTTGAATGCTTGCGGACATAGCTGACAGCCGCCTCGGCGCTCTCTTTCATCACATCGCCCAAAGAACCTGTAAGCTCTATCTTGCCTGTGCCCGGCATAGAGAGCGTTTCGACCCTCAGCATAACACCTCCGACCGACGTCCACGCAAGACCGTTGACAACGCCGACCTCGTCAGCCGAATAAATATGATCCGGCTTGAATTTAGGCAAGCCGAGCATTCTTTCGACTGCATTTTTTGAAACGGTGATACTGTTATGAGGCCCTTCGATAAGCTCTTTGACTGACTTGCGACAGAGTGATGCTATCTCTCGCTCGAGGTTTCTGACGCCGCTCTCGCGTGTATATCCGTGCATGATCGCATAGATCGCCTCATCAGAGAACTTTATCTGCGATTTTTTGAGTCCGTGTCGCTTGATCTGCTTTGGAATAAGATGCTTTTTGGCTATACTGAATTTTTCAAAATCGGTATAGCTGTTTATCTGAATGACCTCCATCCTGTCAAGCAGTGCGGCAGGAATGCGGTCTGTGGTGTTCGCCGTGGCGATGAAAAGACATTTTGAGAGGTCAAAGGGCAATTCGATAAAATTGTCTCTGAATTTTACATTCTGCTCGGGGTCAAGCACCTCAAGCATTGCGCTGGTCGGGTCGCCGTGAATGTCAGAAGCCATCTTGTCAAGCTCATCGAGCAGCAAAACGGGGTTGGCAGAGCCTGCGTGCTTGATGGCGTCAATGATTCTGCCTGGCATAGAGCCGACATATGTACGCCTGTGACCGCGTATCTCTGACTCATCATGAACACCGCCGAGCGAAACTCTGGCAAATTTGCGTCCCGTCGCCACAGCAACCGACCTCGCTATTGAGGTCTTGCCGACACCCGGAGGGCCGACAAGCAGCAATATCTGACCCTTGATGTCGGGATTAAACTGTCTTACGGCGATAAACTCGACAATACGCTTTTTGACATCCTCAAGTCCCTCGTGATCGGCATTCAAAACCGACTCGGCGAGCGTAATGTCGTCTGAATCATGTGTGTATCTCATCCAAGGCAAAGCAAGGCACTCGTCGAGATAATTGCGGATCACGGTCGTTTCGGGTGAGCCGAAGGGCATACGATCCAATTTGTGAGCCTCTTCGGTGAGTGCGCGCTCGACATAGTCGGGCAAAGCCGTATTGTAAATGCGCTCGATATATTCGTTGCCGCCGTCGTCGCCAAGCTCTGCGTGTATGACAGCCAATTGCTCACGCAAATAAGCCTCACGCTGCCTTTTGAAAGCAGAACTCCTTGTGCGACCCTCAAGCTCATCGTTGAATGTAATCACTTCAAGATCTGACTTTATGCGTTCGAGCAGCATTTCATACCTGCTAATTGGTTCATTCTGCTGCAAAAACGTGAGCCTGTCGCCGAAGCTTTGATAGACATCAGAAACTATCCTGTCGCAAAGCTTGGAAATATCGGTTATATTGCCTGCTGCCTCGAGCAGTTCGGGAGCAGCAAGCGAGCCGGACTTTTGCAGATACGTTTCATAAACACCTCGCAAGGTGTTGCAGCAGCTCATATTTTGGCTTTCTTTTATCTTTTTCGACCTGTTAGTATAAACAAAGCAAGCGAGAATGTCGTCGGTATACTGATCGCTGACTCTTTGTGCCCTCTCGATGCCCTCAAAGAGCACCTGATAGCAGCCGTCATCGAGCTTGACCTTCTGCAAGAGCTTTGCCGTTACTCCGATCGCGGCAAGCTCGTCTCCGCTCGGCTCTTCATACATAATATCGAGCTGTGGAACGAGGAAAAGCAAGCCATCGTGCGCTGCAGCCGTTTCTATCGCCTTGACCGATGCCGGACGTCGGACGATAAACGAAGCTTGACACCCGGGGAAGATGACCACTCCCCTGAGCGCAACCGACGGCAATACAACGCAATCCTTTAAATCATGCATAATTAAATAATAAACCTTTCAAAGCGTGTGTTGGATCACAGACCAAGCATAGCACTGCCGATGATGCCTGCATCGTTGCCGAGCTCGGCTATCTTTATCATAGTCTGCTTGGGGCTGTTGCGCGAGTACTGCTCTTTTTTGACTATGTCGATGACAGGCAAAAGCAGAGCATCGCCTGCATTCGAAACGCCGCCACCGATCGAGAGCACCTCGGGCTGGAAAATATTGATAATGTTGACTATGCCGCAGGCGAGATAAGAAATATATTTGTCAAGCACATTCTTTGCTGTCTTGTCACCCTGCTCTGCACCTGCAAAGGCGGTGCGTCCATTGACATTCTCGATAGTGCCTGCTATCTGCCACATTGCAGATTCCTTGTGCTGCTGCATAGCTTCGCGCGTGAGATCCATAAGTCCCGAAGCAGAAGCATATGTCTCCCAGCAGCCGCGTCTGCCGCAGGAGCACTGCTTGCCGTCGTGAACGATGACGATGTGTCCAAGCTCGCCGCCTGCAAAATTAAAGCCGCTGTATATCTTGTTGTCTATGATGATACCGCCGCCGACACCGGTGCCGATGGTGATCATTATCGAATCCTTATAGCCCTTCGCAGCGCCGACAGTTGCCTCACCCTTTGCTGCGGCATTGGCGTCATTCTCGACATATATCTTTTTGATGCCTGTGAGAGCGGAAAGCTTATCTGCGATAGGATAATTCAAAAAAGGAAGTGAGCAGGCGTAAACTATTATGCCCTGCTCGGGGTCTGCCGTACCCGGCGACGAAATGCCCGCATATGCGATGTCGTCGACAGTGAGTCCTGCGCCCGAGATAACATCAAGGCAGAGCTTTGCCATATCGTTTGTAACGCGGTCGCCGTCCTCTGTGCGAACGGTGGGAACGCTGCTCTTGTATAATATTTTGCCGTCCTTGTCGCAGACGCCTGCTTTGATCGACATTCCGCCGAGATCTATTCCGAGATAATACATGATAAAACTCCTTTTGTTATTTGTCTTAATTTATTCGTCGGTGCCATAAAACTCTGCAATGCGCTTGTCAAGCTCTTCTGCGGTGTTATAGCCCATTTTCTTTTGTCTGTTGTTCATGGCGGCGATCTCGATTATAACTGCGAGATTGCGGCCCGGCTTGACGGGAACCGTTATCGAGGGGACTGTTATGCCGAGTATTTCGGTAGTCATGTCTGCGTTGCCAAGACGCTCGTATGCCTTGCCCTGCTCCCAATTTTCAAAATTGATGACGAGGTCGATCTTTTCGGTATCCTTAACAGAGCCCATACCAAATATTCGCCTGACATCGACAACGCCGATGCCGCGCAATTCGATATAATATCTGATCATTTCGGGTGCGCTGCCGACAAGAGTGCGCGACGAAACACGCTTGATCTCGACTGCATCATCCGCAATAAGTCTATGTCCGCGCTTGACGAGCTCGATGGCGGTCTCGCTCTTGCCAATGCCGCTGTCGCCGAGCATAAGCACGCCCTCGCCGTAGACCTCGACCAGAACTCCGTGCGTGGTTATACGCTCTGCAAGCGAAACGTTCAGCGCAGAAATAAGCGTTGCCGATATGTCGCTCGTGTGTATAGGTGTGCGGTAAAGCGGCGTATTGTATTTCTTTGCCGCTTCAAGCATTTCATCAAAGATATCAAGCCCCGACGTGACGAGTGCACAGACAACATTGTGCGAAAAGAAAATATCAAGCGAGCTTGCACGCTGCTCGGGCGTGAGGCTCGAAAGGTATGAATGCTCCATATTGCCTATGAGCTGTATACGCTCTTTGACAAACGCATCAAAGAAGCCCGCAAGCGGCAAACCGGGTCTGCTAACGTCAGAACGTGTTATTTTGATGTCGGCGATGTTGTCGGGCAAAAAGATGGGTTCCAAGTCAAAATCCTTTGCAAGTGAGGTCAATGCGATGCTGTATTCACGCTTCATCCGTGCTCTCCTCCTGTTGATCGGTTGTATCTGTTGTATCTGTTGTATCTGTTGTATCTGTTTGTTGTTCTGTGATTTCTGCCGCTTCTATATCGTCAAGCTCGTCGTCAATATCATCAATTATTTCGTCGGGCACAAAATGTTTTGTAAGGTTGATGCTTGCGGCTATAACCAAAATGACCAGCACCGGTATTGCGACCGCGACAACATTGCACGCAGGCGTATTGCCCGCAAGCGGCAGATAAAGCGAAGCATATCCGAACCAGAGCGTTTCGGGCAACGACTTGCAGTCGGCAGGTGTCTTGATATCGCCGGTGATGTCATAGTTTATGAATACGAGCGAAAAATAGAGGTTATATGCGATAACGCATATAACGATAAGCGCAATAAAATACAAAAATATCGCCAAGCCTAAAGAACTCTCTTTTTTATCAGCCATAATGCACCTCGTGGTTTGATATTATATCATCAGCTTATTATATAAAAAATTGAAGTTTATGTCAATAGCAATAATGGCGCTTTTAAAGTCTTTGCTGTCACAAAAAAACTATTGAAAAAATTACGCTGCCGTGTTATAATCCCATATAGAGATGCGGAATATGGCCATACTAACCGGGGAGATAGCGGTGCCCTGTACCTGCAATCCGCTATAGCAGGGGCTAATTACCGATCGAGGGCAGCGGCTGTGTCGCCGCGTGTGCCGGATTCTGTTGATAGATGGGTCTTGCGCAATTCGATGCCGTGAACCATGTCAGGTGGGGAACCAAGCAGCATTAAGCGGATTTTTCGGATGTGATGCAAGGGTGCCTGTTTTGAGGATGAAAGCACGCTTACGGATGTAGGCGCTTGTTCGACGTTGTGTTGTATGGTCATATCCCGCATCTCTTTTGTTTTGTATTTTTTATTTCTATATTTTCAAGGAGGGATCGCGTTGTATCAGGCATTATACCGCAAATGGCGTCCGCGCACATTTGACGAGATGATAGGTCAAGACAGCATTTCTTCGCTTTTAAAGCGTCAGGCTGCCGAGGGCAAAGTCTCGCACGCATATTTATTTGCAGGCACGAGAGGCACAGGCAAGACCACGTCGGCAAAGGTATTGGCAAAGGCGGTCAACTGCCTGTCGCCCAAAGACGGCAACCCCTGCGGCGAATGCTTTGCCTGCCGCAGCATCGATGACGGCAGCGCAACAGATGTCTTAGAGATCGACGCAGCCTCCAACAACCGAGTCGACGATGTCAGAGAGCTTATCGACGAGGTGGTCTATCCCCCGTCAACGCTCAAAAAGCGTGTTTATATTATCGACGAGGTACATATGCTGACAGACAGTGCCTTCAATGCACTGCTCAAAACGCTTGAAGAGCCACCCGAATATGTGCTCTTTATTCTCGCCACGACAGAATTAAACGAGCTGCCGGCAACGATAGTTTCGCGCTGTATGCGCTTTGATTTCAAGCGCATCGAGCCCGAGGCGCTCGCCGCAAGATGCAGATACGTCGCTTCGCAGGAGGGCATCAGAATAACCGACGAGGCATTGCAGCTTATTGCAAAGCTTGCCGACGGTGCAATGCGAGATGCCTTGTCACTGCTCGACGCCTGCTCGGCATGGAAAGGCTCTGAGAGCGAGGTCACCATCGACGACGTCAGAGAGCAGCTCGGCATCTCAAACAACGACTCGCTCATAGCACTCTTTGAGGCGATACGCAGTCGCAACGTACACGATGCGCTCGAGGTCATTGAAAAAATACACGGGGGCTCATCAGACCCTTCGGTATTCCTCGAGGATATGATAGGCTTCGTCAGAGATTGCCTCATCGCAAAGAGCTCCGACAAAAAAGAGCAATATCTAAAAAAGCAATTTTTCTTTAGCTCGGCGGCATTTGAGCGTATTCCGGCGTTGCTTTCGACACTGACGTCAGAAACATTGTTTTATTATGCCTCGGTGCTTGAGGACACGCTCGCTTCATTCTCAAAATTTACAATAGACAAAAAAACACTGCTCGACATGGCGGTCATCAAAATGTGCGACCCGTCGATGTCGGTCAGTGTAAAAGCAGTTTCGGCAAGGCTTTCTGAGCTCGAGCGCAAGATAGCTGCGCTGGCATCGGGAGTTGTATTATCCGCCCCTGCCGCACCTCAAGTGACAGAAACCGCACCCACCGAGTCAAAAGCGGACGAGATTAAAAATCCTGCCACAGCAAGAACGCCCTACGGCGGCTATGCCGAGATACGCGATATGCTTGCGGGCGAGCCTGCCACGGCAGCACTGTTTGGCAAATGCCGCGTATATCAGACAAATTCGGGACTGCTCATCGAGGGCGATCAGTTCACGATCACAAGGCTGCAAAGCGAAAGCTGCATAGGCACGCTGCGTGCTTCGATAGCGGCAGTTGCAGGCAACATTCAGATAAGCTTTGGTGTCAAAAAGCTTGCTGACACAAAAAGCGACCCTTTCAACGACATTAATACGGAGGAATAAACAATGAAAGTCAGACTTCCCAAGGAGATGCAGGGCGGCCCCAACAATATGCAGGGCATGATGCGCCAGGCACAAAAGATGCAGGAGCAGATGGCAGAAAAGAATGCTGAGCTCGATGCACTCGAATACACCGTTTCGGCAGGCGGCGGCGTCGTTACCGTCGTTATCCAGGGCACCAAGGAGATCAAGAGCATAACCGTCGCACCCGAGCTTATAGATCCCGACGACGCAGAGACCATGCAGGATATAATCGTTGCCGCAGTCAACGAGGCTATCAAGAAGGTCGAATCGGTCAGAGAAGAAGAAATGGCAAAGATCACAGGCAGCCTCAGCGGTATGCCGGGACTTTTCTGATATGACACCTGCAATGCAAAGGCTGGTCGACAGGTTCGCCGCTCTGCCCGGTGTAGGGCGCAAGAGCGCTGTCAGGCTCGCCTATCACGTTTTAAATATGCCGCAGTCAGAGCTTGACGAATTTGTTTCGGCACTCACGGATGTCAAAAAATCTGTCGGGCTCTGCAAGTCGTGCCAGACACTTTCAGAAACAGAGTTATGCCCGATATGTGCCGATCCGACGCGCGACAGATCGGTCATATGTGTCACCGAGGATTTCAGATCGGCAGACACCATCGAATCATTGCACGAATACAAGGGTCTTTATCACATCCTGCACGGAGTTATCTCACCCATGGACGGCATAGGGCCCGAAAAGCTCAAGATACGCGAGCTTTTGTCACGCCTTGACGGCGTCAAGGAGGTCATCGTAGCGACCAATCCGAGCGGCGAGGGCGATGTCACTGCGATGTATATCGCCAAGCTTTTAAAGCCTATGGACATCAAGGTCACGCGCATTGCCTATGGCTTGCCTGTCGGAGCAACGCTCGAGTATGCCGACGGCAACACCCTCTGGCGTGCCTTCGAGGGCAGACGAGAGGTATAAACATAAGGACGCCCGAGAGCGTCCTTTTATTATGCAAAAAAGCAGTCAGGCAAAGCTGCTTATAAGCTCTTAATAAGTCAACGAAAAGGTAGATTTATTCTGTCTGCATTGACGGATTTAGTTGAAAAAAACCAAGCCGAAATTCGACTTGGTATTTTAGATTGCGGAGGCAGGACTTGAACCTGCGGCCTCCGGGTTATGAGCCCGACGAGCTACCAACTGCTCCACCCC
>CAZNCN010000016.1:35549-36163 GCA_964571635.1 uncultured Ruminococcus sp. | reverse complement strand
TAATTGCCGTTGTAACAAATTTCAGATTTTTTCCCTATAATATACGCGTATATGGACGCTATGGCGTTTTTACACCCATAGCGTCTTTATTTTTATAGGTTTATAGAAAAATAATGTTACAATGTTACAAATGCCGTTTTTGCCCTATACGTCAAGGCTTTTTCGGCTGTAACATTCTTTGTAACATCGTGTTACAATGTTACAGAAAAATGTAACATTTTCGAGGGTGTAACATTTAATTGTTACACCCTCTTAGTGTTCTTTACAGAGGGATTACCTTAGGAGTATTGTCCTCTGTATCTTCGTCAGGAGTTCCGAAAACATTATTGAACTCACCGACAGCCGCTTCAATCAGCATTTTCATTTCAATATCGGTAATGGTGATACCTTTTTCGTTCAGCATATCGGTTACGGACTCTACAACCTTATTGTATTTATCCTCACCGTGCAAGTCCTGATACAGCTGTTCTACGGCTTGTACGCAGGTCTTGACAACTGCCTTTTGGTGGAGTCGTTGACGTGCTTCTGATAGGGGTTTTTCACCACAATGCCGAGATAGCCTGTTATGCGGGCGAAGGGACACGCGTGTTCCGCGCTGATTGCTTGCGGCACAG
>CAZNCN010000016.1:0-35449 GCA_964571635.1 uncultured Ruminococcus sp. | reverse complement strand
CAAAATGCCCCCTTGGGGTTCAAGTCCCTTCGCCCTGTTATGCGGGCGAAGGGACACGCGTGTTCCGCGCTGATTGCTTGCGGCACAGCCGCTGCGCACCATTTTGCTAAAAACAACTCACCGGGTTGTTTTCTCAACGCAAAATGCCCCCTTGGGGTTCAAGTCCCTTCGCCCTGTTATGCGGGCGAAGGGACTTGAACCCTTACGCCAAAGGCATCGGTTTCTAAGACCGACTTGTCTACCATTCCAACACGCCCGCGAAATGCGCACAGATGTGCGCTTTTTATTCTGTTATTTTTTCTTACGAAACGTAATGAGCTTACCTGCGAGATAATTCAGCACGATAACAATGACGTTTGACAGCACTCGCATAAGCAAAAAATATGTTTCGTCCTGCCAGATAAGACCTGCGAGATACATTATGCCGACGTCGAGTGCGCCTGTCGCAAGCCTCGACGGCAAAAACGTGCCGATCTCATACAGCAATCTGCCTTTTTTTGTGCTCTTGCTCTCAAAGACCCAGAGCTTATTGCTGACAAAAGCGAACACGACCGACGGCAGCCATGCCGCTGCGGTAGCGAGCTCAGACGACATTCCGAGTGCTTTGAACAGCCACGAAGCGACGAGATTGATTAGCGTCGTCAGTCCGCCGAAAAAGATATAGAGTATCTGCTCTTTATATTTGATATAAATCTGTTTTAGCCTTTGCATCAATCTATGCCCCATTCGCTCTTCATCCAATTATTGCGCTCACGCAGCCAATCTCTGAGGTAGTTGATGCAGGCCGTATAATTGCCCACAGGTCTGCACTCAAAATCGCTATCCTTGTGGTTGATGTTCCACACGCCGTCATAATTGGCATAAAAGCCTTCACCAAACTCGGCAAGCAGGCAGTCTATGCGGTTGTCTCCGAGCTCGTTATCCTGATAAAGATTGACTATCACAGGCTGAAGCTCGGCAAATCTTGCCTTGACCTCATCCTCGAACCAATCTGTTTCAAAGAGGTATTTATACCAGAGGTGTCTGCACCACCAGCCGGTATATGAATTGCCCTGTTTGTCATAGTAATTGCGATAATATCCCCTGTCTGCGTTGCCTGCCGAGAGGTCAAAATCCCACACAGGGCCGCCATAGAGCTTGCCATCCTTGATATAATATCTGGTCGACGAGGTCTGTGCGTCAACATTCTTGAAATACTCATGAACGATATAATCGTTGACAAACGAGTCTATATCCATATATTCGGCGATCTTGTCACGCCTGCCGCCTGCAAGTGCACGCTCAAGTTCTATAAAGAACGAATTAAGCCATGTGCGCTGCTGCGCCGATGGTGACTCGGGGTCGTTAAAGCCAAACAAGATCCCGTATCTCGGAGTTTTTATCCATTCGGGGTTGCTGTACCCCTCCCAAGGCTCATATTCGAGCAAAAACTCGTTTTTGGTTATATCGATGTCAACTCTCGACTCTCCGACACCTATAGATTCACATATCTGATAGTTGCCAACATACTTGCCGCTCACATAGACCTCACAAAAGGTCGACTGCTGAGTATATGCAAGTCCTGCTTCAGAGGCGAAATCATAAGCCAATTTGTTGCGCAAAAGGCTCTTGTCATACATATTTGCGAGCAGATACCACTTTTTGCACTCGCCCATGCCGAGCACGTCGGTCTTTTTTGAAAATTTGATGTTATAAGGTTTCTTGTCGCCCGACGAGGTAGAATTGCCGCGCACCTTGATGCATGCACCGAGATCCTCGACAGTATCAAACCTGCCCGTGGGGTCGATTATCTTGATACCGCAGGTGACGTATTCATCCTTGTTTATCTCACCCTCAGGTGTAAGATAAACAGCAACGAGCTGGTCACGTCTCAAGGGGTCGGGCTTTTGAATGAGGTTGCCGGACTCGCCGGAGGTTTCGCTTGAAGTTTCGCTTGAGGTTTCGTCAGATGCTTCGTTTGAAGCCTCGCTCGATGACTCACTTGAAGCCTCGCTCGATGAATCGTCTTTGCTCTCTGCTTCTGACTGTGTCTGTGACTGCGCATCGCTGCTTGCGTCGTCACTTGACTCGGCAGTTATATCAGACGCGACGCTCTCGCCTGCAGATGACATATCAAAGCTCGAATTATCGTCAGGCATCACGACCGTGCAGGAAGCTAGCAAAAATGCAAATATCAAAAGATAAATAACGACAGCCTGTTTTTTAAGCATGAGCGATCTCCTTTAAACAAAATAAACCAACTGCATTTTTATTATATCACACTATTTCAATTCTTGCAAGCATAGCTTATAAGCGTCGACGGCAGGTCGCCAACATACGTCTGCATATGCAAGCCGTCTGCCGCAAACCGCCATATCTGGGTGTGCGGAGCATCTGAATGTCTGAGGCTGATCTTAACACCGTCACCGTCGATCTCATAAGCAGCATAAACGTTCATTCGATCTATACAATCGTGCTCCTTGAGCTGTGCTATCGCAGGCAGCATATTAAAGCCGAGGAACGAATTATGCACATACTCGCCGTTGCCGCAAATAATTCTCTGCGTTCCGTGGTCGCATTTGATCTCGGCAATAATTCTCATTCCGTCAGGGCGCAATGAAATGCGAGAAATATTATATGGATTATCCGCAAAGTTATACTCGTTTGCAGCAGCAAGCGGCTTTGTCGCATTTGGGATATAAAGTGTATCAACGAGCTTTGCTGCGGCGTCGACATCTCCCCTGCCGGGCTGATAGTCATGCAGGAAATCATAAATAACATCCATCTCCCGCTGCATATTGACTGCTTCGGCGAGAATGACAAACACGCTTTCGCTTTGAGGCTCGACTATGCAAAGCTGTCCGAAAGCACCGTCGGCACGATAGCCGCCCCTGCTGTTGAGCCAGAACTGATAGCCATAGCCTGATATCCAATCGGCAGAGCCGTTATTTTTATCTATGGAATGTGCCTTGGTCGCAAGGTTGACATAATCACTCGGAATTATCCCCTTGCCGCCCTCGAGCATTGCTATGCCGAATTGCAGAATATCATCTGCACCTACGTGCAGTCCTATGCCACCTAAGCAAATGCCGTCGGGAGTTTTGTCCCACACCGTCGGCTTGAGTCCGAGCGGTGCAAAAAGGCGTTCGTTTATAAAGGCATCAAGAGGAATGCCTGTTCTTTCGGTAACTGCCGCACCGCACATCAAAGTGCCTGCCGTGCTGTAAACAAACGTCGTGCCGGGCTCGTATTTCATCTCCTGCTCTAAAAACGTTTTTACAGACCTTTTGCTGCTTATCATCCTGTCGAGGTGGCAGCGTTCATGACCGCTCTGCATCGAAAGCAGGTCGTGAAGCGTCATTTTTTGCAGTCTTTCATCTGAGCACGCAGAAGCATATCGGCTGAAAATGTCGCACACCCTGTCGTCAAGCGACAGCACGCCATCGCCTATCGCTATGCCGACTGCCGCCGAGGTAAACGCTTTTGACAGCGAATAGACCCGAATGCGACTGTCTGCCGCATACGGTGCAAAATCTGCAGCGAGCAATAACTCGTTTTGCTTATAATATCTTATCGCAAACGGTCTGACTCCGACACCTGCGGCGTTGTCTATAAACTGCAAAAAGCCCTTGGCATCTATTCCACTGCCTCTTAATCTCTGCGTCATACAAAACCCTCCGTCAACCGACAAGCTCGGCTGCCCTGTCGGCGCAGGCGGCAGCATCTGCGGTATAGCAGTCTGCGCCTATCGTGCGGCAATAATCCTCGGTGACGGCAGCGCCGCCTATCATAACATAGACCTTTTGGTCGAACGAACGCTCTTTGACCAGCTCGACGACCTTTTGCATCTCGCCGACCGTGGTAGTGAGAAGAGCCGAGCAGCAGATGATACGCGCACCGTTCTGCGAAGCCGAATCAACAAATTTTTGTGCGGGGACGTCTACACCGAGGTCGATGACCTCAAAGCCCTTGCCCTGCAGCATTATCGAAACAAGCTTTTTGCCTATGTCATGCCTGTCGCCCTTGACAGTGCCGATGACGGCTGTTCCGCGCTTTGGGGCAGAATTATCGGCAAGGTGCGGACGCAACAATTCGAGTCCCTCAGTCATTGCACGAGCGGCGACAAGCATATTGGGAACATATGCCTCGCCACGCTTGAATTTTTCGCCGACGTCGTTCATCGCGGCAAGCAGACCCGACTGCAATATTTCGTTTGGAGCGATGCCCTCTGACAAAGCCGCACTTACGGCGGTTTTGACTGCTGCGGCGCGGCCCGCCGCGGTATCTGTTCTGATCTGTTCTAAAAGCATAATCTGACCTCGTTTGCAATACTTTAGCTGTTTTGCAGCAGCTGCCTGTTGTATTGCAGTGTATAAAGCTGATAGTATCTGCCGTGCAATGCGAGCAGTTGCTGGTGGTTGCCCTGCTCAATTATCTCACCGTCAGACAAAAGAATGATGTTGTCGGCATGCTGTATAGTCGAAAGCCTGTGTGCGACTATCAGCAGAGTGCCGATGTTCTTCATTTTTTCGAGCGAATCCTGAATAAGCAATTCTGTCTCGGTATCTATATTCGCCGTTGCTTCATCCAATATCATGACATTTGGCTTATGGATAATAGTACGCGCGAACGAGAGCAATTGCCTCTGACCTGCCGAAAAGTTGTTGCCGCGTTCTCTGACAGGCTCGTCAAGCCCTCTCTCTAATTTGTTTATAAACTTGTCGGCGTTGACATATCTGCACGCCTCGTTTATCTGCTCGTCGGTTATGTCGGTCTCGCGCATTATTATATTGCTGCGAATATCGCCCGAGAACAGGAACACATCCTGCAGCATCTGTCCGAAATGCTTGCGCAGGCTGGATATTTTTATCTTTTTGATATTGATGCCGTCAATGAGTATCTCGCCCTTTTGATAATCATAATTGCGGCATATCAGCGAAAGTATCGTGCTCTTGCCCGAGCCTGTCGCACCGACAAAGGCGACTGTCTGATAAGGCATTACGTGGAACGAAACGCCCTTTAATATCCACTCGCCCGGCTCATATGCAAACCAGACATCGCGGAATTCTATCTCACCCTTGACCTCGTCAAGCTCTATGGCATCGTCGCAATCGACTATCTCGGGCTGCATGTCGAGTATCGTAAATATCTTTTCTGCCGAAGCAAACGAACGCTGCAGCATATCAAACTGCTCGGCGAGCGCCTGTATCGGGCTGAAAAACCTTGATATAAACATATAGAACGAAACGACTGTGCTGCCTGTTATCACCTGACCCAAAAACTCGGTCTGCTCGATATAGCCCTTGCTGCCGAGATAAAACAGGCACATGACGCAGCTTATATTGAGCAAGTACACCATAGGCTGGAACACCGCAAAAACAAACATTCTGCCTATCTTTGCCTTTTTGAGCTCTTTTGAGCGCGCCAAAAAGTCCTGCATCTTTCTGTCCTCGCGGTTGAATATCTGCGTGATCTTGATGCCCGAGAGGTTCTCTGAAAGATATGTGTTAATGTCGGTGGTGCAGTCGCTGACCCTGCGGTGAACACGGCGCGAGAACTTGCGGAAAATGACCGTAAACAGCACCAAAAACGGTACAAAGCACAAAACCATCAGCGTCAAAGCATAGTTCAGCATGAGCATAGCTCCGAGCACGCCGAATATCAGCATGATATTCTTGATAAGCGTGACGAGTATGTTGGTGAACATATAGCTTATTGCATTCGGGTCGTTGGTCGCCCTTGTGACAAGCTTGCCGACGGGAATATTATTGAGCTGGTCATGGCTGAGGCTTTCGATATGTGTAAAAACGTCAACTCTGATCTGCGACAGTATCTTTTGACCTGTCTTTTGCAGTATCATCGCCTGCAGATATGTGCATATAAGGCTGATTATGAGTATAGAGGCATAGCCGATTATGACCATTATAAGCCGGTCAAGCTCAAAATCAGTCTGCACAAGCTCGACTATATAGCCGGTCACAAGTGGTGAAACTATGTCATAGCACACCGAAACAAGCATGATAAAGAAAACAAGCAAAAACTGCTTTTTATAAGGCGCTGCGTATGCGAGCAGTCGCTTGATGATAACACCGTCAGACATTTTGCGGTCATTTTCGTCAGAGAGCATATGCTTTTTGCCAGCAAGATACGCTATGACAAATATCAGTGAAAGAGTGCCAATAATAGCACCTACTATCAATATCGGCATATATTCAGGCATTGTGCTCGCCCCCTTCCTCATCAAGTTTTTGCAGGTCGACCATCTTGCGATAGTCGGAGTTTTGCTCATAGAGCTCATCGTGAGTGCCGGTTGCGATCAATTCGCCATCGTCGATAAACAAAATGCGGTCCATCTTTTGAACTGTGCTTATGCGATGCGCTATCAAAATGGTCGTCTTGCCCTTGCGTGTCTCAAACAGGTTTGCAAGGATCGTGCGCTCTGTCTTTGTGTCGACGGCAGAAACGCTGTCGTCGAGAATCAATATAGGCGAGTCCTTCATCAGTGCCCTCGCTATCGAAATGCGCTGCTTTTGTCCGCCCGAAACGGTCACTCCGCGTTCGCCGAGCACCGTGTCATAGCCGTTTTTAAAGTCTTTGATATTGCTGTGAACATCGGCAAGCTTTGCAGCCTCGGTTATCGAGACCCTGTCAAAGCCCTCGACGCCGAAGGCAATATTGTTTTCGATCGTATCTGAAAACAGGAAATTATCCTGCGGAACATAGGCACAATTTGCACGCAGAGATCTGATAGAAACGTCGTTGACGTCCTTTCCGTCAATAAACAGCGTGCCGTCATCGACATTGTATGTGCGCAGTATCAGGTCGACGAGCGAGGTTTTGCCCGAGCCTGTCTTGCCGACGACACCGACGCTTTCGCCCGGCTTGATGACAAACGAAACGTTTTTGAGTGCATCATATTCGCCGTCGGGATATCTGAAGGTAAGATTTCTGAATTCGATCTCGCCCTTGACATCCTCGAGGTCGGTGACGCCGTCTCTATCCTTGACATCAGGGGTTGCGTCGAGCAGCTCGGATATACGGTCGAGCGATGCCTTGCCGCGCGAGGTCATATCGATAAGCTCCGAAACAGCCATAATAGGCCAGACTATGCTAGTAAAATAGCCGATAAACTCGACGAGCTGCCCGGAGTTGAAAGAGCCGCAATATACGAGATAGCCGCCATAGCCGAGTATGACGCAGACGACGCTTTCAACAAACAGCGTGACGAGCACACGCATCATTACGCTCGCCTTGGTATGGTCGATGTTCGCCTTTTCGTTCTCGGTATTGAGCTGCTTGAACGCCATAAGCTCTTTTGCTTCTTTGACAAACGCCTTTATGACAGCCATGCCCGAGAAGCTCTCCTGCGAAAAGTCAGAAAGTTTTGAGAACGCCTCCTGTCTGACGTCCCATTTCTTCATCATATATTTGCCGACGAGAGTTGCCGAAGCAAGCAAAAACACCATCGGTATCAACGAAAGCAAAGTCAAGAGCCTGTCCATCTGCCACATCTTGACAACCGCAAGTGCGCCCATAAAGACGGCATCAAAGAACATCATTATGCCCCATCCATAGCAATCCTGCACTGTGTCAAGATCGTTGGTGAAAAGGCTCATGAGGCTGCCGACCTTGTTTACCTGATAATATTCGCGGCTGAGCCTGCGGGCATTGTCAAACATTCTGTCACGCAGATCTGTTTCTGCCTTAATGGCAGCGGTAAAAAAGAAAGCACGCCACAAAAACCTGCCCAGCACGACACAGGCGATTATGCCCACCATCGGCATACAGATCCTTGTGATAAGAAAATCCATATCAAAGGCATATGTAACACCGTCCAAGATCACCTCGCCACCGTCAATGCCGTTGATGACCATACTATAGAACTTTGGCACCTCAAGCTGCAGCCAGTCGACAAGCACCAGCGACAGCAGGCCCAATATGAGCAAATGCGCAAATCTGAAATAATATCTGTTAATGTGTTTTCCGAATATCAAAACGACCACCTGATTTCAAAGTTAATTATTATTTAAACGTTTCAAACCGACATTTCACCGACTTTTTACCGAAAAAAAACGGATGAAAAGCCCACATGTCTCTGTTATAATACAGTCAAACAAGCGGGCGAACATATGTTCGATTTTTGTATTGACAATTGTTTTATGCGGTGATAGAATATCATTGACGATAAAACGAACGGCATCACAGAAAGGGATGTCGGTTAAGATGAAAACTAATGATTGAGAATTGAGAAAAGAGAGAAAAATGAATTACAGACAATCCGCAACAGACCTGCTAAAACGAAAAAAGCAACTCGAGGCAGCGGTCAGATCGCTTGAGCTGCAGGCTCAAATACTCGAATCAGACGCCGCCTCATGCAAATCACCCACCTTTTCGCTCGCTCCGACGGCACAGCACGGCTTTGACAACTGCCAGGACAGATTAGTGGCGATATTGTCAAAAGCAGATGAGTGCCAAAAGCGCAAAAAGATAGTTCTGCGCGAGCTCGAAATGATAGAGATAGGCATGAGCGTGCTGAACGATTATCAGCGTGACCTGCTCGATTGCTTTTTTATTGACCGCAAAAGAGGTGCAGCGGACGACCTTTGTGCAAAATACTACAAAGAACGCAGCTGCCTCTATGATGACCGCAAAAAGGCTATCGAAGCCTTTACGATCGCGGTATTCGGTGTGCTTGAGATCTGAAGCGGCGGTATATTAAAACTCGACCTTGACCTTCTTTATGTCTGCGCCGCACGAAACGAGCTTGCCGACCATGTCCTCATAGCCTCGCTCGATGTGATGTATGTCATCTATCCACGTGCCGCCGTTTGTTGCCAACGCAGCGATGACCATTGCAGCGCCTGCACGCAGATCTGTCGCCCTTACGGTAGCAGGCTTTAAGGCTTCTACACCCGTAATAACAGCGGTCTTGCCCTCGATGTCGATGATCGCACCCATACGGCGAAGCTCCTCAACATATTTAAACCTGTTCTCCATGACGCTTTCGGTCAGTCTGCTGACGCCGTTTGCTATGCACAAAAGTGCCGAGAACTGAGGATGCATATCGGTGGGGAAGCCGGGGTACGGCAATGTCTTTATGCGCGCGTTTCTGAGCGGCAGATGAGATCTGACCGTGACGGTGTCGCCCTGATCCTCTACCTCACAGCCCATCTCCTCAAGCTTTGCGGTGATAGTTTCAAGGTGCTTGGGAATAACATTCTTCAGCGTAAGCGTTCCGCCTGTCGCAGCGGCAGCCGCCATATAAGTGCCCGCCTCGATCATATCGGGTATAATAGTATATGTAACGCCGTGGAAATTCTTTTTGCCTGTTATCTTGATGACCTCTGTGCCTGCACCGCGTATGTCTGCGCCGCAGGAGTTTAAAAAGTTGGCAACGTCAACGATATGCGGCTCGCGTGCTGCGTTGTCGATGACCGTCTGACCCTCTGCCGTTGCTGCGGCAAGCATGATGTTGATGGTAGCGCCGACAGAAACAACGTCCATATATATCTGTGTGCCCTTCAGTCCGTCGGGTGCGCTGCAGGATATGGCGTCATCATCCTCGCTGACAGTCGCTCCCAGGGCTCTGAAGCCCTTTATATGCTGATCGACAGGTCTTTTGCCAAAGTCGCAGCCGCCGGGACATGCGGCATGTGCAGTGCCAAAGCGGGCAAGCTCTGCTCCGAGCACATAATATGACGCGCGCATCTTGCCTGCAAGCTCGCCGGGGGCAGTACCCGCCTTGACGGTGCGTGTATCTATCTCCCAGCAGCCCTTGCGCAGATTACGCAATTTTGCACCCATAGCCTTGAGAATGCCGAGCGCCGTATCGATGTCGCTGATCTCGGGCAGGTTTTCGATAATGCATCTGTCACCCGCAATAATAGTTGCAAATAAAATGGGTAGTGCGGCGTTCTTCATGCCGCCGACCTCGATAGTTCCCGAAATAGGCTTGCCGCCGTTAATATATAATCTTTCCATAGCCATAGCCTTTCTGCAGTTGTAGCCGTGAATAATCGTTAAAAATAAATAACAATATGAAAGCAGACAGAGCGAATGCTCTGATGTGCGTTCTTATACACTATATATCATATCATTTTTTGTGCAAATGTCAATAAGAGATATTATAGTTTATGCAGTCTTTTTTCTCTTGACAAAAGGCAAAACTTGCTACATAATGATATGTATGATAATATGCATTCAATTTTGCACCTTAAGGGAGATATATTTTGGCAAACACAAAAAACACACTAAAGATAATACCGCTCGGCGGAGTTGACGGCATCGGCATGAATATGACCGTCTTTGAATGCGCCGGCGATCTGATAATCGTCGACTGCGGCGTTGCGTTCCCCGAAGAGGATATGTACGGCATCGACCTCGTCATACCCGATTTCACATATGTCAAAAACAACCGTGACAAATTGCGCGGACTGTTTTTGACTCACGGACACGAGGACCATATCGGTGCGATCCCCTATCTGCTCAGGGAGCTTGACATGCCCATATACGGCACTGCGCTCACATTGGGCATTCTCAGCGGCAAATTGCTCGAGCACGGCATCAAGAATGCCAACCTCATAACAGTCACGGCAGGCTCCGACGTCGACGCAGGCTGCTTTAACGTCGAGTTTATCGGCGTCAACCACTCTATACCCGATGCAACGGCACTCTGCATCAACACGCCTGTCGGCAGGGTACTGCACACAGGCGACTTTAAGGTCGATTTTGCGCCCGTATCGCAAAAGCCGATAGACCTTGCTCGCATCGCCGCTCTCGGTTCAAAGGGCATAAGGCTGCTTTTGTGCGATTCGACCAACGTCGAGAACCCCGGCTACACGCCGAGCGAAAGCACCATCACAGACGCCTTTGAGCGCATTTTTACGGTTTGTGACAGGCGAATAATAGTTGCGACATTCTCGACCAACGTTCACCGCATACAGCAGATAATCGATGCCGCCGTCAAGCACGAACGCAAGGTCGCATTCTTTGGCAGATCGATGCTCAACATCATCAAGGCGGCGACTGCGCTCGGATACATCGACATACCCGAGGGACTGCTCATTGAAGCGGCAGACCTCAAGCATTATCCGCCCTCAAAGACGGTGCTCGTCACCACGGGCAGCCAGGGCGAGCCGATGAGCGCACTTTATCGCATGGCGTTCGGCGAACATTCTGCGATCAGCATTACCTCGGGCGACCTGGTCATTCTTTCGTCCTCGTCGATTCCCGGCAACGAAAAGCTTATAACAAATGTCGTCAACGAGCTGTCAAAGCACGGTGCGGAGGTCATAACCGCCTATAACGAGCCGGTGCACGTTTCGGGTCACGCTTGCCGTGAGGAGCTGAAGCTTATGCACCATCTCGCACATGCAGACAATTTTATGCCCGTACACGGCGAATACAAGCACCTCGTGGCGCATTCAAGACTTGCAAAGAGCATGGGAATGTCAGATAAAAACATTATTATTCCCGAGATAGGCAGAGTTATAGAGCTTTCAAAGCGTGGCGCTATCAAGCTCGGCGGAACTGTCGAGGCAGGCCCTGTCATGGTCGACGGCTATGGCATCGGCGATGTCGGCAACGCCGTGCTCAGAGATCGCAGGCAGCTTTCAGAGGCAGGTCTGCTCGTCGTAAATGCGGCAGTTGATTTTGAATACCGCATACTCGCTTCAAAGCCCGAGATAGTCACAAAGGGCTTTGTATATGTCAAAGAGAACACCGACCTCCTCGACAGCATTTCTGACGAGGCGGCACGCATTATAGAAAAGCATCTGCAAAAAGGAGTCAGCGATCCGACCACGCTCAAAAACAAGGTGCGCGACGAGCTCGGCAGCCTCTTGGGGCAGCGCATGAAGCGCAATCCCGTCATTCTGGTCGTGTTTGCTCACAGCATCTATGACTAAAAAAGCTATCATTACAGGCGGCACTCGAGGCATAGGCAGAGCGATGTCGCTGCTGTTTGCAAAAAACGGCTACAGTGTCGTTGCTTTGTACAATTCCGACGAGGCGGCGGCAAAAGCACTCTGCTCTCAAAGCGAGCTTATCTCATGTGCCAGATGCGATGTTGCGGACATTGATGCGCTAAAGGAACTCATATCGGCAAATTCCGACGCCGACGTGCTGATAAACAACGCAGGCGTTTCACTCATTGCACCGTTCGACTCTGTCACGCAAAAGCAAGCGCAAAGGCTTTATGCCGTCGACCTTTTCGGCACTGTCGAAGCCGCAAGGCTCATATTGCCGAGTATGCTGCACCGCAAAAGCGGTGTCATAATCAATATTTCATCGATCTGGGGGCGTGACGGTGCTTCGTGCGAGGTGGATTATTCGACCGCAAAAGCAGGCGTTATAGGCTTTACCAGGGCACTTGCAAAAGAGGTCGGGCCGAGCGGCATCAGAGTCAACTGCATCTGCCCGGGCATAGTCGACACCGACATGAACGGCGAGCTTTCGTATGATGATGTAATAGCATTCACCGATTCTGTTCCGCTTGAGCGCATGGCGACCGCCGATGAGATCGCAAAAACGGCATTCTTTTTGGCATCCGACGACGCATCGTATATAACAGGTGCTGTCATCGACGTCAACGGCGGAATGTAAATGCAATATAAAAGGGCTGACACAGCCCTTTTTTGAGATATATTTAAACTTGCTTTAAGCATAAACGCATAAACTAACTTAAAACGCATTATAAGAGGTAATATATGCTCAGACTAAAAAATATCACAAAGGATTATACCGCCGCAGGCGAAACGGTAAAGGCGCTCAAGGGCGTTTCAATCGACTTTCGCAAGAGCGAATTTGTCGCGATACTCGGACCCTCGGGCTGCGGCAAGACCACGATGCTCAACATCATCGGCGGTCTCGACAAATACACCGATGGTGACCTCGTGATCGAAGGACGCTCGACCAAGGATTATTCATCGTCCGACTGGGATGACTATCGCAACCATTCTGTAGGCTTTGTGTTTCAGTCATACAATCTGATACCGCACCAGACGGTATTGCGCAACGTCGAGCTTGCCTTGACGCTCTCGGGCATTCCCGAAGCAAAGCGCCGTGCAAAGGTGCTTGATGCACTCGGCAGGGTCGGACTCAGAGAGCAATGCAACAAAAAGCCCAATCAGCTCTCGGGCGGACAGATGCAGCGTGTCGCCATCGCGCGTGCGCTGATAAACGACCCCGAAATCGTGCTTGCCGACGAGCCGACAGGCGCACTCGATTCCGAGACCGGCATTCAGGTCATGGAACTGCTCAAGGAAGTTTCAAAAGACAGGCTCGTCATAATGGTCACGCACAACGCAGAGCTTGCCGAACAGTATGCCGACCGCATAATAAGGCTCTCCGACGGCAATGTCATCGACGACTCAAACCCCTATGTCGACAAGCAGGAGCAAAAGGCGCAGAAAAAGCGTGGCAAAAAGCCGCATATGTCGTTTATGACTGCGCTCGGGCTCTCTTTGCAGAACCTTATGACCAAAAAGGCACGCACCCTGCTGACCTCGTTTGCAGGCAGCATCGGCATCATAGGCATAGCACTCATTCTTTCGATGAGCAATGGCATTCAGTTGTTCATAAACCGCGTGCAGGCAGACACGCTGTCGTCATATCCTCTGCAGATCAATTATGAGAACTTCAACATGTCGGCACTGCTCGATCAAAAGGATCAGGGCATCACCGAGGACAGGGACGAAAACAAGATCTATACCTCCGCAGCACTTGTCAACATGGTAAACGCCATGGCAAGCGGAACGACATATAACGATCTCGGCGCACTCAAAGAATTTTTAGAGAGCGATGACTGCTATTATACAGATTCGAGAGGCGAAAAACACAATATTTCAGAATACGTCAGCGGCATAACCTATTCATACAACGCACCTATGCTGATATACAAATCAGACGTTTCTGACGGCGCCGTAAGGCTCGACCCCGAAGAAGTATTCCGCAAGATATACGGCGACCTCTATGACACCATCATGGGCAGCTCGGTGGCAGGCGTTTCTACAGTAACCGGAATGTTGTCTGTGTGGGATCAGCTTATCGACAACGACGAGCTTTTGCACTCGCAGTATGACCTTATCGCAGGCGAATGGCCGCAGTCAAAGGACGAGGTCGTGCTGTTCGTCAACAGCCGCAAAGAGCTCGGTGACCTCGTGCAGTATGCAATAGGTCTCAGAGACACGGACGAGATCGACGGAATACTCGACAAGATATACGCAGGCGAAAAGGTCGAGATCGAGCAGCTTTCGTTCACCTATGACGAGCTGATGAATATGACCTTCAAACTCATACTGCCCACCGATTATTATCAAAAAGAGGACGGCGTCTGGAAAGATGTTTCGTCTGACTCCGACAAGCTTGCGGCAATAGTCGAAAACGGCATGACCATTCGCATCTCGGCGATAGCCATGCCCAATCCCGACGCTGTCGCAACCTCAAACAGCGCATATATAGGCTATACAAAATCGCTCACCGACTATATCGTTGACGGCATAAACGACTCAGACATAGTCAAAGAGCAGTTGGCAGACCCCGACACCGATGTTTTTACAGGCAACGAGTTTCCGCCCGACACGATCACGGCAGAATATGTCAAGGAAGTCATAAACAACCTGCCCGATGATCAAAAGGCAGATATATTGCCGTATCTCGGAATGCTTTCCGACGAACAGCTTGTCGATATGTACAAGCAGAGATTTGCCTCCACCGCTTCATATCAGGGCAACCTCGACAAGCTCTGCTATGTCAAGGACAAAACCCCCGGCACTGTTTATATCTATCCCATAAGCTTTGAAGCAAAGGATGTTATCTGCGAGATAATCGACGATTACAATGACCGAATGGAGTCGTCGGGCAATTCCGACAAGGTGATAAGCTACACCGACACAGTCGGACTGCTGATGTCGTCGATAACCACTATTCTCGACGCAATATCGATCGTGCTCATCGGCTTTGTATCTGTTTCGCTGGTGGTCTCGTCGATAATGATAGGCGTAATAACCTATATCTCGGTGCTTGAACGCACAAAAGAGATCGGCATTCTGCGCGCTGTCGGCGCATCCAAAAGGGATATTTCGCGCGTGTTCAACGCCGAAACGCTCATCGTCGGCTTTGTTGCCGGTGCAATAGGCATTGGACTGACCCTGCTCGCAACGATACCCATAAATGCGATAGTATACGACCTCTCGGGTCTGAATATCACAGCAAGTCTGCCCGCCGCCGGCGGCATATTGCTGGTGGTGATCAGCATGGTTCTGACGTTTATTGCAGGACTCATCCCCTCGTCTATCGCTGCAAAGCGTGACCCCGTCACAGCACTCAGAAGCGAATAAACAAAAAGGGCGCTAAGCGCCCTTTTAATTATATTATTATACTACATTATTCTATGATCATACGAGCTCAAACTCTGCATAAAGTGCTGAGTCGAAAACCGTTATTTTGACACGGTATTTGCCTGCGGTGAAATCAAAGTCGTGATCTTTGAGTGAAAAGCTCGGCTTTGTTCCGTCGCCTGCAATCAACGCATCTTCGATAACCGAATAATCTGAAGAAAACGGAACCTGCTGCCATTTGCCGTTATCGTCATAATACAGCTTATAGCTGCGACCTACCGCAAAAGCAGTGTCTTGGGTATTGTGAAACACTATTTCAAGCTCGGTTTCTGTAAGCGCAGCACTTGAAGGCTCGACCGATATCGTTATTGTATCGGCGTTTTGGGCAAACGACAAATCGGGGCTTTCGGTGTCGACCTGCGATCCGTCGACTTTTGAAGCATCAATGTCATCGCTGATGCCGCCGTTTGCATTTGTGTCACAGCTGACAAGCGAAAGGCAAAGTATAACGGTAAAAAAACAAAATTGTCTTTTTTATTGGCAAGTCCCTTTCAATAAGCTTAAATTGTTTATTTATTGCGTAATCGACAGTTTGCACAAACGCCATAGCCTTTAGTCGGTCAAATAATTTTCTGCAGCCTTAATTCCGTCGACGGCGGCAGAGGTTATGCCGCCGGCATAGCCCGCGCCCTCGCCTATTGGGTATATGCCGCGCATTTCGCTTTGCATATCGTCGCCGCGCATTATCCTTATCGGACAGGTCGAACGGCTCTCAATGCCTGTCAGCACCGCCTCGGGATGGTCAAAGCCTGCTATCCTCTTGCCGAAAAACGGCAATGCCGCACGCAACGAATCTGTCATAAACGACGGCATTATTTCGGCAAGATCTGTCGGTCTTGCACCTGTCGGGCAGGAGGGTGCTACCCTGCCGAAACCCTCAGAGCGCTTGCCGAGCATAAAATCACCGACAGTCTGGCAGGGTGCTGTCATATCGCCGCCGCCGAGCATAAATGCGCTTCTTTCGAGCCTTTGCTGCAAAAGAATACCGTCAAACAATCCGTCGCCCACATCCTGCGGAAACAAAGAAACGAGCAATGCAGAGTTTGAGTTTATCGCATCTCTGGCATGATAGCTCATGCCGTTGGTGACAAAAGCATCTCTTTCGCTTGCGGCAGGCACGACAACACCGCCCGGACACATACAAAAGGTATACACTCCCCTGCCCTCATCGGTGTGGAAGCTGAGCTTATAATCGGCGGCAGGCAAGCCGTCTGTGCCATAATAAGAGTGGTACATTGCTCTGTCGATATCCTCACGCAGGTGCTCGATACGCACGCCCATCGAAAAAGGCTTTTTTTGCATGGGAACGCCTGCAAGATACAGCATTTTAAACGTATCTCTCGCAGAATGTCCGAGTGCAAGAAACGCCGTGTCGGTCGCAAGCTCTTCGGTATTGCCATTGTGCTCTGTCACGATGCCGACTAATTTCATGCCGTCGCTTTTGATGCCGACGAGCTTTGTTTCAAAGCGATATTCACCGCCGAGACTGATGATCTCGTCACGTATAGCCGCAACGACGACACGCAGAACGTCGGTGCCTATATGCGGCTTGTTGGAATAAATAATATCGCCGTCTGCACCGTGGCTTGCAAATTCACGCATGACAAAGCCTATGCGCGACTGAGGGTCGCCAATGAGCGTGCCGAGCTTGCCGTCAGAGAATGTTCCTGCTCCGCCCTCGCCAAACTGAATATTGCAGTCTTCGTCAAGCTCTTTTGTCTTAAAGAATGTGTCGACGGCGCGAACTCTTGCTTCGACCCTGCCGCCGCGCTCTATAACTATCGGTCTGCAGCCTGCACGTGCGAGCACGAGTGCGCAGAACATTCCCGCAGGGCCCGAGCCGACGACAACAGGTCTTAAAGCGTGCTTTTTGATGCACACCGCAGGCGGAGAATACAGAGGCTTTGGTGTGTATATTTCTGCCTTGCCCTTTTTGCATATTTTCGACTCGCTTACGCCGTTCAAAACAGCAGAAACAGTCCATAGGAGGCAGGGAGGTCTGCCACGACGTGCGTCGAGCGACCTCCCTAAAACAGAGATTTTATTGATATTGCCATCGGCTATGCCGAGGTATTCTGCCACATGATGAGGCAATTCACGCTCGGTAACAGACGGCGAAGTGCGAAACGCAAGCTTTATCATCAAACTTATCTCGTTTCGCTTATTTCGCGGCGAAGCCTGTCATAGTCCTCATAAAGCTTGACAGAGTCGGGATGTCCGCAATAAGCAGTCGTGCCGGGCTGATTCATGATGCCCATGTACTGATAAATGAGCACCTCGTCGACATAAGGCGAGATCGCCTCGAGCTGGCGCTTTACACGCTCGATGCTTGCGGGAACGAGTGCGCTGCGATATACATCGCCCTCGAACTCAAACATCTCCATATCTGCCCAGAATGCGCTCCTGCCTGCCTTGTCGTGTGCCTTGCGCAGTGCCTCGTAATAAGCGGGTGTCTGGTCGGTAGTCGACTTGCGAACGCCGATCTCATCCTGATATGCGACGATGTCGATGTCGAGCGATGCGAGCTGCGAAACATAGGTGTCGTCTGCCTTGAGAATATTGGTGCCGTAGGGCGCAATAAGCGTGCGCATACCCGGCTTTAAGGTGCGGGCAAATGCGCTGTATCTGTTGACGTATGTCATAAAATCGGGATGGAAATAAGGATATATGCAGGTCTCGTCGGGATAATACCAGCCATAGAAGCTCTCATACTTGCCATAGCGCTCGCAGAGCATTGTCATAACGTCAAATGCGCGCTTTGTGACCTCGGGGTCGACCATGTTGTTCATCGTCTGAGTCCAGACGCCATAGAAGCCGACGCTGATAAACACCTTGAGTCCGCGCTTGTCGCACTGCGAAAGCACCGCATCGAGAGGGTCGTCGCAGCCAAAGCCCTCGGCGAACGGATACGCTCCGCCCTTGACATAGCTCTCTGCATATTCTTCATACACCATTGCAGTAGAAAGCAAAACGATATACTTCATGCCTATGTCTGCCATCTCGTCGACCTTGGCGCGCCACTGGTCGGCTGTAAAGCGACGGCAGATGGGGTTCCAATACTTGCCCTCGGGGATATTGTGATGCTGAAATTCAAACCATGTGCCTGTAATTGCTTTTATCATATTTAATTACCACCTTTCTTGGTAATATAATACCAAGAAAAGCCGATTTTTTCAATACCCTTTTGTTTTATTATTGCAAAAATCGAATAAAGATGATAGAATAGGCGTGAAAAGGAGTGTGCAGCATGAAAAAGCTTGTTTGCTTTTTAACAGCAATAGTGATTATGTCAACATTATTTACAGTATGTCCCACTGCGGACGACAAAAACGACATCGATATCAAGATAATTTCGTTCGGCGACAGCATCACCGCCTCAGGCGTCTGGCAAACGCAGATAGATCAGAGGCTCGGCACGAGCATCATCAACATGGGTGTAGGCGGCGAAAACTCATCCGACGGCCTGAAGCGCCTTGACAAATTGCTCGAAGCAAAGCCCGACATCGCGATAATCATGTTCGGTGCAAACGATTCTGCCATCGACATGACAAAGGGAATGCCTATCGAAAGCTTTATATCCAACATGCGTACAATGATCACCTCGTGCCAGGCCGAGGGCATCAAGGTCATTGCAATAATGCAGAGCTATTATGAGGCAGCGCCCTATTACACCCGCCACGACAAGAGCGTATTCGAGCCTCTCGGCGGAATAGAAGCGTTTATGGACACCTATATTGAAGCGTACCGTGCGCTCGCAACAGAGCTCAAAGTCACGATAGCCGACGTTCGCTCTCTTTGCGACGCATATCAAAACCGCAGCGAGATACTTGCTGACGGCGTGCATCCCAACACAAAGGGCTACGGGCTTTATGCCGATGCGGTCGGTGACGCAATAATAAGCCTTTTTAAGGGCGATTGCAACACTGACGGCGTTGTCAACATCCGTGATTATTTGGCTGCAAAAAGGCACGCAAACGGCGACCTGACGCTGGGCAAGACGGCAATCTGTTTTGTCGATGCCGACAAGGACGGCACAATTACCGCAAGTGATCTTCAAGAGATCAAGCAGAGCATTCAAACCAAAGGAGAATAAAAATGGACATCACAAAAAGATTTTTGAGCTATGTCGCCTTCGACACGAGGTCGGCAGACGATGCGGGGATCATTCCCAGCACAAAAAAGCAGTTTGCTCTGGCAAACGCAGTTGCCGAAGAACTTAAGAGCATAGGACTTACCGACGTCAAGGTCGACGAGCATTGCTATGTATACGGCACTCTCGAGGCTAACGTCGAGGGTCAAAAGACTATCGGACTTATTTCGCACCTTGATACCTCACCCGAAATGAGCGGCGAGAATGTCAAGCCGTCTGTCATCGAATATCAAGGCGGCGACATCGTTTTAAATTCGGAGCTCGGCATAATTATGAGCGAGCAGGCGTTCCCCAGCCTCAAGAATTATATCGGCAAGCATCTGATAATCACCGACGGCACTACGCTTTTGGGTGCCGACGACAAGGCAGGCGTTGCCGAGATAGTTTCTGCGCTTGAATATGTCATCAAAAACGACTTAAAGCACGGCTGCATCAAGGTCGCCTTCACCCCCGACGAAGAGGTCGGCTACGGTGCAGACCTGTTTGATGTCGAAGGCTTCGGCTGCGACTATGGCTATACCGTCGACGGCGGTGCGGTCGGCGAGATAGAATATGAAAACTTCAACGCCGCATCGGCGTATGTCACGATAAACGGTGCATCGATACATCCCGGTTCTGCAAAAAACAAGATGATCAACGCACTCACCGTTGCTATGGAATTTGACAGGCTCTTGCCCGACTCAGAGCGTCCGCAGCACACCGAGGGCTATGAGGGATTCTATCACCTGCACGGAATGCAGGGCGGTGTCGAGCATGCCGAGATGAAATATATCATCCGTGACCACGATATGCAGATCTTCTGCGACCGCAAAAACAACATTATGCGTGCAGCAGCATTCTTGAATGAACGCTATGGCGAGGGCACTGTCGTAGTAGAAATGCGTGATTCTTATTATAACATGAAAGAAAAAATACTGCCCCATATGTTCATAATCGAAAAGCTTAAAAAGGCAATGCATGAGTGCGACGTCGAGCCGACGATAATGCCCATACGCGGCGGCACGGACGGTGCAAGGCTGTCTTATATGGGTCTGCCCTGCCCCAATATGTGCACAGGCGGCGAAAACGCCCACGGCAAATACGAGTTTGTCGCAGTCGAGGCACTCGAAAAATGCCGTGACATCATTGTCAAGCTTGTAACCGACGTTGAGTGATTTTTATTTCAGGGAGGGCACATCATGCAGCGAGTATGCGAATTTTTAAAATCAGCAGGGACATATTTCCTTGCGACAGTCGAGGGTGACCAGCCGAGAGTGAGGCCGTTCGGCACGGCACATGTTTTTGAGGACAGGCTTTACATTCAGACAGGCAAAGCCAAGCCTGTTTCAAAGCAGATAATCGCGAACCCCAAAGTCGAGATATCCGCTTTCAAAGACGGCAAATGGCTGAGGATCTCGGGCGAGCTGGTCGAGGATGACAGGGTCGAAGCAAAAAAATCAATGCTCGATGCTTATCCGGAGCTGAGAGGGATGTATGACGAGAACGACGGCAACACTCAGGTGTTTTATTTCAAAAACGCCACCGCCGTGTTCAGCTCGTTCACTTCCGCCCCCGAAACTATCACATTCTGAATCAGAAAACACATGCAAAAAGGCGTTGCTTCAAAACATCTGAAGCAACGCCTTTTGTGTTATTCAATTAATCAGCTTATTCGCTGCGGCGTCCGCGATTGAGGAAGCCGATGAGGTTATCGATCTCATCCTGCTCGGGAGCGGGCTCTGCGGGCTGCTCACCCGACTGCTCGGGAGCTGCCTTTGCTGCGGGCTTGCGTCCGTCAGCTTTTTTGTCATAATCAAAGCCTGTAGCGATAAGGGTTATGCGCATCTCATCCTCGAGCTGGGGATCGAATGCAGCACCAAAGATGATGTTGCCGTCTGCCTGTGCCTCGTCGGTGATGGTTGCAACTGCGTCGTCGATCTCGTCAAGTCCGATATCGGGCGAAGCGGTGATGTTGACAACGATGCCTCTTGCGCCGCTGATGTTGGTCTCGAGCAGCGGAGAAGACATTGCCATCTTGGCTGCCTGCTCTGCCTTGTCCTTGCCCTTTGCAGTGCCGATGCCCATGTGTGCGAGGCCTGCGTTAGCCATGACTGCGCTGACGTCAGCGAAGTCGAGGTTGATAAGACCCTCGGTAGTGATGAGCTCGCATATAGACTGAACGCCCTTGCGCAGAACGTCGTCTGCCTCTTGGAATGCGTTGAGGAAGGTGATCTTTTTGTCGGTGAGCAATTTGAGGCGCTCGTTGGGGATAACGATAAGCGAGTCGACAGTGCCGGCAAGCTTAGCAATGCCGCCCTCTGCCTGCTTCATTCTGCGAGGTCCTTCGAAATTAAAGGGCTTGGTGACGATAGCGACAGTAAGTATATCGAGTGATTTAGCGATCTTTGCAACTATGGGAGCTGCGCCTGTGCCTGTGCCGCCGCCCATGCCGGCAGCAATGAACACCATGTCGGCACCCTTGAGTGCGTCGGTGATCTCTTCGACCGATTCGTCAGCAGCCTTCTCACCGAGTTCGGGATTGCTGCCTGCGCCGTGGCCCTTGGTGATACGATTGCCTATCGATATCTTTTTGGGTGCGCTTGATTTGACCAATATCTGAGTATCGGTGTTGATGTTAATGAATTCAACATCAGGCATTGTAAAGGAGGAGATCATGCGGTTGACCGCGTTGCCGCCGCCGCCGCCTACACCTACGACCTTAATTATAACCTTGTTGGGATTTTCAAAATCCATTGCCATATTACAGTCCTCCGTTATTCTGCGTCTATTCGATTTTATGATATAATATTTTTTGGAAATATGCAAGTGTTTTTTTTGATTTTAAAGCACTTTTTTTGCCAAAAGAGCCCGATTTTTACCTATTCGGACCTTTCTTTGATGTTTACAGCCGCTTCTTTGTGATCTGAGAGGTCGATTGTGCCTGTTTCGTGCGAGTCAAACTGCTGCGCAAGCTCGACGAGAAAGCTGATCTTGATGTCCATATAATCGACTCTGCCGAGGTAGACCTCAAACCTGCCGTCATAGTCGAGGTATATTGCAAACCTGTTGCTGATGTCAAAAGAGCGCACCTGCTCGTAAATGCCGTTTGACTGAATGTTTGTCACTATGTCGATTATCGCATCGCCCTCGCGCTCATCGCTGAACGTGCAGAACGTGCCGACCACGCAGCCCGAGATCGCACCCGTATAGACACGCATAAGTCCCTGCAGGCGCTCATCTGACATATCCGTCCTTTCAAGCACCTTGAGCCCCGACGAAAGCAAAAAACAATCATCACCGATAACGGTGTACATATAAGGCTCTGCCTCCTGCACGGTTATAATCACACGGCTTGGCAAGACGATTTCAACATCGCATTTTTCGATATAAGGCAGTCTGCGCTCTGCCAAAGCACCGTGCTCACCAAAGGCGATAGGCAAGAGGTTGTCACCGCTTGATATTTCGGCACTTTGCAGTATCTGCTCTGCCGAATATCGGCTGTTGCCATTGACCTCGATCTTGGTCGCCTTTAAAAACACAAACACAAAGAGCAATGCGAATATCAAAGCAAGCGACAGAAACAGCACTCCGTAAAACAGCCACCTGCGCCTGCTGCGGTTTTTGCGCTTTTGCTCGGCAAGCTCGGCGTTGCCATCCTTTTTTACAAATCTTTTTTGTTCCATAGCACGGCTACCACGTCAATTCGCTGCCGCCGCAAGAACGGCATCGACAATATCCGAAGCCGCATCGGGCTTTGCAAACTCGCCTATCTTCTTTTGCATACTCTCTCGAGCAGCACTGTCACCGCAAAGCGTGCGAAGCGCATCGACAAGCTTGTTTGACGGCAATTCATCCTCTGTCAGAAGCACCGCCGCATTTGCATCAGAAAGCACCTTGGCGTTCTTATACTGATGATTATCGGTGACATTCGGCGAGGGGATCAGAACCGCCGCATTCTGCCTATAGGCAAGCTCCGCCAAGGTTATAGCGCCTGCACGGCATATGACGACGTCGGCAGCCTCCATTCTTATAGGCATGTCATAGATATAATCAAGTATTTCTATATTGTCATAGACCGAAAGCCCCTTGCCCTCGGCATCGGATTTTATCTGCTCGTAATAGCGCTTGCCTGCCGCGTGCGTATGCTTTATGCCCGAAGGGCCTGTATAAAGGCGCATGGCCTCGAGCACATATTTGTTGACCATTTCTGCACCCAGCGAGCCGCCGAACGACAGCACATATATCTCGTCATTCTTTATGCCGAGCTTTTTGCGTGCCTCTGCCCTGCCTATCGAGCTGATGCTGATAGGGTTGCCTGTTACGACCATCTTGTGCTTGGCAGATTCGTCAAAGAACCTTTCGCTCTCTTTAAAGCTGATGCACACCCTGTCGACAAGCTTTGAAAGCTTGCGTGTCGTGACCCCCGGGAACGCATTCTGCTCGTGTATCACCGTGGGAATGCCGAGCGCTGCCGCCGCCTTGAGTGCAGGCCAGCTTGCATAGCCGCCTGTGCCGACGACGACGTCTGGTTTTATGCGCTTTAATATTCTTTTTGCCTCGACAACCGAGCTTATAGCGCGGTATGCCGCCACAAAATTCGACGGAGACAGCGACCTCTTAAAGCCCTGCACCTTGACGAAATCCATCTCATAGCCTGCGCGCGGGATCAGCCTGCTCTCCATACCTTTTTCGGTACCTATGAACGAGATCTCGGCAGTATCATCACGCCTTTTGATCTCGTCGGCTATCGAAATGGCGGGATTGATATGTCCGCCCGTGCCGCCTCCGCTCAAAACTACCCTCATTCTCTCACTCCCAAATCAGTTTTTTGTTCTGTCGCATACCGTGAGAACGACAGCATTATGCCGCACTCTGCGAGCAGCATACACAGCGACGTGCCGCCATAGCTGAAGAACGGCAGGCTTATGCCCGTGCTGGGTATGGTATTTGTCACGACGGCGATATTAAGTGCCGCCTGCAACGCAATTTGCAATGTTATGCCCATTATTATCATTCGGCTGAAATCATCGGGTGCTTTTTTTGCCACGACGAACCCACGCCACACGAGTGCCACAAAAAGTCCTATGACGACAATTGCCATAAAGAATCCGAGCTCCTCGCAAAGTATCGAGAAGATATAGTCATTCTGCGGCTCGGGCAACCAGCCATGCTTTTCGTTGCTCTGCGACAGACCGACGCCCCAGAAGCCGCCCGAAGCTATTGCATAAAGCGACTGTGCGGGCTGCCAGCCTGCGTCACCCGTTTCTTCGTCCTTCATATACTTAAAAGGGTCGCTCCAGACCTTCATACGCAGTTCGGCGTGTCCCAAAAGATCCTCGATAAGCGGTGCAAACAATATCAGCACGACAGCGACCAGCAATACTCCTACCAGCAAAAGCAAGCCGATCTTGCGCAGTTTGCAGCCACTCATAAACAGCATTGCAAGGCAGAGCACGGCGATTATAATAGTTGCCGAAAGGTGGCTCTGCAGGACAGTTGCAGCACAGCACGCACCTATTATTATGCCGTTGCGCAATACAAACTTAACTGCACCCGGCTCTGCAAGCCTGTGCGTGTTGTATGCAAACATCAGTATTACCGCAAATTTCAAAAGCTCTGACGGCTGCAGGTTTATGGGCCCGATCTCTATCCAGCGCTTTGCACCGTGCGAAACAATGCCGTAGAGAGGAACAAGATAATTGAGCGCCAGCACGCCGACAAAGAAAAGTCTGGTCCACTTGTATATCAGGTTATAAAGGTTTATGCGTGTTATCAAAAACATTGCGGTCAAACCTATCGCTGCAAAAACTATCTGTCGCCTTGCAAAATAATACGAGTCGCCAAACCTCATCTCGGCGTAAGCATAGGACGCCGAAAAGACCATCACCGTGCCTATTGCGACGAGCGACAGTATTATCATGAGCAGAGGACGGTCGACGTTGTATTTATACCACGTTCTGCCCTCTGTAGGTATGAGCGACGCCTCAGATGGCGTTTTTTGTGTTTTTGCTTTAGCTTTGACCATGATGATAGTTAATTGTGATTATTTATGCAAACAGATTGCGTATCATAAAATACGCGGCGGTGCAGGATACAGCGGTCACGATGCACCAGGCGGTGACGATCTTGTTTTCGCTCCATCCGCATTTCTCAAAATGATGATGTATCGGTGTCATCTTAAATATGCGCTTTTTTGTGAGCTTAAATGAGGTGACCTGCATTATTACCGAAAGCCCCTCGATTATCCAGACGAGCGTTATCGGCAGAAGTGCCAGCTCAAATTTATAATAATATGCAAGTCCGACGATGAGGCCGCCGAGATAAAGCGAGCCGGTATCGCCCATAAAGATCTTTGCCGGGTGATGATTGAAGATGAAAAAGCCTATACAGCCACCGACAGCGGCGCAGATCATTATCATATCGACGCCAGATGCCTTGCCAGCTATGACGAGCACTATTGCAAAGAACACCAGCATAAGCCCCGATACAGAGACCTCGAGTCCGTCGATGCCGTCGGTGAGGTTCGAGGTATTAATGAGATATACTATCAAGGGCAGTGATATGCAATAATACCACATTCCGAGGTCGACATCAAGGCTTATAAGATGCACGACAGTTCCCCTGCCGAATACAAGCGCATCAATGAGCAGGAATGCTATCGCAGATGCAAACTGCAATATCATCTTCTGCATCGCACTCAGACCCTTGTTGGTCTTTTTAAAGAGCTTGACATAGTCATCGACAAATCCGATAAGCGCGCTGACGAACGCAAGCCCGACGACAAGCCAAAGCCTTTTGTCGACCGCATTGCCGGTTATGTCAAAGACGATCGCCGCGATAACGGTTATCAGCAACGTTGGCAGTATGAAGGTCACACCACCCATCGTGGGCGTACCCTCCTTGTGCTTGTGCCAATTGGGGCCGACCTCAAGTATCTTTTGACCGAGCTTGACTCCGCGCAGCACGGGAATGAGTTTTTTGTTGAACAGCGCAGTTAAAAGCGCCGAGATAACCAAAGCTATCAATGCAAAAAGACAGTCCATTATATTTCTTCCTTCTATCTTTATAAAGCCAAAGCAGTTTTTTGACTACAAAAGCTTGATTATTTCCCCAAGATTCATGCGGTTACTTGCCTTGAAAAGCACAGTATCGCCGCACTGCATTATTTCTTTGAGCTTATCTGCTACGGCGGCAAAAGCGCCCTCGTCAAAGCAGAAATGCGTTATGCCCGATTCTGCGGCTGCCATTCTCGACATTTCGCCGACGGTTATCAGCACATCGACACCGCACTCACGGCATTTTTTGCCCACATTGATATGTAATTCCTCTGAATAATTGCCAAGCTCGAGCATATCTCCGAGCACGGCAATATGCCTGCCCTCGCATCTCGACAGCAATTCTATCGCCGCAGCCATAGATTCGGGCGAAGCGTTATAATAATCGGCGATAAAGGTCTGCTCGCCGTGCTTATAGATCTTTTGTCTGTTGCCCTCGGTGACGAACGAGGCAAGTGCGGCTATCGCCTTGTCGATGTCGACTCCAACGACGCTTGCCGCCGCGATGGCGTACATCGCATCATACACATAGTGTCTGCCACTGACAGGCAAACACACCTCGTGATCTGTGCCGTAGGCGGTGACGCAGAAATTCTCTCCACCGTCGCAAACAGAAAGCTCGGAAGCCCTAAAGCAGCAGCCCGAATTATCGACCGAGCAGCATATACGGCGATGGTTTTTGTCGATGACGCCGTAAAGCAGAGGCTCATCACCGTTGAATATCACGCAGCCGCCGTCACGCATATATGAGATGATCTGCAATTTTTCATCTCGTATCGCTTCACGGGTACCGAACGCCTCGATATGCGAATAGCCTATATTTGTAACTATCGCAACGTCGGGGCAGCACACCTTTGACAAGCGCCACATTTCGTCAGGGCTGCTGATGCCTGCCTCGAGCACTGCGACCTCATCGTCCGGCGATACCGAAAGCACCGAAAGCGGCAATCCGATATTGCTGTTGCGGTTGCCGGGGGTCTTAAAGACCTTTTTCTCTGCCGAAACCGCAAGTGCCGTCATATCTTTTGTGCCCGTCTTGCCGACGCTGCCTGTCACGGCGATGACCGTGACCTCATTTATTACCGTTTGGCGGTAATGCTCTGCGAGGCGTTCGAGTGCCAAAAGCGTATCGTCAACAATAATGCAGCCGGGCATGGCGTATTCAGCGTTGTCTATCAGTGCAAGACAGCCGTTTTTGAGCATATCGCTGACAAAAGTATGTCCGTCGATCCTTGCGCCCTTGATGGCGACAAACAGTCCGCCATCCTCTATCTCGCGGCTGTCGGTGAATGTGCGCCTGACGTGCAAGGTGCTGTCTGTGCCGTCACAGACTCTGCCGCCGACTGCCTCGGCTATATCTGTTGCTGAATAATTCATTACTCTATACTCTCTTCGTATCTGAATTCTATTTTTACGACCGTGCCGGGCAATATCTCGGTGCCTGCCGCGATAGACTGCTTTACGACATGGCAATCAGTGTGGTTATCACCGTATATGCCGCTGATCGTATAGTTTATTCCCAAATTCTTGAGCTTGCTCAACGCCTGTGAATAGGTGTTGTTTATAAGCGAGGGCATCGTGACAGTCTTTGTTTCGCTGTCGGTGTCTGTATAAAGCACGATAGTTGTGCCCTTTTCATACGATTCGCCGCCCTCGGGAAGTTGTTTTAAGACACGGGTGCCGCCACCCTTGACGATGCAATTAAAGCCCTTTGACAAAATTGCGTTCTTTGCCGTTTCTGCCACTTCGCCGCGATAAGATTCAAGCTCTATAAGCGACATCGATGAATAGTCGGCAGGCATTATGCCGAGGTACGGCAATATCTCTGCCAAAACATCCGAAGTGCAGGGTGCTGCGATCGCCGAGCCGTATATCTGACCCATGGTCGGGTCGTCGACAGCGACAATTATTGCTATCTGCGGATCCTCGGCAGGTGCAAAGCTCACACTGGAGGCAATATAGTCGTCTTTCTGCTCGGTATCACGTTTCTCTGACGTACCCGTCTTTGTAGCGATGTTATAGCCGTTGACGTTTGCGTTTTTGGTCGAATTGTTGAGTGCCTCGAGCACGAGATCTGCGGTATTCTGCGATATGACCTGTCTGACACTGCTGTAATTGAAGGTCTTTACGGTCTTGCCCTCGCCGTCTACAACGCTCTTGACAAGATGCGGAGTGACGAGATGACCGCCGTTTGCGATAGTCGAAACAGCCCTAAGATGCTCGATCATCGTCGTTTTGAATGTCTGTCCGAACGAATACACAGACAGCTCGACGATGCCGAAATTAGAGCCTGTGGTGCCGTAATATATCGCCGAGGTCTCGCCCGGCAGGTCGATGCCTGTCTTTTGGGTATAGCCGTAGCGCTCGAAATAATTGCTGAATTTTTCTGTGCCTATTGTCTGACCTATCGTGATGAAGGCGGGGTTGCACGAGTTGACGAGCGCCTGCTTGAAGGTCTGATTGCCGTGCGGAACTCTCGAGTGGCAATGTATGGGCGTAGCAAGTCCCTCGACCCTGATGCTGCCACTGCAATTGAACGTATCCTTTGAGGGATCGATCGTGTTTTCTTCGATAGCGATAGAGCCCGAAATGATCTTGAATGTCGAGCCCGGCTCATAGGTCTGCGTGACTATCGTGTTGTTCCACATCAGATTCATGAGCTTTTCACGATACTTTTCTTTATCATCGTCAGAGCCCTCGAAGGCGTCGAGCATGACCTGATATTCTTCACTGAGCGTAGCGTAATCGTTGAGGTCAAACACGGGATAAAGCGCCATGGCGAGTATCTCGCCTGTGTTGACGTCCATAACAATGCCGCTTGCCTTGCCTGTGGGGTTGTTTTCGAGATATGCCTCCTTGAGGTATTTCTCGAGCACCGACTGTATCGTCCAATCTATCGTGGTGACGATGCTATATCCGTCCTCTGCCTCTATGTAGGTCTCGTATTTAAACGGCAGGTTGTTGCCTGCACTGTCCTTGCCCATGATAGCTCTGCCGTCGGTGCCTGCCAAATAAGAATCATAATAGCTCTCAAGGCCCATAAGTCCCGTGTTGTCCGTACCGACAACGCCGAGAAGGTGGCACGCAAGCGTGCCAAAGGGATAATATCTCTTTGAGCTTTCTTCAAGATAAACAATGCGAGAGAGTCCATTGTCCTCGATAAACTTGCGCACGCTCGCTTCTTCACTTTCGCTGATAGAGCGCTTTATCATCTGATACATGCTCTTGCGGTTCTGGCACTTTTCGACTATTGTCGTAGCGTCGACACCGAGAATGTCAGAAAGTCCGCTGGCGATTATCAGCACCTGCGAATCGTTTTGAATATCCTTTGGCGAGATAAAAACGTTCTGCACAGTCGCACTGGTCGCAAGCACCTTCATATTGGTATCGTATATTTTGCCGCGCTTGGCTTTGATGGTGTATTCGTTGGTATATTGCCTGATGGCTGCGCTGCGATAGTCGTCGGGGTCGACGAGCATAAGATAAGCGAGCCTTGCCACTAACGCAAGCAACGCCACCATTGCAACGATGGCAAGGCAGCGAGCGCGTGTTATGCGTGTCTGTGGGGTGGTGCGGGAATTAACTGAGGGTCTTGCCACGTGAAATGTCCTTTCTAATCAATGCTTTTCGAATCAATGCTTTTGCCGTTAGCTTAGCAAAACAAAACTCTGCCGCAAAAAAGCATACCGGCAGAGTCTGCATAGTCTCTGCCTTTTTTGATATTGAAATAACGGCAATATCGATGCGGCAGCCTTTTTATTATATAATCGCTTTTAGGGTTTTATGAGTCCGAGCCTGTTATAAAATTGCGAAATACCTCTGCAAAGCCCGAGAAAATAGTGTCTGTTCTTATCTCGCCATCCTGTTCGGGATATTGCGTGACGTTGGTGTCATCGGCAGGGCGCAGTGAAATGGGATATTTTTTTGTAGGCTTCTGCATACCGAGAACGGTGGTTGCATATTCTTCTATAAAAGCGAGGTCGACAGACTTCTCAAGCTCTGTTTCGAGCGCCTTTTTTTCGGTCTTAAGCGAGGTGATCTGTGCTTCAAGCTCGCCGACCTCAGAGTTTATCTTCTCAAGCTCGGCATAATTCATGAGCAAAAACAGTGCAAGCACGACCACCGATGCGACAACAAAGATGGTGAGCGCAGGCGAATGCTCGCTTATGACGCTCTTGCCGTCAAGTATCGTGACCTTGTTGCTCGTGGCGTTGCGCTTGATGACGAGCGACGAGCGCGCACCACGGCGTTTTTTGCTTTTGGCAGTCGATTTTGGAGGTGTGCCGACGGTAAACGACTCATTTTGAGCATTTTCGCGCTGCAAAAGATCGCTGTTTGTAACTGTTTGCTTTTTATCAGCCATGGTGTTGCCTTTCTTAAATAATCGATATGTTAAAATATCTGTCTATAATCTTTCTGCCGCTCTAAGTCTTGCGCTATGTGAGCGTTTGTTTGCTTTTAATTCTTCGTCAGAGGCGGTGACCGAACCCTTGAATGCCAGCCTGCCTATCGGCTTTTTGCCGCAGACACAGGGGAAATCCTTTGGGCAGGTGCAGGGATCGACGAACGACGCAAAGGTGTTTTTGACAATCCTGTCCTCAAGACTGTGGAAGGTGATTATTGCCATCCTGCCGCCGGTTGCCAGCTTGTCAAACATATTGCATATAGAGCCTGCAAGCGTTTCGAGTTCGCCGTTGACCTCGATGCGTATTGCCTGGAACGTGCGCTTTGCAGGGCTGCCGCCCTCGAGGCGATATTTGGCGGGAACGGCATCTGCGACGACAGATGCAAGCTCGAGCGTTGTGGCTATCGGCTTTGACTGTCTGACAGAGCAAATGCGCTCTGCTATGCGGCGTGCATATTTCTCTTCGCCGTAATCACGCAATATCCTCTCAATATCGCGGCAGGAATAGCCGTTGACGACGTCAAAGGCGGTCTTTGTATCGCCAACGTCCATGCGCATATCGAGCGGAGCGTCAAAGCGATAAGAAAAGCCTCTTTCGGCAGTATCTAACTGGTGCGAAGAAACGCCGAGGTCAAACAAAACACCGTCGACCTTGTCGATGCCCATTTCGCTCAGCCTGTCGGCTGCGTATATAAAATGACTGTGCACGACGGTCAGCCTCTGATCTGTGACCGCAATGCGTGCGTTGTTTATAGCGTCGGCATCACGGTCAAAGCCAATAACTCTGCCGTCTGCGCCGAGTGAATTCAAAATAAGTTTGGTGTGTCCGCAGCCGCCCAATGTGCAATCAACATAAATGCCATCAGGCTTGATGTCGAGGGCAGCGATGGTTTCGGCAGGCAGGACAGGCAAATGCATATAATCCATAGCTATGCCTATTTGCTGCTCATCAGCTCGCGCATGATGTCGTCGGGATTGATCGAAGCGAGATAAGCATCCCACTCGTCCTCACGCCAGAGCTCGATGTGCGTTCTGTTGCCTATAATGACTATCGTCTTATCAAAGCCCGACTCTTGTCTGAACTTCTGTGCTATCGTGACTCTGCCGTGTGCGTCGAGCGATGCCTCTTCTGCCGAGGAATAGAAATAAAGTCCGAGCCTCATCTGCGTGGGCAGATCCTTGGCGGCGATGGCATCCTCAAAGCTGAGCCACTCCTTCATGGGGTAAAGGTATACGTTATTCTTAAAGCCGCGTGCGATCATAAAGACCTCGCCGAGCGACTCGCGCATTTTGGCAGGGATCGAGATCCTGCCCTTGCCGTCTATCGCCTGTCTGTATTCACCGTAAAGCACGCCCTCGCCCCCATTCTGACTTATTTTTTAGGGAAAATATACCATCCCATGGAAATTCGTACCATTTTGTACCGTTTTATAGTTTGATTATAACCTCATAAAGCAAAAAAAGCAATACCCTTTTTTGGGTTTTGCTAAAAAATTTTGCGCATTATGGTAACCGAAACACAGTTTCGGCGTTTTTGACAGGGCAAAACGAACATTTGTTCGTTTTTCTGCCTATTTTCTGTTTTTTGCTCAAACGCCGACGAACAGCCGCAAAAGCGTTACAAGAGGTCGCAGAATGTCGGTATGATGTTATGTAAACAAAAAAGCGCCGCAAGGCGCATCGATATAACAAAAGCCACGGGAGGGTGAACCCGTGGCTTATTGTCGTTTTTGCAAATCGCGATTGGCTTGGTTAAGCTTGGTTAAACCGGAATAACAACTGTGATAAGTATATTATTTCTTAGAAGCCGCGAAGCACTCGCTGCAAAGAACAGGCTTGTCAGACGAAGGATTGAAGGGAACTCTTGCAACACCGCCGCAGCGTGCGCAAGTGGTCTCAAACATCTCTCTGGGAGCTTTAGCAGCATTCTTTTTTGCGTCTCTGCAAGCTTTGCATCTCTGGGGCTCGTTCTGGAATCCCTTTGCTGCATAGAATTCCTGCTCGCCTGCGGTGAATACAAATTCGTTGCCGCACTCTTTGCAGGTCAGGGTCTTGTCTTCGTACATTGTGTTTCTCCTCTTGTTTTGTGGTAAAATATAATTTGCCCGTCACGGACTTAAACCGCGATCTCTGCCGCCACCCAGCAACAGCGCTTTTTTTAAGCTAACAAGACAGATGGTCAGGATTTTGCTATAAGAGCCTTGAGTTTGGTCCTTATTCTGCGCACAGCATTCTCAACGCTTTTTTGACTCGTTTTTAGGCATAATGCGATGTCGGCATATGTCAGATCGAGCAAAAACAGGTCAAAAACGTTTGATTCGTATTCAGAGAGCACGCTCTTAAAGCGTTCGTACAAAAAATCGGTGCTCTCTTTTTGTATAATAATATCCTCGGGAGTAATGCTGTCAGAACCGTCGGACTCCGAAACCGTTTCCTCATACGAGACCAATCTGCCGCTGTCTCTGCCGTCCTTGCGCACGGCAGTGATAATGCTGGTTCTGATACAAACGGAAGCGTAAGTGGAGAATGACGAAGATATGCCGTTGTATGTTCTAACGGCTTTAAGCAGACCGCACAGTCCCTCTTGCAGATAGTCATCCTTATCGTGAGGGCTGTGGCTGTATCGGTCGGCATACAATGTAACTACCCGCAAATAGCGGTCGACAAGCTCCTCAAAGGCCGAGTCGTCGCCTCCGCGAGCCGCAGCAACAAGCTGAGCATCGTCGGGGAAGTGTAATTTGTCGGGTGAAATTGTCATAGCGCCAACCTATTTCAAAACTTTAACATTTGCATTATACTACACTTTTTTCAAATGTCAAGGGTTTTTGAAAGATTTATACAAAAAAACGCCTGCAAAACTGCTTTTATTTGGCTCTCGAAGCGATTTCTTTAACTTCGTGCCTCATTTTAGGCATTTTTGCCTTGATATCCTTAGCAAGTGTGATCTGACAAAGCGCACGATAATAATTGTGCCTGTGCTTTGTCGTCTTAAAATATGTATCGCCCGAAAGATAGTCTGTCAAAAACCTCGCTGCCAGCTCGATGGTGATTATAAACACGGCATCGGCGAGCGTGTCGAGCTCGGGCTCTGTTATCATATGTGCGACCTCGGGCAAAAATCCGGTCGCAAACGATCTGAATTTTGTCATGTCAAGGCTGACCTTTTGCAGGTCTTCGCAATCCTCGGGTGCAGAACTTGCGGCAAATCTGACCGCATCGCCAAAGTCATGACCCATCAGTCCGGGCATGACGGTATCGAGATCTATCACGGCGACAGGCTCGCCTGTCGTCCTGTCAAACATGACATTGTTGCACTTTGTATCATTGTGAGTGACACGCGACGGCAAGACGCCACCCGAATGCATTCTGTCGAGCAATGCGGCTTCATCGGAATGACTTATAATATAATCATACATCTCCCTGCATTCGCACGCTCTGCCGCAAATGTCGTCGTTCATTGCCCTCTCGAGGTCTTTGATGCGCTTTGTGGTATTGTGAAAATCGGGTATAGTTATATGCAGTCTGTCAGCAGGAAAGCCGTCGAGTCTTGCCTGAAATCTGCCGAACGCCTTGCCTGTAAAAAACAGTTCCCTGCCCTCTGCCGTATCGTATGTAACCGCATCATACACATAAGTCGACACGCGCCAACACCTGCCGCACGCATCATAAAAGCTGTTTTTGCCGTCTCTCGCCGCATAGAATCTGACATACTGACGCTTGTCGCATTTTTCTATATTCTGCTCTCTGTGTGAGCGCATATATTCTGTCACAGCGACCGCGTTTGAAATAAGATCCTCGGGCTGCTTGAAAACATTGGTGTTTATGCTCTGAAACAGATATTGCTTTTCGCCGTCGGATGTTGCCGTCCTGACCACATAGGTCTCGTTTATATTGCCGTTTTTGAGTGCCGTATAGTCGACAAGCCGACCCTTGAGCCCAAATTCGGCGATAAGCTGCTCAAAAAGCTCCTTCACAACTCTCTCCCACTATTGAACCATAACTATATATTATCAGTAGATGTCAACGAAATAATGGCTGTCCCTGGCGTAATATTCGCCCGCGACCTGCCAGACTGTGCGAGCGTCCATGACGACTGTTTCGCAATCGAATATCCTGCCGACGTGAATCGTGCCCGCAGGCATCAAAGGCTGCAATCTGTCATAGCGCTGGCTCGTGCGCTCGAAATTATGTGCGCGGCATTTTTGCATATATTTTGTGCCGTCGGCTCTGACCATCTCGTATTCATAAATATCGCCAAAGAGATAGTCGGGGTTATAAAGCTCCTCGACCGCGTGCATCGAGGTATTAGGCTCTGTGCCGCAGCCAAAGAATATTATCTTGCCACCCAGATCCCGTATCTTTGCGAACGGTGAATGGCTGCCGCAGGGCGTGTCGTCGAGGTGATGCTCAGAAACTATCTCCTCTGCCCTTGCGCCGACAGCACAGCATGAATGCGTCGGACACATGCTGCGCAGCACTCCCC
>CAZNCN010000015.1:0-39094 GCA_964571635.1 uncultured Ruminococcus sp. | reverse complement strand
CACAAGCAGTATCACGCATAGCAGCAATATAGTTGTCAGCTTTTTTATTTTCATACCCTGCTCCTTATTTTTGCATGCATTTTATCACACGTCGGCATAATAGTCAATAAAAAACAATATGAAATTCTCATCATAACCTGCCATTTGCACAAAAAAGCCGGCGCAACGCCGACTTTTTTACCGTGTAATGCTTTATGCCGCCATTGGCACGTCACGCAGATTAAAGGGCTGAATACAATAATTGCAGCATATGTTTGATGTTTTTCATATTCAATATCCTTAAATCATTTGACACATAATTCCATGCCTTGCTTGTGAATATAATTTCATCTCATGCTTTGCGGCGGGCAAAAAGGTCATATCTCCAAATCAAAATCTTTGCCGCACCGCGGGCATTTTACACCGTGCTTGCCGACAACGTTTGGCAATCTGAGGTTTGCTTTACAATGCGGACAGGATGTAAAAAAATAATCTCTCTTTTGCCCGCTCTGCTTTTTGCTTGCCTTGGGATTTTGCTTTTTTGCCGCCTTTTTGCTTTTAAGCTTGCCAAGCAGTGCCATAAAGCGTGCGTTCTCTCTTTGGCGCTTATCGATCTTTTTGGACAGCGTGCGATAAAAGGTGTATACAAACAGTGCCATCTGAACATAAAAGCAGATATAGTAGACCGTCGAAAATCCCAGCACCGACGCTACCCACGCCAATGCGATCAGCACGCCCTGAATGATAACAAGTCCATAAAACAGCGTGTCAAAGCCGTACCTGCCGTGAAAAAATGATCTTAACATAGTTTTCCCTCTCGTTCTTTTTGTGATTATATGTCCCACATGGGCATCCTATTATATTTATTATGGCATAAAACCTTAAATGAAGCAATAAATGCTTGCAATTTGAGATGTTTTTGATATAATGTAATTTAGAATAAAATATTCGGGGGTTTTTATAATATGGATAAAGTCAAAATAGGCGTCATCGGCGCCGGCAATATAGCGTGCAGCGGACATCTGCCTGCATACAAGAGCGTTGAGAACGCAGAGGTCGTCGCAATATGCGACCTCAACATCGAGCTTGCAAAGCAGGCGGCAGAGAAATTCGGCATTCCAAAATATTTTGCATCTGTCGAGGATATGCTCGCAGGCGCCGATATCGATGCAGTCGACATCTGCTGCTGGAACAACGGTCACTCTGACACCGCAGTAGTTGCCGCCAACGCAAAAAAGCACATTCTTTGCGAAAAGCCTATGGCAAAGAACCTTGAGGAAGCACTGCGTATGCAGGATGCCGTCAAAAAGAACGGCGTGACGTTCATGCTCGCAGTTCCCGGCAGATTCGGCAACGGCAATATGTATCTGAGAGGGCTTGCCGACAATGGCGAATTCGGCGATATTTATTTTGCAAAGATCGCATATGTGCGCCGCCGCGGCACTCCGCTGGGCTGGTTCACCGACAAAAAGACCTCTGGCGGCGGCCCTGTCATAGACATCGGCATTCACGGCATAGATTCGGCATGGTACATCATGGGCACTCCCAAGCCCACAAGGGTTTCGGCTGCGACCTATGACCTCATCGGCGACTATCAGACCAAGGGCGTCGACAGATGGCACGGACAGTCCTGCCCTGACAATCAATTTGACAACGAAGACAGCGGCGCAGGCGTCATACACTTTGAGAACGGCGCTTCGATGCTTTTTGAAGCGGCGTGGGCGATCAACGGCCCTGCATACAGCAAGACCGAGATATTCGGTTCAAAGGCAGGCGCACTGCTTGACCCTCTGACTGTATACGGCGAGCGTGACGGCTATCTCAGCGACGATCACATCACCATGGATCAGGGCAACAAGTTTGCAAAAGAGATCACTCATTTCTGCGACTGTGTCATTAACGGCAAGACACCTGTTTATCCCATCGAGCAGGCAGTGCAGATGCAGCAGATGCTCGAGGGCATATATCGTTCCGCCGCTGAGCACAAAGAGATCGTGCTCGATTAAGCTTGAACAATGTTTAAAAACGGCAAACACAAGGCTTTTACGCTGAGTTATGACGACGGCATTCTTTCTGACATAAAGACCGTCCGAATATGCAACCGCTATGGCGTAAAATGCACCTTTAACATCAACCCCGGGCTCGCCGTCAGGCAGGGCTCGTGGGTATATCACGGCTTTGAAGTCAAATATCTCACAAAAGAAGGGCTCAAAGAGCATTTGGCAGGGCACGAGATAGCATCGCACTCTTATTCGCATCCGTCGCTCGACACGCTGACACGCGAGGAATGCCAAAACGAAATGTCACTTGACAAGTCGCTTTGCACAGAATGGTTCGGCAAAGTGCCTGTCGGCATGGCGTATCCCATGGGCACTTATTCAGACACGGTGGTTTCGGTGCTCGATGGGCTGGGCTATAAATATGCACGCACTGTCAAGAGCACTCATTCATTTGACATTCAGCACGACCTTTTGCGCTTCGACCCCACCTGCCACCATGCAGACGAAGTGCTGTTTGAGCTTGCAGAGGAGTTTATAAAAGCCGATGCAAGCACAGATATGCTGTTTTACGTCTGGGGCCATTCGTATGAATTTGACGCCGACGGCGGCTATGACAGATTAGACAGGCTCTGCAGAATGATGGCAGAGAACGACGATGTTTTCTGCGGCACTAACGCAGAGGTTTTATTGGAGCGCAACGATGACTAACCACAGAAAGACGCAAAGAGCGTCAAAGATCACATTTTTAACCATAACGGCACTTGTTTTGATCTCGCTTTTGACTGTCATACTTTTGGCGACAGGCAATCAAAGCGGCGAAACGAGCGATGTATTATCCGACGGGCTGCCGAGCTTCTCGAACGGCGTAAGTGCTTCGGATAGCTATGATATTTCTGGTGTTTCGGATGTTTCTGATATTCCGGACGCCCCGAGCATTCCGGACGATTCGTCTGATGACTCATCGTCGGGCACACCTCAAGCACCTGCGTTTGTCATATCGCAGGGCACTCTCAACAGCGAATATGCATGTCTTCTTGACCGCAGCACAGGCACTGTGATAGCGATCAAAAACGCATACACCAAGGTTGCACCTGCGTCACTGACCAAGATGGCAACGGCGATAACCATAATAGAGATGTGTGACGACCTTGACGAAATGCTAACGGTCAGCAGAGATACGGTCAACGAGATGTATCTCGAGGGTGCTTCGGTGGTCGGCTTTCAGGCAGGCGAGCAGGCGACGGTCACAGACATGCTTTACGGTCTGATGCTGCCCTCGGGCGCCGATGCGGCGATAACGCTCGCAAACAGGTTCGGAGGCACAGAAGAGGGCTTCGCAGAGCTCATGAACGGCAAAATGGCACAAATAGGGCTTGCCGACACTCATTTTGTCAACGTGACGGGGCTTGATGCGGACGAGCATTACAGCACCGCCGCAGATATGGCAAAGCTCTTGGACTATTGCTTAAAGAACGAGCTTTTCAGAACCATCTGCACGACAGAATATTACAAGATAACCAGCCCGACAAAGCACGATGGCGGCATAGAGCTTTACAACACTGCCTTCAGCGGCTTTAAAAGGGCGGGCATAACAAACAAATACTGCCTCGGCGGCAAGACGGGCACGACAGACAACGCAGGCAGATGCCTTGCGGCGCTCTGCTCTGTCGGCGGAGAGGAATATATAACAGTTACGATAGGCGCACGCGGCACGACGGGTCAGGGCTTTGTTCCCGCCGACCTCAACACGCTTATCGAAGAAGTGTTGCCGAGCTGCAAGGCAGCATGAATTATTTTAAATGCAACTCGAGGTGCTTATGCAAAAACTGACTTATGACAAAAACGGCTTTTATATCAACAACGAGCCGCTGCATATTATTTCGGGCACTATACATTATTTCAGAGTACACAAGGACGCATATCGTGACAGACTGACAAAGCTGAAGCAATGCGGCTTTAACACTGTCGAAACCTATGTTGCGTGGAATATCATCGAGCGCAGAGAGGGCATATTTGACTATGACGGCATATTCGACCTCGCTCTGTTCCTCGACACGGCAAAGGAGCTCGGACTTTATGCGATAGTCCGCCCCGGGCCTTATATCTGTGCAGAATGGGATCTGGGCGGCTTGCCTGCGTGGCTCTTGACCAAGGACCTCGTTCTGAGGCATTACGACGAGCAATATTTATATTATGTAAGGCGCTATTTCACGTCGCTCTTTGAGATATTGCGTCCGAGGCTGCTTGAGAACGGCGGCAACATCATAATGATGCAGGTCGAGAACGAATACGGCAGTTACAGCGACGACAAGCCTTATCTGTGTGCATTGCGCGACATGTATAAAGAATTGGATATGCCCGTCACGCTTTTCACCTCCGACGGACCCTCAGAGGAGTATCTGAGCAGAGGAATGATCGACGGAGTGCTTGCGACAGTCAACTTTGGCTCAAGACCCAAAGAGTCGTTTGAGATGTTCAGGCGACTGCGTCCCGATGACCCACTCATGTGCACCGAATTCTGGTGCGGCTGGTTTGACCATTGGGGCGAACACCACCACACAAGACCTGCCGACGATGCGGCAAAATGCTTTGACGAGATGCTTTCGATGGGTGCGGCAGTCAACTTTTATGTTTTCTGTGGAGGCACTAACTTTGCGTTTATGAACGGCGCAAACTTTGACGGCAGTATTCAGCCCACCGTGACGAGCTATGACTATGACGCTTTGCTCGACGAAAGCGGCAGGCGCACGGCAAAATATTATGCCGTCCGTGATGTCATCAAAAAGCATTTCGGCGTGCCAGATGGCAAAGACCTTCCCGAAATGCCCGCAAAAGCCTATGGCGAGGTCGAACTGACGAGGTCATGCGATGCCTTTGATATGCTTGGCTCGGCTTATGTGTCGGCAGATATCCCCACTGCTGAAACGGCAGAGTGCGACTATGGCTATATGCTTTATTCCTGCGAGGCAGAGAAGGGCGTTATAACCGTAAGCGGAGTGCGTGACATAGCATATGTCTATGCCAACGAGCGCTTTTTGGGCAAGGTGATGCGTGGCGAAAAGAAGGACTTTAAATTGTCCGAGTTTGCGGTGATAGATATTTTCGTCGACAACACCGGCAGAGTCAACTACGGCCCCGAATTGCCCGACCGCAAGGGCATTATCGAGCCGATAAAAAACAACGGCAAAGAAGTCAAAAATTACAGCGTGTTCCGCTTTGGCGACGACATGATACAGAATGCAGACTATGAGGACGGCGTGCTTGAAGCGTGCCCCGTGATACTTTGGGGCGAGTTTAACGTCACAAGGACTGCCGACACCTATCTTTATCTGCCGTCGTTCGCAAGAGGAGCGGCATTCATCAACGGCTTCTGCATAGGCAGGTACGACAAGGCAGGGCCTCAAAGGTCGCTTTTTGTGCCGCGCCAGCTTTTGGCAGAGGGCGAAAACACCATCGAAATATTTGAGCTCGAGGATTATTCAGAGCCTGTTGTGCTCTTTGACAACAAGCCCGAGCTGGGATAAAAAATATATTATATACAGGAGATATTATTATGGCAGACAAAAAAATTCCCAAGAGAAGTGAAGTCAAAAAAGAGCATACCTGGGCGCTTGAGGACCTCTTTGCGAGCGACGAGCTCTGGACAGAGGCTCTGGCAGAAGCAGAAAAATATGCAGAAAGACTTTTGGCGATGAAGGGCACGCTCGGACAGAGCGCCCAAAACCTGCTCAAATACTTTGAGCTGAACGACGAGATCTCGCTGGCGGTCGAAAAGCTCGCAAACTACGCTATGCGCAAGAGCGACGAAGATACCGCAAACAGCAAATATGTCGATATGCGCGGCAAGCTCATGGGCGCATTTATCAGAATCAACACAGCTGATGCGTTTGCTTCGCCCGAGATCATGGCTATATCCGACGAAACGATCGATGCTTTCTTTGCATCAGAGCCCAAGCTCGAGCTTTATCGCCGCGCGATAGGACTCGTCCGCCGCAGAAAAGCACACGTTCTCAGCGAGGCCGAAGAAAAGATCATCGCCGCAGTCGGCGAGGTCACCGAAGCACCCGAGAACATCGCAGGCGTATTCCGCAACGCAGATCTCAAATTCCCCGATGTCGCCGACAGCAAGGGCGAGATGCACCCCCTCACCTCCGGCAGCTATATCCCGCTCGTCGAAAGCAGCGACAGAGTGCTGCGTGAGAATGCCTTTATGACGCTCTATCACACACTCGCATCGTTCCGCAACACCTCGGCGGCGTTCCTTGACGGACAGATGAAGCAGCTCAAGTTCTATGCCGATGTTCGCAAATACAACTCCACCATCGAGGCATCGCTCGACCGCACCGAGGTTCCCGTTGAGGTATATCACAACCTCATCAAGGCTGTGCACGAAAAGATGGATTATATGTATAAATACGCCGACCTCCGCAAGGATCTGCTGGGCGTTGACGAATTGCACATGTACGACCTCTATACACCCATCGTCGCAGATGCCGACGAGGTCATCACCTTTGAAGAAGCCAAAAAGATAGTTACCACAGCGCTCGCACCTCTGGGCGAGGATTATATCGCAAACCTCAAAGAGGGCCTTGAGAACCGCTGGATAGATATATATGAGAACGAGGGCAAGCGCTCGGGTGCTTATTCCGCAGGCGGCAGACCTCACCCCTATGTACTGCTCAACCACAAGGACAACCTCAACTCGATGTTTACATTGGCACACGAGATGGGTCACGCAATGCACTCTTTCTATAGCTGCAAGAATCAGCCCGTTGTTTATTCTGACTATGTCATCTTTGTTGCCGAGGTCGCTTCGACCTGCAACGAGGTATTGCTGATGAAGCACCTGCTTGCCAACACCGAGGATAAAAACAAGAGGGCATACCTCATCAACTATTTCCTCGAGCAGTTCCGCACCACGCTTTACCGCCAGACGATGTTTGCAGAGTTCGAATTGCAGATGAACGAGATGGTCGAGCGCGGCGAAGCACTCACCGCAGATGCGCTCTGCAAAGCTTATCACGATCTCAACAAGCTTTATTACGGCGACAGAATGGTCGTTGACGAAGAGATCGCTATGGAATGGGCTCGCATCCCCCACTTCTTCTACAACTACTATGTATTCCAGTATGCAACCGGCTTCTCTGCCGCAGTTGCACTCGCAAACCGCATTCTCACGCTCGGCGAAAGCGCAGTCAAGGATTATCTTGGCTTCCTGTCCGGCGGCGGCTCGGCAGATCCTATCACGCTGCTCAAGGGTGCAGGCGTCGATATGTCGACCACCAAGCCCGTCGAGGACGCGCTCGATATGTTCGGCGAGCTGATAGATGAGATGAGAGAGCTGATGAAATAATTTATGACTCTAAATGCCGCAGCACTTTTGCTCTTGCAATTTTTGCAGGGCTTTATAGTCGGCGCAGGTGCGGTGCTCCCCGGTATAAGCGGCGGAGCACTGTGCGTGTCGTTTGGCTATTATGCCGCAATGATCGAGATCATTTCAAACCCGATAAAAGGTATAAAAAAGCATTTAAAGACTGTTTTGGCGTTCGGCACAGGCTGGATAGCGGCGTTTTTTGTCTGTGCAGGCATGATGGGCTGGCTTTTTGCCGAGTTTGAGCTCGAGGCGACGCTCGTTTTCGGCGGTCTGATCTTCGGCTCAATGCCGTCGCTCTTCAGAGACGCAAAAAAGGACGGACTAAAAAAATACAGCTTCACATCGTATGCGACGGCGCTTGTCGTTTCGTCATTGCTTTTGATGCTCTGCAAAACGCAGATAGGCGCAGTTACGCCCAACCTGTTGTGGTATGCGTTCGTCGGCGTGCTCTGGGCGCTCAGCCTGATATTCCCGGGGCTCAACACGACCCCCGTGACAGTTTCGCTGGGGCTTTATGACTCGTGGGCAAGCGGCATCGCAGGCTTTGACCTATCGGTCATGCTGCCGTGGATAGCGGCGCTTGCTTTGACGGCGTTCGCTTTGTCCCGCACTGTGACAGGACTGATAAACAAGCACTATTGCCTTGTTTCGCACGCCATGCTCGGCATAGTCACCTCGTCAACGCTGATGATGCTCGGCGACTCGATAACAAACAACGAGATACTCACAGGCATCACCCCGTGGCTGATATTGCCGCTGCTTATAGGCGGCTTTGTCATCGCGATATTGCTTGACGACTGGTCTGCAAAGCTTAAACAAAAGCAGGCAGCCCAAACAAATACAAAAAATAATGCAAAAGAATAAATACGAAAGGAACGATCAAACCATGAAAAAAATCGCAAAAAGTATTATTCTGACACTGCTTGCGCTCGTCATGATCGTTTCGCTTGCCGCCTGTGACGACGGCAGCGGTGACACCAACTCGACCATTTCGTCGGGCGAGATCAAAGAGCGTGACATAACCGTCATTTATTCCGACGGACTTGAGGCAAGGGCGACAGAGCTCTGCCAAAAGCTCAAGACTGTCCACTGCACCGCCGAGGCAAAGCCGTTTGAATCGGGCATGGAGTTCGAGGGCGACATCGTTGTGCTCGGTTATGTCGACCACAAGTCGATAAACGATATAACAAGTCTGCTCAATATAAACGACTATGTGCTGAATGAGCTGAACGACTGCTTTTATATAGGCGGCAGGTCTGACAGCGACGTTATCGACAAGGCACTCGAAAAGTTTTATGACCGCTATATCAACAACAGGCAGTATTTCGTCACAAAGAACAACAGCTATACCTACGAGAACGCTGTCACGCTCGACAAAGCAGAGGTCGGCGGCGGCAAGCTCTCGGATTATTCTATCGTTTATGCGCCCAACCCCGGCGAAGCCATATCCTATAAGACAATCGCAGAGGATATCGCAGCGCTCTTAAAGCAAAAGACAGGCGCCGAGCTTGCCGTAAAGTCAGATGCCGAGGCAGAAACAGACTTTGAGATAGTCATAGGCAGCTCGAGAACGAGAGAAAGATCAAAAAAATATCGCGGTGTCAAGCTTGAAATGACAGACTACATCTGGGATGTGGACGGCAAGGGCATCGTCGTTACGGGCGGCTCGAGCAACGCGATATATTCGGGCGTGCTCGACCTTATCGCAAGGCTCGAATCGAGCGAAAAAACCGTTTTTGAGGGCAATGAGGTCGTACGCAAACACACCTCGATCGTCAAGGTCGCCTGTGTCGGTGACAGCATAACTCAGGGCGACAGTGCCGAAGTCTGCTATCCCGCATTCCTGCAGCAAATGCTCGGCTATGACTATGAGGTCAAGAACTTCGGACTGTCGGGCTATTCGACACGCAAGCAGGATCCGTACCCCTATATAGGCTCTGCACAGTATAACAACGCAGTCAAATACGCTGCCGACGTGGTTATTTATATGCTCGGCACCAACGATTGCCAGCCCACAAAGTCGTGGAACGACGACACCAAAAAGACCTATAAAGAGTCGGCAAACGAGATCTTTAAGGCACTCACCGATGCAAACCCCAACGTGCAGATATTCGTAGTTCTGCCGCCGTCACTGTTCAAAAACACCGTCTGGCAGGGCTGGGAAACCTGGGCAGAGCAGGTCAAGACCTATGCCGTTCCTCTCAACAAAGAGCTTGCTGAAGAAAACGGCTATGAAATAGTCGACGCCTATACCTGGTCGCTCACGCATCAGGACGTCTTTAAGGACGGCTTGCACCCAAAGGGAGAGACCTACCGCGATTTCGCATCGTGCATTTATAACGGAATTAAAGGAAAGATAGGAGCAGTCAGATAATGAAAAAAACAATCAGTCTTATCGCACTTTGCCTCTGCCTCACCATGGTGCTGTCGTCCTGCGGCACACCGTCGTTCACCGACAGAGAAAAGTATGCCGAACACCTCAAAGAGCAGGACTATACCGTCTATATCGTTTCGCGCCAGGATGCAACCGCACCCATGCAGCTCAAGCTGCTGTGCAATCTGATAGAGGCATGGCTCGAAAAAGCCGACGTTCCCACAGCGTCCTCAATGCTGCTTGCAGCCGACGGCGCAGGTGAAAACGTCATCATCGTCTGCTATTTCAAGGACGTCGAGAACGCCGAGAGCGCAGTCAAAGCGATAGACCCCTATAAGTCCGACGACATGACCTTTAAGTTCACATATGAGCAAAAGGGCTCGGCTGTCAAAATGGACATAACACTCAAATAAGCACAGGGCTTTTGAACATTCGAAGTACAACAAAAATGAAATAGCTGCGAGCTGACTTCCAAATGAATGTTGAAGCTGTCCGCAGACGATCAATCTCAGGTTAATTGACCAAGTGCGTAATGCTATACCACCCCATGCTTTCGCATGGGGTGGTGTTTTATGCTTATTATTCGGGCAATTTGATTCCCATTTCGTTGCAGCATTCAACGAGTGCGTCGAGCGCCATTATTATCTGCTCGGGCTTATGCTCTGAGATAACGCAGAAACGCAGTCTTGACTTGCCCTTAGGCACTGCAGGATAGACCGCAGGCGGCACAAATACGCCTTTTTGGCTGAGCTTTGTCGAAAGGATATACGCATCTTCGTCGTTGCCGACCATGATGGGCACTATTGCGCTCTCTGATGCAAGGCAGGTGTTGAAGCGGCGCTTGCGTGCCTCGTCAATAAACACCCTGATGTTGCGGTGCAGGTTTGCCATGATCGTTTCGTCATTCTGCAAAAGCTCTATCGCACATTTTGCCGCAGCAGCAAGCACGGGCGACATTCCCACCGAAAAGACGAAACCGGGAATATTATAGCGCATATATTCTATCATACACTTTTTGCCTGCGATATAGCCGCCGCAGGTGCCGATGCCCTTGGAAAGCGTGCCCATTTTTATGTCGATATCATAAGGATCGAGCCCAAAATATTCATCTACGCCGCCACCGTGCTTGCCGAGCACGCACGCAGAATGTGCCTCGTCGACCATCAAAAAGCAACCGTATTGCTTTTTGATGCGCACAAATTCGGGCACAGGCGCTATGTCGCCGTCCATGCTGTATACGCCCTCGATGACTATCAGCACCTTGGCATAATGCCCGCGTGTGTTTTTTAATATCGTTTCGAGTGCGTTATAATCGTTGTGCGGAAACGGTCTGCTGTCTGCCTCGGAAAGCCTACAGCCCTCAGAGATCGAATTATGTGCAAGTATGTCATAAACTATCAGGTCGTGCTTGCCGCAGAAATTGCCGACGACAGTCACATTGGTCGAGTGTCCGCCGACCATGACGACGGCGTCCTCGGTGTGCTTCCATTTTGCGATAGCTTCTTCAAGTTCGCGGTGAACAGGCTTTTCGCCGCCGAGCAGTCTGCTGCCGGATGCCGACGTGCCGTAATGCTCAACTGCCGCCTTTGCCGCCTCGACCGTCTCTCGCCTGCCCGACATGCCGACATAGTTATACGAGCTGAAGTTAAGTACCTCTCTGCCGTCCATTATCGAAATATCTCGCAGTGCAGAATCATGCACGGCAAAATAGGGATTGTGTCCCTCTGCCTCCTGCATACGCTCTGTGAACGCCCTGTATTCCGGTGCATCTTCAAATCTTGTTATGGGAACGATGACAGACTGCTCTGATGAGCTTTCGGCATTATATTCACCCGAAAGCAATTTGTCTATAACGCCCGCAAAATCGTTTGCCGTGCGGCAATCGAGATACGCCTCGTCGGGTATCGTAACGCCAAAATGTTCCTCTGCCTTGGTTATAACCTGCAAGGACGACAGGCTATCGCCGCCAAGCTCGTTAAAGAAATCCGCATCGGGCGAGATCTCGCCGACATCCTTTTGCAGAACCTCTGCGAACATGCTAAGCAAGATATGCTGTGTGGTTTCTGTCTGATTGTTTTTGTTTTTTTGTTTTTTGCCGAATGAAAATTTCAATTTGTTGTTTCCTTTCTGATCAGTTGCTCTCGATCTCTTATTCTTTTATATATAGCTTGCCTATCAAATGATAAAGCAGCGACGACGGCATAAGCTTTGAAACAAAAACAAGCGCCTTATATTGCATTCCCGGGGTGTTTAAGGGTCTGTTTTTGCGCTTGCTTGCGAGTTTTAAAACAAAATTTGCGATGCTCTCGGCAGTCATGCCGTTCTGCTCGTCCTTCTCCATGACAGCGACCGACTTGTCGATGCGTCCGCCATACTCTGTGTTGCCGTCGTGAGCCTTTGCCCTCGCGGCGGTGAAGCCTGTTTTAATGTCACCGGGCATGACACAGCAGACATCTATGCCGAACGCCCTGACCTCGTTGCGAAGTCCGCATACAAACGAGTTTATAGCCGCCTTTGATGCCGAATAATAGGTTTGAAACGGTATCGAGAATACCGCTGCGGCAGAACTGATGCATATGATCTTGCCGCTGTTTTGCTGCCGCATATACGGCAGCACTGCGCGTGCCGCATAAACAGTGCCGTAGAGGTTGGTTTCGAACTGCTTTTTGAGCATTTCGTCAGATATAAACTCGACAGCGCCCGACACGCCCATGCCTGCACTCGTCACAAGCAGGTCAATATGCCCCTCGGTGTCAAAGATATGCTTTATCGCTTCTCCGACAGCATCGTTATCGGTAACATCGCATTTTATGTGCATAATATTTCCCTCGCCCTCGGCACGTCTGCTTAGCTCATAGACCTTATAATTATTTGCCGCAAATAATTCGGCACAGCATTTGCCGATGCCCGAGCTGCCGCCTGTTATGACGGCGACATTTTGATTATTTTGATCATGCTGATCACGCATACGCCCAAACTCCTTTATGTTATAAATATATCACAATGCCAACAGCCACTTTAAAGCATATATATTAACGACACAAACATAAAATTGTTAATAAATATATATTTTTGTTATAAATACCAAATATTTTCGCATTGGCGAGCCACTTGACACGAAGAGAAATGCACAACTTGCGCATTATTTCGCGTTCTTATGCACATTTTATGCACATCGAGATTTATTTTCTGCATTTTTTTGCATATTGCCTATTGACATCCGCATTTTTATGTTGTATAATGCGTGCATAACAAAACTTGAGAGGATAAAAACAATGAAAAAAACAGTTTCACTTTTGCTGATCGCCGCAATTCTTTGCACTATCCTGTGCTCCTGCGGCAGCAGCGCCAAGATCAAATACATCAGCATTAAGCTGACGGATGAGCAATATGCATTTGCAGTTGCCAAAAGCAATGCCGACCTGCTTGCGACCGCCAACGAGGTTCTGGCAGAGATAAAGCAGAACGGCAAGCTCGACGAGCTGATCAACAAATATTTCGGTGACGCTTCTGCCGACATCAAATATTATGAAGCAGGCGCAGTCGATGCTTCAAAAAAGCAGTTGGTAGTTGCGACCAACACGCCGTTCTCCCCCTTTGAATACAAAGAGGGCAACAAATATTGCGGCATAGATATCGAGATCGCAGAAATGATCGCACAGAAGATCGATGCAGAGCTCGTCATCATGGACATGGACTTTGACGCAATACTCACTGCAGTCGAGACAGGCAAGGCAGACATCGCCATGGCAGGACTCACTTTCAGCGAAAAGCGCGCCGAGATAGTCAACTTCACCGATACATACTACAACGCTTCGCAGGTCATCATCTGCAAAGAGGACGACACCACCTTTGACGAGTGCAAGACCGTTGAGGATGTCGAGGCTATCCTCAAGTCATTTGGTACCGATACGGTCATCGGCTATCAGAACGGCACTACCGCAGGGCTTTATCTCAAAGGCGACGAGGATTGGGGCTTTGACGGCTTCGGTGTTACCGCAACGGGATATTCTTCCGCTACCGTCGCAGTGCAGGCGATGCTCAACGGACAGATTAGCTTTGTCGTGGTCGACGAAGGCCCCGCTCAGTTCATCGTTAAGGCAATAAATAAATAAGCGTATAAAAGGCAAGCCCCGCTCATACGAGCGAGGCTTGTCGTGTGTATATATTACCTGTATATAAGGAGAACTAAAATGGATCTTGCGACGAGATGGTCGTTTTTTGTCGAGGCGTTCATAGACAAAGAGGGATACCGTGACGTGCTTTCGGGACTTTTGAACACCTTTAAAATATCACTGCTCGGACTGCTGATAGGCATAGTCATCGGCACGGTCATAGCGGCACTCAGGGTCATGCCGAAATACAAGCTCTATGCGCGTGTGCTCGACAAGATAGCAGTGCTTTATGTTGCGCTGTTCAGAGGCACGCCTATAGTAGTGCAGTTGCTGTTGGGATATTTTGTAATTTTGCCGCTTATGGGCAGCAGCCTGTCTGCAGAAAACGCCTGCGTGATAATATTCGGCTTGAACAGTGGTGCATATGTTTCCGAGATAATGCGTGGCGGCATCAATTCCGTCGACCCGGGTCAGACAGAGGCGGGCAGGGCACTCGGACTGGGCTATGCCGTGACTATGCTCAAGTTTGTCGTTCCTCAGGCGTTCAAAAACATAATGCCTACGCTCGGCAACGAATTTATCTCGCTGATAAAAGAGACCTCGGTCATCAGCTTTGTCGGTGCGACCGACCTTACCGTCGCACTTAAGCGCATGGGCGAAAACTCATACGACAGCATGATACCGTATCTCGTCATGGCGATCTGCTATATCGTCATAGTTTATGTGATAAGCGCACTTATTTCGCTGCTCGAAAAGCATCTGGCGAAAAACGAAAAGAAGAGAGGCACAAAAAATGGCTGAGAATAAACCGCTGATAGAGATCAGACATTTAAAAAAGAGCTTTGGCGACCTCGAGGTGCTAAAGGATATTTCGCTCGACGTCATGCCGGGCGAAAAGATCGCAATAATCGGGCCGTCGGGCTCGGGCAAGAGCACGCTTTTGCGCTGCCTCAACTGCATCGAGGATCCCACGGACGGCAATATAATCTTTGAGGGTGCAGATATTGCGGATATGAAGGTTGACATCAACCGCTACCGCGAGGATATGGGCATGGTGTTTCAATCCTTCAACCTGTTCGCCAACAAAACGGTTCTTCAAAACATCTGCGTTGCACCTGTTTATCTCGGCAAAAAGAAACTGAGGGATGCAAAGCGCAGGAATTTCTTTATCAGGCTCGGCAATCTTTTTTCAAAGACAAAAAAGCCGCTTTTGCCTATCGAAAAAACAGGTCGTGAAATAAAAACCGAGGCAGAGCGCACCGCAATGCGTCTTTTGGCGAGAATAGGGCTCGAGGACAAGGCAAACGCTTATCCCGCAACGCTCTCGGGCGGACAAAAACAGCGCATCGCCATCGTCAGGGCACTTGCAATGGACCCAAAAGTCATATTGTTTGATGAGCCGACTTCGGCTCTCGACCCCGAAATGGTCGGCGAGGTGCTCGATCTTATGCGCGAGCTTGCCGCCGACGGAATGACGATGCTCGTCGTCACACACGAAATGGGCTTTGCAAGAGAAATATCCGACAGAGTGCTGTTTATGGACGGCGGAATGATCGCCGAGCAGGGCACGCCCGAAGAGGTCTTTGGCAATCCCCAAAACGAGAGAACAAAAGAGTTCCTCAGCAAGGTGATATGTTAACATTATCAAACCCAATGTTTTACATTTCAGAGCATGTCATTTCGCGTTGATTATAGTATAATTTGAGCATACAATAAAACGAATAGAGGATATATGCAATGAATAAAAAACAAAACGACCTCGCCTTTGCTGCCGTTTCGCTCGTGCTGGGCATTTTGCTCGTGGTAATGAAGGGCAGTGTCATCAGCATCGCACTGACAGTCGCAGGCGTGGCACTGATCATTTCTGCAGTGTTCGATATTTTGCACAGCAAAACGACACCCGCAATAATCAAAGGCGTCATCGGCGTGTGCATTCTCGTCTTTGGCTGGCTGTTTATCAACCTTGCACTCTATATCGTCGGCGGATTTATGATCGCCTCGGGTCTCATGCAGATAATTGGCCGCAGCAATAAAAACTCCGTCAGATATTCGCAAAAGCAAGAAACCATCGAGCTTATTAAATCCATAGCACTCATCCTCACCGGCGCGTGCCTCCTGTTCAACCAGGGCGCTGCAATAGACTGGGTGTTTATCGTCACGGGTGCATTGTTTATAGTGCAGGGTGTGCTCGGACTTGCCGAATCAGCAAAGAAGCAATAGGATTATGTAGAATTGTATTGACAAAGCAAGTTTTTTAGATTATAATGCATTATAACATTAATTTGGAGGATTATTATGTTTTGTAAGAATTGCGGCAAAGAAATGAACGCTAATCAGGCTATCTGCTTAAATTGCGGTGTTGAAAAGGGCAAAGGCAACCTTTTCTGCCCCAACTGTGGTCAGCCTGTCTCACCCGAAGCAGCTGTTTGCACCACTTGCGGCGTAGCACTTAAGGGCGCCGGCAGCGGCGACTACCTCAACGGCAAAGACAAGATCACGATGGCTATCATCTGCTTCTTCCTTGGCGGCCTTGGCATTCACAACTTCATGCTCGGCGAGAACAAAAAGGGCATCTTCAGGATCATCATGTCCTGCTGCTGCGGCATCGGCGCTATCTTCGCTCTTATCGACTTCGTCAAGATCCTTATGGGTTCTTATGTTGTTGATCCTACCAAGCTTATCTAATAGCAATTTACATATCAAGAGAGCCGACGATCTCGGCTCTTTTGATTTTGATCAACAGGAGTGGCAATGCGCAAGATAAAGCATTTTAAAACAAAGCTCGTCGTGCTAATCGCGATAATAATTCTGGCGATCGTGCTGACGGTTTCGGACACGGGCTGTCTGATACGCCGCTTTATCGGCATCCGCTGCCCCGGCTGCGGAATGACAACCGCCGTGGTCGACGTCCTGCACCTCAGGCTGGCCGCTGCAATGAACCATCACCCCATGGTCTGGTCGCTGCCGATATTGGTGCTTTATTTTCTGTACGACGGCAGGCTGTTTGGCAACAGGAAATTCAACACCTGCGTGCTTTGTCTGATTCTCGGCGGATTTCTCGCCGTTTGGATCAGCAGATTAATTTAAAAAGCGAGGAATGACTAAAATCATTCCTCGCTTGTTTTTTGTTATGCAATTTATTTGCCGATTATTCGCCGAGTGGTATGCCCTTAGCATCGGTCTTATAGCTGCCGCTGCCCGAAAGTATCATTATGCCCTCGACCAGTCCCCAGATCTCGGTGACCGCCGCGCCTATGCCGCAGGTGAGAATGGTTATAAGCAATTGCGCTATTGCCTTGCCGGTGTATCCGAGATAGAAATTATGAACGCCGAACGCACCGAGAAATATGCCCAAAAGTCCGCCCGCGATCTTGCTTTTGGCCGCCTGTGGCGGCGCTGTGTAAAGCGGGGCACCGCAAATGTTGCACCCGGGAGCGCCCGGTATCGTGGGCTGTCCGCAATTTGGGCAAAAATTCACGCCCTGACCTGTAGGACAGCCGCATTTAACACAGATGACAGCCTTGTTATCCATTTGGTTGCCGCAATTTTTACAAAACATATATTGCTCCTTTTTTATACTAAAATTTGCCGCCTCTACCGCCGTGGCTATGTCCTCCGCCGTGGCTATGTCCTCCGCCGGAGCTGAATCCGCCCGAGCCCGCGCGGCCATGCGTATTATTATCCGGTTTTGGAATGCGTGTCACGCTGCGGTGCAGGAACATTTCTGTAGCGCAGGTGAGGTTGAATGTGCCACCGACCAGATAATTGCCTGCGGTCCTATTCTGCTTGACATTGTTCATGCCGCTCTTCATGACGAGTAATATTATCAGAGAAACAACCGCACCTATGCCAAGTGCGATAAATATGCAGTCGACATATATATTTGAGCCGTCGCTGTGTACCTCGTCGATATCGACGGTATAGCTTATGTCGCCATAATAATCATCGCCGTAATCATTATCGATGTTATTAACACAGATATCTATCGACTCGGCGAACGCTTGTGCAGCGCCCTCCCAATCGTTTATAGACAATTCGGCGAGAACTGCGCCCTCGATGACATCAAGCTGATCGTCGCCAAGCTCATAGACCGCTCTGCCGGAGGTGGTTATCCAATAATCACGGGAGTCGGGGCAAACGAGCAGCAAAACACCGTCGTCGGTACCGTCATAGCCACGGAGATTGCCGTCATACCAATTTTCGGCATATTCCTGCGGATCGGCGCCGTCAAGACTGCCGACAAACAAAACAACTATGTCGAGCGAGCAATTATCGGAATAATAATCAAGCGTCTTACCTATATTGTATGCCTGCGTTTCTGTAAAAGCACCTGCCATGTCAAAAACACGCTGTTGCTCGGCGAAGCAGGCAAATGACGAAATCAGCAAAAGAAGTGTGCACACAATGCCCAAAAGCCTTATTCTGCGCATCACAACGCACCTCCTATCGCAAGTGCTATCGGATAAACGACCGCTGCTGTCGCCGCCGTGAATATTCCGAGCCACTTAAAGAACCGCTTATAATCGACAGGCAGCCTGCCTGCAACCTTGCCGCTCTGACCGTTGACTGCAAATATAAAGTGCTCGCCCTTATAGGTCGTGCCGAGCATCCAGACAGGCAAAAGCACATATTTCACCACTCCGCTCGAAAAGCCGAACCTGCGGCTCTGCGGAACGACAGAAGAATATCCGACGACAGTCGAGGTAAGCTGCTGCTCGGCAGAACGCACCATTCTGTCCTTCGCCCTCGGGCTGCATTCGTCGCTCGTGACGTCGTATCTGTCTGCGAGAAATCCCGAAAGGTATGCCGTCTTAAAATCAACCATCTCGGCATAATTAAACGGCTCGAGAGTATCCATCAAGGCATCGTCCATCTTTTTTGAAGCGTCGACAGGCACACGCTCAAACAGCATGCTGCCGTCACGCCTGACGAGATAGTGGTTTGTTTCTGTATAATTATATTTAGAGTCTGACCAGTGTCTGACACGCGTGGTCTTGAAGGTCATCTTGCCGTCGCACTCTGCCGAAAACAGCCAGAAAGGCACATAAACGCCCTGCATCTCGTCGATGTGGTTGTCTGCGGTGAACTGCTTTGGCAAAAGCAGCTTGCCCTTGCAAAACTCGCCGAGCGCTCTTTTTGCGGCTTTTTTGTCAAGCTTGAACGGCAGGACGAAATCGGGCTTTAAGGTTTCGCCGAACTGATCTGCAATGATTATCGGGTTGCCGCAGAACGGGCATTTGGTAGCGCCGAGTGCTTCGTCACCGACCACCTCGCCGCCGCATGACTGGCAGATATAGCGCTTTAAGCCGTCCGCCTCGTCATAGCTCCAGGTGTCACTTTTTGCGGCATCCCAATGCTCATCATAGTTTTGCTCTGACTCGTCGCCTATCTCAAACTCATTTATCTTGTCAATGTCAAACTGCGAGTCACAATAGGGGCAGACGAGGGTCTGCCCTCCGGGTACATATTCTATCTTGCCTCCGCAATTCGGACATTTGTATTCGAGAACGTCAGCCATATTTATTCCTGATCAAAGCGCGTGCCACATTCGGGGCAGAACTTAGGGGGCTTTGCAGGATCGGGTACGGCGTAGCCGCAATTGGGGCATTTGCCCGACGGCTTCTTTGCACCGCATTCAGGGCAGAACTTGCCCGAAACAGTCGCACCGCACTTGCACTGCCATGTATCCTGCGTGCTTGCCTGCTGTGCCTGCTGCTGTTGCTGCTGAACGCCTGCGTTATAGAAATTCTGTGCTGCACCGAAGCCGCCCTGGCCACCCATGCCGACCATGCCCATGCCCATAAAGCCTGTCATTGCGCCTGCCGAGTTGCCTGCTGCGGTCTCCATTGCATCTGCCGTTGCGTTTGTCATTCTGCCTGCCATCATAAACGGGTTTGAGCCCATTGTGGCGGCATCCTCCATCTCGTTGATCTTCTTCATATCCGAATCGGTGAGCGTGATGGGGTTAAGTGCGATCTTGCAGACAGAAATGCCTCTTGTCTCGACCCACTCCTGCTTGAGTGCGTCGTTCATTGCGTCCTTGAGCTCGCCCGACTTTGCAGGTATCTGCGCAGGGCGCAATTCCTGCTCTGACAACCTGCCGAATGCAGGCTGCAAAGCATCGATAAACTCGGTCTTTAACTGCTCGTCGATCATGTCGCGTGTGAAATCACCCGAAACATTGCCGCAAAGTCTGGTGTAGAACACTATCGGATCGGTGATTATGTATGAATAAACACCATTGCACCTGACATTGACGGTGCGGCTCATGCCTATGCGCTTATTCATGACCTCGAACATTATCGGGTTCGGCGTGCCGAATTTGTTTGCAAGTATCTCTTTTGTGTTGATATAATAAACTCTCTGGTCCTTGCCTGTATCGCCGCCGTAGGTAAAGCGCTTGCCTATGGTCTTGAACGTCTCTTTGAGGCTCTGTCCGAACGAGCCTGCGAATATCGAGGGCTCTGTCGACGAATCATAGGTGAATTCGCCCGGCTCTGCGCATATTTCAACCACCTTGCCCTGCTCGACTATGATCATGCACTGACCGTCTGCCACTGCGATGCCCGAACCGTTTGAGATGATATTGTCATTGCCTTTGGTGTTTGAGGATCTGCCTGTGGTCTGCTTTTGACCTCTGCGCAAAAGCACGTCGTTGGGAAGCGAATCACAATAGAAAAACTCCTTCCACTGATCTGCCAATGTTCCGCCTAATGCTCCTATGCCTGCTTTAATAAGTCCCATGATAATGTTCCTTTCTGAAATGATGAAAATATGATTTTAAAGTGCCAAAAAATTATTTTGACTTGCGTTTAAGTGTGATAATAATGATGACCGCTGCCGCAATAATGACAACCACGGCAATGATTGCGATGATCAAAACACCGCTGCCGCCATCAGAGCTTTCGCCGCCCGAAACTGTATTCGACGACCCTCCGGAGGATGTGCCTGACAAAGCATCCGACGGTGCATCGCCCGAGGGCTCTGCGGATGTGCCCGAAATATCAGGAGTTTCGGTATCCGAAACTATATCGGAGGTCGCGCTCGAAGCATCATCACTCGAGGTTGCAGGTTCGGTCGAAGCATCGCCGTCCGAAGCAGACATCTCGACAGCCGCCTTTTTATAATGGCAGGTCTTGCACTCCTCGTGCTTTAAGCCGCTTTCGGTTGCGGTAGCCTCTTTATCGGTGACCCATTTGAAATCGTGAGCCGCCTTAGTCTTTTCGATATTGGCATAGCAGCCCTCGATGGTGCAGCTTCTCCAGTGGTTATTTGCATCGGAATTCCAATAATCGGCAGAATGTGCCTCTGTGCCCTGAACGCCGCAGGTCTTGCAGACCCACTTGTGGGTGTCCTGGTCAACATAGGTGTATTCAACATCTTTGTGCTCGGTGCAATATGCAGGCTTGACCTCAACCGAGCAGGTCGCCGTGATCGTGCCGCATTTTGCGGTTATCGTCGCCACGCCCTTGCCGACAGCCTTAAGTTCGCCGTTCGAGTCGACTGTAACAACATTTCTGTTGCTGGTGCTCCACGAGATGGTTTCTTTTGCATCGATGGGATCTTTTGTAGCAATTATGCTAAAGACATCGCCGACTCTGAATGAAACGCTCTTGGTGCTGAGTGTGAGCTTCTCGACCTTGTTTTCGGGTTTATTGCTGACCTTGATGGTGAAATATGCAAAATAGTAATCTGCGTTTGTGGGTGTTTTGCTGTCCGTCCTCGCAATGACATAAACTGTTGCCTCGCCGACCTTGTTCGCGGTGACGACCGCATTCTTGATGGTGACGCTGCCGTCCTTGGCAACCTCGCCGACATAAGGCGAGCCGGTCATATTGTCCTTGGTCTTGACGAATGCCGAATAATTATATTTATTTTTGTCGACAGTATCAGGCACGAACGGCAATTTGCTGATCTCCGAAATATCGACTTTATAGCTGTCGCCGACGAATATCTCGACATCGGGCAGCTTGGTTATCGTAAACGGCACCTTGCCGGGATCGTTAGGGTCATAAACAACGACCTTGATCTGTCGACCCATATTGCTATAATCGCTGCCGTAATACCACGGCGTATTTTCGTTCGGTTTATAGGCAACAACAAATGCCGTGCCGACATTGTTTGCCGTTATCGTAATAGTCTTTGCCGCCTGCTTATGCGAAACTGATACGAGCCCATCATAGCTTGCATTCCATCTCGGCAGGTTCTCGGTCGCATTGCCCGGGTTGAGCTGATATTTTATCGTTATCGTCTTGCCCTTTTGGAGGTATATCGTCGGGGTCTTTGTGTCATACTCGGGATAGATCAGATCTTGCGCATATGTAGTGTTGCCGCTCTTTGCGGGAATGCTGACACTGCCGCCTGCAAACTGTGCGCCGCCCTCTCGAGTCTCGGTCTCGACATAGCGTGCATAGACATAATAGACCTTATTCTGAGAACCGAGCGTGACATCGACCGTGCCGTTTTGAATTTTTTGTGCGTTCGACGGCCATTCTTTAATGGCGCTCTCGGTGATTATATATTCAAAGTCACTGCTGTAGTTGAGGACAGTGATGCGTGCTACATCATTGCCACCGCTCGTGATGCGGTTGAATGTAAGCTCGGGTGTAGGAACAGGCTTATAGGGAACTGTCTTACCGACCAGCTTGGGCGCACCGTTGAGAGTGCCCATATATCCGCCCTTAGCAGTCACCGAAACACGAATGTATTTGCCGATAAGGTTTGCGCTGACAGTAAGATTCTTGCTGTTTGATGACGATGCGATCTTTGTCCAAACACCGTTCTCGTGTACCTGCCACTCATAGTCAAGCATCACGCCCGCAGGTGCACCGTTGATGCTGACACCGAGCGTATAGCCATAGCGTGCTTCGCCGCTGTAGACCACCTCGCCCGTCAGCGTTTTGATTCCGCCGTATTTGTAGGTAGTGCGAGTAATGCCGCTGATGCGATAGCCACGATTGTCGGTATGGTCACTGAAAGCACTTACACCGATCTCGAGATCAGACGCCTCGCAGCCGAGCGCCGCACAATAATAGTTTAAGTCGCAGGAATATCTGCCTTTTGAGTCTTTTTGGAGATCGTCAACTCTGAGTAATGTAGATTTTCTGCCGAGATAGATGCTGTATGCCTTGGCATCCTTGTATGAATCCCAAGTGAGAATGCCCTCTGACGAGATGCTGAGATTTTTTATATAACAATTGGGCAAACGCTCATTAAGATATGTGTCAGTCAGTTTATAAGTCTCGACGCAGTACTCGCTATCAAAATAGCCGTCTGCCTCGGCAAGTATCCAGATCACATACTCGTTGACACCGGGAACAAAGCACTCGGTGAGGTCAATGTGAGTTTCGGTCGTTTCGTATTTAAACGATGTATCGATGCCACTCTCTAAGCCGGACTGATAGTCAGCATTTATTCTCTGCACTAAAATGTTATAGCGCTCGGCATTGGGGACCGGATCCCAAGACACCGAAAGGTCGTCGTTTAAGACTTCGTTCGTGGGCTTGGCAAGCTGCTGCTTGTCGGTAACATGGGTATATTCACCCTTCCACATGCTTGTGATGGCCTTGCCACCTTTCCAGCCGAAATCAGAGTGTGCGCAAAGCTGGACTGTAAAAGTGCCACCCGGGAAGTTAAAGCTCTCGCAAGCTTCTTTGAGGTTAAGGCTCTGACGCTTGAGGACTTTGCCGTCCTCATCCACGAGCGGTGCGATATAGCCGCCGCCGTTTTTGATATTGTATATATATTGTCCTGCACCGTCAAAGGCATCCCAATAGAGAACATCGCCGACGATCTCGACATTCATAAGGCTGGGCAAATCATCTGCCTGCACCTCGCTCGGCAAAAGCCAAGCAAGCGAAGCGAGAACTGTCGCAAAAGCGACGAGAACGCTGATAAGCTTCTTGAAATTCATTTTTGCTAACCTCCGGTGTGTGTGATAAGCCATAATCCCCTGCCTCAGAGCATCATTTTTTCGCCTGCGAATAAGGCGGATACGGCGCAAAAAACGATTGACTATGACCGCACAATATGATATAATAATAAAAGCAATTCAAGGCGGGCTCTGTTCTTCATTGGCGTGCAGACAGAGCACGGTCGAGATGAAATGAAATTCACAACGACATCGGGGTACCTCTGTTGCTTTGAGGTTCAGCAAGATTTATACCCTCCTTGTTTATCTTGCATACATTATTATACGGTTTTTTAGCATTTTGTCCCCGTCAAAACTCCACAAATTGATAGGTTCAATCAGCTTTTTCACCTTATTCTTTTATGCGGCAGTCATTTCGGGCATAAAACGGCAAACAAACCGTGGTGGACACACCGAGGAGGTACTTATGAAAAAACCTGTGGCACTTTTGATGGCATGTGTGCTTATCATGCTGTCGCTGCTTATGAGCGCTTGCTCAAACCCAACGCACTTGGATCCTGCAAACCCCGTCACGCTCAACATCTGGCACGTGTACGGCAGCCAGACGACGTCGCCTCTCAATGACGCTATCTATAATTTCAATAACACCGTCGGCAAAGAAAAGGGCGTTGTCGTAAAGGTCGAGATGGTCACCGATTCGGGCAAGATCGATGACGCACTGAACGCAGCCATCGACAAAGAGCCTGGCGCTCAGAATCTGCCCGATCTGTTTGTCGCATACCCCAGAATGGCAGAGCGCTTTGAAGACGGCGCTTTGCTCGATTTCACCAAGTATTTCAGCACAAAAGAGCTTGATGATTACCGTGAGGATTTTCTTTCTGAGGGTTATTTTGACGGCAAGCTTTTAATGCTGCCGATAGCAAAATCGAGCGAGCTTATATTTGTAAACAAGACACTCTTTGACCGCTTTGCCGCCGACACGGGGCTGTCTGTAGATTGCTTTGGTTCTGTCGAAACCATCATGTCGGCATGCAACGCATATTATGATTGGTCTGACGGCAAGACCCTGTTCCAAATCAACGATTTTTATCACTATTTCATCGCTAATATGACCGCTATCGGCGGCGAATTTATAAAGGACGGCAAGATCAACGCAGATTCAGAAGCCTTTGCCAAGGCGTTTGCTCCGATTGCCGAAGCAGGCATCTATGGCGGACTTTGCGTCGGCGACGGCTATGCCTCCGACCGCTGGAAGACCGGCGAGATACTCGGCAACTCCGGCTCGACCGCAGGCATTCTTTATCTGCGTGATTATGTCACCTATCCCGACAACACCACAGAGGACATCGAAACTCTCGTGCTCCCCTATGCCTGCCTTAAGGACAGCAACCCCACCGTCGTTCATCGTGGCGGCGGACTGTTTGCGGTAAAGAGCGACGATGAGCGCAAGAACGAGGCTGCTGCAGTCTTTGCCAAGTGGATAGCCGAGGCGCAAAACAACCTTGATTTTGTCACAAAAGCAGGCTATCTGCCTGTAACAGACAGCGCTTTTGACACGCTTTTGGGCGGCGATGTCGAGGTCGAAAACGAAAAGTATCAAATGCTCTTCGATGCTGTTGCAGATCAGTATAAAGACAACTATTCATTCTGCAGCATTCCTTTATATGACGGTGCGTCGAGCGCACAAAAGGATTTTGAGGTGCTCATAAAATCGACGCTGTCGTCAGCACACGAACAATTTGCGCAACGAGTGCAGAACGGTGAAGACAAAGATGCCGTCATGGATGAGCTCGTGGCGTCCGCACTTGCTGCAGTTAAGGCGGCACTGAAATAATTCGGAGTAAACGCAAAATGGCAAAAAAGCTGTCATTCAAGGCGCTGCTCTCCGGGCTTCGCAGGCAAAGCATTTCGATGCGCAGGAGGTTTGCGCTGTCACTTATAGCCATGCTCTTCTCTGCATTGGCACTATTGCTGTTGCTGCTTGGCGCATTCGGCGTAACAGATTCTGTTGACGACGAACTCGACCATATCTTTAATCAGCAGCTCGACTATACGGCAACCCAAATATCAAAGGACATGTATCAGCTTGCTGCCTGCGCAGTCGAGTTTTCAAGCCAAATGAGCACGCAGATCGGCGAGATCGATGTTCCGTTTGCAAATCTCAAAAACAATGTTTCGGCTCTGACCGAATTGCAGCACAGAACCTATATGACCGTTCTGAACAACATGCGCATAGCAGGCTGCAGCGGAGCCTTCTATATTCTCGACACAACGGTGAATGATTCACTGGCAGACGGGTATTACAGCGGCATCTATCTGCGTTATGCCAATGTCGGCTCAGACATCACGATACGCAACTCTGTTTGCATGTTCAGGGGCGCATCCGACGTGGCAAGACACAACAACATCAATCTTTTCAGCACCTGGGAGTTTGAAACCAAAAAAGGCACGTTCCCCGAGATGGAAGCTGTTTTGCAGCAAGCCAAATCCGATCCTGCAAAGGCATATCTGCTTACAAGAGCATACAAATTGCCTAAATCGTGGGAGAAAGTCAGAATGCTTTGTGTCCCCATCCCTGACAACAGCGGCAATATCATAGGAGTTTGCGGCTTTGAGATAAGCGATCCTTTCTTTCATTCTGCATATCAGGCATCGAACGCCGAGTCGCAGTTTATCGTCTGCGGAATGCTCGAAAAGGACGGCGATATGTATACAGGTCAGATCGCACCGAACATCTCGGGCTATATTGCCGATGTCGATGGTGAGCTTTCTGTCGGCAAGAGAGGTCGCTTTTTGACCTTTTCAAACAACGCTGCAACTCTGATTGGCAAGACCAAAGAGCTTAACGTCGGCTCGTCGACACATTCGGTCGTGGTCATGCTGCCGCAATCACAATACGACATCCTCATAAAAAGCGAAACAAACAGGATATTCCTCATGCTTGTGCTTTTTTCGCTGCTTACAGTAGTCACGAGCGTGATCTTGAGCCACAGATATGTAAAACCCCTGCTCAACACCGTTGAGCAGATCAAGTCAAAGCAATTTGACGGCGATACACAGGTTCAAGAATTCAATGACCTGTTTGAATATCTCGCCGAGCAGGATCGCATAAACGAGGCAGAAATGTCCCGACTGCGCCGTGAGAAATCCGACGCCATGACTGCTGCCAACGAGATGCAGCTCAAGTTTGACGAAACAGTCAGGCAAAACGAGCGACTCGCATATTCACGCAAGGAAGAGATTGATCCTCACGATTACGAGATATTCAAGAACGGCATCAAAACCCTGACCGAAAAAGAGAAGCAGGTGCTCGAGCTCTATATCGAGGGCAAAACCGTCAAAGAAATCATGGAGATCATGCAATTGCAAGAGTCTACCATACGGTATCACAATCGCAATATCTATTCAAAGCTCGGCGTCCATTCGCTCAAACAGCTTCTGCGCTGTGCTGCGATACTCAAGCAAGAGAGCGAGACCGAAACCGATTGATCCCCCACTATCCTTCACAACGACAGGAGAACGATAAAGCATGGATCACACTGCGACAAGTCGATACATTGCGCTTATACTGAGGCACAAGCCCGAGGTTATCGGCATTACGCTCGACGAGCACGGCTGGGCGCGCGTTGACGAACTGATAGAGGGTGTTGGCAGAACGCACCCCATCGACATGGAGATGCTCGAAGAGATCGTCAGAACCGACGACAAGCAGCGATATGCTTTCAACGACGACAAGACGCTTATCCGTGCGAACCAGGGACATTCTGTCGAGGTAGAAGTTGAGCTTAAAGAGGCTGTACCGCCGTGCATACTTTATCACGGAACGGCAGAAAAATTTGTTTCATCGATCAATCATTCGGGGCTGATTTCAAAAACCCGACTGTACGTTCATTTATCGCAAACATCAGAAACTGCACTGACGGTCGGTGCACGTCACGGCAAGCCCGTCATTTTTGAGGTAGATGCCGCACGAATGCACGACGACGGATATAGATTTTATCTGTCTGCAAACGGTGTTTGGCTCACAAAAAGCGTTCCCATCAAATATCTGAAAATGCTGTAAATATCAAAAAAAGAGGCTTGCCTTGACGGCAAACCTCTTTTTGTATTATTGATGACCGACAACTATTTCAAGCTCTTTTTCTTTTTGAAGAAAAGTGCTATGCCCATTGCCGCAACGAGTGATAAGAGTCCCGGCAGCATAATGCCGTTGTCACCGGTATCGGGTACGTTAGGCTTATCGGGGTTGTCGGGATTGTCGGGGTTATCGGGGTCGACAGGCTTGGTTCCTGTTGCGGGGATTTCAACAGCTGCCTTTTTGTCGTGGCATCTCTTGCATTCCTCATGCTTTGAACCCGCCGTCGTTTCGCTTGCAGGCTGATCGACTATCCATTCATAATCGTGTCCGAGCGCCTTGACAGAAACCTTGCTGTAATCGCTTATCTCGTTTGCAGCGTCGGCATCGGCAAAGAGCTTGCCGCATGCGCAGACATAGTATGCGATATTGCCGCACTCTGTGCAGGTCGCATCCTTTGCAGGAACAAACGTCAACGTGTGCGTATGCTCGTTAGCGATACTTGCATTGACAGCGAAATAAGTTTCGGCAAAGCCGTCGGTATAGATGATCGTCAGCTTATGAACGCCGACCGAGAGTTTCGCCAGATACTCGGGCTTCAATTTAACGATAGTAGAGCCTGCGACAACGGTATAATGCTCGGGCTCGAGCAGAACGTCGTCGACAGCAACTCCGACAAACTTGCCTATATCACCATCAGCCTTGAACAAAAGCTCGCTGTTATCCTTTTTTGACCAGGACGAATTGTTGCCATCGGTCACGGTATAGGTAATTTCTTTATTATAACCGCAGACAGTGCAAACATTGCCGTCGGCAAACGAATGCTCGGCACTGCTTCCGTCAATGATAGCGCCACAGCCGTCAAGCGTGCAGACCTTCCAATGGCGATGTTCATCAAACAGCCAGTCGGAAGCGCTGTGCGTGACATAGATAATAACGCTATTCTTGTCTGTGATCTCGATCTTGCCCTCTGCATCCTCAAACATCTTGCCGCATTTGCAGATGTAGTAAGCAATATTGCCGTCCTCGGTCGAGGTAGCAGGCTTTGCAGGAACGAGAGTCAGCGAATGTGCCGCAGGAATAGTTGCGGTTTGCTTATAAGAGCAGACCGTGCAGGTGCGTTTCATAACGCCGTCCTCGGCGCAGGTAGCAATCTTTGTGATCACCCATTTGCCGAATGTATGCGTGCCCTCGTTGATAACGTGGCCGCAAGAGCCGACTGTGCATATCTGCTTGTGACCATCGTCATCGCAGGTATAGTCGACATAAACGTGTTGATGCTCTGCACCGATGTGTTCGGAATCCCAGTGGCCGCTCCACTCGTTACTCTTGACACAGGTTCCGTGAGTGCAGCCCGCATGTGCGCTGTTTTCACCGCAGCATTCTTCGCAGAGTCCGCAATCCTCACAGATATTTGCACATTCAGAGCATGCCGCGAAGCAATCGGGGCAAACATCAGCGCAATATTCGCAAACATTGCAATTGTCGCACACAAGCACGCAGTCTTTACAATATTTGTGACACTCATCGCAGAGCTCGGTGCATTCCTCGCAGCGAGCGCAGTCAAGGCATATATCAGCGCAGTCTGCACAAGTGCCGCAGTCGTCGCAGACGACAGCACATTTTTCACAGCCGTCACCGTTAGGGCAGACATTCACACAAGCACCGCAGATGCCGCAGTTTTCGCACCAGCCGTCGCCCTTGACACAGTCATAGCATTTATAGCAATACGTGCAGAAATCAATACAGTTGTTGCAGATACTGCCGCAATCACTGCAGACAAGCGCGCACTGATCGCAGGCGTCGCCGTTTGCACAAACATAGACGCAGTCGCCGCAGATATTGCAGCTGTCGCACCAACCGCTCTCGGATGCGCAGGTATAGCAGCGTCCGCAAATGAGGCAAATATCCTCACAATTGCTGCAGGCATTGCCGCAATCGCTGCAGATATCGGCACATTCAGAGCAGCCGTCGCCATTGAAGCAAATGTCAGCACAAGTGCCGCAGGTGTCGCAGTTCATGCACCAGCCAAGATCTCCGGTACAATCAAAGCACGAGCCGCACGAAGTGCAGAGCGTCGCGCAATTGGAGCAAGCGTCAGTGCAGGTCTTGCACAGCTTGGCACATTCATCACAGCCGTCGCCATTGCCACAGACATTGGCACATTTGCCGCAGGTATTGCAGTTATCGCACCAGCCGTCGGGAAGTGCGCAATCATAGCACCTTCCGCAATCATAGCAGATGATAGAGCAAACATCGCAAGCTTCGCCGCACTCGACGCAGACATCGGCGCATCTTTCGCAGCCGTCGCCGTTAAAGCAAACTACAGCGCAGTTGCCGCAGACGTCGCAATTCTCGCACCAACCGTGCTCCTTAAGGCAATCATAGCATTTGCCGCAATCCGCACACATAGGAGTGCAGTTGCTGCACATTTCTTCGCATTCGGGACAGAAGGTCGCGCATTTCTCGCAGCCGTCTTGGTTGTAGCACAACACGGCACAAGCGCCGCAGGTATCACAGTTTTCACACCAGCCGCTGCTTCCGTTGCATTCATAGCAATTCTTGCAGTCGGAACATATTTTTGAGCAATGACCGCAGTGTTCAGCGCAGTCCTCGCATACTGTTGTACATTTTTCACAACCGTCGCCGTTATAACATACAATGGCGCAGTTGCCACAGACTCCGCAATTATCACACCAGCCTGTTTTTTCGCCGCAATCCTCGCAGATTTTGCCGCAGATCTCGCAGATTATTGCACAGTTGCCGCAATGTTCTGCACACTCCTCGCAGACCTTGGTGCATTCAGAGCAACCATCGCCCTCAAAGCAGACTGTGGCACAGTTGCCGCAGTGATCGCAATTCTCGCACCAGCCCTGAGATCCGACGCAGAAATAGCATTTGCTGCATTCTCCGCAAACGTCAGAACATTTGCTGCAGTTTTCGCCGCATGACTCACAGACAAGTGCGCATCTTTCACAGCCATCGTTGTTGATGCAGATAAAAGCACAGTTGCCGCAGACGTGGCAGTCTTCACACCAGAGAACAGATTCTCTTGCGCATTTTTCGCAAATCTTGCCGCAGTCCTTACAGATCGTCGAGCAGTTGCCGCATGCTTCGCCGCACTCCTCGCAGACCTTGGTGCATTCAGAGCAACCATCGCCCTCAAAGCAGACTGTGGCACAGTTGCCGCAGTGATCGCAATTCTCGCACCAGCCCTGAGATCCGACGCAGAAATAGCATTTGCTGCATTCTCCGCAAACGTCAGAACATTTGCTGCAGTTTTCGCCGCATGACTCACAGACAAGTGCGCATCTTTCGCAGCCATCGTTGTTGATACAGATAAAAGCACAGTTGCCGCAGAGGTGACAGTCTTCACACCAGAGGACAGATTCTCTTGCGCATTTTTCGCAGAGATTGCCGCACTCCGCACACATTGTTTCGCAGTTGCCGCAGGCTTCTCCGCATGCATCACAGACCTTGACGCATTTGTCGCAGCCGTCATTGTTATAGCAAACGGTTACGCAGTTGCCGCAGACATGGCAGTTGCTGCACCAGCCGGAATCCCCTGCGCAATCAGAGCATATACCGCACTCTTCGCAGAAGTATGTGCAGTTTTCGCAAAGCTCGTGACATTTGGGGCAGAATTCGGAGCACTCATAGCATCCGTCACCGTTATAGCAAAGTACGGTGCATTTGCCGCAAAGTCCACAGTTGTCGCACCATCCGTATGTATCTTCTCTGCAGTCAAAGCAGACTCCGCAATCCTTGCAAACATAAGAGCAGTTGCCGCACGCCTCGCCGCAATCCTCGCAGACCTTGGTGCATTTGTCACAACCGTCATTGTTATAGCAAACGGTTACGCAGTTGCCGCAGACATGGCAGTTGCTGCACCAGCCGGAATCCCCTGCGCAATCAGAGCATATACCGCACTCTTCGCAGAAGTATGTGCAGTTTTCGCAAAGCTCGTGACATTTGGGGCAGAATTCGGAGCACTCATAGCATCCGTCACCGTTATAGCAAAGTACGGTGCATTTGCCGCAAAGCCCGCAGTTGTCGCACCATCCGTATGTCTCTTCTCTGCATTCAAAGCAGACTCCGCAATCCTTGCAGATATACGAGCAGTTGCCACACGCCTCGCCGCAATCCTCGCAGACCTTGGTGCAGTTGGCGCAGCCATCGCCGTTATAGCAGACTGCAACGCAGTTGCCGCAGACATGGCAGTTGCTGCACCAGCCGGAATCCTCTGCACAGTCGGAGCATATACCGCACGCTTCGCAGAAATATGTGCAGTTTTCGCAAATCTCGTGACATTTGGGGCAGAATTCAGAGCACTCATAGCATCCGTCACCGTTGTAGCAAAGCACGGTGCAGTTGCCACAAAGGCCGCAGTTATCACACCATCCATATGTATCGTCTCTGCAGTCAAAGCAGGCTCCACAATCCCTGCAGATATACGAGCAGTTAGCACACGCTTCGCCGCATTCGGTGCAGACCTTGGTGCATTTGGCGCAGCCATCGCCGTTATAGCAGACTGCAACGCAATTGCCGCAGACATGGCAGTTGTCGCACCAGCCGTCGTCGGCAGCGCAGTTCGAGCAGATGCCGCATTCCTCGCAAAGGTATGTGCAGTTATCGCAAAACTCCTCACACTTTGTGCAGAACTCAGCACACTCATAGCAGCGGTCGCCGTTATAGCAAAGTACGGTGCATTCGCCGCAACGATTGCAGTTTTCGCACCAGCCGTATTCGCTCTCCTGGCAGTTATAGCATTGACGACAGTCCTGGCAGAGTATTGAACACATTTCGCAGCCGTCGCCAACGGGGCACACAATTGCGCATAAGGAACAAGTGTTGCACTCAAAGCACATCTCGCCGGCGCAATCTATGCACGTGCCGCAGGTATCGCAAAGATAGGTGCATTCGCCGCAAAGACCGCAAGTCGGGCAGTAAAACCCTGTGCATTCGTCGCACTTGAAGCAACCGGGGCAAATGTTGTAAGCACAGTGGTCGCACTGATAGCACTCTTCACACATTTGGTTGACGCACTCGTTGCAAAATCCGCAGTACGGGCAGAGCGCTTCTACGCAAAACTCGCATTTATTGCAAACACCGCTTTGGCAAAGTGCAACACAGTTCTCGCAATAGCCGCAGCTCTCGCAAAAGGCAGTATCCGCATGGCACGCTTCGCAATCGGGACAGTGATTTTCGAAATAGCAATCTCTGCCGCTTTCGGGACCGCAGTGGTTGCCGCCCGGGCATATCCAGTCGTCGCCGCAGCCCTCGCCGCAATAATCGCAATAGATGAACTCATCCCACGCACGAACGTGATCATGCGTCTCGGGGATAAGTCCGCCAAGCACAATAAGGCAAAGCACGATGCTGACTATCTTGGTGAAATATTTTTTCACCTTGGTTTTCCCTCCTTCGTATAATATTTTATTGCAATTATACTCATCTTGCCCTGTTTGTCCCCGTCAAAACAGTCCTAATTGATAGGTTGCAAGCAAAAAAGTTCAAAAATGATCGTTAGCAATCTAAATAAAAAGCGACCGCTGTCGTTTGACAAAACAGCAGTCGGCAGGTTTTCGATCGATGAAAACCTGCCGACGTATTTATGCTTATCAAGTTTTGTTTTTCAGATCAGCACACCGTTGCAATGATCTATCTCATGCTGAATGATCTGTGCCGTCCAGCCGTTGAAGGCTTTTATGCGAGTTTGCAGCTCAGTGGTCTGATAGCGAACCTTAATCGATCTGTAACGTTTGCATGGCCTTGGGCCGCCGAGAAAGGAAAGGCAGCCCTCCTCGGTGTTATACGCACCATCCTTCTTTATGATCTCGGGGTTGAGCATGACCGTGTATGTCGGCACTCGCCCGCTGTCATCGAAAAACGCGATGATCTTTTTGCGCACGCCTATCATATTAGCCGCCATGCCGACACAATTATCCTTGTGCGCCATAAGCGTGTCAAGCAGATCGTGTGCAACAAACAAGTCATCTCTGGTTGCGGTTTCAGACTTTCCCGCAAGAAATATCGGGTCATGGATCAATTCTTTAACCATTGCAAACCTCAGTTATCTTTTTAAGTATCTCCACATCCGCCGGGCAGAAATCATAGTTTTGGATCTCGCTCGGCGTGATCCATTTGATGTCATTGTGCTCAAGCCTTTGCGGAACTCCCTCGGCGACAGTGGCACAAAACAGCGTGAGATGCACCGTCAGGTCGGGGTATTCATGGATGAGATCCATAAACACATCACCGACAGACACAGTCACGGCAAGTTCCTCTCGGCATTCACGGACAAGTGCCTCTGGTTTTGTTTCGCCAGGCTCGACCTTGCCGCCGACAAACTCCCAAAGCAGCCCCCTCGCCTTGTGTGCGGGGCGCTGGCAGATCATAAATTTGTCGCCCTGCCAAATCAGGGCGGCTACTACTTCAGTCATGCTCGTTTACCTCATGTGTGCGGCGTTGGCCGCGTTTGTTGCCGATCTTTGTGATTGTACGCACGCCTCGAAAAATGCACTCTTTGATATATCCGTTGCAATAATACGCAATAATACCCCTTATACGTCGGCGGTGCATACAATTCCGCCTCTCTATGGCTGTCCGCCGCAGTCAGTTCAAAATCTGACTGTTCAAAGCCGTTGGCTATTGATCGGCAAAGGATTGCATATAATTTGGCAGTTCCGGCTTTGATATGTTCCTCCTCGCTGAATGTCCTTATTTTCTGCCCAAATACCTGAACACATGGCGGCAATACTCCTGATACGGCGCACCAAAGGCATTAACAAGGTATCGTTCCTCCTGCAATATCTGCAAGTGAAGCATGACGACAGCAAACACCGAAAAAACGAGCGTCAGCAGATTTCCGTACATCAACAGAACGCCGATATACATAAAGTCAAATCCCAAAAACGCCGGATTGCGGCTGTAACGGTAAATGCCGTTGGTGACCAGCTCGGTCTTGTCTTTGTCAGGGATGCCTGCACGCCAGCTGTCTTTCATGCACAGGACGGACAGCAGAAATATAACATCCCCCAGTATTCCGATGAGAAAGCCTGTGAATCGTGCATTTGCGGGCAGATGATTCCATCCAAAGGCAATTGACATAAGCTGAGCAACGGGCGTACCCAATGTTGCAACGCTCATCAGCATCTCGACCGTGTGAACAGACTTTTCTTTCCTGCGTCCGATCTGGCTGGTACGAATGCCATGGCGTTTCTGCACCAGCATCTTTCCAAAATAAATGCCGTAAAACACCGCCAACACGATCAGTGCCAACGCGGGATAACATAGTTTTTCTTCAAATACATCCATACTTGCCCTCTCTGCGCATAATTGCGCACAATATGATAGATTTCAATCCATTCGTCTGCATTGATAAAACCGCCTGCTGTGTTTCTGCGCATCTTGTTCGTCATCGCATGATTCTGCACTATCGTATATCCGCTTATGTTATCTCCGATGATGGTAAAATAGTAAGACTCTCCAAAATGCGCTTCAAATGAAATGGGCTCTATATACTTTGTAACGCTCTCCGAATATATGTTTTCATAATTGGGGACTGTGTATTCTGTTATGATTCTGAACTGTATGTATAATTCTAAAGAATCAGCAAAACAGTTCAGGCTTTCTCGACTCAAGACCTCGATCAGTCGTTCGTCATGCTTTATCAGCGATTTATCCGCATTGCTTGTACCGCCGCTGAATTCGGCACCGTTTGCGCTATAATCAAACACCAACAAGCCAATATCTTCATTCGTGTCCAATTGTATATACAGTGCGATTTCATCATCGCCGACCTTGAATTCTTTTGCGTGAGAGCACATCAATATCACAATAATTGAAAGCAGTGCAATTATGATTGCCGCAAACATTTTCGGTATTCTTCTATTCATACCTACCTTTGGTGCCATATACTCCCCCATTTCGAACGATAAACCCCACGCAAAATGCAATGCTTGATGTGCATTGCTTGGCGCGTATCATAGCACACAAATTAAAAAAAGTCAACCCTCTCACCTTGTGCGCCGACCGTCGGCTGTGCATTCGTTAATGATATAAGACCTAAAAATCAAGAAACGGCTGCCGAATGTAACATATTGGTTTCGTTTATTAGCATAAACGGGAATTATTATACAAGCTAAATAATCCCACGCATATAAAAAATGTGAATTTTACATTGCGGCAATAAATCGGCGACAAGTTGGCAATGAGTTGACGATATAATAATATACAGAAGAAAGGAGGCAATCCAATGAAACGAATACTTGCCATAGCATTAACACTTATTATGGTGATTGTAGCTCTGACAGGGTGTCATTCCGTGCCGAGTGATAACTCTACACAAGATTCGGAAACTTCACAGAATGACGACACGACTTCAATCGGTGACCAATCACAAGGCACCGATCCATCTCAGAATACCACCTCACCAGATACCGAACCATCTGATGATAGTACAACGTCGGGAACTGATAACGAAGAACCGTTATTCAAATACGATAAATATATGGTCACTGCGGACGCTCGCGATTCTATGTCAGATCGAGAATATTCTTTGTATTGTCGAGTGATTGATTCCATTCTCGCTCATGACGGAGTTGTTAATGGTTTTGAGTCTTATGAGGAATATGAAACAGTGCTGCGATTTCTCTTTTCTGAATTTATTCCCGTACGACATATCATCCAGTCATATCTGCAATCAAACGAACCTTTTTTGTACGAAAACGGAACAGCAACATTTAAATTTGTCGGAGATAAAGAAACCTGCTCTGAAAACTATGCTAAGTTTGAAAATATAATGAACGAGGCATTAGCACTAATCAAAGAAGACGATAGTGATTGGGAACGCATAGCGAAACTATACCTCTATGTTTCCGATCATATGACATATGGCAATCTGTATGAATCGTACGGTGTAAATGCTGATCTGTACGCCTGCATCCTATACAAAACCGGAATGTGTGCGGAATATGCCTATTATTTGAATACGCTCGCAAATCAGATCGGGTTTGAAACGATTGACGGACGTTCCTTGGGTAAAGACGGATTTGAGGGGGCAGATCATTGTTGGTCCATAATTTGCGTGGATGGACAGTGGTACCACTTTGATGCCTGCTGGCAGGCTCCTCTCCTTTCAAAAGAAAATATGGAATATTTCGCATTCAGTACCCAAGTTAGATACGATTCTCTTGCAAACAATAGTCCGTGGGGTGAAACGGGTGAAGTCGAGATGTTTAACCAACACGATTATACTTACGAGCGTTCAGATCTTCCGTTCTGCGAAAACGGAATGAGCGAGAACGACCGCTTACAACTGTATTATGCAGTAATTGACGAATATTCGAAAGATCTTTCAAAGGATATTCCGGAAGATAAGATTGAAAGCTATATCGACGTTGCTATGAGTAAAGTTCAAGATGCTCTTTCCGACGGCGCTGATGTCGGAATCAAGTTTGAAATCAAGAACGGAACGCTTAACGGAGCTGTAAAAAATCTTATTCTTAGTTACTCACCGCAAGATTTGAATGATTACCCTCAACTTGAGTATGATGGCGATCGGTGCAATCTTGCATTTATCGTATTAAAGCATATGGATAAAACAGATTTAAAATCAATGCTTTACTTTATCATTAAAGAAGATATTGTTATCGGACAATCGGTAGAATTGGTTATTCTGTGACAGCGAGAGAAATTGCGATCAATCCGTAAAGGAGATATATACGATAAAAAACGAGCAAATGACAAGTGAACGCACATGGTGAATACTAATATAATGTGGAAGAAAACGATGAAGAATAAGTATGTGTTGATTGCTGTGATTGTTTTGATAACGATTTGTTTCTCCGGTTGTGGTAAAGAACAATATGCTGAGGATGAAATTGTAGGGTTAACATCTATCGAAATAGTTGAAAAATACGGTGATTTTGATAGAACGCAAGGTTCCCCTGATGAAGATAGGTTGTATCGAGATTGTGCTTGTGGCTATCTAATTTCAGAGAAACGAGTAGGTTTTTTCGGAACTACCCCGCCCGAATATTTCATGATCTATTTTGATGAAGACGGGTTCGCGCATTGGTGTAGGTATGAACAAGTGAATTAAGAAATCACGATGAAAACCTTGCAGCCGGTGACTATAGGACTGTGCAACTGAAAAAGGGCGAACCTACAACAGTAGATCTGACCTTTGGCGGTTGGCCGAATTTCACCTATCGGGTTTACATTGAAGCAGACTTTACCAAAGCTGAGATTACCATTAATCCGTAAGGAGCGAGTAAGTCATGAAAAACAAGCACGTCATTTTTCACTTTCTATATTACGCACTGACCATAGTTGTTTATATGGCATTCTTCTATGCAGCATCCTTGATGCTGGATTTGACAGGTAAAGCCGATAACCTTGGTTCCGTGATGGCAGCGACTTATGGCGTGCTTTTCGTTATGACACCTATGCTCGTCGCTGTGTTTATGCGGTTTAGCTTATTCAAATGGTACGTGGATCCCATTGCTGCCGTCGAAATGCCGATGGCTTACACGGCTATATACAGATAGTCAAAGGAGGATGAAAAGTGGATAGGAAGATTGATTTTAAAAAGATATTACTACTCGTTTCGCCATTACTTGCCTTTGCCGCACTTCTTGTTCCGTATAGTTGGGCGAATCAAGCGTTTATAGTTGATTGGCTGGGCTGCGGATGTCCCAAGATGGACGAGTTCGGGAATATGATTACCCCCAGCTTTAACGCAAACGATTTTACGGCACTGTTTTGGGGATTTATCACGATATGTGTCACGGTCGCAGCTATGCTGTTATCGAGAAAGATCTCCAAAGAAAAGTGGTGGCTTAGAATCCTGTACGTCGCAGGAATGCTGACGGTATCACTGCTGATTTCTCATCAGTTCATACAGATGATGATGTGGAGTTAACGGAATGAGGTGATATACGAATACGAAAAAATCATATATAACTGCATCGGTGAGTTCACCTTGCCAAACGCAGCGAATAAAAAAGAGACAGAACCAGTAGCATCCAGCGAGCAAGACTCTGCGCTTGAAACTGGTACTCCAAATGCGATTATTACATTCGATTCTGTGGACGAAATCACTGATTTTGTTTCGGCTTCGAACGATTTTTCTGAATCGAGAGTGTTCTGCAATAAAGCCGATGTGACCTGTGAAAGTTTTTCAGGAACATATTATAGCGAAAGAGATGAGTTGAGTCTGATTTATAAGGTCGATGACATCACTTACAGATTCATCTACACTTTTGGCGCAACTGAAACTCATCAATATGAAGGCGATCCAG
>CAZNCN010000014.1:5797-48414 GCA_964571635.1 uncultured Ruminococcus sp. | reverse complement strand
AAGGACAACATAGATGTTTATTTGAATTTACTTCCTATTAAATGGAGCTACACGGTTGCAAAAGCATCAAAAAAAGCGGCAGCCTCTGAAAGGTACATTTCAGAGGCTTCTCTACCTATGTCGGTGAGTATTCCGACGACCTCGTTATAGGGCATCGTGTATCTTTGCGAAAGGTAGCGCATCGCCGCACCCAATTCGCCGTCGGGTCCGCCAAGCTGAGTGAGAATTATCTTTGCCAGCATGGGGTTGGGGTTAGCAATTCTGACAGGATATTGCAGCTTTCTGTCGTATGTCCACATAATTCAAGCCTCCGTTTCTATCTGCCACGGCCACGGATTGTCTATCCAGTTCCATTCGGCACTTTTGGTTGCCGCTGCGGTAAGCGGCCCGTATGTTTTTTCATAGTCGGCTATCGCCGTGTCACGCCTTTGCTGAGCGCGTCTGAAATATTCCATTGCTTTTTTGTCAGTCGGATGCGTGTCGAGGAACAGCACCGCCTCATCGACGGCAAAGCAGGTCTGCTGAACCAAAAGCATGGCCTTTTGCTTGTCAGTCATTGCCTGCCTCCTTTAAACGGCAGGTCGAGCGCCTCAAATATCGTTCCGCGCGTCAGCGCCCTGTCGTCATCATAGATCTTTTCAAACCGTTGCATCGGCACATAAGCCATCGCCAAAGCTATCTGCTCGGGAAATTCTGCCTGCGGCGTCATGCCGCTTTGCTCATTCATATATAAATACTCCTTTTTCAGTGCTTAAAGAGCAGGTGCTCTTATTGACATACTATGCCGCATAGCGCTGCGTTGACATAATGCGTAAAAAATGGTGAAAAATTTTTTACTTCCCTATTGAAATTTTTATGATAATATAGTATAATAAATATGGTGGTAAACCAATTACATTTGAAATGATGTCTTTAGGAGGACGTACACAATGACTAAAGCAATTAAATTTGTTGCACTTTTGATCTGCGTTTTGTTTACAGCCGTTTCGATATTCGGTTGCACGCCTGCCGATACCGAATCTCCCGAACCCTCATCGGATGCTTTAAGCGATGTTACCTCCGATGAAAAAGATATGCCCAAAACGCTTAACGAGTTTATTGATCATGTGATCAACAACTGTTTGCCTCCGCTTTCGGAATCATCCGAACCGGGTACGCCGGGAGATCTTGTTCCTGTTGAGTATCTGCGCCGTGCTCCTCAGGATACGGTCGGGCAAAAGCTTTCACTTGATCGCTCTGCCAAGACCGAAAACAGCCGGATGCTCTATCGATATACTGCCGAAACAAAGCAGCTCGTGATACTGTTTTATTCAAAAGCAATAAGCGACGATAATGCGGTTTTGAGCGAAAACGCAATAATGATCGTCATGGATGCCGTATATGCCGACATGGCCGCGTTTTTGTCTGATATCAATTTTGTCGGAACGGTGACCGATGTCTGCATTCTCGACCTTAACGAGTTTATGCATTCATATGACTCGCTCAGCGCCATCATAGTGGATGAAAGCACAAAAGCGGCCGACGCCGCATCTGCCGTCTGCTATGGCAACGGCGAAACCGTGATAGAATATACGCATGAGATAGAACAGTTTGAAACCACTATGTCGCGGTTTGACATACAATAAAGCCTTATAATCAATACGGGTGATGCCGCAAATCACATTTGCGGCATCACCCTGTTTTTGTCACGGTTGAAAGTTTGTGCTCGATGTACAAATTATAACCTGAAACAGGTTATAGCGACATTCCGACACAGATGCCGATCAAGCTCGCAAGGTTTTACAACACGAGCATAGATTATCTGCTCGGCAAGACCGCACAAAAGGAGCGATATTGACGTGCGGTTTGCCAAAGGCGCGTGTTTTGCAAGGGGTATCAATAATATTAATGCATTTTTCTACAATTTTGCTGTTGCAATAAAGCCGGAGTTTGTGTATAATTGATATAACAAAAACAGGAGGAATCATCTATGGCAAAAAAAATACTGGTTTTATTGCTCTGTCTTGTGATGCTCGTTTCTATCGCGGCGTGCACCCCGCAGGAAACAACTTCCGAAGCACCTTCGGCAGACGGCAGCACAGAGAGCTCTGAGGTTTCTGACGACGGCAACCCCAAGTTTCCGTTTGAGGCAAAAAAATACGACACCACGATACGCATCCTATGCGTAGCGCAGGAGAGGCACACCTATGGCGAATTGCAGTTCGTACCTGACGAGGACACCAGCTTCGGTCAGATAAGCGATGCCGTCGCCGCACGCAATGATATTATTGAAGAGAAATATGGCATAAAATTTGAGGTCGTGCCCTCGTCCACTCCGCAGACCGAGCTCGAGCTCGCGATGAAGAGTGCCTCGGGCAGCGACATACCGTTCGAGCTGGTCAGCAACACCGTCTGCACCATGCTGCCCTATGCTACCGAAAACTATTTCCTGCCGCTCAACGATATTCTGCATCTCGAGAACGAGTGGTGGGATCAGAACGCCATCGAAACTCTGGCTGTCACCGACGACATATTTTTTGTTGCGGGCGACTGCATGGTCACCGATGACGAGTATTGCTATTGCATGCTTTACAACAAGGACATATATGAGCAGAACCAGGAGATCAAGGCTCAGTTCGGCGACCTCTATCAACTTGTTGACGACGGCAAGTGGATATACGACGCACTCTATACCATGGCAAAGGCAGTCACGCAGCCTGACGAAAACGGCAAGCTCGGCACTATCAACTGCACCTATGGTCTGCTCAGCGACGGTTATTCGACCGAAATGATCGTGCTCGGCAGCGGCGCTACCACGGCACGCAAGATAGGCAAAGGCAATTTTCAGATCTCGATAGGCGAGAGAACGGCTGTCGATGCATTTGGCAAGGTTTTCGAAATCTGCACCGACACCGGCGCAACGATACTCGTCGACAAGGTTCCCGAATCGTGGGAAGGCATAGCCAATATGTTCATCTCGGGCAGGGGACTCTTTAAGACCTCGGTCGTTCAGTCGATCTCCGACATCAAGAGCGACACCGCAGAAAAGAAGGTCAACTTCGGCGTTCTGCCCATGCCCAAATACACCGAGGATCAAGAGAACTATTATTCCGGCATCAACGTATACCAGACCGAGGTAATGGCGATCCCGTCATTCAACAACAAGGGCACTACGCTTGAAGCCACCGCATGTGCACTCGAGGCACTCGGCTATTACAGCAGATATTCGGCAGGCGAATCTGTTTCGCACGCATACTATGAAACCACCCTCAAGTCGCAGGCTATGCCCGACGAAGAGGACGAGAGAATGCTTGACATGGTCGTCAGCAACAGACTTTATGACATCGGCACTATCTATAACTGGGGCGACATCATTCAGGTCTGGGCAAGCATCATCCGCAGCGGCAACAACACGTTATCGAGCCAGCTCGACAGCGTCAAAACAAAAGCCGAAACCGCGATGAACGAAACCATCGACAAGTACAACGCAATGGGATAACAAAAAAGCGAGCCACAATGGCTCGCTTTTTTTGAGTGAAGTTGTCGCTGTGCCGACAGGCGCAGCACCACATACAAGGCTCGTTTTTGCAATTCTTGATTTCGTTTCTCTCAATTTGCGGTGGTTTGGTGCGGAAATCGTGCATAAAAATGCGTAAAGTGCGGATTTTGCGAATTTTTTTCTTGCAATTTGCTTCAGTTTGTGTTACACTTGCTCATAACAATTTTTTACTGAGGAGGTTTAGCATGAGCAAACATTCTACCACCGAGAAGCGCAGCACGTTTTCAGGCAAGGTCGGCTTTATCCTTGCGGCTGCAGGATCTGCTGTCGGTCTCGGCAACATCTGGCGTTTTCCGTATCTTGCAGCAAAGTATGGCGGAGGCATCTTCCTACTCGTATATATCATTCTCGCAGTGACGCTTGGCTTTGTTCTTGCGTCCGCCGAGATACTGCTCGGCAGAAAGACCGGGCTCAGTGCGATCGGCGCTTTCAAGAGCCTTGACAAACGGTTTTCGTTTGTCGGCATAATGTGCTCGATAGTGCCTGCCGTGATATTGCCTTATTATTGTGTCATAGGCGGCTGGGTCATCAAGTTTTTTGTGACGTTTGTTTCGGGCAACGCTGCCGCTGCCGCAGAAGGCACATATTTTGAAAGCTTCATAAGCAGCCCCGAGCCGCTCGGATACTTTTTGATCTATCTTGCGCTCACCGCAGTCGTCGTTCTGCTGGGCGTTGAGAACGGCATCGAAAAGGTCAGCAAAGTCATGATGCCTATGCTGGCGGTGATGATAGTTTTTGTCGCAGGCTATGTGCTTTGCCAGCCGGGTGCTATCGACGGACTGATATACTATATCAAGCCCGAGTTTTCACATTTCTCAATAACCACGGTGCTTGCCGCGATGGGACAGTTGTTTTATTCGATGTCGCTCGCAATGGGCATAATGGTAACCTACGGTTCTTATATGAAGAAGGATGTCAACGTCGAGTCGTCTGCCCGCAGCATAGGCATATTCGACACGGGCGTTGCGTTCATAGCAGGTCTGATGATCATTCCTGCGGTGTTCTCTTTCTCGGGCGGCGATCCCGAGCAGCTCGGCAAGGGCCCAGCACTGATGTTTGTGACCCTGCCGCAGGTATTTGAGAACATGACAGGCGGCACTTTCATCGGCATAATCTTTTTTGTGCTGGTATTCTTTGCCGCACTCACCTCGTCGATCTCGCTGATGGAAACGATAGTTTCGATAATCATGGACAAAACGCATCTCAACCGCACCGTTTCGTGCTTAATCGTCATCGGCATATCGCTGCTGCTGGGCGTGCCGTCTGCGCTCGGCTATGGAGTGCTCGGTGATGTGACGATCATGGGAATGTCGTTCCTCGACTTCTTTGATTTCATCAGCAACAGCGTGCTTATGCCGCTGGTCGCGCTTGTCACCTGCATATTCATAGGATATTTCTTAAAGCCTCAGTCGCTCATCGAAGAAGCAGAAACGAGCGGCAATCAATTCAAGGCAAAAAAGCTTTTCACCATCGTGATAAAATATTTTGCGCCCATATGCATCGTGCTTATTCTCGGCTTTTCGGTGCTCGAAGCATTGGGAATACTCACGGTTTAAGCAATACAGCCATTAAAAAAAGCTCCATCCCGTCAAAGCAGGGATGGAGCTTTGCTATGCCTGTTGAATTATATCTCGCCCTCGAGTCTGTTGGAGGTGATATAATCGACGCCCATTGCGATCAGCGCATCGGCGGCTGCGGGATCGTCGCAGGTCCAAACGTTGACCTCGACGCCCTTGCTGTGCAGCAGGTCGAGGTTCTGCTGGTTGATCTGGCCATACCAGATGTCAAGACCCATCTCGTCGGCAGCGAGCTTTTCGGGCAGGTCGTCGGTGTATTCGCCTGTAAGGAACTGGCAGGGATGACCGGGCAGGCGCTTTTTGACGAGCAGAAGGTTGTCGTATGCGAACGAAATGAAGGTGACGTGCTCGAGATAATCCTCTTCGATTATCTGATCGACTATCTCGCAGATGTTCTCATAGGTATAAATTGTCTTGAGCTCGAGAACGCAGTGCTTTTCATAGCGCTTGCAGCAGCGGATATACTCACGCAGTGTGGGAATGCGAATGTCGTTGCGAGTGCGTGTGCCGTCGATGTCGCAGAGCTTGAGCGAGCGGATGTATTCAAAGCTCGTTTTTTCGATAACGATGTTGTCAGAGGCAACTCTGGCGGTCTCACTGTCGTGGATGCAGACATATTCGCCGTCGGCGGTGCGATGCACGTCGGTTTCGACACCGTAATAGCTGCGGTTGCCTGCTGCGATAAACGCTGCAAGCGAGTTTTCTTTTTCGACGCAAGAGCAGCCGCGATGAGCGACCATAAGCGTTTTGCCGTTTTTGACTTTGATGGTATTCATTTTAAAAATCCTTTCAAAAGCAAATTTGCTTGTATTTTATTTGAGGTTTTATTTTATAAGGTATTTCAATGCGCCCGCATTCATGCCGTGCCTCGGCTTTGCCGCCTCGGAGGCTATGATATGATAAAGCTTTTTGTCGGTGTATACGCCGAATTCGTATATGCCGAGCCTATCTGCCGCATCCTCGACGAAATCGACAAAGACGTCATAATAGTCGCCTTTGCCGCTGCCGCATTTGCGTGCAAGCCTGGGAAGCAGCTCCTCGTTTATCATTTTTATCGACATGGATTGCATTCCGTAATACTGCTCGACGAGCTTTGACAGAATGTTGTATGCATCACGCTCGGACATGGTGCGGTCGATATAATATTTCCTGCCGTAAAGTCCATAAAGCACTCTTTGCGCATCATAATAGCCGAGCGCCATATTTCTGCGGCACTGTTCCTGACCGAAATTGAGCACGTTGCCAAGGCTCTGCAGTGGTGCAATAGTGGTTATGCGTGCATCCTTGGGGATCTTGACACGCTTTTCGACGCCGACGCCGTAGATGCGTATGGCGATTATATCGCGGTAACCGCGTGAAAGCAGCGAATTGATAGGAAAAACATCCTTTACGCCGCCGTCGGTATACGATTTGCCGCGCAAGGTCTCGTGCTTGAACGCAGGAAAATATGCCGATGCGAGCAGCATATCGATTATCTCGCCGTCGTCGAGCTTTTTGGCGTCGAGGTCGAGCTCTCGCTTGTCTGTCTTTGAATATGTAACTATAAACAGCTCGACATCAGAGCGTCTGATGACCCCCTCGTCGACCACCGAGCTCAAAAGGTTGCGCAGAGGCGTTACATCAAAGCCGCCCTCCTTGACGAGCGAAACCGCTTTTTTGGCGATGGTTCCGGGCGTGATGCCGAAATAATCGCCTATAAACATCCGCTTCATGACCGAGTCGTTGACGTCCATCACCTTTGAAAAATTGATGTCGCCCCATAGCTCACGCGCCTTGTCGAGGTCGCGCATAGCCATCATGGCACCGTTCAGCGCACCGACGGACGAGCCCGAAACGGCATTGTATTTTATGCCAGCCTCGTCCAATGCACGCCAGGCGCCCACCTGATAAGCGCCTTTTGCTCCGCCGCCCTCAAGTGTAACAGCATAGGTTCTGTCAGTATCTATTCTCAGCTTCAAGACTCATACCGTCCTTTCGATTGCTTTGTTTTCATGATTTATATAGTATCGTGCTGTGCGTTATCAAGCATTTCTTCTGCGGCAGAGATAGTCGTCCTGCCGACGTTGACTCCGCCGAGTATGCGTGCAAGCTCGTTGATCCTGCCCTCGCGGTCGAGCGACTTGATCGCAGTCGAGGTTCTGCCGTCTGTCTCACGCTTGCTGATGAGCAGATGCCTGTCTGCCCTCGAAGCGATCTGCGCAGAATGCGTTACGCAAATGACCTGACCGCCCTCTGCGATCTGCGACAACAGCATACCTATCTTGTCAGATGTGCTGCCCGAAATGCCCGTGTCGATCTCGTCGAATATAAGCGTGCCGTCAGCGCCGCCACATTCGAGCGCTCTTGCCACCGCAAGCATTATGCGTGACAATTCGCCGCCTGATGCGATCTTGCTCATCTGGCGCAGCTCCTCGCCCTTATTGGCAGAGATCATAAAGCATATATCGTCAGAGCCGTCGAGCGACGGTTCTTTTTTATCTATCTGTATCTCGAAGCGCACCGACGGCATATCGAGAAACCTGAGCGAATCGAGCACCTCGCTCTTTAAGGTCTCGGCAGCGGTTTTTCGCTGCGCCGACAGCTCATCGGCAGCCGCAAACAGCTTTGCCTGCAACGTCTTGTATTCTGCGGCAAGCTCTGTCAAAAGCTCATCCGAGCGGTCAAGCTCAGAACGCTCTGCCTGCATTGCTTCGAGCTTGTCTATCAGCATATCGGCAGAAGTGACACGGTATCTGCGCTTAAGCGTGTTGATAGTCATAAGCCTGTCCTGAACGTTGTCAAGACGCTTTTGCCTATCTTCCTCGCCGTCGCCGTCACCAAGGTAGGAAGAAAGCGTTTCTGTAATATCCTCTGCCTCATACATGATATTATAAAGCCTGTCAGAGAGCGACTTTGTCTCGGGAACTACGTCAAAAAGCGGTTCGATTGCCGAGATAGCGGCACCGACCTTGCCCGAAACCGTCGACAATTTGCCATGCGCCTCTGCCGCATGTGTGACGATAGTCGAAAACGACTGTATTCTCGCCTTCTCTGCGATAAGCTCGTCCTCTTCGCCCCTCTTGATGCCGAGCTTTTGCAATTCGGCTATGCGATAATCGAGCATATCGATGCGCTCGGCACGCTCGTCGGCGGCGTTTTGCAGAGTATTGATGCGTTCTCGAAGCGCTTTTGCTTCATAATAAATATTCTGATAGTCGCAAAGTGCCCTTGAGTCGCCTGCACGCCTGTCGAGCATATAAAGCTGGCGCGATCTGTCGGCAAGCGTCTGCGTATCCTGCTGTCCGTGTATGGTAATAATATGAGATGCGACCTCGCGAAGCTTTGAAACGGTGACTGCCCTGCCGCATATTCTTGCGGTGCTGCGGCCGTCTGCCGAAATCCGACGCATCAAAACGACCTCGCCGTCCTCGACATTAATATCCTCGGCAGCGAGCAGTTCCAACGCAGAATCGGGCACGCCGTAAAAAACGCCCTCGACCAGCGCATAGCTTTCGCCTGTGCGGATGACCGTGCGATCACTTTTTGCGCCGCAAAGCAAACACAGCGAATCGACCAGCAGGCTCTTGCCCGCACCCGTTTCACCCGTGAGCACGGTGAGTCCGCCGTCAAGCTCTATGTCGCACGACCTTATAAGTGCGATATTCTCGACATGTAATGAACCGAGCATGGCTGTCACTCCGTTTTAATATAGCCTTTAAACATTTCGCAGAGCATTGCTGCACTCTCGTCATCCTTGGTGATGACCAGCAGCGTATCGTCGCCTGCGAGTGTGCCGACAATATCGGGCAATTGCATACCGTCGACTGCGACACCTATTGCGCTGCCCATTCCGGCAAGCGACTTGATTATAACGAGGTTTCTTGCCGAGGCGACGCTGTGTGCGGCATCCGAAAAAATACGCGCAAACCTCGCACTGATGTCGTTGACCTTGCTGACACGATAGCGATAGTTGCCTGCGACGGCGACCCTCGCTATGCCAAGCTCCTTGATATCACGACAAACAGTCGTCTGTGCGACGTCAAAGCCGAGCTCATTGAGCTTTGCGGTGAGCTCCTCCTGGCTCGAAATGGGATATTCCTCAAGCAGCCTGATTATCGCCTTATGGCGGCGGCTCTTGCGCTGGAGCTTTGTTTCGACACGCTCGTCCTCGGGCACGCCGTTTGTAATCTTTGACATACTAACCTCCCAAAAAGTAGTGAAGTTGTCGCTGTCGCGACAGTGAAGTTATGCCTTCGGCATAGTGAAACAGCACTTTTAGCGCTGTGATATTCGGCTTCGCCGAGAGCGGAAAGTTTTTGCTGGCGCAAAAACAAATTATATGACGCTGTCCACCCAATTATTTTTTAACCTCGAGATATGCGAGGTATTCTCTATTGCCGTCGCCGCCCTTGATAGGTGAAACGGCGGTACGCCTGATGCAGAGCCCATTCTTATCCGCCTCGGCAGACAGGCGCTCGATTATCTCTTTTGCGATCGAGCCGTCGGGATCTCTCAAAACTCCGTGCTTGCCCAGCCTTTGCTTGCCGCACTCGAACTGCGGTTTGATGAGCGTGGCGGCAAAGCCGTCCTCTTTTAATATCCTCGAGATAGCAGGATATATATAGCTCTGCGAAATAAACGAAACATCCATGACCACCGCGTCAACACGGCACTTGAGCATATCGGCATCAAGAAATCTGGCGTTGGTGCGTGTATACTGCACGACTCTCGGGTCGGCAGCGACGATATGCGATAATTGATCCTCGCCGACATCGACGGCAAACACCTTTTTTGCGCCGTATTCGAGCAGCACCTGCGTAAAGCCGCCTGTCGAAGCACCTATATCCGCAACAACAAGACCCTCGAACGACAGTCCGAACGCCTCTATCGCTCCGAGCAGCTTATATGCCCCTCTCGAAACATATCTGTCGGGGTCTGTTATCTCAATATTGCTTTCTTCATCGACAAGCTCGGACGGCTTAAGAATGATCCTGCCGTCAGCAGTGACCTTGCCCTCGGTTATTGCGGTTGCCGCCTTTGAGCGTGAGCTGCAAACGCCCTTTTGCGTGAGCAAAACGTCTGCGCGTGTCTTCATCCTGCACCTCCGCATACTGCCGAAAGCCTTTTGTTTATCGAATCGGGGTCAAAGCCTGCCAAAGCATCGAGCTCAGAGGTCGTGCCGACAGGCATAAAACGGTCGTCGACAGCGTGTATGTCAAAGCTTCTGCCTTGCATAGCACCGTTTGCGTTAAACAGATCAAGCAGTCTTTCGCCGACACCGCCTGCCCTGTAACCCTCTTCGACAAACAGAATATTGTCTATGCCGTTGCAAACGAGCTTTATCTTGTCATATTCAAGCGGCTTGATATCAACAAGCTTTATCACCCTGACTGCTCTGCCTGCCTCGAGCGACAAAAGCGCCGCATGAAGTGCGTTATAAGCAAGCCTGCCATAGGTGATGATAGCGCAGGTCGGATATTTGCCGCAATCGCAATACTGCAAGCCGACCATATCGTTCCAGACCGCACGGTCATAATCGCTCGGTGCACCTCTGGAATATCTGACTGCGCACGGTTTGCCGAGCGCAAACGCCTTGTCAAAGGCATAATCCATATCCTCAAAGCTTTCGCACGAGAATATATGCATATTCGGCGCAGACGAAAGCATCGAAACATCAAAAAGTCCGTGGTGTGTAGGCCCGTCCGCACCGACAAAGCCCGCTCTGTCAAACGCGAGCACAACAGGCAATTCCTGCAGGCATATGTCGTGTATGATCTGATCGTACGCGCGCTGTGCAAACGTGGAATAGACCGCAAAAACAGGTCTTATGCCCTTGCAGGCGAGTCCTGCGGCAAAGGTGGCGGCGTGCTCCTCGGCAATTCCGACATCAAAAAACCTGTCGGGATATTTTTTTGCGAACTCATAAAGCCCTGTGCCGTCCGCCATGGCTGCGGTTATGCAGCAAAGAGTGCTGTCTTTCTCGGCTCTCTTTGTCATTATCTCTCCAAAATGGCTCGAGAACGATTTTGCAAGGCTTTTTGCTATCACGCCCGTCTGCTTGTCAAAGCCCGAAACTCCGTGGAACGCTCCGGGGTCATTCTCGGCAGGTGCATAGCCCTTGCCCTTTTGCGTGATAAGATGCACCACTGAGCACTTGCCGTCGCCTGCTGCCTCACGCAGTACAAGCTCGACGTGCTTTTCGTCATTGCCGTCAAGAGGGCCGTAATATTTAAGCCCCATCTGCTCAAAAACATTCTGCGAGGTGAGCAGGCGCTTAAAGAAGTCACGAACCCCTCGTGAAAAGCGTATCAGACCTTTGCCCACAAGCGGTATCGCACCGAAAAAGCGTTTTGTGCGTGATTTGAATCTAAAGTATCTCGCACTCGTTCTGAAATGCGCAAGGTATCTGCTCATTCCGCCGACACTATGCGAGATGCTCATATCGTTGTCATTTAAAACTACTATAAGATTGTCTATCTCGGCGCAGTTGTTGAGCGCCTCATAGATCATGCCACCCGTCATTGCGCCGTCTCCGACGACGGCGATTATCTTGTTGTTTTTGCCGTTTATGCGCTCTGCCTCGGCTATGCCGACAGCGGCAGAAAGCGACGTCGATGCATGACCGCAGCCGAATGCGTCGTGCTCGCTCTCTGACCTGAGAGTGAATCCGGATATTCCGCCATATGTCCTGAGGGTATCGAACCTGTCAAGCCTGCCTGTGAGCAGTTTATGAGCATAGCTCTGATGTCCGACGTCAAAAACGATGCTGTCGTCGGGCGAATCAAACACTCTGTGCAGCGCAACCGTAAGCTCTACCGCTCCGAGGCTCGATGCGGGATGTCCGCCGTTTTTTGAAACGGTATCAATGATCGTTTCTCTGATCTCGCCGCAGAGCGTGTCTATGCCGTTCTGATCAAGCGCCTTAATGTCGGCGGTGCTTTTTAAATTCTCTAAGATCAAGGCAGCCCCCTATTTTTTGCGGTCGCACAGCTCTCGGCAAAAGCTCTTGAGCCTCATAACCGCGTCATTTGCTTCGAATTTGTCAAGGCATTCTGCGGCACGGAGGGTCAATTGCTGAGCGGTGCGTCTTGCCTCATCGACACCTATCAGGGCGACAAGTGTAGACTTGCCGACTGCGGTATCCTTGCCGACAGTCTTGCCCATCTCTTCGCTGGTGCTTTCGATGTCGAGAAGGTCGTCGATTATCTGAAACGCTATGCCGATGCACGAGCCGAACTCGCCCGCCGCATTCATAAGGTTGCGGTCGGCGTTTGCTGCGATGCAGCCGAGCATACAGGCACAGGTAATGAGTGCGCCTGTCTTGCGCATATACATGTCAAAGACCTTATCCTGAGTAGCACCGCTGCCCGAGATCTCGATGTCTATCTGCTGTCCGCCGACCATTCCGTCAACTCCGGCAGCCTCTGCAAGTGCAACGAGCGCAAAAGCGTTCTGCTCGTCGGTGCAATGCTCGTTGTTGGCGACTATCGAGAAGGCCTCGGTCTGCAAAGCATCGCCCGCAAGAATAGCGGTCGCCTCGCCGAATGCGACGTGATTTGACGGCTTGCCCCTGCGCATGACATCGTTGTCCATCGAGGGAAGGTCATCGTGTATCAGAGAATAGGTATGTATAAGCTCTATCGCCGCGGCATATGCGTCGGCGCATATCTCGTTGCCGCCGCAGGCACGGCAGAATTCATATACCAGATGCGGTCTGACACGCTTGCCGCCCGCGAGCGCCGAATATCTCATCGCTTCATAAAGCCTTGCGTGCGAAATGCCCGCCCCGGGAGTGAGCAATTTGTCTATAAGTGCGGTGACACGCTCTGCGTCACGCGATACAAAATCCATGTTTTCCACTTTTATGTCTGAAACTCCTCTGTTTTTATCTCGCCGCTTTGTGTCATCGAAGCCAGTTTGACACGCTGCTCGGCGTTCTCTATCTTTTCGGTGCAGACCTTGACCAGCCTGACGCCCTCTTCAAAAAGCGTCATCGTTTCGTCAAGCGGAGCAGTGCCGCTCTCTAATGTTCTGACTATCTGCTCGAGCCTCGCAAGAGCGCTCTCGAAGGTCTCGTTCTGACCGTTTGTGTTGTCATTCATTTTAGTTCTGTCCTTTCGGTAACTGCGTCGGCTGTGCCGTCTGCAAATTTAATACTTATCCTGTCGCCCTCGCAAAGCGTGCCTGCCGAAGCGACAGTACCGTCGGCTCTGAATACAGCGGCGTAGCCTCTGTCAAGCACTGCAAGCGGCGAAAGTGCATTCAGCCTGCTGCCTGCGACCTCTGCCCTGTGTGAAAAACGTGAAATGCTCTCTCCCGTCGAAGCGTAAAGTCTCGACTCGAGTCTCGAAAGCTCGTTTCTTTGGCGTTCGAGCTTTTTGCCGACCGCATTGTCAAGCGCATAAAGCAGGTTGTCGGTCAAAACGCGCTTTTCGTCGAATGCGGCAAGCGGATTTATGAGCACCGGTCTGTCTTTAAAGCGCTTTAATCTGTCGAATGCGCTCGAAAGCCTTGCACCTGCCAGCAGTGCAAGCCTGTTTTGAAGGTTCTTGAATTTATTTAAAAGCTCTTTTTTGTCGGGTACTGCAAGCTCTGCCGCCGCCGAAGGCGTGGGAGCACGCTTGTCGGCAACAAAATCGCAGATGGTAAAGTCTGTTTCGTGTCCGACGGCGCTTATCACAGGGGTCTTGCAGGCATAGATCGCTCTCGCAAGCTTCTCGTCGTTGAATGCCCACAGATCCTCTATCGAGCCGCCGCCTCTGCCGATAATTATCACATCGCACGCTCCATAGCGGTCGAGCGCCGTCAGTGCCCTTATCAGTTGCGCCGGTGCGGCATCGCCCTGCACCTGCGACGGGAATATGACTATCTCGGCAAACGGAAACCGCCTGCCGGTGACATCGATCATATCTCTGACTGCCGCACCTGTCGGTGCGGTAACTATGCCGACACGCCTCGGGATCTTTGGCAATGCTTTTTTGTGCAATTGATCAAACAGCCCCTCGGCATTAAGCTTTGCCTTGAGCTGCTCAAAGGCGATATAGAGGTTGCCCTTGCCGTCCTGCTCGAGCGACTCGCAATAAAGCTGATAAGAGCCCGACTTGACATAGACGCCTATCCTGCCCGTCGCATTTACCTTCATGCCGTTCTGCGGACGGAACTGCAGTTTCTCGGCATCGGATCTGAACATGACGGCGTTGATCGCGCCCTGCTCATCCTTGAGCGTGAAATATATGTGCTGCTGTATCTTGACGTTGCTTATCTCGCCCTTGACGACTATCCGCCTGAGCACAGGCAAGCCCTCGAGGACTGACTTGATGAGGTTGTTTAATTCTCCGACAGTCACGGTCGGCGTCTTGCCGATCTCAAGAAAACCGTCCATCATTCTGCGTCCGACGTGCCGCGGGTATTGACTATGCCTGCGATAACGCCGTTGACGAACGATGCAGTCTTGTCGTCGCCGAATTCGTGTGCAAGGTCGAGTGCCTCGTTGATAGAGATCTTGAGCCCTATGTCGGGCATGTATTTTATCTCATAAAGCGACAGGCGCAGTATTGCGAGTGCAACCTTGGATATGCGCTCGAAAATGCGCGTCTTTGAATTTGCCGCGATCTCGGCATCGAGCTCTGAAATATGCTCGACCGTGCCGAAGAAAAGCTCCTCTGCAAAATCCGAGGGCGTTGTTTCGGTGCTCTCGGACACCATCTGCCACAGCTCGTTTATATCTGTCGTTTTGTTTGCTTCGTATGCAAACAGCGCCTTGAAGGCGTGCCTGCGTGCATCTGATCTGGTCATTTTGAATGCTCCATCGTAATTATAATAGGCAAACTGCCAACTTTTCACTTTATTATATCAACACATATCGCTTTTGTCAAACATTTATTGAAATCAACTATTGAAACTTTCGCTTTGTTGCGGTATAATATGATGTAAAATTTTAAAGCAGCACCTCGAAAGGATGTATTTTAAGTATGCAAAACAATATTCCCGCACATCGTCCCGTCGTCGTCATCGTTATGGACGGCATCGGATATACAGAGCGCAAGGCAGGCAATGCAGTATTCGCCGCAGAAACTCCCACGCTCGACAGGCTCGACAAGACCTGCCACAAATTTTTGCTCAAGGCGCACGGCACGGCAGTAGGTCTGCCCTCCGACGACGACATGGGCAACTCTGAGGTCGGTCACAACGCTTTGGGCGCAGGACAGATCTTCGCACAGGGTGCAAAGCTCGTTTCAAACGCCATCACCTCGGGCAGAATGTTTGAGAGCGATACCTGGCAGGAGCTCGTCGGCGGCTGCAAGCAGGACGGCACGCTTCATTTCATCGGACTTTTTTCTGACGGCAACGTTCACTCGCATATAGATCACCTCAAGGCTATGATAGTCAAAGCCAAGGCTGACGGCGTAAAGCGCGTGCGCATACACACTCTGCTTGACGGCAGAGATGTCGGCGAGACCTCGGCACTCACATATGTTGAGCCTTTTGAAGAATTTTTATCCTCGCTCCGTGACGACAGCTTTGATTGCCGCATCGCCTCGGGCGGCGGCAGAATGGTCATCACCATGGACAGATACGAGGCAAACTGGAGCATGGTCGAGCTCGGCTGGCATACACACGTGCTGGGCGAGGGCAGAGGCTTTGCTTCGGCAAAAGAGGCTGTCGAAACATACAGAGCAGAAACAGGCAAGATAGACCAGGATCTGCCCCCCTTCGTCATCACCGAGAACGGCGAGCCTGTCGGCAGGATAGTCGACGGCGACAGCGTTGTTTTCTATAACTTCCGCGGCGACAGAGCCATCGAGATATCCAAGGCGTTCGAGGGCGGCAAGGACTTTGACAAGTTCGACCGCGTCAGAGTTCCCAAGGTGGTTTATGCAGGTATGCTCGAGTATGACGGCGACACGCATATTCCCTCGCGCTATCTCGTTTCTCCGCCCGAGATCAGCAACACCATGGGCGAGTTCCTCACAGGCAAGGGCAAGACTCAGCTCGCTATCTCCGAAACACAAAAATACGGCCACGTCACTTATTTCTGGAACGGCAACCGCTCGGGCAAGTTCAGCGAAGAGCTCGAGGAATACATCGAGATCCCCTCTGATGTAGTTCCCTTTGAGCAGCGCCCCTGGATGAAGTGCGCCGAGATCACCGACGTGCTCGTCGAAAAGATCGAGAGCGGCAAGTTCGACTTCCTCAGAGTCAACTATCCCAACGGCGACATGGTCGGCCACACAGGCAGCTTTATCGCAACCAAGATCGGTGTCGAAGCGCTCGATATGTGCATTTCGCGCGTGCTTGATGCGGTTAAGAAGGTCGGCGGCGTGGCAATAATCACAGCAGACCACGGCAACGCCGACGAAATGTATGAGATAGACAAAAAGACCGGCGAGCCCAAGAGCTCGGGCAACGGCTTTAAAGCCAAGACCAGCCACACGCTCAACCCCGTCCCGTGCTGGATCTATGACGCCAACGAATATGACTATGACTTCGTCGACGTCGAGAACGCAGGACTTGCAAACGTTGCGGCGACCGTCGTCACTCTTATGGGACTTACTCCCCCCGAGATGTGGCAGAAGTCGCTTGTAAAGAAGAAATAAAGCGCCGGGCGCTTTGCAAAAAAGGTAGATTTTCGCCATATACGGCGAAAATCTCCCTTACTTCTTCACTATTCACTATTCACTGTTCGCTATTCACTATTCTTATGCTTTCTCTTTTATTTTCCGATCCGATATTGCTTGTTTTGACCCTGCCCGTGCTGATGCTTTCGCTGACCTTGCACGAGGTGGCGCACGGCTATGCCGCTTATAAATGCGGCGACAATACGGCGCACGATATGGGCAGGCTGACGCTTGATCCGTTTAAGCATCTCGACCTGATGGGCGCACTTTGTATGCTCGTGGTCGGGTTCGGCTGGGCAAAGCCTGTCCCCGTCAATTCACGCAATTTCAAAAAACCCAAGCGTGACATGGCGCTCGTTGCGGCAGCAGGCCCTGCGGCAAATCTTTTGCTGTGCATTATTTCGGTCGCACTTTATTTTGTATTGCTTGCGATATTCTCGATGTCGCAGAACGTCGACGGCGTTGCCTATTTCAGAGAGCTTTTGGAATATCTGCCGTCGAACCCCATGTATTACGACCACCTCACGATGTATGCAGAGCTTGGCACTGTTCAAAGCATAGTTTTGCAGATGCTGGCGCTTTCGGCGATGCTGAACGCCAATCTGATGCTTTTTAACCTCATACCCGTCCCTCCGCTTGACGGCTCTCGCATACTCGCAGGCATATTGCCCTCGAAATGGGCTTATAAATATCTCATGCTCGAGAGATACGTCAGATATATCATCATCGCAATATGTGTTATCAATCTCGCATCGCAGTATATTCCGTTTTTGTCAGTCGTGACGGAATATATATTCCTGCCTCTCGACTGGCTGAGAAGCGGGCTCTTGACAGTCCTGCAAAAACTAATGCTGCTAATATTCGGCAGGTAACAAATGACAGAAGAACTCAGTTTAAAGATCGAGCATTATGAGGGTCCGCTTGACCTTTTGCTCGCACTTATTGCAAAAAACAAAATAGACATTCTCGATATCCCGATCGCAGAGATAACCGAGCAGTATATGCAGTATATCGATTCGATGAAAAAGCTCGATATGGAGGTCACGGCAGAATTTATCGTCATGGCGGCACATCTCATGCTGATCAAGTCGCGTATGCTTTTGCCCAGGCGTGCCGAAGAAGAAGACCCCCGCAAAACACTTGTTGATGCACTGCTTGAGCGCAAGCGTGCGGCAGAAACGGCGGCGTTTTTAAAGCTTCGGTCAGAGACATATTATGACAGCTTCACAAAAGACCCCGACGAGATAGACATGGCGTATGAGCGTGAGCACGCTGTTTCGCTGCTCAAAGAGGCGTTCGACCGCATGGCAGAGCGAGCAAGCGTTTTGCAGAAGTCAGAGAAGCAAGAGAAGCTTTTTGCCTCGCTGAGAGAAGAAAAATATTATACGGTCGAAGAAAAAATGCTGTCGGTTTCGCTGTTTCTGAACAAACACGGCGACACCGAGTTTGAAAGGCTGTTTTACGGCTGCGAGGGCAAAAGCGAAATGATAGCCGTGTTTCTCGCACTGCTCGAGCTTGCTTCAAGGCAGGAGATAACCGTTTATATCGAGGACGGACAGACAGTGGTCGCTCCTTCGGCGGCTCAGTTGGTATAAATATAAACAGATTTACAGATAGGGTCGATTATTATGATAAGATCAGAGATAACCGCTGCATTGCAGGCAGTACTTTTTGCCTGCGGCAGCCCTGTCGAGTTCGACAGGCTGTGCGAGGTGCTCGGCATAAGCGCCGACGAATTGCACGAGGCGGCAGAATTGTTAAAGGGCGACCTCGACGAGCCTCAGAGCGGCATATCGCTCATCAAGGTCGAGAACGCATATCAGCTCTGTACCAAGCCCATATATTCAGAGCCTGTCAAAAAGGCATTGCAGCTCCGCAAAGTGCCGCCGCTTTCAAAGGCGTCGCTCGAGGTGCTTGCGATAGTTGCTTATAACCAGCCGGTCACACGCTCGTTTGTCGAGCAGGTGCGCGGCGTTGATTCGTCATATATAGTGGCATCGCTCATGGATAAAGGGCTGCTGTGCGAACGTGGCACGCTCGATGCGCCCGGCAGACCGACGCTTTTTGGCACTACCGACAACTTTTTGCGCTGCTTTGGGCTTGAAACGCTCGCCGATTTGCCATTGATAGATCTTGCCGCTGCGGCAGGCGCTCCCGACGACGGACAGACGACCATCGACGCAGTTGTTTCTTCGGCAGAGGAAGAGCAATGACCGCACTGTATATTGTTTCGGGTGTATTGCTGCTGCTGGTATGGCTTTTCACAAGGCATCTGCATTTATACCTCGAATATATCGGCGGCGAAATGCGTATTTGCGTGGGGATTTTGTTTATCAAAAAGCAGTTCACGGTCGCAGAGCAAAAAACGCAAAAGCAAAAAGCACAGCAAAAAACGCCGCAAAAACAGGCGCAGACCGAGCGACAGGACGATGACGAAAAGCCAAAACTGCCGATAAAAGAGCTTTTGTCAGATGTTTTTGAGCTGATAAAGCGCATTTCAAAAAAACTCGGCAGGCATTTGAAGGTACAAAAAAGCGACATCAGAGTTACAGTTGCGACAGGTGACGTAATGACGACTGCCACCGCCTATGGTGCGGCGAGCGGCATTGCGGCGCAGATCACAGAATTGCTGCTCAAAATGAAGCATCGCAAAAAAGCATATATCCACACTCTGATCGAGCCCGATTTTATATGCGACAAACCTATATTCTTTTGCGATATTCATCTGAAGATCAGGCTGTGCAACATCCTTTCAATGGCTTTTGATGCGCTGAAATTTGTCATGGGCGCATATCCTGAGATAAAGCCGCTTTTAAAAACAAAAAACAAGAATAAATCCGATAACGACAACAAAAAGGAGCAAAACGATGCAGAACGAAATGCCTCTCAAACAGATAATTGATTCCGCGCTTGCCAAGATAGGCAGCGTTGCCGACGTAAATACAGTCATAGGCACGCCTATTCAGCTCGGCGACAGCATAACCGTCATTCCTTTTTCAAAGGTGACTGTCGGTTTTGCTTCAGGCGGTGTTGACTTTACAGGCAAGAACGACAGGCCCGAGGCCGACCCTCATTTTGCAGGCGGCAACGGCGCAGCCGTTTCTGTCACTCCGCTCGGCTTTATCGTCGCCGAAAACGGCAGTGTGCGCATTCTTGACCTAAAGCACGCCGAGAGCTTTGCAGCGCCCGATGATCCTGTTTTGCGCGTGGTCGGCGCAGTCAACACAGTGGTGGACAAAGCGCCCGAGATAATCGACAAGCTAAAGACTTCATTCGGCAAGGGCAAAAAGGCAGAGGACGCCGACAGTGACGACGTTCCCGCAACGACCTGACGTGGACAGCATCAAGCTGCAAAAATATATTTCTGACTGCGGCGTCATGTCGCGCCGTGCCGCAGAAAAGGCTATCGCAGACGGCAAAATAACCGTTTGCGGCGTTACTGCGAAGCTTGGCGACAGGATAGTGCCGGGCAGGGATCTTGTCGAATACTGCGGCAAGCCTGTTTTGCAGACAGAAGCCAAAATGACAGTCGCTCTCAACAAGCCCCGCGGATATGTCACCACTATGTCTGATGAAAAAAACAGGCGCACGGTTGCCGAGCTGCTCGCTTCGGCAGGCACAAGGCTATATCCGGCAGGCAGGCTCGACTGCGACTCGCAGGGGCTGATCATATGCACCAACGACGGCGAGCTCGCAAACAGGCTCATGCATCCCTCGCACCATTTCAAAAAGGTCTATCTCGTCACTGTCAGGGGCGGTGTCGAAGAATCGGTCATACAGGGACTTTGCGACATGAAAACGCTTGACGGTGAGCCGATAATGCCTGTCAAAGCGTCAGAGGTATATAAGAGCGATAAAAAAACAGTTATAAAATTTGTGCTAATGCAGGGCAAGAACAGGCAGATACGCCGCATGTGCGACAGCTTTGGGCTCGAGATAACAGAGCTTAAGCGTGTTTCTGTCGGTCCTGTCGCCCTCGGTGACCTGCCGCTCGGCGAATACCGCGTGCTGACAGATGCCGAAATGCAGGCACTCGAAAGGATCAGATAAATTTATGATTACCACCAAGCAACGCGCTTATCTGCGCTCGCTGGCAAACGGTGTCGATGCGCTGTATCAGATAGGCAAGTCGGGGCTCTCGCAAAACCTGCTGACGACGCTTTCGGATGCGCTCGAGGCAAGAGAGCTAATTAAAATAACAGTACTTGAGGCTTGCCCTTATTCTCCCAAGGAGCTAATGCCGCAGCTTTGCGAACTGCTGGGCTGCGAGCCCGTGCAGGTCATCGGCAGACGACTATCTGTCTATCGTCCGTCAAAAGAAGATCCCAAGATAATCTTGCCGAGGTAATTATCGTGGACGTCAGAGAACGCATCAGAGCCGACTTGACGCTTTCGGACGCAAGGCGCGAGCACACATTCGGCGTGGTTCAGGCGGCTTTGACGCTCGCAGATACACATTTCAAAGAGCTTGACCTGTCGGATGTCGAAACAGCGGCACTTTTGCATGATTTTACAAAAGAATATTCGGTATCTCAGCACGAGGCTGTCTGCCGAATGTATGGGGACAGGCTGTCTGAAGCAGAATATGCTTCACCGCAATTGATGCACGCACATACCGCTTCGCTCATCGCAAGCAATGTTTATCATGTCAGCGACAAGATAGCACACGCAATCAAAGTGCATACCACCGGCTGCCGCAATATGTCACCGCTCGACATAGTTATTTATCTCGGTGACTATATTGAACCCAACCGCAAGGGCGAATATTGCTGTGCGGTCAGAGATGTGTATTTAAATAACGGCGGCACGGCAAGCGACAGAGCACTTTATCTCGCGATGCTCGAGAGCTTTGACAGAACATTGTCGCACCTTTTGCAGATCGGAGCGCAAATATCCGAGGATAGCGTTTCGGCAAGAAACGAAATAATAAACGTGCTTTCGGCGCAGTGATATTCACTTCGTGAGTTAATGAAGTTTTTACTTGCAAAAACTTTTCGTATCTCGGCGAAGCCGAGCTTCACTGTCGCGACAGCGACAACTTCACTACTTTTTGGGGGTTTTATGGATAACACAAATTATACACCTACTTACACTGAGATCGCAGCGGCTGCGATGAAGGCATTTGAAGCCAAGCAGGGCATCGACCCTGTCATGCTCGATGTCGAGAGCGTTACGTCGCTGGCGAGTGCTTTTGTAATCGTTTCGGGCGGCTCGCACTCGCAGGTCAAGGCTTTGGCAGAATACGCCGAGGAATATATTTTTACGGAGTACGGCATCAAGCCGACACGTGTTGAGGGCAGAGGCGACAACGCCTGGACGCTAATGGACTATGGCTGTGTGGTTCTGCACATTTTTACCCGTGAGGGCAGAGATTTTTATAAATTAGACAAGATCTGGAAGGATGCAAAATAACTATGAAATACGATTATAAGGCCATTGATGCAAAATGGCAAAGCAGATGGCAAGAGGCAGACGCCTTTGCCGCCTCGGACAGCAGCGACAAGCCGAAATTCTATGCGCTGGTTGAGTTTCCTTATCCCTCGGGTGCAGGAATGCATGTCGGTCATATCAAGGCTTATTCGGGACTCGAGGTAGTTTCGCGCAAGCGCAGAATGCAGGGCTATAACGTTCTGTTTCCCATAGGCTTCGACGCATTCGGACTGCCCACCGAGAACTCTGCCGTCAAGTTCGGCATACATCCGCGTGTGCTGACAGACCGCAATATCGCACGCTTCACCGAGCAGCTCAAGCGTGTCGGATTCTCGTTTGACTGGTCGAGAGTCGTTGACACCACCGACACCGACTATTATAAATGGACGCAGTGGATATTCCTCAAGATGTTTGAGAACGGGCTCGTTTTCAGAGACAAGGCACTCGTCAACTATTGCCCGCACTGCAAGGTCGTGCTTTCAAACGAGGACAGCCAGGGCGGCAAGTGCGACATCTGCAAGAGCGACATCGTTCAGCGTTCAAAAGACGTTTGGTATCTGCGCATCACACAGTATGCCGACAAATTGCTCTTCGGGCTCGACGACGTTGACTATCCTGCGGCGGTCAAGCAGCAGCAGATCAACTGGATAGGCAGATCGACAGGTGCTTTTGTCAACTTTGAGATCGACGGCATCGACGAAAAGCTGCGCATATATACCACAAGACCCGACACGCTGTTCGGCGTGACGTTTATGGTCATTGCGCCCGAGCATCCGCTGATCGACAAATATCAAGACCGCATAACCAACATGGATGCTGTCAGCGGCTACCGTGCAGAGTGTGCAAAAAAGACAGAGTTCGAGCGCACACAGATGAATAAAAACAAGACCGGTGTCAAGCTCGAGGGCATCAGCGCGATCAATCCGCTCACAGGCAAAAACATTCCCATATACATCGCAGACTATGTAATGATGGGCTACGGCACAGGTGCTATCATGGCGGTGCCCGCTCACGACGAGCGTGACTGGGAGTTTGCAAAGAAGTTCGGCATCGACATCATCGAAGTCATCAAGGGCGGCGACATCACCGAAGGCGCTTATACCGGCGACGGCGAGATGGTCAACTCTGAGTTCCTCAATGGTTTCACCGACAAAAAGAGCTCGATAGCACGCGCAATAGCAGAGCTCGAGTCAAGAGGCATCGGCGAAGCCGGCGTTCAGTATAAAATGAAAGACTGGGCATTCAACCGTCAGCGCTATTGGGGCGAGCCTATTCCTATCGTACACTGCCCCAAGTGCGGCATGGTTCCCGTGCCGTATGATCAGCTTCCGCTCAAGTTGCCCGACGTCGAGAACTTCGAGCCCGGCGAGGGCGGCGAGTCGCCTCTGGCAAAGATAGAGTCGTTCGTCAACTGCACCTGCCCCAAATGCGGCGGCGATGCAAAACGAGAGACAGACACTATGCCGCAGTGGGCAGGCTCAAGCTGGTATTATCTGAGATACATCGATCCTCACAACGATTCCTGCCTCGCAGACCCCAAAAAGCTCGAATATTGGATGCCTGTCGACTGGTATAACGGCGGCATGGAGCATGTTACGAGGCATATGATTTATTCGAGGTTCTGGCACCACTTCCTCTATGACATCGGTGCAGTCAACACGCCCGAGCCTTATGCAAAGCGCACCGCACAGGGACTGATACTCGGCCCCGACGGCGAAAAGATGAGCAAGTCAAAGGGCAACGTCGTCGATCCGCTCGACGTCGTCGAGGCATACGGCGCTGACGTTCTGCGCACATATGTGCTGTTTATGGGCGACTATTCGGCGGCAGCCCCCTGGTCTGACAACTCGGTCAGAGGCTGCAAGCGTTTCCTGGAGCGTGTCGCCGACCTTCCGTCAATGATAAAGGGCGAAACCGATGCGAAGCTTGAGGCTTCGTTCCACAAGACAGTCAAAAAGGTCACGTCCGACATCGAGGAAATGAAGTTCAACACCGCAATAGCTGCGCTCATGACATTGCTCAACGAGATCAACGAATGCGGCGGTCTGACAAAAGACCAGCTCGTCACGTTCGTCAAATTGCTCTGCCCTGTCGCTCCGCATATCTGCGAAGAGATCTATGAGAGCATCGGCGGCAAAGGACTGCTTTCGCTGTCTGATTGGCCCGTATACGACGAGGCAAAGCTCAAGGTTTCAGAGGTCGAGATCGCCGTTCAGCTCTGCGGCAAGCTCAAGGGCACTGTCACCGTTCCCTCTGACTGCGACGAAGAAACCGCCTGGCAGATCATCACCGATTCGGGCGTGCTTGCAAGCGCACTCGACGGCAAAACGATCGTCAAAAAGATATATGTCAAGAACCGCATATTCAATGTGGTAGCAAAATAACAAAATCCCCCTGCTTACCTTGAAAGTAAGCAGGGGATTTTTTGAGGTAACGGCGGATAGCGAAGCACTATGCTGCTGATTTTTGCCATATGTGGCAAAAATTCGCTTTACCTCTTCATTTTTTCTTCTTAACCTGCACGAGGTACTTCTCGAGATCCTGTCTGCCTGCCTCGGCGAGCGCCTGTCTGATGAGCGGTGCATTCTTTGGGTCATAGGTCTGCAGGAGTGCGCGCTGCATGGCCTTTTGCTTTGGTGAGCGCGGCACATAGACATTCTTGCCGGTGAACGGATCTATTCCCGTATAAAACATACAGGTGCTTGCCGTGCCCGGTGTTGGATAAAAATCCTGCACCTGCTCGGGCTTTATGCGGTTTTTGCGCAAGTAAAGCGCAAGATCGACCGCACAGCCCATCGTGCTGCCCGGGTGCGACGACATGAGGTATGGCAGAACATACTGATCGAGCCCGTGTGAGTGCGAAATGGCGTCGAATTTTTGCTTGAATTTTTCGTATTCCTCAAACGGCGGCTTGCCCATCGCATCAAGCACCTTTTTTGAAACATGCTCGGGCGCAAGCCTGAGCTGTCCACCGGTATGATAAAGCGCAAGCTCGGTGATAAACTCGTCGCTCTTGTCGGCGTTAACGAAATCGTGCCTTATTCCCGACCTCACGAACACCTTTTTGACGCCCTTGACCGCTCTGACGGCTCTTAGCATCTCGAGGTATCTCGAATGATCTGCGACGGCGTTTTTGCATTTTGATGGATAAAGGCATTCTTTGTCACGGCACGGCTTGCCTGCCGACTGGTTTGCACATATCGGAGCGGCAAAATTTGCCGTCGGGCCGCCGACATCGTGAATATAGCCCTTAAAGCCGTCGAGCGTGGTAAGCAGCTTTGCCTCACGCACGACACTTTCGATCGACCTCGAAACGACAGTCCGCCCCTGCGTGAACGCTATCGAGCAAAAATTGCAGTTGCCATAGCAGCCGCGGCAGTGCGTTATCGAAAATTTCACCTCATCAATGGCGGGCACTCCGCCAAGCTTTTTGTAATACGGATGATAATCACGCTCGTAGGGCAATTCATACACCGCATCGAGCTCCTTTTGAGTCAATGGCGGCATGGGCGGATTGTGCACGACTATCCTGTCACCATAGCCCTCGACCAATATTTTGCCGCTTGACCAGTCCTGATTGCGGTATTGCGTTTTAAAAGCCTCGGCGAACCTGCGCTTGTCGGTGCAAAGCTCGTCAAACTCGCCGCAAAATTCATATTCGCCCTTGGGAGTATAGCCGCTTTTTTCAACAAAGCAGGTGCCCTTTACATCACGTATCTTGCCTATCGGCACGCCCTTGTCAAGCAGAAACGCTATGCGCCGCAATATGTTTTCGCCCATTCCGTAGGTGAGCAGGTCAGCACCGCTGTCTATCAGTATGCTGCGGCGCAATTTGTCTGTCCAATAATCATAATGCGCAAACCGCCTTGTCGAGGCTTCGACTCCGCCGATAATGATCGGCACTTTGCCGAAGGCACGGCGTATCAGGTTGCAATATACCGTGACCGCCCTGTCGGGACGCTTGCCCGAAACGCCGCCGGGTGAATAATAATCGCTCGACCTGTGTTTTTTGGCAACCGTATAATGCGCGACCATGCTGTCGACATTGCCGGAATTGACCAGAAACGCCAGTCTCGGCGCTCCGAATTTCTCTATGTCGGTCGTATCATGCCAATCGGGCTGCGCAATGATCGCAACGCAAAAGCCTGCATCCTCGAGCACCCTGCCTATCACGGCAGTTCCAAACGACGGATGATCGACATATGCATCGCCCGTGACTATGATAAAATCGGGTGTGCTGTTTAATTCTTCGGGTGTCAGCGGCAGAAACGGCATTTTTTTGCTCCTTGCAAAAAAGCGTTGACAAAGCGCTTTTTATATGATATAGTATATTTGATAATTGTTATTGATAAGGAATTATGTTATGATAAGACGCAACACCAAACAGCGCGACGTGATCAGAAACGCACTTTCCGGCAGGCGTGACCATCCGACGGCAGAGCAGGTACACGAGGCTGTCGTGGCAGTCATGCCCGACATGAGCCTTGCGACGGTATATCGCAACCTCGGACTGCTGGCTGACGAAGGCGAGATCAAGCGTGTTATTTCGCCCGGCTCGCCCGACAGGTTTGATCCCGACACGTCGGATCACAGCCATTTTTATTGCATCAAGTGCGGCTCTGTGCTCGATTTTGCAGAGGGCGACCTGCCGCAATGCGATATCAAGACCGAGCACCACATTCTCGAACGTCAGATAATTTATAAAGGTTACTGCAGGCATTGCACGGCAGACACAAGTGAAGAGTGAAGAATCAAGGTGGGTTTTCGCCATATTTGGCTAAAATCCGCCTTTTTATAAGTGATATTCGGTGAAGCCAAACTTCGCCGTCGCTTTAGCGACTGTTTCACCATCAACCGTCCACTATCACCTGCGCTACGCCAGCATACACAGCAGCGGTATGGTTATTCCGCAGAGGACGTCGGCGGCGAGCACGTCGGCAGCGGCTGCGGCTCGATCCCCGTCAAATATTTCGGCGAGCGACTGCACGAGAGCGGCGGTAGGACAGCAGCAAAGAATAAACACGGTGGCGCGCAGCTCGTATGAGATGGGCAGCAAATGCATTATTCCGAGCACCGCAAGCGGCAGCAGCACCAATTTTATCAGCATGGTTATATAGACACTCTTTGAAGTGAATATCTTTTTGAGGTCAGAGGCGGCAAGTCGCATTCCGCAGACGAACATACACAAAGGCAGGCTTATCTTGCCCATGAGGTCGACAGGGTCGGCGATAAACTGCGGCAGTGCCGTGCCTGTTATAAACAGCGGCAATACTATAACGAGCGCAGCGACGTTGGGACAGAGCAGCGCCTTGATCGGGCGCATATAAGTGCGGTCGCCTGTCATGACATAAAGTCCGACCGTCCACGCAACGGCGTTCATGCTTACCGCAAGCACTGCGGCATAAACGACCGCCTGCGGATACTGCGGCAGGAGCGTTTCGAGCAGCGGAGTGCCGAAAAATCCGAAATTGCCAAACACACCCGCAACCGTCGCGACACGATATGCCGACTCATTCTGCTTACCCCTAAACAGCAGCTTGAGCAGAAGCACCGCCGCAACCTGTGCCAAAAGCGTTATCACAAAAAACAATCCGAGGCTGGGCAACAGCTCGCCGGAATATTCGATGACCTTGTTGAACGAATAAAGCTCAAGGCAGGGCTGGCAGATATACATCAGTATCTTTGAAAGATCTTTTGTGCAATCTATCCTGATTATCTTGAATTTTACAAAAATATAGCCCGGCAAAGCGTATACGAGCATCAAAAGCACCTTGACAAGCGTTGTTGCGAAAGGCATGGCATAATTCTCCTCGAAAAAGCGTTGTGCTTATTTTAGCACACAAGTTCGAAAAATGCAATGCACCACGGCACTATATCCTCTTTTACTTGACAACTCGTGCTTAAATATGTTATATATAATCGTACAGTTGTAATTTCAAAACGCTCGAGAGGATAATGATGAGATACATAAATAAATCAAGGCGGTTTTTTGCATTCATCGTGTGCATTGCAATGCTTGCGGCATTGATACCGTCGATCGGACAGCAAAAAGCATATGCGCTCACCGACAGGCAAAGCTATTTTGCAGAGCTCATCGGCTCGTTTGCACGTGCAGATATGCACAAAACAGGCATCCTCGCCTCGATAACCGTCGGTCAGGCGATATTCGAGAGCGGTTGGGGCGGCAGCAGGCTCGCCATCGAAGGCAAGAACCTTTTTGGCTCTAAGGCTTATTCGACATGGAGCGGAATGGTCTATGACCAGCGTGCCGAGATATTATATTCAAACTACGATGACATGCTCATATCTGTCGGCAACGACGACCGCAACGCCAGCCCGTGGCGTGCTTATTCCGACTGGCGTGAAAGCGTCGAGGATCACTCGACCCTGCTCAACACAAGCGACAGATACGAGGCACTCAGAGGCGAAACCGATTATAAAAAAGCCGCCTATGACATAGTCGACGCAGGCTATACGAGCGACGAGGGCTATGCCGAGCAGCTTATTGCGATAATCGAGAACTATGACCTCATGCAATACGACATTATCACGCCCAACGAATACGGCATCATCGCCATGGAGATGAACAGGGCACAGTTGGCACTCAACATCAACGACGGTGCAGAGCTCGCTTACGAGATATTCAAGGCAGAATTTACGCCAACTGAGGGCAGCGATGCCACAGATTGGCTGCCATATGAGGTCGTTTGGGAGAGCAGTGATCCCACAGTAGCGACAGTCGACCAAAGCGGTGCGGTTTCGGCACTCAAAGAGGGCATAGCACTCATCAGAGCCAAGATCGGCGACCGAGAGGCGTGCTGCCTCGTCGAGGTCGCAGGCGAAGAGCTTTATGACGCTTATGTCACGGCGAACCTTTATGCGAGGGCAGAGCCCAACGCCGACAGCAAGGCATACGGCATATTCCCCAAGGGTCAGGGCGTATACCTGCACAGCGAAGAAACAGACGGCTGGTATCTCTGCGAGGGCGTCGGCAGGGACGGCGAGCATTTAAAGGGCTGGTCAAAGGCGGATTATATCGTCATCAACAACCACAAAGGGCTCGTCATGCAAATACGCACGGCAAAGAACGTCTTTGCGCTCGCAGTCGGCGATACCTCTAAAATAGTTTATGCGCTCGCACCCGCTACGGCAACACAGCGCACCGTCACCTGGACCTCGGCGAACGAAAAGATCGCAAAGGTCGATTCGGACGGCGTTATTACCGCAGTTTCAAAGGGTGTGACGACTGTCACGGGCGTCACCTCGGGTGGAGCGACGGTCACGGTCAGCGTTCAGGTCGGTGACACGGCAAAGAATTATACGGCGACAGTTACGACAAGGCTTTATGTGCGTACCGCACCGAGTGCCGATGCCAAAGCGCTCGGAATAATCGACACCGACACGGCAGTCGAGGTCATCGGCGAAGAAACAGACGGCTGGTATCACGTCAAGGGTACTACACAAAACGGCACCGCTGTCGACGGCTGGTCAAAGGCGAGATACATCGACATCACGGGCATCGTCGGCGGTACTGCGCCTGCGGCGGTTTTTGAATTCAACAACGAGAGCATAGTCACAAGCGACGGCAGCCTCTATGGTGTCGTTCCCGGCTCTACCGCAGAATCGCTCATTTCGTCGAGCACCTCGGCAGGCGAGGTCAAGCTGTTTTCGGCAAACGGCGCTCAAAAGACCATGGAGCAAAAAATGGCGACAGGCGATGTGCTGGTGCTTTATTACGACGGTGTCGAGCTTTCGAGGGTTTCTGTGGTCATCAGAGGCGACGTCAACGGTGACGGCGAGATAGACACGGCAGACTATCTGTTTGTCAAGCGTTGCATGGTCGGCACGCTCGAACTTGACCACCTGCAGCTTATCGCGGCGGATGCGTCCTGCGACGGCGAGCTCTTGGTCAACGATTATCTTATGATAGTCAGGCATTATATGGGCAAATATACGATAATACAGCAAAAAAGTGGGTCTTGATGGCCCACTTTTTTAAGTGAAGTTGTCGCTGAAACGGCAGCGAAGCAACGCTTTGCGCTGTGCACGGCGTTTTTCTATTGATTTATCTTGCGTTATAGTGTATAATAATAAAGATACTATTCTACCCCACGAAAGGCTGACGGCGATGAATGCGATGCGCGCATATTACGAACGCAACAAAACACTCATAACGCTCTTTGGCATACTGACCTTGTGCATTTTTGCGTGCTATCTCTTGCCGCAATTCATGATGTCGCTGCCAAAGGGTCACGACATCTATTATCATATGTACCGTCTTGAATCGCTATCGGTTGAGATAAAGAACGGTCAATTGCCCGCAAGGATATACACCAACATGTACCGCGGATACGGCTATGCCTCGCCGATATTCTATGGTGACTGGCTGATGTTTCCGTTTGCGCTGCTGGTCACCTGGGGCGTAAGCGTGCTCGACGCTTATACCGCTTATGTCGTTTCGATGACGTTTTTGGTCGGCTGGTCGATGTTCTTCAGCGCAAGATATATATTCGGCAGCGACAGAGCCGGCTTTGTTGCGGCGCTGACATATGTTTTTTCGTCATATTTTTTCACCGACCTGCTTTACAGGCACGCAGCAGGCGAGATGCAATCGTTTGTGTTTTTGCCTGTCGTAATGGCAGGTGCGCACAATATAGTTTTCGGCGACTGCAAAAAGTGGTATCTGCTCGGCTTTGGACTGTGCGGAGTTTTGATCTCGCACGTGCTGACGGCTGTTGCGACTGTCGTGTTTCTCGTCATATTCTGCATTTGCGGCTGCATGCGATTCTTTAAAGAGCCAAAGCGGTTTTTGTATGTCGTTTCTGCCGCCGTTATATTTTTTGCTTCGTCGGCGACGTTTATATTCCCCATGATCGAGCAGATGCAGTCGACAAAGTTCATAAGCACCGACGGCACGTCGTCATCAGCTTACGGAGCATTGCTCGAGCGCACACTGCCCGACCTGATGAGCCTGTTTTCGCCGATAAACACGCAGACGCAGTCGGCAAAATGGTGGTATCCCAACGGCATAGGCTTTGCGTTTCTTGCGGCGATCGCCGTGAGAATAACCGGAGTTTTCCACAAGGATGAGGGCTATAAGGGCAAGCAGACCTGGATATATATGGGGCTTGCGCTTTTGGCGCTGTTTGCATCGTCGGCATACTTCCCCTGGGATATTTTTCAGGAGCTGTGCGCCACCATGCAGTTCCCGTGGCGACTGATGGTTTTTGCAACGCTGTTTTCGAGCCTGTTCATGGGCGGCATCGCATCGGCACTCGAAAAGCAAAACGCATATTTCACCTATCTCTGCACGATAGTTGCACTTTCGGCGGTGTGCTTTGCACTTTTTGCCGCTCCCAAATACACAGGCTATATCAAAAGCCAAATGGACGGCAAGACCGAGCAATACGACTATGAATTCAATGTCGGCCTCGGCGAATGGCTGCCCACGGGCAGCAACCGTCAGCAGCTCATAATGCTGGCGAAAAAAGGCGACGTTTGCCTCTCTAACAATCTGAAAGGCGCTCAGCTGTCTGTCGAGCGCCACGGCGCAGTGCTGTCTGCAAAATTCGAGGGAAATTCGTACGACGACACCTATATCGACCTCCCTCTCGTCGCATATAAAGGCTATGAGATATGGCTTTATTCCGACGGTGGCGGCAAGACAAGGCTCGATTGGGAGTACAGCAAATACAACTGCCTGCGGCTTAACATCCCGAGCGATGTCGAGAGCGGATATATAACCGCCTATTATAAGGGCACGACCGTGCAGCATATCTCGCAGGCGATCACGGTCATCACGTTTGTGATCTATGCGGCTTATCTTATGTGCAGGTATATCATCCTGCCGACAAGGCGCAAAGCTCTGAAACAGTCACAAATCGATAGCCCTCGTCAAGCAAGTGCGGAATAAGCTCCTCGAGTGCATCGGGCGTATAGCTTTTTGCATAGTTATAGTCGTGCATCAACACGACATCGCCGCCCGACAGGTTGTTTAAAACGGTGCTTATTATGCTCTGCGTCCCTGCGCCTGACCAGTCTTTTGTATCTGTCCGCCAGCTCCACATAACAACTGTGTAGCCGAGCGAATTTGCCAGATCTATTCCGTCAAACCATACTTCGCCGCCCGGAGCACGAAACAGCCTCGGCACAAAGCCCGCACTTTTTATGAGCTCTGCGGTAGCTTCTATCTCTTTTTGCAGTTCATTGACGCCAAGCGACGACATCTGCCTGTGCGAATAGGTGTGAACGCCTATTTCGTGACCCTCGGCTATCTCACGGTGCAAAAGGTCGATATTCTCTTCTGCGTTTTTGCCTATGACAAAGAACGTCGCCTTGACATCGTATTGCTTTAATATATCGAGTATCCTCGGCGTATATCTTGCGCAAGGCCCGTCATCAAAGGTAAGACAGATATATTTGCCTGCGGACGGGCTGCCCGCAAAGACTCGCCCGTCAGACTCATATTCACGCAGTTTTTGATAATCGACGCCCGCTGAAGCTGTCAGCTCATCGAGCGTGCCGAACCTATATCCCATATTTTTTATTTCTGCTATCACCTCGCCGAGTATGGCGGCATTTGTCGCCGATGTCGGATGCAACAGCATTATTTCGCCGTTGTGGACGCTCGACAATATCTTTTGCTTTGCCCATGCTTTGTCCTTTTGGTTGTTGTTATCCCAATCGGCATAAGCGAACGACCAGAAAACAGGCGTATAGCCTGCCTTGGCGCAGAACTTAAGCATATTTTCGCTGAAAGCGCCCTCGGGCGGTCTGAAAAATTTTGATGCTTTTGTGCCTAAATATTCCAAACAGACGTCGTCAAGCCCTTTTAATTCTGCCGAAAATGTGTTATAATCATCTATCAGCCCCATGTTTTTGTGCGAATAAGAATGGTTGCCTATTATATGCCCCTCATCAAGCATTCGTTTGACGACATCGGTATTGTTTCTGACTATCCCGGGCAGTATAAAAAACGTTGCCTTGACATCCTGCTCTGCAAGCACGTCAAGCGTTTTTGCGACATTGCCGTTCTCATAGCCCGCATCGAACGTGAGGTATATCACCTTTTCGTCCTTGCCGAGATACAACGCACCATAGCGGTCCGGCATACTGTCGCCGCCGAAGCATATCGGGCGCTCGCCCTCTTTGGACGGCTTGAAATACCACGACACGCTTTTTGCCGAAGCCGACAGGCCGAGTGCGATTGCAGCTGTGACGATCACGCACAGCAGTTTAAAATACAGTTTAAAAAGCGTTTTGGTTTTTGTTTTTGTTATTTTAAATCACTCCTTTCGATCGCTTTGAATATATTATTTGCAAAACGAGGCGTTAAAACCACAGCAAATTTTTTTAAAAGAGGCAATTTATGACAATCTGCACACCGTCCGCGTTTTTATATAAAGCTCCCGAAGCGTCGAGCGCTGTTGTCGACGAGGTGCTTTACGGCACAGAGGTCGAGGTCATCGACACAATAAACGAATATTTTCGCATAATAACAGATTACGGCTATAAGGGCTGGATAAATAAGCAAAACGTCTGTGAAACATTGAGCGCTGCCAACGCCACAGTCGACACTCTTTTTTGCGACCTGCTAAAGGCACCGGATTACAGCCTCGCACCGATAATGACCTTGCCGCTTGGAGCAAGAGTGCTGGCAGGCGTTCCGCACGAGGTCCCTCAGCGTGCCATGATAGCATTGCCCGACAAAAAAATGTTTTTTACACACATAAACAGCCTTGTCTTTGATAACGAGCTTTGCGGAGCATCCTGCAAATCGTGCAAAGCACCCTGCGGCTTTAAGGTCAGGGCGGCAAAAGCAGTCACCCGTGACAGCCTGTGCGACAACGCCATGCGATACTTGGGCGTTCAGTACCGCTGGGGCGGCAAGACACCGAGCGGCATAGACTGCTCGGGGCTCACGTTCATGGCATATGCGCTTTCGGGCGTGACCATCTGGCGTGACAGCGACCCGGACAGGTCGGAATGCATGAAGCACATTCCGCTTTCAGACGCAAAGAAAGGCGACCTGCTTTATTTCGATCACCACGTCGCAATGTATTTGGGCGGCGACAGATTTATTCACGCTTCGGCAAAGGAAGGCAAGGTGGTCTGCGGCAATATCTCAGAGCACACAGCGATGTTTGAGCATTTTATTACCGCAACGACCTTTAAGGACATGACAGAATGACAGATATATTCGTTTCAAGACAGGATGACCAAAGGCAGACCGAGATAGCGTTGTCGCTCTTGCCGATCTTCGAGGGCAAAAAGGCGTTCGTGCGCACGTTCGGCTGCCAGCAAAACGAGTCGGACGGCGAAAAGCTGATGGGCTATCTCATGCTCTGCGGCTTCAGCCGAGCCACAAGCGAGAGCGACGCCGACCTGATACTCATCAACACCTGTGCCATAAGAGAGCACGCCGAAAAGCGTGAGCTTTCGTATGCAGGTCAGCTCAAAAAACTCAAAGAAAACAAAAAAGACCTCATCATAGGCATATGCGGCTGTATGCCGCAGCAATTGCACAGGGTAGAGCAGATCAAAAAGAGCTATCCGTATGTCGACTTTGCATTCGGAACAGACATGAATCACCGCCTGCCCGAGATACTTTATTCTGTCGTCAACGGCACAAAGCGCATGTTTTTTATAAACGACCTGCCGCATGACTCGTTCGGTGTCATCAGTGAGGGAATGCCCGTCTGCCGTGCAAGCTCATACAAGGCGTGGGTCTCGATCATGTACGGCTGCAATAATTTCTGCACCTATTGCGTCGTGCCTTCAGTCAGGGGCAGAGAGCGCAGCAGAAGGTCGGACGACGTTTTGAATGAGGTTTCGGGGCTTATCGCCTCGGGCTATAAGGATATTACATTGCTCGGACAGAATGTCAACAGCTATAACGGCGACATCACGTTCCCCGAGCTTATCTCAAAATGTGCCGAGTTCGACGGCGACTATCGCATAAGGTTTATGACCTCGCACCCAAAGGATGCGTCGGACGAGCTGATAGATGCCATTGCCTCGCACGAGCGCATAGCAAAACACTTTCACCTGCCTGTGCAGTCAGGCTCGACACGCATTCTGGCAGAGATGAACAGGCGCTATACGAGAGAGCAATATTTAAATACCGCACAGAAGATCAGAGAAAAAGTCCCCGGCATAGCCGTTTCGACCGACATAATAGTCGGATTTCCCGGTGAGACCGACGAGGATTTTGCCGACACGCTCTCGCTGGTAAAAGAAGCGCAGTTTGACATGATATATTCGTTTATCTATTCGCCCCGAGAGGGCACAAAGGCGGCAAAAATGGACTGCCGCATACCGCATGACGAGCAGGTCAGGCGGTTTGAGATGCTTTCGGCATTGCAGAACGACATCGCGCTCGAGCGCAACAGGGCGCTCGTCGGCACTGTCCAGCGTGTGCTTTCGGATGGCGACGGCACGGGACGTACCGACCAAAACAAGATAGCCGAGCTCGACATGACTATCCCCGCAGGCGAGGTATGCAAAGCAGAGATCACGTCGGCAAAGGCTTATTCACTCAGTGCAAAAATTATTAAATAAACAGGAGAACACAAAAAATGAACGAAACCCTGCAAAAGATCTATGCTCAGTTTATCGAGGAGCTCAAAAAAGACGAAACCGTCATCGCTTATCAGAAGGCAAAAGAAGCCTATGCCGCAAACGGCGTTTTGATGAACAAGGTCGTCGAGTATAACGCACAGGCTCAGGCTCTCGAAGTCGAGAACGCAAGACCCGAGAAGGACAGCCTGCTCATCGCTTCTATCACAGGCAGACTCAAATCACTTTATGACGAAATAATCACCGACCCCACCATGGTCGCTCTTAACGACACCGAAAAGGCTGTCAACGACATCATCACCGAGGTCAACTATGGTCTGCAGTGCGTTATCGCACCCGAAACCATTCACGAGCACGACGAATCCTGCGGCGGCGACTGCGGACATTGCGGAGGCTGCCATTAAGTTGATTTGCGCCATATAGGTGCAAATCAGTGAAGCAGTCGCTGTCATGGCAGTGACAACTTAACCGTGCGAAGCCACTGCTTCACTATTCACTGTTCACTATTCAATGTTTTGGGGGTCAGTATGCCGTTATCTCCGATGATGCAGCAATACATGCAAACAAAAGAGCAATATCCCGACTGCATACTCATGTATCGCTTAGGCGATTTTTATGAGATGTTTTTTGACGACGCAAAAATCGCTTCAAAAGAGCTCGAGCTCGTCTTGACCGGCAAGGATTGCGGCCTGCCCGAGCGTGCTCCGATGTGCGGAGTTCCTTATCATGCACTCGACAGCTATCTTGCAAAGCTCGTCAAAAAGGGCTATCGTGTCGCTATCTGCGAACAGATGGAGGATCCCAAGGCTGCCAAGGGCATTGTCAAGCGTGATGTCGTGCGTGTCATTTCGGCAGGCACAGTCACCGAGAGCGAATGCCTGAACGACGGTGAAAACAACTATATCGCTTCGTTCTACAGCGAGCCGAGCGGCTATGGCGTTGCGTTTGCCGACATTTCGACGGGTGAGATACACGCCACCGAGCTTTTGGGCGACGGTGCCGACGACAGGCTGGTGTCTGAATTCGGCGTGTTTTCTCCGCGCGAAACAGTCTGCTCTGCCCCCGACGGTGATGCGCTCAAGCGCACAGGCAGGTTCGGAGCGATGCTTTTTACATATGTTGACGGTGCACTTTATGCCAAAGATGCGGTGACTGCAGAGATGAACAGGCAATTCGGCGAGGGCTGGGCACAGAAATTCGGCACAGATATTTCGTCGCTTGCGGTGCTCGCTGTCGGTGCTTTGCTCGCTTCGCTCAGAGAAACGCAAAAGACAGACCTCACCTACATACAAAAAATATCCTTTTATGACAGCACGGCGTATATGCGTGTCGATGGGTTCTCACGCCGCAGCCTTGAAATAACAGAAACAATGCGTGCCGGCGAAAAGAAAGGCTCACTTTTGTGGGTCTTGGATAAAACGGTCACCTCGGCAGGCAAGCGAATGCTGAGATCGAGGCTCGAAAAGCCGCTTTTGTCAACCCGTGCGATAAACGAGCGGCTTGATGCCGTTCAAGAATTGTTTGATGACACCATCACACGCGAGGATATACGTGATTCTCTAAGATCGACGGTCGACCTCGAGAGACTTGCAACACGCATTTATTACGGCTCGGCGAATGCACGCGACCTCAAGGCGCTGCAGCAGACGCTGTCAAAACTGCCCGAAGTGATAGACGCACTTTCGTGCCTCAAATCGCAGGCGTGCAGACGCATTCTCGCCAATATCGACAGGCTCGAGGACGTAGAAGCGAGCATAGACAACACCATCTGCGATGAGCCGCCGCTCACTGTTCGCGAGGGCGGAATGATCAAAAAGGGCTGCAGTCGTGCGGTCGATGAGCTGCGTGACATGATGACCGACGGCAAGAGCTGGATCTCACGCATCGAGAGCACCGAGCGTGAAAGAACAGGCATACGCTCGCTCAAGGTCGGATACAACAAGGTTTTCGGATATTATATCGAGGTTTCAAACTCGTTTCTTTCGCAGGTGCCCGATACATATATCAGGCGGCAGACACTTGTCGGCGGCGAAAGATTTGTTACAGAAGAGCTCAAGGACATGGAGAGCCGCGTTATAGGTGCAAAAGAGCGTGATGCGGCACTCGAATATGAAATATTCAGCAAATTGCGTGATTATGTGCTCGAGGCGATACAGCGCATACGCTCGACCGCTGCGGCAATAGCAGAGCTTGACGTTTATTGCTCGCTCGCTGCGGTAGCGAGAGAATACGGCTATACGCGCCCCGAGGTCGACGAATCTGATGTCATTTATCTCAAGGACAGCCGCCACCCGGTTGTCGAGCGTATGAGCTCGGACAGCTATTTTGTTCCAAACGATGTCAGCCTCGACTGTGCGGCAAACAGGCTTATGCTGATAACAGGCCCGAATATGGCGGGCAAGTCGACGTATATGCGCCAGGTGGCACTTTGCTGCGTGATGGCGCAGATGGGCTCGTTTGTGCCTGCCGCTTCGGCACGCATCGGACTTGTCGACAGAGTTTTTACCAGAGTGGGCGCAAGCGACGATCTCGCTTCGGGCAACTCGACATTTATGCTCGAGATGAACGAGGTCGCCGAGATATTGCAGAATGCGACCAAGCAGAGCCTTATCATCTATGACGAGATAGGCAGAGGCACATCGACATACGACGGCATGAGCATCGCAAGAGCCGTGGTCGAATACACAGCCAAAAAAATAGGCGCGCGCACACTTTTTGCAACGCACTACCACGAGCTGACAGTGCTCGAAAACGAGCTCGACGGCGTAGTGAATTATAATATCGCCGCCAAAAAGCGTGGTGACGACATAGTATTTTTGCGCAAGATAATAAAAGGCGCTGCCGACGACAGCTATGGCATAGAGGTCGCACGGCTTGCGGGCGTTCCGCAGACTGTCGTGACGAGGGCAAAGCAGATACTTTCGTCACTCGACAGCGGCAAGCAGATACAAATGCAGGGCAAAAGGCATTCAGATGCCGACAGCGACAATATTTCGTTCGCCGACATCGTTTCTGACGAAATAAGACAAAAACTGTCAGAAACAGACCTCAACACCCTCACGCCATACGAGGCGCTTTCGCTGCTTTATCAGCTCAAAAAAATGCTTTAGGCATTATTAAAATAATCAGAGAGGAAGATCTTGCATGGGAGTTATCAATATTCTTGACAAGCAAACGGCGAATATGATCGCGGCAGGCGAGGTAGTCGACAGACCCTCGGGTGCGCTCAAAGAGCTGCTCGAGAACTGCATCGATGCCGGCGCAACGTCGATCAAAATCGAGATCAGAGGCGGCGGAATGTCGATGATCAAGGTCAGCGACAACGGCTGCGGCATAGAACGTGACGACGTTCCAAAGACGCTTTTACGGCATGCGACCAGCAAGATCACCTGCGGCGCAGACCTCGACGGAGTTACCACAATGGGCTTCAGAGGCGAGGCACTCGCCGCCATTTCTGCCGTTTCGAGAGTCGAAATAACCACTCGCAGACAGTCTGATACCGAGGGCACGCATCTTGTTTCGGATGAAAACGGCGTTATAATAGAGGATGTCGGCTGCCCCGTCGGAACGACTGTCACGGTCAAGGATCTGTTTTACAACACGCCTGCCCGTGCAAGGTTTATGAAGCGCGACCAGGCAGAGGCTGCATCATGCGCCGCCGCAGCCGAAAAGATCGCACTCGCCAACCCCGACGTAGCGATAGCGTTTTATTCAGAAAACGACAGGAAATTTGCAACCCCCGGCGACGGCAGACTTTTTTCGGCGATATACTCGGTCTTTGGTTCGCAGACGTCAAAAACGCTGTCGGAATGCTCGTATGAGCTCGAGGACGCAGGCATCAAGGTTTCGGGCTTTATAAGCCGCCCCGAATCGCCACGCTCGAGCCGCACAATGCAGGTGTTCTTTGTCAACCGCCGATTTGTCATCTCAAAAACCATAAAGGCGGCTCTCGAAGAGGCATACCGCTCGTTCATTCCCCAGGGCAAGTTCCCTGCCGGAATATTATATATCACTCTCGATGCGCATCTGACCGACGTCAACGTTCACCCCGCAAAGCTCGAGATAAAGTTTGCTGACGAAAAAAAGATATTTGAGGCGGTCTATTATTGCGTGCGCAACGCATTGCAGAACGGCTCTCGCAGGCAAGAGGCAGAGATCGCCGCAGGCATCGCACATACTGCAACCGAATCACAGGCAGCAACGCAGCGTGCCGATTCTTATCAAAGCAATCAGAATAATCAAACAAGCCAAAGCTATCAAAGTTATCAAAACTATCAAAGCAGACTGCAAAAAAGCACGCAAGAAGCTTCAAGACCGCAAAAGAGCGGTTATGCACCGTCGACCCAAATAAAAGGGCAGGGAATAATGTCTTATTCGCTTTTCGACGGCGATATAGCATCAGAGGATGCGACACCCGACGGCAACCCCATATTCAGCGTGCGCACACCGATACCCGTCGAAGAGCCGTCAGTGGCTGAACCCGAGCAAAAAAAGCTGCTCGACATCGGCGATACCGACGTTGTCATTGTCGGAGAGCTTTATAAAACATATGTCATCGCTCAAACGCATGACACCATCATGATATTTGACAAGCACGCCGCACACGAGCGCATAATTTATGAGCGCCTGATAACCGAAAAGGTGCTTAATTCGCAGCATCTGCTCACAGGCGTGGTCGTCTGCCTCGACAGAGAGAGCGTCGCACTGATCGCCGACAACATGGGTTATCTAAATCAGTTCGGATTTTGCTGCGAACCGTTCGGTGACGATGCAATAATCGTCAGAACAGTGCCTAATACCATCTCGAAATGCGGTGACATTCAAGGCATCATCGAGTCGTTCGCTAAGGATCTTGCCGAGGGCTCGGCGCTGCCGTTCAAAGAGAAGGTCGACAAGGCGCTTTATACCGTCGCCTGCAAGGCGGCTGTCAAGGCGGGACAGCATACGGGGCCCGAGCAGGATCTGTTCCTCGCACGCAAGCTCATCGCCGACCCATCTCTCAAGCTCTGTCCGCACGGCAGACCATTCGTCAGAGAATATCCAAGATCGGCAATAGATAAGCTGTTTGACAGATAACGCTTTATGTAACATATAAAACGGAGGCTTTCGCCAGATATGGCGAAAATCCGCATTACTTCTTCACTATCCACTATCCACTATCCACTATCCACTATCCACTATTCACTATTACCTATAACTTCATCTTTCCGGGGGTTTTATGTCTTTTAAGGTTTTAAAAACAGAGGGCAGGGCACGCCGCGGAGTGCTCGAAACAGTTCACGGCACGGTGCAGACGCCGCTTTTTATGAACGTCGGCACGTCTGCCGCCATCAAGGGCGGAGTTTCGCCCGGAGATCTTAAAAACATCGGCTGCCAGGTCGAGCTGTCAAATACCTATCACCTGCACGTCAGACCGGGCGAGGATCTTATCTATAAACTCGGCGGACTGCACAAGTTTATGAATTGGGACAGACCGATACTGACCGACAGCGGCGGATTTCAGGTATTTTCGCTTGCGGCGATACGCTCGATAAAAGAAGAAGGTGTACACTTCAACTCGCACATCGACGGTGCAAAGATATTCATGTCGCCCGAGATCAGTATGCGCATACAGTCGAAGCTGGCATCAACCATCGCAATGGCGTTTGATGAATGCCCGTCGTCTGTTGCCGACCGCACATATATCCAAAATTCGGTCGACCGCACATATCGCTGGCTGGTCAGATGCAAAAACGAGATGCAGCACTTAAACTCGCTCGAAACCACCATAAACAAAAAACAGATGCTCTTCGGCATCAATCAGGGCGCGATATATAATGACATACGCATCGAGCAGGCAAAGCGCATTTCAGAGCTTGACCTTGACGGCTATGCCATTGGCGGACTTGCCGTCGGCGAAACAAACGCAGAAATGTATGACGTCGTCGAGGCGGTCGAGCCTTATCTGCCAAAAGAAAAGCCGCGATATCTGATGGGCGTCGGCACGCCTGTCGACATACTCGAGTGCGTTGAAAGAGGCGTCGATATGTTTGACTGCGTCATGCCCTCACGCAACGCAAGGCACGGCAACCTGTTTACAAGCTATGGTCATATCAACCTGAACAACAACAAATATTTTTGGTCAGACGAGCCGATCGACCCCGAGTGCGACTGCCCCGTCTGCCGCACCTATTCAAAGGCGTATATCCGCCACCTCTTTAAAGCACGCGAAATGCTGCCTATGAGGCTTTGCGTTATACACAACCTTTATTTCTACAACAAGCTCATGGCTGACATCCGCGATGCACTTGACAACGGCACTTTTGCCGAATTTAAACGCCAAAAAGTCGAGATCTACGGCAGGCGCATATAATCAAAAAGAGAGGAAAAAACAAAAATGGCAACGTTTTACAACGAATTATCACACACCTTCAGCGAATACCTTCTGATCCCCGGCTATTCGTCGGCAGAATGCATTCCCGACCGAGTAAGCCTGCGCACGCCGCTCTGCAAATACAGAAAAGGCGTTGAAGAACCGCCCATCTCGATGAATATTCCCATGGTTTCGGCAATAATGCAGTCTGTTTCGGGCGACAAGCTCGCCATCGCACTCGCAAAAGAGGGTGGTGTTTCGTTCATCTACGGCTCGCAGAGTGCAGATGACGAGGCGGCAATGGTCGCAAAGGTCAAGGGCTATAAGGCAGGCTTTGTCGTGAGCGACTCTAACCTTTCGCCTGATGCAACGCTCGCAGATGTCATCGACCTCAAAGAGCGCACCGGACATTCCACCGTCGCAATAACCGACGACGGCACGGCAGAGGGCAAGCTGATGGGCATAGTCACCAGCCGCGACTATCGCGTTTCGAGAATGGAGCCCACACTCAAGGTTTCTGAGTTCATGACGCCGCTCGAAAAGCT